>RZZW01000034.1 GCA_009929695.1 Clostridia bacterium
GCAGAGGTGGAACAGGCTGTGGCGGAGTATGTTGCGTTTTATAATTTCGAGCGCATTAACTTAAAAGACGGCCTCACTCCGTTTGAGATTCGGAGCAAGGCCGCGTAATTTGTCGCAATTCTACGATAGGGTGCTTTTTTATTTGTCTGTTAATCGGGGAACAGTCCAATTTTTGCGGAGGGGGTTTTAATAATAAAGAAAAGAGAAGAAAGAAGAGTTAATGAGTGACCCTGCGGTTTTCTGTCATTCTGAGCGCAGCGAAAAATCTTAAAACCTACGATAACGCGCAAAAGATTCTTCGCTACGCTCAGAATGACAAGGTGTGCTATTCATTAGAATGTGACGCCCGCAGGCGTCACACCTTACTTTTTCTTTCTTCTATCTTCTCTCTTCTTTTTTACATATATTTCTTCCTATGAAACCAATACAAATTCGCGGCGACGAGCAATATGCTCACAATTATTATAAACGGATACCCATACTCACTTTGTATCAGCGGCATGTTTGTGAAATTCATGCCGAACCAACCTACGAGCAGAGTCAGCGGCATAAAAATTGTGGCGATTACAGTGAAAAACTGCATCGTTTTATTCATATTATAATTCAGCCCCGCCTCGTATGCCTCGCGCACGTGGACGAGGTTTTCTGCCATTTCGGACGCTTCGCCGGATAACCGCTGCGCTTTTGCCGCAAAAACCGCAAAATATCGCAGATTTTCCTCGCTGAAAAGGTCGTTTTCGTTTTCTTCAAGCGTCTCGCCTATGCCGACAAGTTGATTGTAATAATTTTTTTGCAGCATTAAATTTTTCTTCATTTTAAATAGCGTTTTGTTTGTGCTGTCGTCGAGGTAGTTGTTCACCATGCTGCGCTCAAGCTCAAGTACCTTTGCGCTTATCTCGGCAAGGCGCTCGCTGCTGCCCGCGAGCATTCTGTCCATCACGCCGTAAATCACTTTCTCAAGCGTGATATTCGTCTTATACCGCTGCATCGCAAGCTCAAACATGTCGCGCGAGCTGCCGTCCTTGTCAATTATTTCAACCATAATGAACATGTTCCGCTTCAAAAATATAGCCACGCGGTCGCGTTTTTGCTTTATGTCAGCAAGATTTATAATGTTCATTATGCCAAAGCTGAAATCCTCGTAAACGTCAAGCGCCGCGCGTGTTGGGTTTTCATCCGTCAAACATTCGCGCACAGCAATGTCCGAAAGCCCAAGCGGTACCGCCACGTCCTCAAGCTCGCCAAGCATTATGTAGCCTGCAATTGTGTCGTTTTTTGTCATTTTGTCAAGCGACGTTTCGCTCACACCGCCCGCCTCGATTTTGAAAAACATATTCTGCCTCCTTATTTTTCGTCCGTCTCAATATCCGACAGTCCAATATCATTTTTAATGACATTTGCCTGTGCTATGGAATGCTTGCCGTATTTTGCGCGTATCGCGTCAAGGCTTTTTTCAAGGCTTTCGCGCTTCTTATTCGCCTTTTTCGGCGCGTCGTCAAAAAACGAAAGCTGCTGCGCCTCGCTGCCGTCCGTGAGGTTCAGCGCCGTCACGGTCAGCATTCGTATCGGCTTGTCAAGGCCGTAATTTGCGCACACGAGCCTGTACGCCAAATCGCCGATTTCCTTTGCGAGAAACGTCGGCGCGTCAAGCTGCTGCTGGCGCGAAATGCTCTTAAATTCGGGCGTTTTTATCATCACCTGCACGGCGTTTGCGTAAAGCGCGTGACGGCGCAAGCGCGAAGCAACCTCGTCCGCAAGCGCAAAAATCCCCGCGCGAATGTCGTCAGCGCCGATGAGATTTCGCTTGAACGTCAGCCCGTTGCCGACGCTTTTCACCTCCGGCACGTCGTTGACATTGCGCACTGCCGAATCATCGTCGCCGCGCGCGTATTTCACAAGCTCGGGGCCAAGCTTGCCCATAGCGTCCTGCGCTGTTTTAACGTCAAGCGCCGCAAGCTGACCGAGGTTTTTTACGCCGAGCCCCGCGAGCGTCTGCTGAACGTTTTTGCCAACATACAGCATTTCGCCCACGTTCATGCGCCACACAAGCTGCTTAAAATTTTCGCGCGTGATAAGCGTCGTCGCGTCGGGCTTTTTATAGTCGCTGCCAAGCTTCGCGAAAACCTTGTTAAAGCTCACGCCAACGGAGATTGTCAGCCCTGTTTCGCGCTTGATCTGCTCGCGCAAATTATCGGCAAGCTCGGGCGCACTTTTGGCAAAAAGCCGCCATGTGTGCGTCACGTCGAGCCAGCTTTCGTCTATGCCAAACGGCTCGATGAGGTCGGTATACTGCGCGTAAATCGCGTTTACGCGGCGGCTGTATTCGCGGTATTTGTCGTGATGTGACGGCAGCAGAATGAGGTCTGGACATTTTCGCTTTGCTGAGTAAATCGTCTCGGCTGTCTGCACCTTAAATTTTTTCGCGGCTTCGTTTTTTGCAAGAATTATCCCATGCCGGCTGTCGGGGTCTCCGCACACAGCCACAGGCTTGTCTCGCAATTCAGGATGCGAAAGCAGCTCAACAGACGCAAAAAAACTGTTGCAGTCGCAGTGAAATATTATTCTGTCGTCGGGCATATTTTCGCACCTCCTTTTGTATACCTTTGCAATGCGCAACCGCCTCGGTTCGCACAATCTTACGCCCTACGGTAAAAGCACAACTTCTTATTTAACATTATACACATTTGTGCTACAATATGGTATAGGTTTTTATGAGGTAAAATAAATGAAAACGTTATCTAGGCTTTATGGTGCGGTGCTTTGGCTGTTTGCGGGGGTTTTTATTTTCGCGGCGGCGGACGGCATTTTTAATAATCAGACTATATTTTTTGCGTATAAGCCACTTGTTTTGCTTGTCGGCACGGCTTTGCTGTGTGCGGCGGGCGTTTTTGCAGTGCGGTTTATTTTAAAGCTGCCCGAAATTCCGCTTAAAACAGAGCGCGTCGCCGTGCCGATAATTATGGCCGCTTATTTTGCGTTTTTGCTGTATGCGGGATTTTCAATGCGCGTGCAGATAACGCCCGACTGGGACTTCGGCGTGGTGCTCGGCGCGGCGGAAAATTACGTAGCCACAGGCGCAAAGCTTGCAGATTACTTCGATTTGTTTTACAACAACGCTCCGCTTTATGTGTTTTTTACGGCGTTTTTATCGCTTGTGAAATCGCTTGGCTTCACTGATTTAACAGCGTGCGCAATAGTGCTCAACTGCGCCACAATAATGCTTTCGCTTGTGCTTATGTACTTCGTTTTGCGAAAAATCTTAGGCGCAAAGGCGGCGATTTTCGGCTTTGCCTGCGCGGGGCTGTGCATAGGCGTTTTCGGCTACGCACCAATAATTTACACAGATACGCTTTCAATGCCGTTCATCGTCGGCGCGGCGCTCATTTGGCTGTACGCGCGTGAGGCGTTTGCGGCGGGCAGGCTGAAAAGGGGAGTGCTGCTGTGCGCTTTCTTCGGCGCGGGCGTTGCGGTTGGCGCAAAGGTGAAGGTGACCTGTCGCCATAATGCTTATTGCGGTTTTGATTGACGCGGTGCTCTTGAATTTCTGAGCGACGAGGGCGTCGCTCCCTACGGATAAGGCGAAGCGTGCGGCGGCAATCTTGGCTATGCTGCTTTCATTTATATGCACATACATGCTGCTGTCTGCGGCTGTTTCGGCGTCTCCGGCGCTGTATCCGCGTGATCAAGAAAACGCCGTGCCGTACACACACTGGGTCATGATGGGTCTGCACGAAAACGGATATTATTACGACCCCGACTATCAATCGACGCTTGCGGCGGGCAATTACGCCGAGCGCGTGCAGTTTAATCTTGACGAAATACAGCGCCGTGTCAAAGACATGGGCGCGGCGGGCATGGCGCAGCATTTGACTAATAAATTATCGTTTATTTGGAGCGACGGCACGTTTTTTGCGCCGATGAAGCTTCGCCAAGCGCCGCTTGAATATCATTTTTTGCATAATTTTCTGCTTTTTGAGTTCGGCGGCTTTGGTGCGACAGCGTATCTTGCCACGTCAGCACACCTCGCGGCGCTGCTTTTTATGGCGGCGGGGGCTGTGTCGGCAATTCGCAAAAAAGACCACTCGACGGCGTTTATGCCGCTTTCGCTTTTGGGAATAACAGTTTTTCTGCTTATATGGGAGGCGCGAAGCCGCTATATTGTAAATTTTATCCCGATTATAGTAATATGTGCTGTGTGCGGGGTTTTCGCGGTGGCAAAAATGTGGTATAATCATGATATGTATAAAACAAAGGAGTGATTTGTCATGGAAAAGGATGTTCTTAAAATAATACAATCTCTGGCGGAGACGGCTCAAACAGCCACCGAGGACGCGTATGAATATGTGCAGCAAAAAAGCAAAAACGCCACAGATGCCGTGAGCGAAAAATCGGCCATTATGCGCCATAAGCTTGAGCTTGCGCGCCTTAAAACCGAGCAGGATCGCCAGTTTGCCGACGTTGGGCGCATGATGTTTCTCGTGCGCAGCGGCAAAGCCAAAAACGACGAGCCATACGGCGACGGCGGCAAGACACCACAGCAGACAATCGACGCCCTTTTTATAATCGCCGAGCAGTATCAGCAGCAAATCGACGCTGTAAACGCCAAAATAGCCGAGGCAAAAGCCAAAGCCGACGACAAAAATATCTGCGCCGCCTGCGGCCACGAATGCGCCGACAACGACGCGTTTTGCAGCCATTGCGGAGCAAAATTATAAAATAATTATGTAGGGGCGGATATTATCCGCCCGCAATTTAGCGCATCCATGCGGTTTCGGACGCCATGTATGGCGTCCCTACATTATACTACGGAGTAAAATTATATGAGTTTTCTCAACGCTACCATCGCGGGCTTTTCTTTGTATCAGCTTTTTTGGTATTTCAGCATTTATGCGCTGCTTGGCTGGTGCATGGAGGTTTGTTTTGACACCGTGCGCACGGGCAAATTTGTCAACCGCGGTTTTTTAAACGGGCCTGTCTGCCCAATTTACGGCTTTGGCATGGTGATTGTCATTCTTGTGCTCACGCCGATGACGGACAATCTGCTCATGTTATATTTAGGCACTGTCCTGCTTGCAAGCGCGCTCGAGCTTGTCACAGGTTGGGTGCTCAAAAAAATATTCCACACGACATGGTGGGACTATTCTGACGTTCCGTTTAATCTCGGCGGCTACATATGCCTTAAATTCAGCCTCTTGTGGGGCGTTGGCGGCGTATTTGTAATGGACATCGTTCAGCCGCTCATCGCAAGCTTTGTCGACGGCTTTCCACGGCTCGGCGGCGAAATTTTGTTCTGGATAATCCTCGTCCTGTTCGTGTCAGACGCAATCGTGACAATCGTCGCTATGGCAAAGCTCAACGCCGAGCTTGGCACGCTTAACAAAATCGCCGAAGCGCTGCGCAAGGGCAGCGACGCTATGGCGAAAAACCTCGGCGACACCGCGCTCAATGTCGACAGCCGTTTTGACGAGGCAAAGGCAGCGACGGCGGACAAGCTTGAAGCCGCAAAGGACGAGGCAAACGAGCGCCTTGACGCCGTTCAAGACAGGTTCGACGCCGCCAAAAAAGAAGCCATGCAGGCGCTTGACACGGCTCGCGGCGAGTGGACGCGCGGCAGCCATCTTGTGCGCCGCCGCCTGCTTCGCGCATTCCCGAACGCAAAGCATAACGATTACGACGAGGCGCTCACTAAAATTAAGCAGTACATAAAAAATCTTAAAACCAAAGAGGACGATAACGATGAAAACGATGCCACTTAAGGGCACACGCGACTATATGCCAAACGAGGTGCTTTTGCGCGACTACGTTCAGGGCGAAATCTTGAAAACCTACCGCACAAGCGGGTTTGAACGCATTACGACCCCGATGCTCGAGGATATGGAAAACCTCGACAAATCGGACGGTGGCGACAACTTAAACCTTATTTTTAAGGTGCTAAAACGCGGCGACAAGCTGCAAAAAGCGCTCGAAGCGGGCGACGAAAAGCAGCTTTCAGATATGGGCTTGCGCTACGACTTGACGCTACCGCTCACGCGCTATTATTCGGCGCATAAAGAGCAGCTGCCAAGCCCGTTTAAGGTCATTCAAACAGACCGCGTTTTCCGCGCCGAGCGCCCGCAAAAGGGGCGTATGCGCGAGTTTGTGCAGTGCGACATAGACGTTTTCGGTGACTCGTCGCCAAACGCAGAAATTGAGCTCATCGACGTTACAGCGCGCGCGCTTTTAAACATCGGTTTTGATGATTTCTCAATCCACATAAACGACCGCCGCATGCTGCACGGTATGCTGACAAGCTTCGGCTTTGCAAACGACACATTAGATACCGTTTGTGTCACGTTTGACAAGCTGGACAAAATCGGCGCGGACGGCGTTGCGGCTGAATTAAATGAAAAGCAAATGCCCGCCGAGGCGGTCGAAAAGCTGACGGCGTTTTTGTCAAAGGGCGCGTTCACACTCGACGAGGTGGCGGCGCTTTGCACAGATAAAACGCTCGGCGACAACTTAAAATACGTTATTAGCACCGTAGAAAAAGTCGCTAACGGCACATACGGCATAAAATACACGCCGTCGCTCGTGCGCGGGCAGGGCTACTACACCGGAATGGTGTTTGAAATTGTGTGCGATAAATTCGCGGGCGCAGTCGGCGGCGGCGGGCGCTACGACAATCTTGTGGGAAAATTCACAGGTCAGGACGTTCCCGCAGTAGGCTTTTCAATAGGCTTTGAGCGCATAACAGGCATTTTGCTCGACGAGGGTTACATAATCCCCGCGCAGTCAAAAAAACTTGCGCTTTTGTACGACGCGAGCGACGATTTTGCCGACGTTATGCAAAAAGCCGAAAAGCTTCGCAGCGAATACAGCGTCGCCGTGCTCGCGGCAGGCAAAAAGGTCGGCAAACAAATAGAGCGCTTGCAATCAGGCGGCTTTGAAGCAGTGTGCTTCGCGTCGAAATTTCCCGAAATTAAGTCATTCTGAGCGAAGCGAAGAATCTTGTGCACGCGCTTGCAAAAAGATTCTTCGTCGCTTCGCTCCTCAGAATGACAAGGGATAATAAAGGGTGATAATAATGAACAACATTTTTACACACGCGAAAATTCTTTTGCCTGCGGACGGCACCGACATGCAAAAGTGGTGCGCCCTCGCGTGCGACCAGTTTACAAGTGAGCCGGAATATTGGCAAAACGCTGAAAAGCTTGCCGAAAACGCGCCGAGCACGCTTCACATAACGCTGCCCGAGGTCTATCTCGGCAAAGATGGCGTTGACGCACGCATAGAAAAAATACATGAAAATATGCGCGAATATGAAAAATCGGTGCTCACAAAGAGCGTTGATGGCTTTGTTTTAGTGCGCCGCACAACAAAAAACGGCGCGCGCATAGGCGTTGTGGGCGCTGTTGACCTCGAAAAATACAGCTACGAAAAAGGCGCTATGCCGCTTATCCGCCCAAGCGAAAACACGGTTGTTGACCGCATTCCCCCGCGCCTTGCCGTAAGAACAGGCGCGCCGCTTGAAGCGCCACATATTCTTATGCTCATCGACGACGACAAAAAGGCGATTATCGAGCCGCTTTTGGCAAATGCCGACAAGCTCAATAAGCTGTACGACACCGATTTAATGCTCGGCGGCGGCCACATCGAGGGCTGGGCAATCACAGATAAAGCGCAGATTGAAGCGCTTGAAGCCGCTATCATGGCGCTTTCGGAGCAAAAATATTTCGACGAAAAATATCCCGCCGCAAAGGGTCAAAAGCCACTCGCGATAGCAGTTGGCGACGGAAATCACTCGCTCGCAACGGCAAAGGCGCACTGGGAAAATGTCAAAAAAACGCTTTCCGCACAGGAAATAGAAAAGCACCCAGCGCGTTTTGCGCTTGTGGAGCTTGAAAATATTCACGACGAAGCAATTGAAATTGAGCCAATTCACCGCGTGATTTTCGGCACGGACGCGAGAACCTTTGACATGGAATTTTCGGCGTTTCTGTCGCGGCACGGTTCGTCAGTGGGCAGCGGGCAGCGTTTTATTATTGTTGATAAGAAGGACGACCGCCCTGTGCACGCGAAAAACTGCCCCGCGCCGCTCGCAGTTGGCACGCTTGAAATGTTTTTGACGCAGTTTTGCGCCGAGCATGACGGCGTGACGGTAGATTATATTCACGGCGAGGACAGCGTGCGCAAAATCTGCGCCGCAAATAAAGCCGTCGGCGTAATTTTGCCCGATTTCGCAAAAAGCGATTTATTCAAGGGCGTAGTTTTAGGCGGCGTTTTGCCCAAAAAGACGTTCTCAATGGGCGAAGCGACGGAAAAAAGGTATTATTTAGAGTGCAGGAAGATTGCAAATGTGTAAACCATCGCTTTCTGGCGGATAATATCCGTCCCTACAATCAAAATGCACCGTAGGGGCGCACATTGCGCGTCCGCACCGGTTCACATAAATTTACAACAAACATTAAAATATAGGAGCATTTTTTATGGAAACAATGGGTAATTTGCGCCGCACACGTTATTGCGGCACTGTGCGCGCGGCGGATGCGGGCACGGAGATGACGGTGTGCGGCTCTGTCGCCAAATGCCGCGACAAGGGCGGCGTTATTTTTGCCGATTTGCGCGACACAAGCGGAATTTTGCAGCTTATTTTCAACGACACAACAGAAAAATCTGTCTTTGAAAAGGCGCAGACGCTCAAAAGCGAATACGTCATTATCGCCAAAGGCACTTTGCGCGAGCGCGAGGCGAAAACAGATAAAATCGAGACAGGCGAGGTGGAGCTTTTCGTCTCCGAGCTGCGCGTTCTTAGCGAGGCGCAGACAACGCCGTTTGAAATCCGCGACGAAATAAAGGTCGGCGACGAGCTTCGTTTGAAGTATCGCTATCTCGATTTGCGCCGCCCCGCGCAGCACGCGCCTATCGTCATGCGCAGCAAAATTTCCAAAATAATCCGCGACTATTACTGCGACAACGATTTTGTCGAAATCGAAACACCGATGCTCATTAAATCAACGCCCGAGGGCGCGCGCGACTATCTTGTGCCGAGCCGCGTTCAGCCGGGTCATTTCTACGCGCTGCCGCAGTCTCCGCAGCTTTATAAGCAAATTCTCATGCTGTCGGGCTTTGACCGCTACTTCCAAATCGCCCGCTGCTTCCGCGACGAGGACTTGCGCGCCGACCGTCAGCCGGAGTTTACACAAATCGACATGGAGATGTCGTTTGTCGAGCAGGACGACGTTATGAAGGTCAATGAAGGGCTTGTCAAGCGCATTTTTAAGGAAATTCTCAACGTCGAGGTGCAAACGCCGTTTATACGCATGCCGTATGAAGAGGCGATGTCGCGCTTTGGCTCAGATAAGCCCGACACACGCTTTGCGCTTGAATTGCAGGACGTTTCGGACGTTTTGAAAAGCAGCGAATTTGTCGTGTTCAAGGGTGCGCTTGAGGCGGGTGGCAGCGTGCGCCTCATCAACTGCAAGGGCCTTGCCGACAAGCTGACGCGCAAGGAGATTGACAAGCTTGTTGACGTGGCGAAAACCTACGGCGCAAAGGGTCTTGCCTACACGCGCCTGACGGCTGACGGCGTGACAAGCAGCTTTGAAAAATTCTTGACAGACGACGAAAAGCAAGCGATTTACACAGCCGCAAACGCTGAAACGGGCGACGTTTTGCTCGTCGTTGCCGACGCTAAAAACAGCACCGTATGCACAGTGCTTGGTCAGCTTCGTCTCGCTGTCGCGAATAAATGCGAGCTTATCGACAAGTCGAAATTCAACTTCCTTTGGGTTACAGATTTCCCGCTGTTTGAGTACTCCGAGGAGGAGGGTCGCTTCATGGCGATGCACCACCCGTTCACTATGCCAAACGCGGACGACATGGATAAAATCGAGACAGACCCCGCCAATGCGCACGCGATTGCATACGACATGGTGCTAAACGGCTGCGAGGTCGGCGGCGGGTCAATCCGCATAAACGACCCCGCGCTTCAGCAGCGTATGTTCAAGGCGCTTGGGCTTTCAGAAGAATATGCGCGAGAGGCGTTCGGCTTCTTGACGGACGCCTACAAATACGGTGCGCCGCCCCACGGCGGAATGGCGTTCGGCTTTGACCGCCTTGTCATGCTGATGCTCGGGCTTGACTCCATTCGCGACACAATAGCGTTCCCGAAGGTGCAAAACGCCGGCGAAGTGATGTCCGGCTGCCCCGAAACAGTAGACGAAAAGCAGCTTAGAGAGCTGTCGATTGGGCTTGCTTTGAAGCAGTAAAATAAATATGGCTGT
This sequence comes from Clostridia bacterium, assembly GCA_009929695.1. Taxonomy (GTDB): domain Bacteria; phylum Bacillota; class Clostridia; order Oscillospirales; family Ruminococcaceae; genus Ruthenibacterium. The sequence goes on from RZZW01000034.1 coordinate 10,263, forward strand.
TGCAGGTGTTTCATCTGCAACAGCCTTTTTGTCATTCTGAGCGCAGCGAAGAATCTTTTGTGAGTGCCATGAAATTTTAAGATTCTTCGCTGCGCTCAGAATGACAATGGTGCCTATCACGCAATAATTTTGCAAATAAGCTGTGTTTTTGCGGAAAAATATATGCGCACGGTGAAGGTGTCGGGCACGCGGTCGTATATTCTGCCTGCGCTGTTTGTGCCGCCGACTATCTGCTGCGGAACGCGGGCTATGTAGCCGAATGTGCCGAGGTTTGGCAGCGTGCATTTTATAAGGTCTGTGCCGTGAATGTCCTTTTGGAAGTACAAAACGTTTCCAACCGCGAGTTGGCTGTTTTTAAGGCGGCGGTCAAAGCCCGTCACTGTGACATATGTTTCACGCATGGCTAAAATCCTCCAAGTTGATATTTTAATATGATAATATTGTTACATCTATTATATTCCATGTGTGTTTATTTTTCAACATAAATTAAACATATTATTATTGCGTCTTTTCACCCATAATTACATGTAGGCGGTGATAATATGGATGAGCTTAAAATTTCAAAAAGAACCGAGCCGGTGATGTTCACTATACGCATCGACAAAAGCTTGGTGGACTTTTATGACGACCTTGCCAAAGAGACAAACCGTTCCCGCAACGAGCTCATAGGCATGGCGCTTGAATTTGCCAAGGATAAAAATGTCATAGAACCAACCGAAAAACCACTCGGAACATAACAACCCGCGGTGCGAGCATGCTCACGCCGCGGTTTGCTTTTGTAAATTAAAAAGCCTTTTCCTTTAGGAGAAGGAGCGACGGGTGAGGTAAGTTTGCGTGAAGCTATGCGGGACGTCGAGGACGCCGTCCCCTACGGTGCACATTGTAAATGTGTGTGGAAACCGATGTGTCGCGATGGACAATGCGCGTTGCGAATTTGTGCGTGGATAAAATACGTCCTATAAAAATCTTGTATTTCCACTCAAAAATATTTGACATATGGGCGCAGGGTGTATATAATTTTATTTGTGCTTTTTTGTCGATACGGCTCAAATGCCGTCGAATATATTTTTGGAGGAAGAATTATGAACGACATTATCACCGACCTTTTGGCGATTGTCGGCGTTGTGCTAAATGGCTTGCCGCAGGGCTTGCTTGCGCTAACGTTCGGCTTTGCGTCAATCCCGACGGCGCTCGCGTTTTTTGTGGGCGCGGTTGGCAACACCCTCACGCAGAGCGTTGCGCCTATTTCTTTTCAGGCTGAAACAATCACCTACGCCGGCACCTCGGGCAAAAACCGTGCCGAGCGCTGCACGATGATTTTTCTCGGCGCAATCGTCATGGCGCTCATCGGCGCGTTTGGTCTGCTGACTAAAATCGTCGATTTCGTCGGCGAGGACATCGCGTTTGGCATGATGGCGGGCGTTGGCATCATGCTTGCAAAGGTCGCGCTGGACATGGTGAAATCGGACAAGCTTGCGGGCGGCGTTTCACTTGCGGCGGCGCTCATCACCTACTATTTCACGCGCTCAAGCGGAAATTCGCTTGTGTATACAATTGTCGTCTCCGTCGTCGCGTCGTGCGTCGTCAGCATGATTTTTGAAAAGGACAAGGATAAAATCGTTGTCGTTGACGACAAATTCACGCGTCAGAAATTCACATTTAACTCGCGCGTTATCTTCGGCGCGCTCGGCATGGTGTGCCTCAATATCGGCTCAAATATCTCATTCGGCTCAATCACCGCGAGCATGGCGACGACGGGCAATTACAACGTTGACCACTTGACGCTCATCTCGTCGCTCGCCGATATGGCATCGTCGTTCTTCGGCGGCGCACCTGTCGAGGCGATTATTTCCGCGACGGCAAGCGCACCTCACGCCGTTTGGGCGGGCGTTATCATGATGGCGCTCATGGGCGTTATTTTGCTAGTCGGTCTGCTGCCGAAAATCAGCAAATTTGTGCCTACATCGTCAATCGCGGGCTTCTTGTTCGTGCTCGGCGTGTTCAAAACAGTTGCGCTTGACGCACCTGCGGCACTTGCCACAAACCCCGCTGTGGGCGGCATAACGATGGTCGTCACAGCTATCACAAACCCGTTCCTAGGCATGGTTGCGGGCATTGCCACACGTCTGCTTGGCGTATAAGGAGTACCAAATGAAAACATATAAAATGGAAGTGTGCGGCGTAAAGCGCGAGCTGCCGTTTGTTAAAATTAAGGACGACCTCGCGTTCGCGAGCTTTGTCATCATCAGCGACACCGAGCTTATCTCGGCGTGCGCAAAGGAGCTTGCCGCGAAAATCGGCGAGGTGGACGCGGTAGTTACAGCCGAGGCAAAGGGCATAGCGCTTGCATACGAGGTCAGCCGTCTGCTTGGGCTTAAGGAGTTTATCGTCGCGCGCAAGAGCGTGAAGTCGTACATGACGGACGTTGTTTCAACAGAGGTGAACTCGATAACGACAAAAGGCACGCAAAAGCTTTATCTCGACGGCGTTGAAGCCGCAAAAATAAAGGGCCGCAAGATATGCATTATCGACGACGTTATCTCGACAGGCGAGTCGCTTAAAGCTGTCGAAACGCTCGTGGAAAAAGCCGGTGCAGACGTTATCCGCCGCGCCGCCGTTTTAGCCGAGGGCGACGCAGTAAGCCGCGAGGATATTATATTCTTGCAGAAATTGCCGCTGTTCTCGATTAGCGAGGACGGAGATTATTCAATAATAGAATAAAAGAAGATAGAAAAAAGAAGATAGAAGAAGTAATGTGTGATTGCGTTGCAATCACATTCTAATGGTTTGTACGTTTTTATAAAATGGCACAAACTACTAGAATGTTACGGCGCAGCCGTAACTCATTACTTCTTCTTTCTTCTATCTTATTTCTTCTTTTAAATTTATTTATTTTGCATTCTTAATATAATCGCGTCCGTCATACAGGTATTTCACGCCCGAAATAAGCGTAACGGCGGCTACTATCCAGCACAGGACGATTGTCACTAGCTCGATTGTGGCTGCGGGCAGGAATGCCATGCCGAAATAGTAGACGATTATCGTCAGCATTTGCACGACGGTTTTCACCTTGCCCCACATGTTGGCGGGGATAACCTTGCCGTTTTTTGCGCCGGCGGCTATCATGCGCATGCCTGCAACGGCAAATTCTCGTGCCAAAATTATCGTCAAAACGATAGGGCTGCACACGCCGTCCGCGAGCATGTAAAGAAACGCGGTTGTCGTAAGTATCTTGTCGGCAAGCGGGTCCATGAACTTGCCGAAGTCCGTCACTAGGTTGTTTTTGCGGGCAATTTGGCCGTCGAGATAATCGGTGAAGCTTGCCGCCGCAAATATTATGCCCGCCGGCAGCCACCAATGAAACGCCGCGCACACCATGAAAAACGGCACTAAAATCACGCGCAAAACTGTGAGCTTGTTTGGTAAATTCATCGTCGTCACTCCTTGCAAATTATGTCGCCGTATAAATCGTATACGTCGCTGTCTGTTATTTTCACGCTGTAAAACGCGCCTGTTTCAAGCGGCGTTTCGCTTTTCACAAGCACCTCTGCGTCGATGTCGGGCGCGTCGGAGGTCGTGCGCAGAATGTAAAAATCTTCCTCGTCGTCATAGTCGTCGCACACTGCGGTGAGCGTCTGACCGATTTTCTCCTGCTGCTTTTGCGCCATGATGTTTGACTGAATGTTCATTATTATCTCGGCGCGCTCCTCGCGAAGCGTCTGCGGCAGCTGTGGCAGCTTGGCGGCGACGGTGCCCTCTTCTTCGCTGTACGCAAAGCAGCCTAAGCGGTCAAAGCGGTACTGCTTCACAAATTCGCACAGCTCGTCAAACTGCGCCTGCGTCTCGTTTGGATAGCCTGTTATAAGCGTTGTGCGCAGCGTTATTTCGGGCATCGCGGCGCGCAAACGGTCAAGCGCCGAAAGCACTGTTTCGCGCGTACCCTTGCGGTTCATCGCCTTTAAAACGTCCGTGTTAATGTGCTGAATTGGCACGTCCAAATAATGAAGCACCTTGTTATTGCGCACCATTGCGGCGATAAATTCGTCCGTTATGCGCTCGGGGTACGCGTACAAAAGGCGTATCCATTTTATGCCGTCAACGGCGTTGAGCGCGTCAAGCAGCTCGCAAATCTCGACCTTGCCCCTGTCTGCGCCAAAATCGGTGATGTCCTGCGCGACGATTATAAGCTCCTTTACGCCCTCGGACGCAAGGAATTTCGCCTCGGCGACGATGTCTTTTATCTCGCGGCTTCGCAAAGCGCCGCGAATTAGCGGTATCGCGCAGTAGTAGCAGCCGTTTGAGCAGCCCTCGGCAATTTTTAAGTAGGCGTAATGGCGCGGCGTTGAAATTACGCGCTTGCCCTCAAGCGGCAGCGCGGTTTTTGCGCCGTAGCTTTCGACCTCTTCACCGCCTGAAACGCGCTCGATTATGCTGCAAATTGCGGCGTTTGAGCCAAGCCCGACGACGGCATCCACCTCGGGAATTTCCGCTTTAATTTCGTGCTGATATCGCTGTGCAAGGCAGCCTGTGACGACTACTTTCAGGCTCGGTTTCTGCTCTTTATAGCTGCACGCCTCGAGAATATTGTCGATTGCCTCCTGCTTTGCGCTCTCGATAAAGCCGCAGGTGTTCACGATTATCACGTCGGCTTCGTTTAAATCTGCCGTTGTCTCGTGACCTTTCAAAAGCAGCGCGTGACACATAACGTCCGCGTCTACTTGGTTTTTGGGGCAGCCAAGTGAAATAAGTGCTATTTTCATTAAATCCATCCATTCGGTAAAATTAAAAGTGTGGTTTGTGCAAACTTACCTCATCCACCGCTCCTTCGTCGCGCCACCTTCTCCCTCGGGAGAAGGCTTTCGTAAGCTTCCCCTTGAGGGGAAGCTGTCGCCGAAGGCGACTGATGAGGTGAAATTTATAAAGCTTCCTCATTAACCCGCTCTAATGCCGCCTTTATTGCTCCATACGAAAACCCGCGGCGGGCCATTGCGGCTATAACCTTGTCGGTGTCGCCGTTTTCGAGCTTTCGCATATAGCTTTTTTTTATTATGGCGCAACACGCGTCGTCGTCGGCGGGGGTGGCTTCGTCTAGGGCGGCGGCAATGTCCTCTTTTGAAATGCCCTTTTGCGCCAAAGTTTGTTTAATCGTGCTCACAGATTTATTCTGCTTTGCGAGATATTTTGCCCTGTGCACGGCAAAGGCCGCGTCGTTGATTAAATCAAGACGCTGCATTTCCGCGACGGCGGCGGCGCAGGTGTCGGCGTCAAATTTTAACGCGAGCTTGTCGAAAAGCTCCTTCGACGCATAATCGCGCATGGAGATATAATAAAGCGCCTTGTCCTTTGCCTTGCGCTCGTCGCTCTGCTGGCGCACCGCGTCAAGCTCGAGCGGGGACAGCTTTGTGCCCTCTTTTATATGCGTTTTCGCGAGCGTTTCGGTGTCTATACTGAAAAGGAACTCGTCGTTTTCGTCAAAAAGCGACATTCTGCCGCGCTTTGTCTCTTGTATGCGGGATATCGTCATGCTTCGTCGTCTTCGACCATGATGTCGATACTCGCGGCTTTAGCCTTGGCTTTGGCGGCGGGCTTTGCCGTCTTCTCTGCCTCTTCCGCGGCGGCGGGCTCTTCTTTATCGGGTGCGTCGTCTATTGACGCAGGGCGCTTTAAGACCTCGCCCTTTTTGAGCGTAAACAGCTTGTCTGCGTCGGCGCGGATAGCGGCTTCAAGCTCTGCGGCAAGCTCTTTGTGCTCCTCGATATAAATTTTGGCGTTGTCGCGTCCCTGCCCGATGCGCTCGCCGTTATAGCTGAACCATGCGCCCGATTTTTGCACAAGGCCAAGTTGAACGCCGAGGTCGAGAATTTCGCCGCAGTGCGATATTCCCTTGCCGTACATGATGTCGAACATCGCCTCTTTAAATGGCGGCGCGACCTTGTTTTTGACGACCTTTGCGCGCGTGCGGTTGCCGATTGCCGTGCCGGACGAATCCTTAAGCTGCTCTGTGCGGCGCACGTCTATGCGGACGCTTGTGTAATATTTCAGCGCGTTGCCGCCGGCTGTGACCTCGGGGTTGCCGTAAACTACGCCGACCTTTAAGCGGAGCTGATTTATGAAAATCACGATGGTGTTTGTCTTGCCGATGATGCCTGTCAGCTTGCGCATTGCCTGGCTCATAAGTCTCGCCTGCAAGCCGACGTGCGCGTCGCCCATCTCTCCCTCAATTTCGGCGCGAGGAACCATTGCGGCTACGGAGTCAACGACGACAGCGTCGATAGCTCCGCTTCGCACAAGGGCTTCGCATATTTCAAGCGCTTGCTCGCCTGTGTCCGGCTGGCTGACGAGCAGGCTGTCGATGTCAACGCCAAGCGCCTTTGCGTACACGGGGTCGAGCGCGTGCTCAACGTCGATAAACGCAACCTCGCCGCCCGCTTTTTGCGCCTCGGCTATGCAGTGGAGGGCAAGCGTCGTTTTGCCGGACGCTTCAGGCCCATAAATTTCAATCATGCGGCCGCGCGGCAAGCCGCCTATGCCGAGCGCTAAATCAAGCGACAGCGAGCCTGTCGAAATTGAATCGACCTCCATGTTCATGTTCTGCCCAAGCTTCATTATAGCGCCCTTGCCAAACTGCTTTTCAATCTGCGCAAGCGCTGTGTCAAGAGCAGTCTTTTTGCCCTCAGCCGCTTTTTTTTCAGCCGCCGTAGTCTTTTTTTCAGCCATGTTGTCCTCCATAAAGTTAGTTTATTTGTATTATAGTATATTATGTGTACGATAAATAGGATAATAAAAGAAGAAAGAAGATAGAAAAAAGAAGAATTAAGGTGTGATTGCTTCGCAATCACATTTTGCAGTATTTTATGTCATTCTGAGCGAAGCGAAGAATCTTTAGAGTAGGTGATGTTTTTAAGATTCTTCGCTTCGCTCAGAATGGCAGGGCTGCTGATTTCTTTCTTCTTTCTTATTTTTTCTTTTATATATTATATCCCAAAATCCTTGCAAAATCAAACCCTCTGCGCTGTGACGCAGCGGGGGTTTGAGGCGTAGTCTTCTATCACTTCTATGCTGCCGTAGCCGCAGGTGTAGAGGGTTTGGCACACTGCGTCGGCTTGGTTTGAGCCGATTTCAAACACCATTCTGCCGCCGTGCTTTAGCTTTGGCAGGTATGCGGCGGCGATGTGGCGGTAAAATGAGAGGCCGTCGTGCTCGTCGCAAAGCGCCATTCTCGGCTCATAGGCAAGCTCGGGCGAAAGCGCGTTCATCTCGTCGGGTGTGACGTAGGGCGGGTTTGACACTATTATGTCAAAGCTCTCGGCGCGCAGAGCGTCCTGCAAATGTAACACGTCCGCTTTTATCGCGTGTATGCGCGGCGCGAGGGCGGCTATGTTTTTTTCAAGATATATATACGCGTCGTCCGATAATTCGGCGGCGTAAACGCTTGCTGCGGGCACGGCGCGAGCCAAAGCTATCGCGATAGCGCCTGTTCCGCTGCATAAATCTAGCGCGGATATGCTGCTGTTATCGGAATTGGCAGCGGCGAGGTAATCTATCGCCGTCTGCGCGACAATTTCCGTGTCCGCACGCGGGATAAGCACGCCCTTGCCGACGCACAGCGTGAAATCCATGAAATCCCACGTTCCGCAAAGGTATTGCAAAGGGTATCTTGCGGCGCGAAGGCGTATCATTTTGTCAAGTGCGCCCGCCTCGGCGTCGGACACGGGCGCGTCTGGCGACACCCGCGGGTCCTTGCCTGTCACAAGCTCCACAAGCACGCGCGCGTCAAACTCCGCGTCCTCAACGCCGCCTGCGGCAAGCACGCCGCGTGCGCCCTTGTACGCGTCGTTCAACGTTTTTTCTACCATTCTCCGTCCTCTTTTTTCTCGGGTATAACAAGTGTCATCGCGGCGATGGCACACTCTATCATGCTGTCGTCAGGCTCGCTTGTCGTTATGTGCTGAAGCCACAGCCCCGGCGCTGAAACTGCGCGCGTGACGGCGTTGTCGTAGCGCCCGCACAGCTTTATTATCTCATAGCTCACGGCGACGACAAGCGGTAGCGTCAATATTTTGAGCGCCATGCGCACGATGGTGCTTGTGCTCGGCAAAATAGCGCCGACGAGTATGCTTATTAAAAGCACAATCAGTATAAAGCTTGTGCCGCAGCGCGGGTGAAAACGGCGCTTTGTGCGGATGTTTTCGACTGTCAATTCCTCGCCCGCCTCATAGCACGCGATTGTTTTATGCTCTGCGCCGTGATACTTGAAAAGGCGCGAAATCTCGGGCATTTTGCTCACGGCGAACATATAGCCCACGAGAATTGCCACCTTTAAGCCGCCCTCTATCCACGTGCGCCAGCCGCCTATGTGCACAAAATTATTTATAATCGACGCGATGCCCGTCGGGATAACCATAAACAGAATTATCGCCAAAAACACGCCGAGCAGCGACGCAAGCCCCATGATGATTTTAGTGCCTGTCTCGCCGAATTTTTCGTCTATCCACTTGTCGAATTTGCTCTCGCTCTCTTCTAAAACGTCGTCGCCCATCGAGATTTCGGCGCTTTTCATCAGGTATTTATAGCCTGTTACAAGGCTGTCGATAAAGTTAAAAAGCCCGCGCACAAAAATCCATTTCTGCCACGGATATATTTTATTTTCGTTTATCTCTGTGTGTATTTCGCCGTCGGGTTTCCTTACAGCGAGCGCCGTCTTTTTCGGCCCCTTCATCATTATGCCCTCCATGAGAGCCTGACCACCGATGCTTGTTTTAAACGCGGGGCAAGAATTATTTTTGCTCAATTTTTTTTGTTTCCTTTCTGTATATCGGCAATCGCACGGTGACTGTTGTGCCTATGCCGACCTGACTTTGTATATCTAAAGCGCCGCCGTGTGCGGTGGCTATTTCATCTACAACGGCAAGCCCTATGCCGCTTCCGCGCACGGCTCCTTTGCCCTTGAAAAATTTCTTTTTCACGTTTTCGAGGTCGTCCGGCGATATGCCCGCGCCCTCGTCTGTTATGTTCACGTAAACGTTTCCGTTAAGGTTGTCAAATAATGTATCCACTGTCACAGTACCGCCCTTTGGCGAATATTTGGCGGCGTTGTCTAGGATATTTATAAACACCTGACGCAGCCTTGCGCTGTCGGCCATTACGGGTATCGGCATTTCAGGCTCGTTCCACACAAGGTTCAAGCCCTCGTTTATATAGCGCTGCTCCGCCGTTATGCAGCTGTCGCTTATCTCGGCGACTAAATCTAGCATGTGCATATCGAGCTTTAGCCCGCTTTGCATGCGCGAGAAGTCAAGCAGCTCCTCAACCATGACGTAAAGGCGGTCGGTTTCGCTTTGAATTACCTGTATTCCGCGGCGGTAATTTGCGTCGTTTACGTCGTTTATCGCCGCCATTGTCTCCGCCCAGCCCTTTATCGAGGTCAGCGGCGTGCGCAGCTCGTGCGAGACGGACGAGATAAACTCGTTTTTCATGCGCTCTGATTTATCAAGCTCGCCCGCCATGTGGTTTATCGTGTCGGACAGCTTGCCGATTTCGTCGTTATATTTATTTTCAATGCGAATATCAAGGTTGCCCTTTGCTATTTTTGCAGCGGTGTTTTCGATTTCGCCGATTGGACGCACGATGCTGCGTATGAAAAACATGCCCGACCACACGCTGAACAAAACTATCGCGAACGCCAAAAGTGAGGTTATCGCAACTGTGCGTGAAAGCTCTGCGTCAACAAGCGCAAGGCTTGTCTCAACGCGCACTGCCGAAACGCCGTCCGCGGGGCTTGACAAAAGCGCTGTGACGGACATTATTTTTTCGCCTGTTTTTTCAAGGCGTGTGACAGAGCTTGTCGCGCCGCTGTCTGCTGCACGCGCGGCGAAATAATCGTCAGCGACGGCGCGGCTCTCTTCTGTTGAGCCTGACGACGACACGGCTATCTGCCCGCCGCTTGTGAGCAAAAGCACCTCGAACTTGTCCTTTTCCGAAAACTGTTCTATCATGCGCCGCAGCATTATGCCCCGCGCCTCGGAGGTCTGCGCGTCGCTGGCTGAAAACTGGTTTAATATAGTTGTAACGCGCGTCTGCACAGCGCGCCGTGCGGAGTCGTAGGTGGTGTTTATGGAAAAATAAATCACAACCGCAACGGCCAAAAGCATCACAAGAATAGTGATAAGCAGGCTGCCGCGCACCCAGCGCCGAGTTATGCTGTTCAAGGGCAGACCTCCTTAAATAAGATAAGAGAGAAAAGAGAAGAACGAAGAGAGGGGAAAGAAGAGATAAGAAAGAAGAAAGAAGAAGTAAGGAGTGATGCCTGCAGGCATCACATTCAAATAAATAGCAAAATACTTTTAAAATGTGATGCTCGCAGGCATCACTCCTTAACTTTTATCTCTTCTCTTTTCTCTCTTCTTTTAACCGCAAGGTTATGCGTTCCACCTATACCCATAGCCCCACACTGTCAATATGTGTGTCGGTGTGCCGGCGTCGTCTTCTATTTTCATGCGCAGGCGGCGGATGTTTACGTCTACTATTTTTACGTCGCCGAAATAATTTTCGCCCCAAACGCCTTTTAAAATTTCCTCGCGGACAAGCGCAACGCCCGGGTTTGCGAAGAATAGCTCCATTATTTGAAACTCAACCTGCGTCAATTCTATCGGCGTGCCGTCTTTATATAGCGCGCGGCTTTTTTTGTCGAGCACAAAGCTGCCGGACACCATGCGGCTGTCGTCGGTGTGCTCGGCTGTTTTTTCGCTTGAGCTTGAGCGCGACACTCTTCTCACAAGCGCGTCGACGCGTGCCAAAAGCTCGCTCACGCTGAACGGCTTTGTCATGTAATCGTCAGCGCCTATCGAAAGCCCGCGTATTTTATCAGTCTCAAGCCCTTTTGCGCTCAAAATTATAATGCCTATCGACTGGCTGTCGCGGCGTATTGTCTCGCAAAGCGAAAAGCCGTTCATGCCGGGCAGCATTATGTCAAGCACCGCCGCGTCAAAGCTTGTGTCAAACACCTTTAACGCGTCCTCGGCGCTCGCGGCTTCAGTCACCTCATAGCCCGCCATGTGCAGGTTGAGGGCAATCACCTCGCGGATAGAGTCCTCATCTTCAACTACAAGAATTTTGCGCATATTTTCAAATCCTTTCCAATTTATCAAAAAGCGGGTAGCTGCGCGGGCGCATGATATCCGCCCCTACAATGTTGCAAGGTATGTAGGGGCGATTCACGAATCGCCCGAAAAGCAGCCGTACGCACATTGTGAATTTGTAGTGGCGGCTTCCATATCCGCCCGCTATTGTATCACCGTCACGCCTGTGCGTATAAGCGCGGATTCCGCTAAGGTGCAGTCTGTGCCTGTGTATATCAGCACGCTTTTGTCGCCAAGCGACGCGGCGGCGGTGTAAAGGCCCGACACAGGCGCGCTCTCCGCTATGCGCACAGACAAAAGTATGTCGTTGCCGTCGGCTTTTCTCACCTGCCACGAGCCCGCCTGAGCGCCGTCCGTCACCGTAACGCCGTCCTTCCAGTCAGCCGGCAGACGCACAAAATATCCGTTTGTCGCGTCATACACGCCAAAGCGCGATATGTCAGCGTCCGAGAGATAATTTTTCCACGTCACGAAATAAAACCGCTTTGTGCTCGTGAGCGTCGTGAAGCTCTCCACCTGTGTGGGCACCTCATATGTTTTAGAGCCTTTGAAATCAGTTGCGACAAGCGAGGTGAGGTATCTCAAGGTCGTCTGCGGGACGTCAATTTCATCGTCCTGCGGCCAAAGCACAAGCTTGTCCGATATCATTTTAAAAATTTGGCTCGACAGCCCGCCAGACGAAAAATTGCCGTCGAAAACAACACCCTTTGACTGCCCCGACTGCGAGGCGTAAAGCCCTGTGCACGACACAAACCGCTCGTCAAGCTCCTTTGTCTGCAAAAGTATCATTTGATTGTCAGCTGCGTTTAAAAACAGCATCGAAAGCGCGCCCGTCTGCGCGGCAGGAGGCACAACAACAAGCTGCTGCGTGCCCGCGCCGAGCAAATCAGAGGTTATATAGCTTGTGTACGATTGGTCGTACATGCGCGTAATAGTCTCGTCGCTGTAGGTGTAAACGGTCAAATATTTGTCGCTAAGGGTCGCGTTTGCGTAGCCGACTATTATCTCAAGGCTGCCCTTTTGCAAGTGCACAGTCTCGACGCTCGCAACCTCGGTCGACATGCCCTCTGTCTCAAAAACAACCTCCCACGCGCCGCCGTCCTGCGGTTCAAGCATGGCGAGGTGAACGTTTTGCCCCTTGCTGTCTGTTATATAAAGCACGGCGGCCTCGTTTGTGCCGTCGTTGTCGAAATCCTTTATGATGACGGGCGACATCTCGTCTCCGCCGCGCGGATATTTAAGCGTTGGCGTCTCGTCGAGATATTCCGCAAGCGCCGTCTGCACAGCGCTCTGCGTGGCGTTAGTCTGCGGCGCACGCAAAAGCTCTTCAATATTAGCCGTGCCAATAACCGTGCTGCAACTAGTAAAAAGCAAACACGCGGCAAGGGCAGCACATAATATAAACTTTTTCATAGCCGCCCCCTTTTGCCTTTTCGATTTATAATAACATAAAAATATGAATATATAATTAATAATATTATACTACGAAACGCATATTGTTACAATCAAAAGAAGATAGAAGAAAGAAGAATTAATGTGTGACGCGGAGGCGTCACATTTTAATGGTTTGCGCCATCCATTCAGATGTGATGCCCGCAGGCATCACTCATTACTTTTTCTATCTTCTTCTTTCTTCTATCTTATCTCTTCTTTTTTCTTTCACAGCTCCATATATTAATATGCACTCGCTGTGTTTGCAATGCTGTGTTTTGTTCACAAATTACCATTGTTTTAGACAAAGATTTATTATATAATATAATTTACAACATTATTTTTATGGAGGCCGCAATGGACGGGTTTGTGCATTTTGAAAACGTTTGCAAATTTTATAAGATGGGCGATACGCGCATTGCGGCTGCCGACCATATAAGCTTTGACATAGAAAAAGGCGAGTTTTGCGTCATTGTAGGGCCGTCCGGAGCGGGTAAAACCACCGTTTTGAATATGCTCGGCGGCATGGACACGTGCGACGAGGGCAAAATTCTGCTCGACGGCAGCGAGGTCAGCGCGTATTCGCAAAAGCAGCTCACGCAGTACCGCCGTTTTGACGTTGGGTTTGTTTTTCAGTTTTATAACCTTGTGCAAAACTTGACGGCGCTTGAAAACGTTGAGCTCGCGAGCGAAATTTGCAAAGAGCCGCTCGACGCGAGAAAAACGCTCACGCAGGTGGGGCTTGAGCACCGCACGGACAACTTCCCAGCACAGCTTTCGGGCGGCGAGCAGCAGCGCGTTTCAATAGCGCGTGCGCTCGCCAAAAACCCAAAGATACTCCTTTGCGACGAGCCGACAGGCGCGCTAGATTACGTCACAGGCAAACAGGTGCTAAAGCTCTTGCAAGACACCTGCCGCGCAACAGGCCGCACCGTGATTGTCATCACGCACAACACCGCGTTAACGGCGATGGCAGACAGAATTATCCACATCAAAAACGGCCAAGTGGCAGGCATGGAGCGCAACAAAAAACCAATGCCTGTCGAACAGATTGAATGGTAAATTAACAATCGGGGGGGCGCGGTATTTGAAAAAAACATATGTAAAAAATATACTGCGCACCGTGTGGCAGACGATGTCAAGGTTTGGCGCTATATTTGCGATAGTCGCGCTAGGCGTAGGCTTTTTGTCGGGCTTGCTCGCCACAACGCCGGACATGTACGAGTCAAGCGACACTTATTTTGACGACACAAATCTCTACGATTTAAGAGTTTTAAGCACGCTAGGCATAACAAAGGACGATATTGCCGAAATAAGCAAAATCGAAGGCATAAATGAGATAATGCCCTCGCATTACGCCGACGCGCTAGTTTCGCTCGACGGCAGCGAGGACACCATCGTCACGCGCTTTCACTCTTTGCCCGCCACAATTGAGGACAAGGAGCCGGAGGGGTACATAAACAGGATAGAGGTCACAGAGGGGCGCTTGCCTGTAAAAGACGACGAGTGCGTCGTGCTCGGCAGCGAGTCGATGTCCGCGCGCGCGGTGTCGGTGGGCGACACGCTCATAATAAGCGGCGACGACACAAAGCTTGCGGGCAAGGAATACAAGGTGACAGGGCTTGTCACAAGCAGCAGCTATTTTTCAATAGAGCGCGAGACGGCCAGCGTCGGAAACGGCACCATCTCGCTAGTGGCGTTCACAGGCGAGCAGAATTTCACCGCCGACGTGTACAGCGACGTGTATTTGACGCTCGACGGCGCAAAGGAGCTCGGCACTTTTTCAGACGAATATGAAAACCTTGTCAAAAAGGTTTCAGACGATATTGACGCAATAAGCGGCGCACGCTGCCAAATACGCTATAACGACGTAAAGGCCGACGCTGAAAAATCGCTTGCGGACGCTAAAACGAAGTACGACGACGCGAAAAAAGAGGCCGACGAAAAGCTTTCGGACGCGCGGCAACAGCTTGACGACGGTCAAGCGGAAATTGACAAAAATGAAAAGACGCTCACTGACGCAAAAAAGCAGATAGAGAGCGGCGAAAAGCAGCTTGCCGACACGCAAAGTACGCTCACAGGCACGCTCACGGAAAAGCAGCAGCAGCTTATCGCGGGCCAGCAGGCGCTAATCGACGCAAAGGCGCAGTATGAAGACGCAAAGGCAAAGCTTGACAGCAGCGAGCAGCAGCTTACTGTTTTAAAGACGACGCTTGCGGCGGCACAGGCCGTTGTGGACACCGTCGCGCCCGAGGTCAAGATCTATGAGGCGCAGCTCGCGGCGCTTGAACCGCAGCTTAAACAATATGAGCAAAGCCTAAATGCCGCGCAGATTGCGTATGACGACGCGCAGAAAAAGGTCGATGATGCCATCGCCGCGGGCGGCTATGCCGACGAGGAGGCATACAAGGCGGCAGAGCCTGTGAGCGCTGTTGTGCTGTGCTCTGCAAGAGACGCGGCGGCGAATACCCTAAGTGTTGAACAGGCAAAATACGATGCGGCAAGCGGCGCATACAACACGGTTTACGCCGCGCTTGACTCTGCAAACGCAAGGCTTACAGAGGCACAGCGTCAGATAAACGAATACACCGCGCAGGTCACAGACGGCGAAAAGCAGCTTGCCGACGGCAAAACGCAGCTTGCGGCGGCGCAAAAACAAATTTTAGAGGGCGAAAAGCAGATGGCGGCGGGCGAAACGTCGCTTTCGCTTGCGCCTGATTTGGCGCGCCTGCAAATAGAGCTTGCCAAAATGACGCTCGAGAGCAGCAAGCAGCAGGTGACAGACGGCGATGAGCAGCTTGCGGACGCAAAAGAGCAGATAGCCGCGAGCGAAGAGGAGTATGCCACGCAGAAAAAGAGCTTGCCGCGCTCGAGGTTCCGACGTGGTATGAGCTAACGCGAAATGAAAACGTTAGCTACGCGTCGCTAAAATCAAACATCGACAAGGTGGACGCGATTGTCCGCATTTTCCCAGTGTTTTTCTTCCTCGTCGCGGCGCTAGTGGCGCTTACAACAATGACGCGCATGGTCGAGGAGGAACGCTTGCAGATTGGCACTTTAAAGGCGCTCGGCTTCTCAAAAAACGCGATAATGGCAAAATACATATTCTACGCGCTCGCCGCGTCGTTTTCCGGCAGCCTTTGCGGCATCATAGTCGGCTTTAAGCTTTTCCCGGCCGTCATATGGAACGCGTACAGCATGATGTACACAATGCCGCCTATACACATGCCGTACCGCATGGATATCGCGTCTATGGCGGCGGGCATAGCCATCGCCTGCACGCTCGCCGCAACGCTCAACGCCGCGTGGACAACGCTGTCCGAAACGCCAGCACAGCTCATGCGCCCGCGTGCGCCAAAAGCGGGCAAGCGCATTTTGCTCGAGCGAATTAAGCCAATTTGGAAGCGTATGCCGTTCACCTACAAGGTCACGGCTCGCAATCTTTTCCGCTACAAAAAGCGGTTTTTGATGACGGTCATCGGCATTTCGGGCTGCACGGCGCTGCTCGTCTGCGGGTTTGGCCTGCACGATTCCATAAGCGACATCGTGAACGTGCAGTTCGGGCAGGTGTTTACATATGACGCAACAGCCGTGCTCACGGACGCGGACGCGCTGCAAACCGACAAGGTGCAAAGCGTGCTCACGGGCGACGAGGTGTCGTCTTACATGGCTGTTCATCAGGAAAAAAGCACAAATACCTACGACGGAATGGACTTCAACACGTATATCTTTGTGCCCGAAAACGACGCGCAGCTTTCGCAATTCGTCACTTTGCGCCACCGTTTAGGCCACGAAAGCGTGCCGTTTACGTCGTTTGGCATCGTCATAACCGAAAAAATGAGCGAGCGCACAGGCTACGGCGTGGGCGACGCGATAGAGCTTAAGGACACCGACGGCAAAGCGGGCGTTTTCACCATAACAGGCGTGGCGGAAAACTATGTCGAAAACTACGTCTACATGAGCGCCGATTTGTACGAGCAGCAGTTCGGTCAAAAGCCGGAATTTTCGTCGCTGCTTATAAATCTGACGGAAAATACGCAGGAAAATCGCGATTCGCTCGCCGAAAAGCTGCTTAATATCAAGGACGTGACAGGCGTTTCGTTCATATCAGATTTCAAGGGCAGCTTCTCAAATATGATGACGAAAATCGACACGATAGTCGTTGTGCTCATAGTCAGCGCTGGCGCACTGGCGTTTATAGTTTTGTATAATCTCATAAATATCAATATAAATGAACGCGCAAAAGAGATAGCCACAATAAAGGTGCTCGGCTTCTACGACAAAGAGGTGTACAAATATGTCTACCGCGAAACGATGATTTTGTCGCTCATCGGCACGCTCGTCGGGCTTGTTTTAGGCATATTCCTGCACAAGTTTGTCATATATAAAGTAGAGGTAGACGTTATCATGTTCGGACGCATGATAAAGTGGTACAGCTACGTCTATTCCGCCGCGCTCACAATGCTTTTCAGCATGCTTGTAGAGCTGGTCATGCGCCGCAAACTCCGCGCAATAAGCATGGTAGAGAGCATGAAGGCACCGGAATAAATTGAAATAATAAAGAAAAAAGAAGAAAGAAATAAGGAGGGTTTGCGCAAATCTACAAATTTACAGCGTGCACAGTAGGGCGGGGGCTTGCTCCCGCCGAAACTTACGGCTAACGGTTGCAACGGCGGGAGCAAGCCACCGCCCTACTGTACATAGCAAATTCACGGTAAAATGTAGGGACGGATATTATCCGCCAGAAAGCTTCGCGCGGTACAACAACACAAATTTACACACTGGAGAAATTATGGAATTTATTGTGGACATTAACGACAAGATAAACGGCTTTGTATGGGGGCCGGTGATGCTTATTTTGCTTGTGGGCACGGGCATTTATGTCACGCTCGGCACGCGGTTTTATCAGGTGACACACTTCGGGCTTTGGATACGCGAGACGTTTTTTGCCATATTTAAAAAAGACCGCGTGCACGACAAAAGCGACCCTAAGGCGATAAGCCAGTTTCAAAGCTTTACAACGGCGCTCGCGGGCACTGTGGGCATCGGCAACATCGTCGGAGTTGCCACGGCGATAGTTGCGGGCGGCGCAGGGGCTGTGTTTTGGATGTGGGTGTCGGCGTTTTTCGGCATGATGACAAAATACTGCGAAAACGTGCTCGGCATACTTTACCGCTATAAAAACGAAAAAGGCGAGTGGCTCGGCGGAGCTATGATTTATTTAGAGCGCGGGCTTAAATGCAAGCCGCTCGCGGTGCTTTTTTCGGTGTTCACCGTTTTCGCAAGCTTTGGCATCGGCAACATGACGCAGGCAAACGGAATTTCCAGTTCTATCACTAAGCTGACAAATATTCCGTCGTGGATAGTCGGCGTTGTGATTATGCTGCTTGCCGCGCTTGTAATACTCGGCGGAATAAAGCGCGTCGCGGCTGTCACGGAGAAAATTGTCCCTGTTATGGCACTCTTTTATCTCGTCGGCAGTTTAGCAATTATCATTATGAATGTTGAGGGAATACCCCTTGCTTTTGAGCAGATTATAGAGGGCGCGTTCAGCTTTAAGGCTGTGGCGGGCGGCGCGGGCGGATATATTATCATGAACGCCATGCGCTTTGGCATTGCCCGCGGCGTGTTTTCAAACGAGGCGGGGCTTGGCTCAAGCGTCATGGTGCACTCCGCGTCAAACGTCAAAGAGCCTGTCAAGCAGGGCATGTGGGGCATTTTTGAGGTGTTTTTCGACACCATAATCGTCTGCACGCTCACGGCGCTTTGCATTTTGTGCACAGGCGCTGTCTCAACAGGCGAAAACGGCGCGGCGCTCGCAATGGAGGCGTTCAGCCACGGCTTTGGGCAATTCGGCGCTGTGTTCATAACAGCGTCCATAGCAATGTTCGCGTTCGCGACAATCTTAGGCTGGAGCTATTACGGCGAGCGCGCGTTTGAATATCTGTTCGGCGTAAAATATTTAACCATCTATAAGCTCGTGTTTATCGCGCTAATAATCGTCGGCTGCACATCAAGCCTTGATTTGGTTTGGGGCATAAGCGACACCTTCAACGGCCTAATGGCAATCCCGAACCTCATCGGCGTAATTGCTTTAAGCGGCATGGTTTTCCGCGCGACAAAGGATTACTTACAAAGGCAGTTAGACGACCCCGACGCGGAGGACATTGCGCGAACGGCAGCAGCTTTTGAACGCAATAAATGAAGAGTGAAAAATTAAGGGGTGATGCCTGCGCGCATCACCTTTTTTGGAAAATCAATCGTAATGCCAAATAATTTCACTGCCGGCAAGCTTGTTATAGTTTGAAATGCCCGCGAAAAAATCAGATTTTGTGATAGAATACAAGGTGGGCGTTTGCGCGTAAGGGGCGTATATAATCATGCTGTCTCCGGCATATGAATTTGTAAGTTCAACGCTGTAAACGCTGCTGTCGGGAGGTGTAAGCGAAAATATTTCGGCTGCTTGCGTGTCTAGATTAAGTTTATAGCGCGTGTAGGTGTCGCCATCCTTGCGCAGGCTGACTATGAGATAATTGTCGGCGCTCTTGGTAAGATTTATCCCGAGGCATCCGTCTGTCGGCACTTCTCCAACCGTGTCAATCGCACCTGTGATTATATCAAGGCGGTGAATTATTCCGTCAAAATCATAACGCGTTTGATCTTTGGCGGCATCTATCACCGGGTTAAAATTTGAATAATATATTGCGTGAGTGGCGCTGTCTACGCATACTTCACGTGTTTGAGCGGGAAACAGAAAAAGCTGTGTTGCCGCTGTGCCGTCGATCGGCAAGGCCTCATAAACCGAAAATGTTGTGTTGAAAGAGAGCGTGTCCTGCTCGATTTTGCTGTTGGAAGAATAATATACTATAAGAGAGTTCTCACAAACGCCGAAAATTCCGCATGCCGCGGGGTAATCGGCGATTATTTTTGCGTCGCCTGTCAGTGTATTCAGCGACAATATTTTTGAGCCGGACACGCCGTCGGTGCTCATTGCGACGTAAAGTGTGTCGCCGTCAATCGCAAAGCCGCTGTCAGATGTGTCGAAAAAACTATTTTCAGGAATTAAATCTTGCGAAAGAGCGGTTTCTCTCATTTCGCCTGTACCGTAATCGTATCTTCGCAGTACTTGTTTGCCGCCATTATTCATGACATAAGCGGAATACCTCGCCCCATAAAAAGTGCCGCGAATATTTGTTAAATATGCCGCACAAGAGCTGTCACTGTGTGTGCAGCTATCATCATAGCATAAATATCTGCCCGTCTGCGCGTCGATATCATATACGCCGGCAAGCGAGTAAGAGTCGGCACTGATAATATTCGCGGTGCTTGTGAAGCCTATGAGCGAGGTGACAGTGCTGTCGGGAGCTTTGCTGAACACAAGCTCACTTTGCGTGGTGAGCGCCTCAGACATATCATTTGCTGCGCTTTGCACCGCCATGTTTGCCGGCGGAATATCCTCTGCCGGAGTTTTTGCACATGCTGTGCATAAGGCAATTAACATTAAAAATTAAGGAGTGATTGCTGCGGCAATCACTCCTTCATTTTTCACTCTTCACTCTTCATTTTTCACTTGGTTAATACGCTTTTCCCCAAACTACCATTTTGCTTGCGGGTTTGCCGCAGCAGGGGCAGGTGTCTGATAGGTGCTCTTGGACAAACGGAATGCAGCGGCTTGATACGCCGGCTTTTTCCTTCATCATTTCCTCGCAAGCCAAATCGCCGCACCACATTGTTTTGATGTAGCCTGTTTTGCTTTCGGAAATATCTATTATTTCGTCCATTGCTGTGGCTGTATATGTGCGCTCCTCGCGGTTTTGCTTTGCGCGTTCGTACAAGTTTTTGCCGAGCGCGTCTAGCTGCTGCGCTATGACCTCATCTAAGGTTTCAAGCGGCGTGAAAAGCTTCTCGCGCGTGTCGCGGCGCACTATGACGCACTGGCCTTTTTCGATGTCCTTTGGCCCAATTTCAACGCGCAAAGGCACGCCCTTCATCTCCCATTGAGAGAACTTCCAGCCCGGTGAATTGTCGCTGTCGTCTAGCTTTACGCGGTATTTTTCAGCCAGTGCTGCGCGAAGCTCCTCTGCCTTTTCAAGCACGCCCGCTTTGTGGGCGGCAACGGGAACTATGACGACCTGATAAGGCGCGATGGCGGGCGGCAGAATAAGCCCCTCGTCGTCGCCGTGCGTCATTATTATAGCGCCGATAATGCGTGTGGACATGCCCCAGCTTGTCTGGAACGGATGCTGAAGCGTGTTGTCGCGCCCTGCAAACGTCACGTCA
Source organism: Clostridia bacterium (assembly GCA_009929695.1). Taxonomy (GTDB): domain Bacteria; phylum Bacillota; class Clostridia; order Oscillospirales; family Ruminococcaceae; genus Ruthenibacterium. The sequence continues at coordinate 31,112 of RZZW01000034.1, forward strand.
AACGCCTTTGAAAAGCCGTCGCCGAAATAGTGGCTTGTGCCGCTTTGCAGCGCCTTGCCGTCGTGCATCATGGCCTCGATTGTATATGTCGCCACAGCGCCCGCAAATTTTTCCTTATCCGTCTTTTGGCCTTTCAAAACAGGGATATTGAGCTGCTGCTCGCAGAAGTCGGCGTATGTGTTAAGCTGCTGCTCTGTCTCGGCGATTGCTTCGTCCGCTGTCTCGTGAATGGTGTGACCCTCTTGCCACCAAAATTCGCGCGTGCGCAAAAATGGGCGGGTGGTTTTTTCCCAGCGCATGACGCTGCACCACTGGTTATATTTCATCGGCAGCTCGCGGTACGAGTGCAAAACGTGGCTCCAGTGGTCGCAAAAAAGCGTCTCGCTTGTGGGGCGCACGCACATGCGCTCTTCAAGCTTTTCGGCGCCGCCCATTGTTATCCATGCACATTCGGGCGCAAAGCCCTCAACGTGGTCTGCTTCCTTTAATAAAAGCCCCTCGGGGATAAGCATTGGCATGGCGACGTTCTCGTGGCCTGTCGCCTTAAAGCGAGCGTCGAGCAGATGTGTTATATTTTCCCAAATGGCATAGCCGTATGGTCGCAAAATGGTGCAGCCTTTTACTGTGGAATAGTCCACAAGCTCGGCTTTAAGACAGATGTCCGTGTACCATTGCGTAAAATCTTCGTTGATGGGCGTTATAGCCTCAACCATTTTTTTATTTTCAGCCATGATTTCTCCTTGATTGTTATTGTATAAACGGCACGCCGAGTCGTCGTGCCCTACGTGGTGTATGTGTAAACGGCACGCCGAGTCGTCGTGCCCTACGTGGTGCATGTATAAACGGCACG
>RZZW01000035.1 GCA_009929695.1 Clostridia bacterium
TAAGATGATTATTGCGCATTGGGGCGGGAGTGAGCGAAGCGAACGTATCGCCCTGCGCATCGCCCCGCGAGGGTTAGTGTGAAAGTTCTTTCACACTAAATCATCTCATTCTCCACAAGATAATCGAGAATTAAACTGAGCGCCACGGTTTTTGCGTCGCAGGTGTTCATAATCGCGAGCAGGCGAAGATAATCGGCGTCGTCCTCGGCGAGCTGAAACTCCATGCGCTTTGACTTGCTTGTCGGGTCGCCGTTTTTAACCTTATAAATCGGCAGCGCGGCGCTCAAAACAAGGGTGTCCCCTGCCCTTTTGGCGCGCTCTATCCCCTGCTCTACAAGCCACGTTGCCGCCACCTGACGCCGCCCAAAGCCCATTTTGGGGCACGCCGCGTCAAGCGCGTCAAGCACGCGGCAGTCAAAACGAAATCTCATTCTCCCCTGCCCTGCAATGCGTCCAGACGCGTCATAAGCACCGCGATTCGCTCAAGAAGCTTTTCGCGGTCTTTTTTTGTCATTTTATTCAAAAATCCCTGCATATCGTCAGTCGTCAGCGCGTCAATGGCCTTTTCCGCGCGTGAGAGCCGCTGTGACGCCTTTTTATACATTTCGGAGGTTGCGGGCTTGTCCGCGCTCAAACCGTTTGCGAGGGCATTTGTGAGGTTCTCAGCGTCAAGCTGCGTTTTCGCCTGTCGTATCGCAATGCTGTACGCGGCGATTTCCTTTTGCCGCATTTTGCGCTTTGCCTCGCATTTCGATATCATCTTTGCGGCCTCTGCCTTCTCCTGCGGAGTATTTGCCGCGTCCAGCGCTTTTTGCAGCTCGGCAATTTCCGTCTCTATGCTCCCCTGCTGCGCCTCGGCTGTCCTCAAACCCTCCTCGTGGTTTGCTATACGCTTTTCAAGCTCGCCCTGCGCTTTTATCGCGTTCACAAGCTTTTTGTTAATTTCTTCCATTTCCTCGTTTGTCTGCATTATCGCGTCATAAACGCGGTGCTGATCCTCAATGGGCAGCCCCGCATACGCGAGCGCAACGGGCTTTGGAAACGCAGCAGTATCATAAAGATACGTGAGCTCGGGGCACAAATCATTTTCAATGGTAATATTGCGGGTGATTGTCGCGTCTGAAAGCGAAGTTACCTGCTTCAAAATCTCTGTCGCGGCTTCATCTGAAACATGGAACTTCTTTTTAATATTTTCAACAAAGCGCACCATCGCCTTGCGCACACGCAGCTCGCCGCCTGCGCTGCCGCGAGCTTGCAGATTCGCCGCGTCGAGCACAAGCTCCTCGTCTATCTCTTCAAGCCCTGTGCGCACCTGCGCGTAAAGCTGCATCCAGCGCGCTTCCTTTGTCTTGTCAAAAAGATAATGAAACGCCCTTGTGCGGCGCTCACCGGAAAGAATATAATACTCGCCGTTATCGCGTTTTGACACTACGATATTATGTATCTGCCCGTTGCGCTGCAAATCCCCCGCCAGTGCCTCGATGGCGCTTTGCGTATCGTACTGTGTGTACAGCGCGTTTGCGGGGTGATAATTCAGCATATCGAGATTTATGTATTCATATTCGCTCTCGCCGCTTGTGTTCAGCAGCGTGTTGAGCACCATGACGTTGTTTTCGACAACCTTTTCCTTTGACATCTGCGGACGCTGCTGTGACAGCGCAGTCAGCTTTGCAAGTTTACCCGCCATTTATTCAGCCTCCAGCTTCTTCATTTTCTTCTTTATTTCCATATAAAGCGCCTCGTAATCCTTTGCCGGCTTGCCGCGCCTGTCCATCAAAACGGCGGGCGTCATCGCAAAGGTGCTCTCTTTATACGCCTGCGCCTTGTGAATCTCGCTTTTGAGCAAATCCTCACCAAAATCGCTCTCCTGCAAATTGCTTCTTATAAGTGTTGTGAGCGCGGTTTGATTTTCAACCACCGTCAGCAAAATGCCAAGTATCGGTATCTCAACGCCCGACTGCGCTTCAAGCGTTTTTATAAGCGCAAACGTCGCCTCCATTCCTTCGATGCCGTAGCTGTCGCACTGGGTCGGGATGAGCGCATAGTCTGCGCAGTAAAGTGCATTTTGCACTATTTCGTCGCGTCCCGGAGGGGTGTCTATTAAAATATAGTCATATTTATCATTAAACTGTGCAAGCGCCTTTGCAAGATACACATACGCGGCCTCGCCGTATTTGTGCTGCATGATGGCGAGATACGACAAAATTTGCGAGGTCATATCGTTACTCGGGATAATGTCGATATTTTCAATCTCTGTTTTATTTATGCACATATCTCCGCTTGTGATGCCAAGCGTGCTCAAAAGGTCAAATAAGCCTTTGTCATTAAATTCACTTTTGCGTTTTTGCGTCAAGGATACCGTCGCATTGCCCTGCGCGTCGCAGTCAACACAAAGCACCTTTTTGCCGTGCTTTGCCATCACTGCCGCCAAATTAACAACGGTCGTAGTCTTGCCCGACCCGCCTTTTTCAATTGCCACAGTTATCACTCTTGCCATATGAAACTAACCCTCCGATTTTTCACGCTACCTCGTCCACTTTTTTTCATTTTTGCTTTATGTCTAATATTATAACATATCTCTTGAATATGCGCTACTATAAAATTAACTTTTTCAAAACTATTTTTCACGCTACCTCGTCCACTTTTATACAGCAAACGCCCCTTTGCGGGGCGTTTAGCTATTTTGTCTTATAAACCGGCGCTTTTCTTATAGCTTTTCCTATAATGCTGTCCGACGGCGGAACCTTTGTTCCCATGTTGCCACTTGCCGAAATAAGCGCCTCAGGATACTTCAAATCCTCCATTATGCTCTTTTTCAAATAGGGGATAGGGCTCTTAATTTGGCTTGTCTCAAAAAATTTGTCATACTTATTTGCCGCCGCTATAAACCAGTCCTGCATTCCGCTATACTTAATTATAACGTCATTTATTGCAAGAAATGTCATTTTGTTGCCGCCGTCGATAACTGCTTGCCCTTTTGCGGTGTTTCCGGCCATATCAACAATAATTTTTATAACCGTGTCAAGCGCCGCTTTCTGCGTTTTTGTGAGCGCTTTTGCAATAACCGCATAGTCAGCACGCAGCTTAAGCTCCGACATCATTCTGTCAGGGTCAGCGCCCGCAGCAAACTCAATAGTGCCTGATTTTGTCGGTATATACGGCAGGGCAGGGGAGTCGTCATCCTCGGCTTCTCGCATAATTTTCGCGTCCGCAAGCGCAAGACCCTCCGTCAAACGGCGCGGTTGCAGCTTTTCATTTATCTCATCAAGCACGCGCTGACGCTCTTTCTTTTCAAGCGAATCAATATATATCTTGATATGCGTAACGCTTCTGTTTGTTTTAAGCGCCTTGTAGGAAATATTTATATCTGTCTTTCCATTTATCTCATTAAGCGCCACATCCATCACAGAGCGCCTGAAATCGCTCCAACTTTTATAACCGTCGCACTGCAAATTCTGCTTTAAATTTTCCACTCCGATAGTAAAAGAATGCAAATTTTCATAGCTTTTGCACAGCTCGTATATTCTCACGCTGTACTGCGAGCGCATCGGCAGGGTATAGCTTATATTAAACTGCGTGAAATAGTCCTTCAATTGCAGCAAAAACGGCTTCAAATCGTTATCAAGCCTTATTTTCACCGTGCCGCTGCCCTTGTTGATATAAGGCTTTTCAATCCATCTGGCAAGCGTCACGCTGTCTGTGCCGGGCAAACTAATATAAAACGACTTGTCCGCAAGCGCCTTAAGCCGCGCCTTAATAGTCGCATAGTTTTTACCTGACTTAGAATCAATTCCGCACATCGAAGCAAACTCTGAAATGGAAAATTCATACAATGGAAATTCTGTTTCATTTGGGCTTATCATTGCAATAATTCTCAAAATTATTTTTTGCTCGACAAGTGAAAGGTCGTAGCGCGTCTTTTGAATAAGCTCATTGGCCTTGACAACCGTCATATCATTTGGATTATCACCGGGGCGAACAATGCGCTCCAGTGTCGTATAATCCGCTTTTTCAATAATATGCGAGGTTTCCTTTTTCCTTGGCATACCCTACGCCCACCTTTCAACACATACCTATATCATACCCCAAAAAAGAATTTTGTCAACAACGTTTTTCTTTTTTCGCCTATAAATATAGTTTTCAACAAACATCCTATATCTAAATCTTGTTTTTCTGATTTATGATTTATATATTTATTATATTTTATTTTTATTGTATATATAGGTCGGGGTGAAAGGTGCGATAAAAGTGGACAAATAGTGCGAACAAAAAAGACGAAAGGTGCAACGAAAAAAGAGGTTAAGTGCGAGGAAAAAGAGGGAAGGTGCGAAAACGTACAAGCTGCTAATTTTCCTTACATAAACCCGCGGTTTAAAGCCAAAATAGAAACGAAAAAAGAGGTTAAGTGCGAAAAAACACCCCCAAAAAAGAGGAAAGGTGCGAAAATGTACCCTGAACGGTGATGTTGGTACTGAAAAAAGAGATAAAGTGCGAAAATGGTGCGTTTTTGTACCCAAAAGACCCTTTTTTCGCACTATCTTGTAAAAATATAAAAATGGCAGTGCAAAGCCATTTTATCCACTAAAAAAGAGGAGAAGTGCGAAAAACTATGCGGTTTCCATTTAAAAATAGCTTTCTCCAGAATGACAAATCATAAAACGGCGCTGTAAAGCCATTTCTCAAGCGAAAAAAGAGGAGAAGTGCGAAAATGCACCAATAAAAAAGACTCAAAGTGCGATAATTACATGCATCAAGGCCATTTTCCATACATATAATCAATGCTACGTCAGCCACAAAAACAAAAATGGCTCTGTTAAGCCGTTTTTTGAGCGAAAAAAGAGGTGAAGTGCGAAAAAAATAACGCAAAAACCCCAAAATTAAAATGGCTTCGCACCGCCCTTTTTTACCCCAAAAAAGAGTTAAAGTGCGAAAACGCCTGCGCGAAACCTGAGATGAAGTGCGAAAAGGTACTTTTCGGTACAAAATTGCACCAAATCGTACCAAAAAAGCCGTTTTTATACCAAAGATAAACCACACTAAACTCCCAATAAGTGGCAGTATAAAGCCAAAAAACGCTGTAAAGCCAAACAACTTTACAGCGTTTTCCAATAATAATAAATTTCGCACTTTTACTCAGGTTTCAGAGAATAAAAAAGCGAAAAAATACCGCCTAAAACCCTAAAATTATGTATAATTAGACATAAAATATACTACAAGTAAAGAATTTTACCCCAAAAGATCAGCTGCAAGCCAGAGCCAACGCGAAACAGGGGAGATCCAAACCTCGCGATAGGTTGCTACACTGCCTTGCGGCCAGTAGGGGACATCCTCGTTTGCGCGGGTTTGAACACCAACCGCCATCTCGCCGATTGTTTCTCCGAGAAGAGCGGTGTACATTTGACCAAAGTTTTTGCCCTCGCCGTAAATAAGCGATTGTCCAAATGGGTTTTTTCCGAGCGTCCAATAAAGCTGCTCGCGGGCTGCCTGCAAAAGCTCGTTGTCGTCAAAATATTTTCCGAGCAGCGCGGCTGTTTTGCCCATTGCAAGTAAAATTGCGGAGTTGCCGCGGAACGAGAACCACACGGGCATGCTGCGCACATAGCAGCCATTGCCGATATCGCATCCGTTTGAGAGCTGTTCAAGATAATTTTCGCGCTCTTCGTTGAAATTGACGCGCGGGTGGATGTGGCGGAACGTTTCCTCATCGTCGGCCTCTGACGCTTGATACATGCCCGCCGCCATAAGACCGTAGGGGGCGTTATACTGCATGAGCTGCTTTATATATTCGCCGTGAAGCTTCATGCTACCCTCCCAAACGGCTTTTTGGGGGCTGTTTGGCATGGCTCTGCATGCTTCGGCAAGTGCTTGTACACAGAGATAATCGCGGCTCTGATGAGATGAGTGAATGATATGCTTTTTGTTCTCGTCGCGGTAGAAAAATCCGCGCATCGGGAGCTTTGCGCTGCCGTCCTCTTGACAGGCGACAACCTTGCTCGCGTATTCTGCGGCTGTTTTTGCATATTTTTCGTCGTGCGTTACATTATATAGGCGTGACGCCGTGAGGCATATTGCGGCATAATATTGTGATACTGACATCGAATCTGTGTGCTCGCCGTCCCAATCTTCGTCGGCGTATAATGGCTCGTCGACCTTTTCCATTGCCCATGCAAAGTCCTCGCGGGCGGCGTCGCGGCATTTCCATGCGAGCGCGGGGTCGGTTTCGGCAAAGGCTTTCGCGCCAAGCGCTTCAATACCTGCCATCATTGTGTTGATGAGAGAGCTATTTTTGACAAACGCGGGGCAGTCGTCCATATTTCCGATAAGCCCGTCTGTCCAGCGGCGGATGAGGGCGCTTGTGGCGCGGTAGCCGTCGCCAAAGCGTGTGCTGAGAACAAAGTCAAGCCCCCAGATTGCCTCTTCGAGCATACGTTTGTACAGTATGGCGTCGGTGTCCTTGACGCTCATCGCGACGCTCATAAGGGCTTCGGCTATCTCTGCTGATTGCACAGCCTGCTGTGAGACGTCTGCCGCGTCGTGCCAACCGCCGTGGAATACCATTGAAACATCATTATGCTTTGCGATAATATCACCGTGGCACGTGCCGTGCTTGTTCGGAACAGGGAAGCCGCAGCGCTCGCAAAAAATGAAATTGAGCAGCTTCCACACGGTGCTCTTTGCAATATCATCGTCAATGCAAAACGCGTCTGTTTTATTTTCGCCGAATTGCAGATAATATTTGCCTTTTTTACACACGCTTGAAAAATCCATAACGCCAAAGCTGCCGAGACGGTTTTGTATGTTTTCGATGCTTCCGCTGAGAACAGTTTCGCCGCTTTCTGCGTCGATAAGCTTAAAGCTATCGGCTGCTGTGCTCGCTACGGCTGTCTTTTTGCCGTCGCAGAAATATCCTGTTGTGGGGTAGACGGCTGTCTCGTCGTGGCAGTTCCAGCCGTGAACGACGCTCTCGTCCTCGACGCGCTCAAGCGAGATGTTGCGTATCTCAAAGCACAGCTTTTCGCCGCCGCTGAGTTCCTTGCCGTAGCGGTGCATTATAAAGGAGACCTCCTCGATTTTGTCGTGGGCGATAGAGCCTATCTCCCAAAGGCAGGTGTTCCACTCGAAGTTTTTGAGGTTCATTGCGTTGAAGCCCTCGCGCGAATATACGTCGGGAATTTTGATTGTGCCGTTATTTATAAACGCAGGGCGAACGATTGGGCTGTGCCAGCCGTCGCACAAGGGGCGGATTTCAAAATTTAGGCGGTTTGTGTGAGAAAGCTCCATGCCCTTGACTGAAAGCTTCGCTTCATACGAGCCGAACGTGGCGTATGCGCCGTTTTCCGCGTCCACCGAGCGCACCTCGCAGCCCGGCCAGTGGTCTCCGCGCGAAAAGCTGTTCATCACAAGCACACCGTCCTTTGCTTCGGCTGTGCCCTCGCCGTCAAAATGCCAACGGTCAAGCGTTTTGCCGTCCCATAACGAGACGCTCTGCGCCACTGTTTTTTGCTTGTATTTTTTCTCCATGCTGTCGTTTTCGTCATGTGTGAGAGGGAAGTGCACGTAAAGAGAGTCGGCAAGCTGCTGTTCAAATGTTTTATCCATAATAAAACTCCTTTTTTAAAATTGTTATGCGCGGTCAAGCGCGAGCTCGCACGCGCCGTCAAGCGCGCTTTTTGTGGGAAAGCATATTTCGGCGTTTGGAATGCACTGCTTTATAAACTGCAAGAAATGGGTGTAATGCACCTTGCTTTTGACGATATTGCTGCCCCAAACGCCGATTTTTATATGGTCTTGTCTTGTGAAGCCGAGAACATCGGCGAGGTCTGTCACGAGCGTGACTGACTGCTCTGCGGCAGCCTGCAAAAGCTTCACTGCGTATATGTCGCCGCTGTTTGCGGCGCTGTCCACAATGCCGCCAAGGTTATTGCAAAGGGTAGGTTCGCAGGCGATTTTTGCGGAAAGCTCCATAAGCTGCTTCGCGGTTGATATGCAGAGTTGGCGCTCAAGCAGATGTGAAAGCTTTGTTTCGGGCACAACGCCGTCAATTCGCTTTGCTAGATGGCGAAGAGCGTGACGCGAAACCCAAGTTCCCGAGCCTTCCTCGCCCATTATTGATATCATCCACCCGCCGACGCGGGCGCTTTTGCCGTTATGCGTGCCGTAGGTGATAGCGCCGGTGCCGGAAATAAGCAGTATTCCGTCGCCTCCGACTACTGCGTAATGCGCAAGCTCTGCGTCATTGAGACATTCTATCGGGCACGAAAATCCGCCAATTGAACGGTATTATTCGAGAAGATACTCTCTGTCCTCATCGCTGTCAAGCCCCGATGTGCCGCATAGGACATATTTGCAGTCGCCGCGCACGCCGCCAAACTGCGCAAGGCATGCGTCAATATTTTCATTGAGACGCTTTTCAAGCTCGGCTTGGTGGACGAGGTAGTGTGCACAGCTTTTTCCCGTAAATTCGCCCAAAACGCGCTTGTCGCTGGCGCTGCACGCGCGTATGCGATAGTTTGTTTTGCCGGAATCTATTCCGAGGATATATTGCTTTAAAGGGTCGCTGTTCATTTTACACACCGCCCTCATATTTTGTGTTAAGCGCATCCTGCAAATATTTAAACTGCTTATGACCCGCCTCGGGCGGACATTCTGCCGCCATCATCTGGCAGGGGAGAATATATGAGAATGCGTCGGCGTACCATGCTGTCAGCTTTAAATTACAGTCGCAGCCGTCGCCGCCAAAGGTGTACACGTCATTGCACAGCATTTTGTGAAAGGCAGCAAGCTTGAGCATACGGTCGCGGTCATTGTCGCTTTCATCGGGAATAAAATATATGCCTGCCATTTCGTTGTCAATTGTGCAGGCAGGGCCGTGAAGAAATTCTTCAAATTCATAGCCGCACGCGGGGATGAGCATTGTCTCGTCAAGCTTTAACGCGCCCTCCGCGGCTGCGTGTGAGGATACATTTTTGCCTATGATGCAGCATTTTTTTATGTGCATCACAGTGTCTTTATTTTCACACAGCCATTTTTGCACAGATTGAATATTATATGTATCCGCTTTATCTGTTTAACACGGCGTTCTCGTACATGAAGATGGGCAGAGCATCGGCGATGGCATGGATACTATTTGTAATAGTAGGCGTTTTGACGCTATTTATGACACGCATCACTAAAAAAGTATCAAACAGTGGCGTTGGAGGTGAATAAACATGACAAAATCTAAAGCATTTTACATTAAAAGAGCAAAGCTCGTTCCGCAGTATACGTTTATAATTATACTGTGCATAGTGTTCCTGGCACCGTTCCTTGTCATGCTCACCACCTCGCTTAAAACAAGCGCAGAGGCGTTTGAGCTGCCGGTGCATCTTTGGCCGCGTCAGGCTATATGGAGCAACTACCCTGAGGCCTTTGCAAAAATTCCTTATATGCGCTACATGGCAAACACTGTGTATATAACGGTGCTGTCAGTTGTAGGGCAGCTTATAAGCACGCCGCTTGTGGCGTATTCTCTCGCGCGTATAAAATGGCGCGGTTCTAAGGTTGTCTCGGCGCTCATCATGGCGACAATGATGATACCATACACCGTCACGATGATACCGCTTTATCGCATTTGGTCACAGCTCGGCTTCACAAACACATATATGCCGCTTATTGCGCCGGCGTTTTTCGGCAGCCCCTTTTACATTATTATAATGAGGCAGTTTTTTGCCGGCTTGCCGACATCTCTTATGGAGGCAGCTAAAATAGACGGTGCGGGCGAGCTTAGACGCTATGTGTCTATCGCGCTTCCGCTTTCAAAGCCCGCGCTGACAACAGTCGGCATATACGCGTTTATTTCGGCGTGGTCTGACTATCTTGCACCTCTTATCTACATCAACAAAACCGAAAAGCTCACGCTTTCGCTTGGCTTGCAAAGCTTTTTAAGCCAGTATTCGGTTGACTGGACTCACCTTATGGCGGCTGCCTCGATTTTCGTCGCGCCTGTCGTCATATTCTTCCTGATATTCCAGAAAAACTTTGTCGAGGGCATAGCTACATCGGGCATCAAGGCTTAATTTTATTAAAAGAAGTAAACAATGGAAAATTGTTTTATGCTAAACGGCGCATGGCAATGGCGTGCGGCGGACGAAAATACTCTGCATGAGGGCAATGTGCCGGGCAGCATCATGGGCGATATGCTTAAGCTTGGGCTTATGGACGACCCCTTTTGGCGAACGAATGAATACACAGCAAAAGAGCTTTCGCGCAAGGACTACATATACACAAAAACCTTTGCCGCCACGGACAAAATGATGGCGGCAAAGGAGGCAGTTCTCGTCTTTGAGGGTATAGACACGATTGCGGAGATTTCGCTCAACGGCGAAATGCTGTTAAGATGCAACGATATGCACCGCACGAACTATGTTGACGTGACAAACCGCTTAAAAAGAGAAAACGTTATAAGCGTGTACTTTTTCTCGCCGCTTGAATTTATAGAAAAAGCGGACAGAGTTGGCGATATTCGCTATGCGTCAACAGGCTGTCAGCGCGGAAATGGCGCACTGCGCAAGGCTCATTACATGTTCGGGTGGGACTGGGGCCCGCAGCTGCCGGATTTAGGACTGTGGCGCAGTGTTTATCTGCGCTTTTGCAGCACTGCGCGCATTGACGATATACGCATACGCCAACATCACAACGACGGTGGCGTGCGCCTTGAGCTTGAAACAAATATTGTAAAGCTGTCTAACGCAAAAACAAGCGTCGAGTACACTATCGAAGCGCCCGATAAAACAGTTTTGAAAGCGACCGCAGACGAAAACGGCTGCGCCGTAATAAACGTGGAAAACCCGCAGCTTTGGTATCCAAACGGTTACGGCGCGCAGCCGCTTTACAAGGTGATTGCCAATCTCATTTCAGACGGTGTGACAGAGGACAGTACAGAGCGAGTGATTGGTCTGCGCACAATAACAGTGTGCACCGATGCGGACGAATGGGGCAACCAGTTTGCGTTTGTTGTCAACGGACAAAAAATATTTGCAATGGGCGCAAACTATGTGCCGGAGGATAATTTACTCGGTAGATTAAGCGAAAAACGCAGCGAGCGCCTTGTTGCCGACTGCGCAAAAGCAAATTTTAACTGCATACGCGTTTGGGGAGGCGGATATTACCCAGACGATTATTTCTACGACATATGCGACAAATACGGCATTATAATTTGGCAGGACTTGATGTTTGCGTGCAACGTGTACGACTTAAACGACGAGTTTGAAGAAAATATCCTCGCCGAGACAGCCGACAATGTAAAGCGCCTGCGCCACCACGCGTGCCTCGGCCTTTGGTGCGGCAACAACGAAATGGAATGGGGCTGGGCGACATGGGCGCGCCTTGACGGACACAGACCTAAATATAAGGCGGACTACATAAAAATATTTGAAATGCTGCTGCCGCGTCAGGTGAAAAAGTACGACGACCAGACATTCTACTGGCTGTCCTCACCGTCCTCGGGCGGTTCGTTTGACGAGCCCAACGACTTTAATCGCGGCGACAACCACTACTGGGAGGTCTGGCACTCAAATAAGCCGTTTACCGAATACCGCGACTTCCATTTCCGCTTCTGTTCAGAGTTCGGCTTTCAGTCGTTCCCGCACAAAAAGACGCTCGACAGTTTTTCCATGCCGCAGGACAGAAATATTTTCAGCGAGGTAATGGAGTCTCATCAAAAAAACGGGCTTGCCAACACAAAAATATTCTCGTATATCTCCGGCTACTACAAATATCCAAAGGATATGGACAATATAGCGTACATTTCGCAGATATTGCAGCTAGGCACAAACGTGTTGCCAGGCAACATTCCTGTTGAGACAGAGGCAATATTTGAGATAGAAGCATAAAAACGCCTGAAAGGGGTGCACAAAATGGTTCCTGTCTATTTGGATGAAACAAAGCCCGACGAAGAAAGAGCGCTCGATTTATTGTCACGCATGACGCTCGATGAAAAGGTGTCTCAGATAAAATTTGATTCCGACGCGATAGACCGCCTCGGCATACCCGCCTATAACTGGTGGAACGAGGCGCTGCACGGCGTGGCGCGCGCGGGCGCGGCGACGGTTTTTCCGCAGCCGATAGCCTTAGCTGCCGCCTTTGACGACGCTTTGCTTCACAAAATAGGTACGGCTGTCTCCACAGAGGGTCGCGCGAAATATAACGAGCAGCGACGGCTTAATGACGCGGGGCTTTATAAGGGCATAACCTACTGGTCGCCAAACATCAACCTTTTCCGCGACCCGCGCTGGGGCAGAGGTCACGAAACCTACGGCGAAGACCCATACCTGACAGGGCGCATGGGCACGGGCTACATAAAGGGTTTGCAAGGCAATTCAAAGCGCCTTCGTGCCGCCGCGTGCATAAAGCATTTCGCCGCGCATTCAGGCCCCGAAAAGGGTCGACACTCCTTTAACTCGGTAGTCAGCAAAAAAGACCTCGCCGAGAGCTATTACCCCGCGTTTAAAAAATGCATACAGCAGGCGAGAGTTGAGGGCGTTATGGGCGGCTACAACTGCCTTAACGGCGAGCTTTGCTGCGGCAGCGACAGCCTTATAAACGGGCTTATCCGCAAGGAATGGGGCTTTGAAGGCTACTACGTGTCCGACTGCGGCGCGATAAAGGATTTTCATAAAAATCATCGCATAACCTCAAATATAACAGAGTCAGCGGCGCTCGCCATAAAATCAGGCTGCGATTTAAACTGCGGTTCTGTGTACTTAAACGCATTCAAGGCATATGAGGAGGGGCTTATCGACGAATCGGATATAGATAAATGTGTTTTGCATCTTATCCGCACGCTTCTGCGTCTCGGCATGTTTGACAAAAACTGCGAGCATGACAGCATTCCATACGAGGAGAATGACACGCCGCAAAATCACAGCCTTGCATTAAAAGCGGCGCTTGAAGCTATGGTGCTGCTAAAAAACGACGGTGCGCTTCCGCTTGATAAAAAATCGCTCAAAACGGTGGCCGTCATAGGGCCAAACGCCGACAGCGTGCCTGTTCTGCTTGGAAATTACAACGGTACACCGACTGAAAAATATACTCTTTTAGACGGCGTGCGCAGTATGCTTGACGAGGAGACGCGCCTTTACTACTCTGAGGGCGCACACCTTTGGCGCGAAAATGTTGAAGCACTTGCTGAAGCTGACGACCGTTTAAGCGAAGCCGTAGCAATGGCGGTGCGAAGCGACGCTGTTATACTTTGCCTCGGCCTTGACCCCACGCTTGAGGGCGAGGAGGGCGACGCAAATAACAGCTATGCGGGCGCTGATAAAACAGACCTCGCGCTTCCGCTGCATCAGCAGCGTTTGATTGAAGCTGTTTGCGAGACAGGCAAAAAGGTGATACTCGTCGTCGCGGCGGGTAGCGCGCTTGATTTGCGCTATGCAGAAAAGCACTGCGAGGCAATTTTGCAGATGTGGTATCCCGGTCAGATGGGCGGGCTTGCGGCGGCAAAGCTTATTTTTGGCGAGGTGTCGCCGTCGGGCAGGCTGCCGGTAACATTTTATGAATCAGACGCGCAGCTTCCGCCGTTTGAAGATTATTCAATGTGCGGCAGAACTTATAAGTGCATAGATGGCACACCGCTATATCCATTTGGATATGGGCTTTCGTACACAAGCTTTGAATACTCAAGCATGGCGTTTCAAAAAACGCAAAATGGCGGCAGTGTGTGGGTGAGCGTAAAAAACACAGGCGAAATGGATGCTGACGAGGTCATTCAGGTGTATGTCTCGCTAAAAAGTGAAGTATGCACAGCGCCACATTTCAGCCTTGTACAGTTTGAGCGCGTTTCGCTTAAAAAAGGCGAGATAAAACGCGTAGAGCTTAAGCTTTCAAATGACGCGTTTTGCGTGTTTGACGATGAGGGAAATCAGATAGACTGCGACAGAGCGGCTATTTACGTAGGCGGCAGCCAGCCCGATGAACGCAGCGCGGAGCTGACAGGAATAAACCCGCTGTGCATTCAGATTTAGGAGCGAAAATGGAAGAATTTTTGAAGGTGCTTAAACACGAGGCAGCGGAACTGAAAAGTCATTTCAGCGAAAATCCGAGACTTGCCGAAATGCTTGAAAAGTGCTATTTGAGCACAGCCGAAACAACCGTAAAACGCCTTGACGATGGCAGCCTTTTTGTCATAACAGGCGATATTCCTGCCATGTGGCTGAGAGATTCCTCCGCGCAGGTGCAGCATTATATGCCCGCCGCCCAAAAAAGCGCGGTTGTGCGCGAGCTTATCGAGGACGTTGTAAAAAAGCAATTTTTCTATATAAATCTTGACCCATACTCAAACGCGTTCAACGAAGCGCAAAATGGCAGACATTACGCGCTTGACAATTCAGGCCAAACGGACTGGACGTGGGAGCGCAAATATGAGATGGATTCACTCAGCTTTCCTGTCAGCCTTGCATATAAGCTTTGGCGCGAGGCAGGCACCACGGCGCATCTTGACGAGACAGCACACAGCGCTATGCGGCTAATTGTCGAGACTTTTAAATGCGAGCAAAACCATGAGGAAAAATCGCCATACCGCTTTGAGCGCGAGACGGACAAAGCCACCGAAACGCTTTCGCGGGGCGGGCTTGGCGCAAAAACCGCATACACAGGCATGACATGGTCGGGCTTTCGGCCAAGCGACGACGCTTGTACGTATGGGTACAGCATACCCGAAAATATGTTCGCAGCCGTTGCGCTGTCTTATATTTCAACAATCAGCAAAGAGATTTGGCAGGACGACACGCTTGCCGAAGCCGCTGATGCGCTCCGAAAAGAAATCCTCGACGGAATAGAAAAATACGGCACAGTTGAAACAGAGCGATTTGGCAAAATATACGCGTTTGAGGTGGACGGGCTTGGAAACAAGCTTATAATCGAGGACGCAAATATCCCAGGGATTCTCTCCGCGCCGTATTTCGGATTTTGCGATATAAACGATGACATTTACCAAAATACGCGCCGTATGGCGTTAAGCGACGCAAACACTTACTATTTTAAAGGCAAAGCGCTCACCGGCATAGGCAGCGTTCATTCAAAGCCAAATAGGGTATGGCCGATATCGCTCATCACACAGGCCATGACGGCAAAAACGCAGGCTGAACGCGACGAAATAATAAAAATGCTGATATCGACCGATGACGGCACAGGCTATATGCATGAGGCAATTGACAAGGACGACCCATCGATATATACGCGCCCGTGGTTTGCGTGGGCAAACAGCTATTTTTGCGAGCTGCTTATGACAAACATAGGGCTTATATAAGGAGAATCAAATGAGCAGAGACAAAATAATATACATGCCGCTCGACGAAAGGCCGTGCAATTATGATTATCCCGACTACATAGCCGCCGTCGCGGGCATTGAAACAGTTAAACCGCCGCTTGACATGATGGGTAAATTCAAAAAAGCCGCCGATACACAAAAGCTATGGCAGTGGCTGTTTGAACAGGCAAAAAGTGCCGATTACGCTGTTATTTCAATGGATTTGCTGCTGTACGGCGGCATTGTGCCGTCGCGGCTACACCATATTCAAAGAGAAGAATGTAAAAATAACGCAGATAAGCTGCGCCGTCTAAAGGCTGAAAATCCGAATTTAAAAATATTTGCCTTTCAGCTTATCATGCGCGCACCGGGGCGAAACGGAGCAGGAGAAGAGCCCGATTACTACGAGCAGCACGGCTATGATATTCACCGCTTTGGCTATGTGTGCGATAAAGAGTCGCTCGGTGTTGCCGACGAAAACGATTTTAACGAAAAAAGCGGCATATTGTCGCGCGTTCCGCAACAATATCTTGACGATTTTATATTGCGGCGTGAGGTGAATTTTTCGTCGAATATAAACACGATAGACATGGCGGCAGACGGCGTTATAGACCACCTCATTATCCCGCTTGACGACTGTATGCAGTACGGCTACGCACCGTCAGAGCGCAGGCGAATAGCAAAATATCTCGGCGAAAAAAATATGCTGTCGCGAGTTTCGATGTATCCCGCCGCCGACGAGATAGGCTGCACGCTCACCGCGCGGGCTGTCTGCGGAATAACAGGCGTTCAGCCGTCGATTTGCCTCGACAGCGACAGCGTGTCCTGCATGACGACGATACCCTCATATGAGGACAGAACGATAGCCGAGACAGCGCCGCATCATATCCTCAACGCGGGCGCAGTGCCTGCATTATCAAGCCAAAGCTGCGACGCGGTGATGCTTTTGCACCCGCCGACGGAGTTTTCACAAAGACTTGAAAAGCAGCTTGACAGGCGCGAGATTTATGTTGAGTGCGAGCGCAATCTGCCCGCCGCTGTCTGTCGTTTAAGACAGCATATGGCTAAGGATACGCCGTGCTTTGTTGCCGACTGCGCAATACCAAACGGTGCGGACAAATATCTTATGCGTTTTTTGCATGAACAGGAGATGCTCGACAAAATAAAAGGATATTCCGGTTGGAACACCTCGTCTAATGCGCTTGGCACAGTTATGGCGCACGCCGTGGCGTATGTCTGTGCACAAAAAAGCGGTCATCTCGACGCAAAAGCAATCGAGATATCAGACCGGTTTCGCTTTTACAGATACCTTGAGGATTGGGGCTATATGACGGAGGTGCGCAAGACCTTGACGGAAAATCTTCCTCAAATCGGCAGCGGTTTATCATTTTTAAAGCTATGTGACAAAGAGCCGCAGGTGTCGGCAGAAGCTGAAAAAATGATGAAGCAATTCGCCCGAAAATATTTTCCCGATAGTGCAAGAACTTTTACTGTTCACATGCCGTGGAACAGAATGTTTGAGATAGAGCTTTCAAATATTTAAATAAAATAAGCAGCCCCGCCGTGATTTTAAGGTTATCATGGCGGGGCTGCTGTATTTTGAACAAAAAGACAGGCCATACTAATAAAAAAGGTATGGCGGAGGGTTTTATGGGAAAAGGTTTTTTTGAGGGGTGGTATTTTAAGCAGCAGGTGGCGGGGGAGACTGTGGCGTTTATTGTGGGGCGGGCGGACAGCGGGGCGTTTGTGCAGGTGATTACTGATGAGAGGTCGTATCATTTTGGCTTTCCAGCGCTATATAAGGATAAAAAAATTGTAATTGGCGGGTGTGTTTTTGGGGCGGACGGCGCTGTGATTGAGCTGCCGGATATACACGGCGAGCTTAAATTCGGCGAGCTGACACCGCTGCGGTCTGATATTATGGGGCCGTTCAGATTTTTGCCTATGCAATGCCGTCACGGAGTGATTAGCATGCGGCACACTGTTGAGGGCAAGCTTCAAATCGGCGAGCGCTGTATGAGCTTTGACGGTGGGATAGGGTACATTGAAAAGGACAGCGGGTGCTCGTTTCCGAAAGAATACATCTGGCTGCAATGCAATAATTTTGCCGCCGAGTGCAGCGTCATAGTTTCCGTGGCGCATATTCCGTTTGTGGCTTTTTCCTTCACAGGCTGCATCTGCGCCGTAACATACGCAGGGCTTGAGTACCGATTTTCGACATATCAGGGAGTTAAAATACTGCGTGCGGACAGCGAGCAAATCTATCTTTCACAAGGCAAATATCAGCTTAAAATAGACATTATTAAAAAAGGAAACGCGCACGCGCTGGCATCTCCGCTATGCGGAAAAATGCTCGGCGTCGTGCGCGAAGATAACAGTGCAAAAGCTCGTTTCAAGCTTATAAAAAACGGCAGAGTGCTGTTTGATTTAACAAGCGAAAACGTGAGCTTTGAGTGTGTGCAGCGTCAATGTAAATTTGGAAAATAAAAAGTTTACGCGTTAAAAACGTATTTATCCATGCGCTCGAAGGCTTCTTTTACGCGGGAGAGGGGGAGGGCTAGGTTTAGGCGGAGATGGGTTTGACCGTGGAACATTCTGCCGTCCTGCCATGCTACGCCGACGTCCCAGCCGGCTTTCATCACTTCATCAATCGTTTTGCTGTGCGCTTCGCACCATTTTGCGCAGTCGATAAACAGCATATATGTGCCCTGCGGCTTGCACAGCGTCACGCCATTAAAATGCTCGGATATGTAATTGCACGCGAAATTTACGTTGCCGGAAATTGTTTCGCGAAGCTCGTCGCACCACTCGTAGCCCTCGGACTTATATGCGCCGATGAGCGCGTGCATGCTGAGCACGTTCATGTCGTTATAGTGGGGGAGTGACGACTCTTTTTTGATGCGCTCGCGCAGCCAGTCGTTGTAAATTATGTGATAAGCGCCGATTAAGCCCGCGAGGTTGAACGTTTTGCTCGGTGCATAAACCGCGACAGTGTGTTCTTTTGCATATTCGCTCACGGACTGCGTCGGGATATGCTTATTGCCGTTTAAAATGATATCCGACCAAATTTCATCAGAAATAACAAAGACATGGTGCTTTTCAAAAAGCTGCATAGCCTTTTCAAGCTCCCATTTTTCCCAAACGCGCCCGCAGGGGTTGTGCGGTGAGCAGAAAACCGTGACGTTGATTTGCTCGTCGATGATTTTCTTCTCCATGTCATCAAAATCCATGCGCCAGACGTTATTTTCGTCTATCACAAGCGGACTGTGCACGATGTTGTAGCCGTTATTTTCAAGTGCATGTGTGAAGCCGATGTACGTTGGGCTATGCAAAAGCACGTTGTCGCCCTTTGAGCAAAGGACGTTAAGTGCGCTGATTACGCCTCCAAGCACGCCGTTTTCGTAGCCGATGTGCTTTTTTTCTAAGCCTTTTACGCCGTTGCGCGTCTCGTGCCATTTGATAATTGAGGCATAATATTCGTCCCGCGCTTGAAAATAGCCGTATGCGGGGTGCTGTGCGCGCTCGATAATAGCCTGCGGAATTGTGGGGACAGTCGGGAAATTCATGTCCGCGACCCACATCGGGATAGCGTCAAACCCCGCCTTAGGTGCGTCAGGCGCAAACCCGCCGCCGTCTCCAAGCCCGTCAATAGCCACAGCGTCCATGCCGCGCCTGTCCATGATAGAGGTAAAATCGTATTTCATGAAAATCATCCATTCCGCCGCTTCGCGTCGGCATAAATTTTAACAGAAGAGTCATCTTATCACGCGAAGCACAAGGAATGATAAGATGATTTTTGCGCATTGGGGCGGGAGTGAGCGAAGCGAACGTATCGCCCTGCGCATCGCCCCGCGAGGTTTATCGTGAAAGCCATTTCACGATAATAGCTCCTTAAAGTGATACTGTTAAGCTAATTGTATCACTTTAAGGAGCTGACTTCAATTTATTTTATATTAGAGGAAATAAATTATTCGGCGGGGGAAAGTTTTGGATTTGGAGAGCGATTTGACGGGTCATTTCGATAAAATCTTGCAGGGCGCGGTTTAGACGATAGCCCTTTGCGTAGGAAACGCCGAAGTGAAAGCGAGGTGAGCCGGGCAGATAAAACCACGCAACGTCCTTATGGTTGCGCACGCGCGACTGGGGGATAATTGCGTCGCATATGCCTTGCGCGGCAAGCTGCTCAAGAAAGCTGTTAAAGCTTGACTCTATCATTATATGCGGCGCAAAGCCGGCGGCTTCAAACATTGGGTCGATGACCTCTGTGCGCATTGTGGCTCGCTCGAGCGCCACGGCAAAACTGTCGTTTTTTACAAGCTGCAAATCTAAAACGCTGTACGGCGCTTTCGATAAATCAATGCCCTGCGCAAGCGGGTGGGTGCGCGGCAGCCCAAGCACAAGATTTTCCGTGCTGCACGGAATGTATTCAAATTCGGTATACCTTTCCGGGTGTCCCGAAAGCGTAAAAACCATGTCGAGCTGATTGTTGTCAAGCATTTTCATAAGCTCCGGCACAAGAAGCTGATGGCACGTAAGCTGAACATTCGGGTATTTTTTGTGAAACTGCGGATATATCATAGCAAAAATATCGCTGCCGTGCTCAAACGTAAGCCCAACGTGATAGGTGCCGATATTGCAGTCACTTAAATCCTGCAAATGCGCATAGGCTGACTGGCGCAGCATAAGCATTTGGCGGGCGGCGTCAAGGTAAATTCTGCCTGCCTGCGTTGGTATCATTTGGCGCTTACTGCGCGTGAAAAGCGGTAGCTTTAACTCGCCCTCAAGCTTTAAAAGCTGCTGATTAAGCGCCGACGGCGTTATAAAAAGCTGTGCCGCCGCCTCTGTCATATTGCCGTAATCCTCTATTGCAACTATATATTCGACAAGCTTTAAGTCCAATGCGGTCACTCCTTTAGTTTGAACGTAGAATGTGTAGCACACATTTTATGCATAATCACGAATAAAAATAAACTCAATTTATGTATGTTGCATATACATTAGCCTAATATTTGTGCAGGCTGACAAGAAATATAATGCTTTAAAAACAAACTTAGTTTTCCTAATAGATAAACTAATTTTTATTAACTTTACTTAAAGTTATATCAAATTTATAATAAAAAGTAAAGAGGGAGAACGAATAAATAATGCAGCGCGCGATGCATTTATTATTAATGCTCTGATTTTAAAATGGATTTGGGAGGAAACAAAGTGTCAATTATCAAATGGCTGGACAAAAATCTTGAATATGTCTGCTTGGCTGCGCTGCTTATCGTTATGACGGTGCTGTCGTTCACAAACGTTGTTTTGCGGTATTGCTTTCAAAGCGCGTTAAGCTGGTCGGATGAGGTGTGCTGCTACTGTCTTGCGCTAAGTGCATTTGCAAGCCTGCCGTGCTCTATAAGATACCGCACTGCAATCCGTGTGGACACGCTTGTAACTGTTTTGCCGCAAAGGGTGAAAAAAATCTTGTCGCTTGTATGCGATGTAATAATGGTTGTTTTTCTTGGAGTTTGCATAAAGGGCGGGGTTGACGTGGCTTTAAATTCGGCAAGCATCAATCAAAAAAGCCCTGCGCTGCAAATACCTGTTGTGTGGCTGTATGGGGTGATGACATTCTTCTTTGCGCTTTCGATTTTGCGCACGGTGGAGGTTGTCATCAAGGATTTAAAGGGAAAGCAGGAGGAAAGCTGAAATGACAATAGGTTTGTTTTTTGCAATTCTTGCGGTGCTGCTTGTCATAGCGCTTCCTGTGGGCGGCGTGTTTGGCTTGCTGTCTACATTGCCGGGTATGATGGGCACAATAAGCTTTGCGCCCGCAGATGTAGTGCGCTCGATGTTCTCGGGCATGAACAGCTTTACGTTGCTTGCCGTGCCGCTTTTTATGGTGTCCGGCATGATTATGGCAGAGGGTGGGCTGTCAAAAAGGCTGTTTGACTTTTTCGGATATTTTATCGGAAATAAACGCGCGGGCTTTCCGTGTGCTGTTGTTGTGACGTGCATGTTTTACGCCGCGATATCAGGCTCGTCGCCAGCCACTGTCTCCGCCGTCGGCGCAATGACGATACCATTTCTTGTTGAGATGGGCTACGATTTAGTGTTTTCGACGGCGATAGTCACTGTTGCGGGCGGGCTTGGCGTAATTATTCCGCCGTCTATTTCCTACATAGTTTACGCCGCGGCGGCAAACGCCTCACCGTCAGATTTATTTATCGCAGGCATTTTGCCGGGTATTTTAATCGGGCTTGCGCTTATGGTTTACTGCTATATCTATTGCAGCAAAAAAGGCGAGGACAAGGAAAAGCTTATGGCAAGCTATAACAAAATCCGCGCAAAGGGCTTTTGGCCGCTGTTTAAAGAGAGCTTTTGGGCGCTGCTGACTCCGGTAATTATTTTAGGCTGCATTTATTCGGGCATTTGCTCGCCAACAGAGGCGGCTGTAATATCTGTAATCTACGGCTTGCTGGTGTGCATTTTTGCATATAAAACAATCAAAATCAAGGATTTGGGACGCGTGTTTGTCTCGGGCGCAAAGACATATGTAAATATTCTTTTTGTAATCGCCGCAGCCACAGCCTTTGCGCGCGTAATGACGCTTTTGCGTTATCCGCAAACTATATCAAAGGCGGTGCTTGCAATCACCGACAACAAAATCGTTATCCTGCTTTTGATGAACCTCATAATGCTTGTGTGCGGCATGATTATTGACAACATACCAAACATCATGATTTTAACGCCGATTTTGCTTCCAATTGCGACGGCAGTAGGCATTGACCCAATACATTTTGGCATTATAATGACTGTTAACCTTGCGATAGGCATGGTTACGCCGCCAATGGGCATAAACCTGTTCGTCGCGTCAGGCATGACAAAGATACCAATGCTGAAGCTGGCAAAGGCGACTGTGCCGTTTCTCGTTTCGTTTCTTGTCTGCTTGATACTGATAACCTTTGTGCCTGCACTTAGCACATGGCTACCGAGCGTTCTTTAAAAATTATTTACATATTAAAGGAGAAAATAAAATGAAAAAAGCAATTGCATTAGCACTTACACTTGCGATGACAGTAGGAATGACAGCCTGCGGCGGCGCGTCAAGCACAGCGGCGGCAAGCACGGCGGCATCAACCGCCGCTTCAACTGCGGCAACAGGCGAGGAATACGGCACATATAACTGGATGGCGGCAATGACTGTTGCAGAAACCACAACAAACTATAAAATGGTTGAAAAATTTGCCGAGCTTATAAACGAAAAAAGCGGCGGCAGTATCACAGTGGATTTGTATCCGGGCGGACAGCTTGGCAACACAACAGAGTTCACCGAGGCTGTTGTGGCAGGCTCAATAGACATCGGCACAGGCATGACGACAGACCTTGTTGACTTTGTGCCCGAGATGGCGCTGTTTGACATGCCGAACATTTTCACCGACGTTGAGCAGATGCGCGCGCTTTTGCAAAGCGATTACGCCGCCACCACATTAAACGAGTACTGCGAAGCGGCGGGCGTGCATATGCTTGGCTATTCGGACGCGGGCTTTCGTCAGCTTACAACAAATAAAAAGGTTGAGACGCTCGACGATTTGAAGGGTCAGAAAATCCGCACAATGACAAATAACTATCACATCGCATACTGGAACGCACTTGGCGCGTCTGCCACACCGATGCAGTTTACAGAGGTGTTTATGGGCTTGCAGCAAAACACTATTGACGGCGAGGAAAACCCGTACATGAACATCGTCGGCAACAATTTCCAAGAGGTGCAAAAATACGTCGTTGAGACAAACCATCTGGGACATATAATCACATTTTTTGTAAACGACGATTTGTACAAGAGCCTGCCTGACAACACTCGCGCGCTTGTTGACGAGTGTGCCGCAGAGGCTGTTGATTTTGCCGCAAGCGTGGCGGATGAGGGAATTGTCGCAGACAAACAAAAATGCGTTGACGCGGGCTGCGAAATTATCACACTTAGCGACGCGGACTACGCGACACTTAGCGAAAAGGCGCAGGTTGTGTACGACATGGTGCGTGAGAGCCTTGGCGACGAAAAGGTTGACGCGATGCTTGACGCAATTGCGGCAGTGAAATAACATGTGCCGCAAAAGGAGGTTTTAATTGGACTTTTTAATTAAGAACGGAAATGTTTATGACCCCGCGCAGGGGGTTATGAAAAAAAAGGATATCGCGCTGCATGGCGGCTTAATTGCCGCGCCAGAGGCGGGGCGAGAGTATAGGCAGGTGGTGGACGCCGAGGGCTGCATTGTGACGGCGGGGCTTATAGATTACCATGTGCATTACTTTTACGGCGGCGCTGAAAACAGCGTCAACCCCGACGCAGGCTCATTTTGCTGCGGCGTGACGACTGTCGTTGACGGCGGAAGCTGCGGCGTTGGAAGCTACGAGCTTTACCGCAAAAGCATCATGGCGATGAGCGACGTGCGCATACTTAACGATTTGCTTATAGCGTCGGGCGGGCAGTCTAACGACAAATACCCGGAAAATATTGACCCCGCTTTATTTGACGAGGAAAAAATACTCGAGTTTTTTTCAAAATATCCCGATAACCTTGTGGGAATTAAAACGCGCATATCAAAAAGCATTATCTCGCCAAAGGATGCGGAGAAATCGCTAAAGCGCACAATAGAGATTGCCGAAAAAGCAAAGACGCGCGTTGTGGTGCATGTGACTGATTGCAGTTTACCGCTTGCAGAGCTTGCGGATATGTTGCGCCCGGGCGATGTGATGTGCCACATTTATCACTCGCGCGGGGAGAATACTTGCCTTGACGCAGACGGAAAAGTGCACGAGGGGCTATTCAAGGCACGAGAGCGCGGCGTTATATTTGACGCGTCGAACGGGCGCAGCAATTTTGACCTTGAGGTGTGTAAAGCTGCCATACAGCAGGGCTTTACGCCGGATATAATCAGCAGCGACATAAATTCGTCAAGCTTTTTTCTGCACCCGCTTCACTCCTTGCCGCGCATACTTTCGAAATATCTTGATTTCGGCATGAGCCTTGAAGCTGTGCTTGACACCGCGACAATAGCTCCCGCACGCCTTGTAAGCCGCCCCGAGCTTGGCAGTATGGAGGAGGGGACACCTGCCGATATCTGCATAATGCGCCTTGAACAAAAGCAGATAAAGCACGAGGATATCGCGGGAAATACGTTCACAGGCAGCCAAATTTTAATGCCGATGATGACATTCAAAGGCGGAAGCTGCATGTACTGCCGCGCAGATTTTTGTTGATAAGAAGCTACAAGTGCAATAGCCGGCAGAGAGCTTTGTGTGCCGCACAGCTCAAATAATGCTGCCGAAAAATCAGCCCCTCTTAGTTTAGCTTTAAACGCTAAAGTGAGAGGGGCTGGTTTTTATTGTGCTGAAACAGAGCGGTGAGAGTGGATAAGATTATATGCTTTGTAAATCGTGCACACTATTTTTCCATTGAGGTAATAACGCCTGTCAACGGGTCGAAGGTGATTTTTTCGGTGTAGGCGGCTTCGAGAGGGGAGGCGGGATGCCAGTTGATTTCTATATTGCCTGCGGTGGAGTCGTTTTTTACCTTCATGCTGCCGCAAGGGGTATTGTTGCGCGAGACTGTCACGCCGTTTTCAGCGGTGTAGGCGCTCATTTTAAACAAATCGCCGTTCGGCTTTGTGACGCTCATGCCGCCGTCGCCGTCAACTCTGAACGCGAGGACAGGCTTGCCGTACATATCGACGAATTTGCACCACTCGTTTGGCTCGTAGCTTTTGCTGACGCCTTGAATGCCGTCGATGTAAAGTATGTTGTGTGTCATTTTGCCGTCGCTTCCGATATAAATATGCGGCGCTTGCGAGCCGCAGAAGTACGGCCAGCGGAAAATGAGATGCCAGTGCGGCGGGAAGTCGGTGTGAATTTCGTTGCAGGTTTCAAAGCCGAGAATAAGCAGATAGCCGAGCTTATTTTCGTTTAAATATTGCGGAATACCGAGCATTCGGGCGATTTCGCACATGGCGAACATGTAGTGGTTTGCGGCGGCAATCTCTGTTGCGGGGTAGGTTTCCTTGCTGTATTTGCCCGCGACGCGCCCGATGTCATTTTCTTCAACGCGCAGGGTGAGGCCGTTTTCGCGTATAAGGGTATGCGCGTAAAGCGTGCGTGTTGCGCCTGTTAGGCCGCTTATCTCAAATGTAAAGTGGTAATATTCATCATCTTTTGTGAAAAGGAGATAGTGCCCCTCAAAAAGAATGTGCTTTACATCATATTCATCGCTGACGGGAAAACGCGCGGAGACAAGGCACGCGTCTTTCAAGATGAAATGATTGACGTAGATGACAAATTCGTTGTCCGTCTCGTAGAAAAAGTGCGGGTCGTCAGAGATACTGCACTCAAAATCTGCGTTGCACTCAACGCGTGGCATGCCGAAAATGCCCGATTTGCTCTTGATAATGCGTATCGCCGTGCTGCGGTACTGGCTTTCTTGATATGGATTGTCGTTCATTATAAACCTTTGTTTTATGTCCCCGGCTGCTTTCCGGCAGAGGGGGTGAATTTGTTTATGGCGTTTAAATATGCCTCGCGGTACGCTTCTTCCTCGGCAAAATTGCCGCCGCCGTCGCTGTAAATGCCGACCTTTTGAAGCTGACCGTAGCCTGTGTTGAACTCGCGCGACGCGTCGATGTCGGGGCTTGCGTATTTTGCGAACCATCCGAAAAGCCTTGAGCGCATAGCCTTTTGCACGTCGGCAAATTCCTCGCTGCCCGCAAGATTTATATTTTCGTCGGGGTCGTTTGCCAAGTCGTAAAGCTCGTCGGGGCCATACGGCAGGCGGCAGACATATTTCAGATCGCGGGTTCTTATCATGCGCACAGGGCCGTACTCGTCAAAGATTACGACCTCGTTATTTTCGTTTTCGGCTTCACCTCGCAAAATTTCAGCGAAGCTTTTGCCGGGCATATCGTCTGTTTTATTGTAGGCGATGCCGAGATAATCCATGAGCGTGGGGAAGATGTCGTAGTGGCTGTGCAGATTTTCGTTTACGGCGCCCGCCGAAATCAGCGCGGGGCAGGAGACTATGAACGGAATTTTGACAGAGGAGTCGTACATATTTTGTGGAAAAGTGCCGTTGCCCTTGCCCCAAATGCCGTGATGCCCCATGTTCATGCCGTTGTCGGAGGTGAAAATTACGATTGTGTTGTCCGCGACGCCGCTTACTTTTAGCTGTGACAAAATTTCGGCTATGCCGCTGTCCATTGCGGAGATTGCGGCATAGTAGCCCTGCAAATTTTCGCGGCGACCGTCAGCGCCCTCTTTATAAGGAGAGCCTGCGCTTAACCACGGGTGAAGCGGAACGTTGGGCACGGAATTAAATGGGCAGTCGCTGTATAAATCCCAGTATTCCTTTTTGCTGTTTGCCTCGTTCCACGGGCTGTGCGGCGCGGTGTAGTGCACGCTTAGGTAAAAGGGTGCAGAGCTATCAGCGGCAAATTCGCGGATATTTTTGACGGCGTTTTCGGTTATGAGGTCGGTTATATACTCGTTTTTGAAGCTTATTTCGCCGTTTTCGACAATGTCGGGGTTAAAATAGTCGCAGCCGCCGCGGGCGATTGTGTACCATTTTGAAAAGCCGTGCTGCGGGCGCACGCTGTCGCCCATGTGCCATTTGCCGCTCAAGGCGCAGCGGTAGCCGTTTTCGCTCAATATATCTACGAAGGTTTTTTTGTCGCCGAGATAATCTATCGCGTGCTTTTCGCAGGCGTAAAGAGGGTTGTTTTTAAGCTCGGAGTGCTCGCTCATCTCTACATTTCCGCCGCGCAGCCAGTCTTGTATGCCGTGGGCGGACGGCATTGTGCCTGTGAAAATTGACGCTCTTGCGGGCGAGCAGACAGGCGACGCACAGAAGAAATTGTCAAATCGCACGCCGTTTGCGGCAAGAGAGTCGAGCGTGGGCGTTTTAAGCTCGCTGTTGCCGCCACAGCCGAGCGCCCACGCGCCCTGGTCGTCTGAAATTATAAAGACTATATTTGGCTTCATGGTAAACCTCCACGTTAATTTATTGCCGCGTTGAGCGATTCCTCCGCAAAGTGAAGCGCCTGCTCTTGCGAGAGACGGCCGCCGAGCGCTTCTGTGACGGCGAGCCCTATAAGGCTTTGGACATATCTTATTTCGAGCGGCTCCTTGCGCTTTGCTGTGCAGTAATGAATGTGAGACTGCGCAAAATGATCGCGTGCGAAGGGCAGCCACGGATAATTGTCCGTTACCTCGCAGTTTTCGTAGGTGGCTGTCTTTGGCGACATACCGCCCAGCAGAGTGCTTGCGGTAGCGATATCGTCGCTGTTTATCCATTTTAAAAAGTCGAGCGCGTCGCTTTTTAAGGGGGAATATTTCGATATGCTCATGACGCTGCCTCCGAGCATCGGGTTGCCGCCCGGCGCTGCCGCCCAGCCTATTTTGTCGGAGACTAAGGAGTCGGGGCCGACGAGGTCTGAGATATGGTTTATAAACTGCACCGTCATGGCGGTGTTGCCGCGCGCGAACTCCTGCACGCCGTCTGTCCACCACGAGTGCGGCGCGCCGCTTGCGCATTTTGACGCTTCAATAAGCTCTGAAAGCGCAAGCCGCGCGGCTTTGCTTGTGGATAAATCGGACACTCCGCTTGCGCCTATGAGCGTGCGGGTGTGGCTGAAATATCGCATCAGAAATTCCGCGCCCGCAACGTCCGCGTCGCCTGTCACAAGCGTTGTGCCGTACAGCGTGGGGGACGCGGGATTTATGCTTTTTGTGAAAAAAAAGGCGATTTTGTTATATTCGGCGTAATTTTTCGGCGGAGCAAGCTGTTCCTTGAACTCTTCATAATAAAGGCGCTTTATCTGCACGTTTTCAAATAAATCTTTTCTGTAAAAAAGGAGCTGAACGCTCGGCGTGCCGGGGAAGGCGTATAGTTGGTCGCCGACGTTTGCATATTTGTGCATGACGTTTGGCAGATAGCCTGTCATTTCGCTTTTTATATCGTGATCGATGTTGTCGAGCGGCTCAAATACGTCCTTTGCAAAAAGCCGCAGCCAGTCAACGTCAAGGCGCACGATGTCATATGGGGTTGCCTCGCCCCAGCTTTTCATTATATTATAGAAGGCGTTGTTTGACAGCTCGACAAGGAGTATCTTTGTGCCTGTCGCTTCCTCGTAAAGATTTATTATGCTTTGCAGTGCCCTTGTTGTCGGGCTGCCCATTGTGGCGATGGACAGCGTTTTGCCGGTGGACGCGACGCTGCCTGTGTGCCACTTCGTAAAGCCTTTTGGCGCGAGAACAGTCTCGTCGCTCTTGCCGTTTTTTTCAATTAGAAGCTTCGCGGCGCTTTTTCCGAGCAGGCGGCAGTCTATCTCGTATTTTATAAAGTTATTTTCGGGCAATATAGAGGTGGGGGAGACTGTGTATATGTCGAGCGTTTGCTTTGGGAAAAAGTCGTCATGTACGTTTTGCGCAACCTCGGCGAGGGCTATATTTTCGGCAAAAACAGCCTGCGGCGCGGGGTTATGGGTGAAAACGCGCACTGCGTTTTTGTAGCGGCAGGAGCTGTTTGTGACGCACTCGTGCACCTTGCAATTTGGCGCAAGCGCTTGAAGCGTGCTTATAAACGCGTCTCTAAACGTGCGCTTGCTCGACTGTCTCGGCGCGCCCATCAAAAGAGCGATGTTTGAATAATTCTTTTTAGCCGCGGCCTGCGCCATTTCTGTGCCCGCGAGGGTGTAGTCAAAGCCGATAAATCGGCTGTCGTAGCTTTGCTGACGCGACACAAAAACGACCTCGTCTTTTGAAAAGCCCGCGTCGTAATATGCCATGCTGCCGTCTGTTATAGATGAATACACCGCGATGCCGTCCGTCATGCGCGAGCGCAGGCGCGAGATTATTTTGCGCTCGCACTCAACGTCGTCATCTGTTGTGTATAAATCGACAAGATAGCCATGTTGCTCGGCATAGCGCTTGAAGCTTGTGAAAAAGTCGACATACGGCCTGTCGTATAAATTCGGCACGACAGCCGCGAGCGCCTTTGCGCTGCCCTTGCGAAGTATCTGCGCCTTTTCATTTATTGTATAGCCCATCTCGTCGACGGCCTTCATGACGCGCTCGATTTTTTCACTGCTGACAATATCTCTGCCATTAAGAACATTTGAAACGGTTCCCTGCGACACACCGGCTGCACGCGCAATATCTTTAATTGTAGCCATGCTGACACCTCTTTTGTAATGCTTTGCTTATGTATTTTGCCAAAACAGTCGTTGCGGTGCCGGGTCCACCCTCGGTGAGCGTAAAGATGAGGTCAAAGGTTTTAAAGCTGTTTATAGTCAGCATCATCACGACGAAAAACGTCGAGGAGGTGAGCATCGGGACGGTTATTCGGCGGAACATATGCCAAGAGCTTGCGCCGTCGATGCGCGCGGCTTCATATAAAGACGGCGAAATGCCCTGCAAGCCCGCGAGGTAAATTATCATGTAGTAGCCCATGCCCTTCCACACGCTGACGATGATAATTGCGGGCAGCGCCCATGTTGTGGAGGCAAACCACGCGGGCGGGTCCACAATGCCAATGGCGCGCAAAAACTGGTTTATCGGGCCGTAATCGGGCTGAAACATGTTGTTCCACACAACGCCGACAGCCACGACTGACGCGACGTATGGAAAAAATATTGCACTGCGGAAAAAGTTGCGGCCTTTTAGTTTTTGATTTAAAAGCAGCGCAAGCCCAAGCGACGCGACGGTTGTCAGCGCGACGGTGAAAACAGTGTAGGTGGCGGTTATACACAGCGAATTGAGAAAAACCTTGCTTGAAAATATTTTCACAAAGTTATTAAGCCCAGCAAAGGTTATCTCTGTGAAGCCGTCCCATTTCGTGAACGCTAGCACGAATGAAAATATGATGGGGATTAGCACAAAGCAAAAAAAGCCGACAAAGTTCGGCAGAATAAAGCCAATGCCCGTCAACGTGTTGCGCGTGTTGAGCGACATGCTTTTTTTTGTTGATTGTTTCATAAATTTCCTCCTGCCAAAAGCGATGAATTGTTTTACTGATAAAATTTTAACCTTTGAGGGCTTTGCATGAAAGTCACAATTCAAATAATAGATAATACTTTTTTTTGCTGTGGAAACAAAAAATATTACTATTGGCGAATTGTAAAATGAAGTTGCAATAGTAAAAAGAATATCCATAGCGATGAACCTGTGGTAGAATTGAGTCACCACAACACCAATTCTGAAAGGGTC
>RZZW01000005.1 GCA_009929695.1 Clostridia bacterium
CGCAATGCGCGCCCCTACAATCTGACGTTAATTTACGGTGAACCGTAGGGGCGGATTCCATATCCGCCCGAAATTTCGCGCAAATTCGCAATGTGCCGCGTTGTTTGTAGGGGTCGATGCCCACATCGACCCTCTCGGCATGATTCCCGCCGCGCTTTTCGGCACGGTGTCAAATATCATGGTCGGCACAAACCTCGTGCCGGACGCGCTTGAACTCGGCCTGCTTGAATATGTAAATATCCTCGGCATTATGATTATTCTCGGAACGGCGATATCAATCATAAACGTAAACCGCATCCGCGCGCACTATACAGACAGAGACTTCGCACGCCTTTTCGGGCGCACAATGTTTAAAATCATGCTCGGCGTGACAATAATCGGCAACCTCGCGCTGCCGCTGACGGCAACACTTTTGAATATGAAGGTAATATAAATATGATAGAGCAAATATCCCTGCGGCGCTATATTTACAGCCTCATAAAAAAAGCAGAGATAGGCGAGCGGGCAAGCCGCATTTACGATTATTTCATCTCGGCAGTCGCCATAATCAGCATCATTCCACTGATGTTCAAAGAGACAAACGCGCTGTTTGACGCGATATATTTGGTGACGGTGTACATACTTTTTGCCGACTACATAATGCGCTGGATGACAGCCGATTATTTCGCGGATGACAATTCGCATTCTCCGTGGGCGTTTGTCAAATATCCGATACGCCCGCTCGCGATACTTGACCTTGTGTCGCTTTTGCCGTCGCTCGGGCTTTTGCACCACGGCTGGCGCATACTTCGCATGATGCGCATTTTCAAAATATTGCCGTATTCAAAAACATTTTCGTATATATTAAATGTGTTCAGCAAGCAGCGCAAAACGCTTTTGAGCGTGCTTTGCATCGCCGTCGCGTATATTTTTATCTCTGCGCTCGCAATGTTTTCGTACGAGCCGGACACGTTCGACTCGTTTTTCGGCGCGCTTTACTGGGCGACAACCGCGCTCACGACTGTCGGCTACGGCGACGTTTACCCTATAACGGACTTCGGCAAGCTCATAAGCATGGTGTCGTCGCTTTTCGGCATAGCCGTCATCGCGCTGCCCGCAGGTATTGTAACAGCGGGCTTTGTGGACGAAATTCAAGCCGACGTTGACCGCGAAGCACACCTTGAAGCCGAGCTGAAGGAAGCAAAAGCAGAAAAAGAAGCCGAGATAAAGGCAGCAGAGGAGGCGCAAAATGAAAACTAAAACGCGCTACGCCATAGTTATGGTGCTCTGTGTGCTGTTAAACGAGGGCTTTTACACGCTCGCATTGGCGCTTAATCTGCCTGTCTGGCTCGACACAACAGGCACGGCGCTCGCGGCAATTTTCCTTGAGCCGGCGGCGGGTATGCT
Source organism: Clostridia bacterium (assembly GCA_009929695.1). Lineage (GTDB taxonomy): Bacteria > Bacillota > Clostridia > Oscillospirales > Ruminococcaceae > Ruthenibacterium. Next base: position 1,387 of record RZZW01000005.1, read on the forward strand.
TGTCGGGCTTGTGAATAATTTTTATTTGGAAATATCCCGCGGCGACGCGAGCACGCTCATATATTATTTCGTCACCGCCGCCGAAGCCGTAATCGTCGGCAATCTCATGCGCAAAAACGGCAAAATCACATTCTCGCGCTTTCTGCCCACAATCGGCCTGACGGCTGTCGTAACAAGCGTCATGGTGTCGCTTATAACAATTTGGCGCGGCGAAAGCAAGCTGACCTTCCCCGCCGATATAGCCGTCTGCGACTTTTTGCAAAATATCGGCTTCCCCCACATGGCAGCATTTTTCGTCGGCCCTTTTCTTGTAAAGCTCCTAGACGTAGCCGTCCAAGGCGCAATAGTGCTTATTCTGTGCATGATAATGCCGAAAAAGCTCAAAAATCCAAGCGATATATAAAGCAAACGACGCAAATTTTTTGCACATTTACAACGTGCACCGTAGGGCGGGGGCTTGCTCCCGCCGGAACTTACGGCCTACGGTTGCAACGGCGGGAGCAAGCCCCCGCCCTACAGTGAACCTCAAATTGTATATACTTAAAAAACGGCTCTCGCCGTTTTTTTATTTTGTATAAACATTTATTTACTGCAAAGGCTAAATGTGCTACAATGAATGCATAAATAAAATTTTTCGGAGGACATATAATGAAGGTCAGCGAGATGAAATATTCGCGTCCTGATACAGCACTGCTGCTCACACAGCTTGAGGATATCGCAAAGGACATCAAAACAGCAGACAGCGCCGAAAAGCAGCTTGCGCTTTTCAATAAATTCGAGCAGCTCACAGGCAGCTTTTCAACTATGGCGGTGCTTTCGGAAATCCGCAGCACCATCGACACGCGCGACACATTTTACGAGCAGGAGCAGGCGTATTTCGACGAAAATTCGCCCGCCGTCGCCGACAAGCAGCTCGATATTTTCCGCGCTCTGCTCGCGTCGCCGTATAAAGCCGAGCTAATGCAAGCGCTGCCGTCAATTCTTTTTGAAAAAATGGAGGTCGACGTAAAATCAGCCTCAAATGAAATTCTGCCCCTTATGTCGCAGGAAAACGCGCTCTGCACAGAATACCAAAAGCTGTACGCGGGCGCACAGATAAGCTTTGACGGCGGCGTGTACACCATCAGCCAGCTTGCGCCGTTCAAGCAAAGCGCTGACCGCGCCGTGCGCAAAGCCGCCTACGAGGCCGAGGGCGCGTGGTTTGACGCAAACCGTGACAAGCTCGATGACATCTACGACAAGCTCGTCAAAAACCGCACCGAGCAGGCGAAAAAGCTCGGCTACGACAGCTATTCAAAGCTCGGCGTTATTCGTATGCGCCGCATCGGGTACGGAATTGACGAAATAAACGCCTATCACGAAAATATCAAGCGCGATATAGTGCCGATAATTTCAAAGCTGAAAGCAATGCAGTATGAGCGGACAGGAATTGGCGCTGACGCAAAATTCTACGACGACAGCTATCGTTTTGCAGATGGAAACCCCGTCCCGCACGGCACACCGGACGAAATCCTCGCCGCGGGCAAGCGCATGTATCACGAGCTTTCGCCCGAGACAAGCGCGTTTATCGACGAAATGTTCGCCGCCGACGCGTTCGACGTTTTGTCAAAGCCGGGCAAAGCGCCGGGCGGCTACTGCACAGGTATTCACGACTATAAGCAGCCGTTTATCTTCTCAAATTTCAACGCCACAGCCGACGACGTTGACGTTCTCACGCACGAGGCAGGTCATGCGTTTGCCGCGTATGTTGCGTATAAAAAGAATTTGACGTCGTCAATGCTCGAAGAGCCTGGCATGGAAAGCTGCGAGATACACTCGATGTCAATGGAGTTCCTCACAGCCGACTACCACGAGCTTTTCTTCGGTGACGACACCGCAAAATATGAGCTTTACCACGCCGAGGACTCGATTGGCTTTCTGCCCTACGGCACAATGGTTGACGAATTTCAGCATAAAGTCTATGACAACCCCAACATGACACCGCAGCAGCGCAATGAAACATGGGCGGCGCTTGAAAAGCAGTACCGTCCGTGGCTCGACTTTGATGCGCTGCCGTTCTACGGGCGCGGCTCAGGCTGGCAGCGTCAGCTTCACATCTACCTCTATCCGTTTTATTATATCGACTACTGCTTCGCCCAGACAGTCGCGCTGCAATTTTTCACGCTGTGGCTCGAGGATAAATCCCTCGCATGGCAGCGCTATTTGACGCTCGTAGGCAAAGCGGGCACACTCACATACCCGCAGCTAGTGGCAAGCGCAGGCTTCCAAAGCCCATTTGAAAACGGCACAATGAAAGCCGTAGGCGAAAAAGTGGGCGAGTGGTGCGAAACAGAAAATGAAAAATTAAAAAATGAAAAGTGAATAATTAATGTATAAGCTGCTCTCGTTGTCATTCTTCGCTTCGCTCAGAATGACAGGACGAGAAAATTATTATATAAAAGGAGAAAAAAATTATGTCATCAAAAGTCTACTTCACCGATATGCGCTGCAAAATCGGGGTTAATTTGCAGGACAAGCTCGCTATGCTCATCAAAAAAGCGGGCATCGACACCATTGATTTCGACGGCAAATTCGCCGCCATAAAAATTCATTTCGGCGAGCCGGGCAACCTTGCTTTCCTTCGTCCCAACTTCGCCAAAACAGTCGCGGACGCGGTAAAACAGCGCGGCGGAAATCCGTTTTTGACGGACTGCAACACGCTTTACCCAGGCCGCCGCAAAAATGCGCTTGAGCACATCGACGCGGCATATGAAAACGGTTTTTCGCCGTTCTCAACAGGCTGCAACGTCATAATCGCCGACGGATTAAAGGGCACGGACGACGTGGCCATCCCAACAGAGGGCAACGAGTACTGTCCCGCGCCTAAAATAGGCCGCGCAATCGCCGACGCTGACGTTTTCATCAGCCTTGCGCATTTTAAAGGCCACGAGGCAACAGGCTTTGGCGGCGCGCTGAAAAACATCGGCATGGGCTGCGGCAGCCGCGCGGGCAAAATGGAAATGCACTGCGGCGGTAAGCCGGAGATAAACCCCGACGCGTGCCGCGGCTGCCACCAGTGCGCAAAGCAGTGCGCCAACAACGGCATAGAGTTCATAGGCGGCAAGGCGCACATTAACAACGACAACTGCGTTGGCTGTGGCCGCTGCATCGGCGCGTGCAATTTCGACGCAATTTATAACCCCAACGACTCAACTAACGACGAGCTAAACTGCAAAATGGCCGAGTATGCCAAAGCCGCCGTCAACGGCCGCCCCGCAATTTACATAAATATAGTAAATCAGGTGTCGCCCTGCTGCGACTGCCACGCCGAAAACGACGCGGCGATTATCCCCGACGTCGGCATGTTCGCAAGCCTTGACCCCGTCGCGCTCGACAACGCCTGCGCCGACGCGTGCAACGCAATGCCCATAATCTCAAACAGCCGCCTTGGCGAAAAGCCGCACACCCACGGCGACCATTTCACCGACAGCTACCCCGAGACAAACTGGCGCTCATGCCTCGAGCACGCCGAAAAAATCGGCCTCGGCGTACAAGCCTACGAGCTCATAACTCTTTAATAGTATTAATGCTCAAAAAAGTGACATAAAACTGTACAACATTCATAAATGATAGTCGAAAATGTCAAATCATGCAACAAAAGTACATAATTTACACACATATATATGCCAAAGAAGCAACTTGCACAAAGAGTGCAGTTGCTTTTTTGCGTTTAGCACAAAAATAAGCAAATGTTATTAAAATAGTGTGTCAAATTCAATATTTTTGTTGACAATAACAAATTGAAGTGTTAATATTTTAACGGAACGAGGGCATAAGTCCTTCCAAAGTCTCACAAATATATGCATAAAAATCCATATGGACAGCCGGACATACGGACAGGCATATGCTGTGAAGCTTTGCAAATTCCGCGGTTCTATAAATATAAATTACATAGAACCTGAGCATGAAAAAGGAGAGAAAAAAATGAAAAAATTTCTTGCAATTGCACTCACAGCCTTCATGGCACTTACAATGGTAGCCTGCGGCGGAGCATCTAGCTCATCTTCAACAGCAGCCTCTACGGCAGCGTCAACAGCGGCCTCTACTGTTTCTTCAACAGCAGCGGCAGGCGGCAAAGTCGGCGTTTGCATTTACAAATTTGACGATAACTTCATGACACTTTACCGCGAAGCCCTTCAGAAAAACCTTGAGACAATGGGCTACGAAGTAACAGTTGTTGATGGTAAAAATGACCAGGCAACACAGTCAGAGCAGGTTGATACATTTATCAGCCAGGGCGTTGACGTGCTTGTAGTTAACCTTGTGCAGTCAACATCGGCTGCAACGGTTATTGAAAAAGCAAAAGCAGCAGATGTTCCTGTTGTTTTCATCAACCGCGAGCTGACAGCAGAGGATCTTGCTTCTTATGAGAAGTGCTGCTACGTCGGTGCAGACGCTCGTCAGAGCGGCACCTTCCAGGGCGAAATCATTGCCGAAACAGAAAATAAGGGCGACATGAACGGTGACGGCGTTGTTAAATACGTTATGATCGTTGGCGACCCCGAGAACGTTGACGCACAGTATCGCACAGAATATTCAATCAAAGCGCTTGAAGATGCTGGCATCAAAGTCGAAAAGCTGTTTGAGCAGCGCGGCGACTGGGATCAGGCAAAGGGTCAGGAGCTTGCAGCAACAGCCCTTACACAGTATGGCAAAGATATCGACGTTATCTTCTGCAACAACGACGCTATGGCTCTTGGTGCCGCACAGGCAATCACAGCAGCAGGCCGCACAGTTGGCAAAGATATCTACCTCGTAGGCGTTGATGCTCTTGAAGAAGCAGTCGAGCTTGTTAACAAAGGCGCTATGACAGGCACAGTGCTTAACGATGCTGATGGTCAGTCAGGTCAGGCTTCCGAGTGCGTAAAGACCTTCATGGAAGGCGGCACAAACATGGACGACGGCGACCAGAACTACACTGTTGACTATGTTAAAGTTACAGCGAAATAAATTTTTGTAATGCGCGAGTGCGTGTGTGCCCACCGGCGGGTGCGCACGAACTTTTTTCAAATAAACCAAGGGAGGCTGTTTCATGTCAGATACTGCATCAACTGTTCAGACTGCGCCAAAGGTCGAGACAAAAAGTGACAAAAAGAGCGAATACCGTCTTGAAATGAGCGGAGTTGTCAAAACCTTTCCGGGCGTTAGGGCGCTTGACGGTGCGCAGCTAAAGCTTCGTCCGGGCACTGTTCATGCGCTCATGGGTGAAAACGGCGCGGGTAAATCTACACTTATGAAATGCATGTTCGGCATTTATAAGATGGACGAGGGCGAAATTTTTTACGAGGGCGAAAAGGTAGATATCCAAAACCCGATGGATGCGCTCAACCGCGGCATCGCAATGGTTCATCAAGAGCTTCAACCCATTCCCGCCCGCAGCATAGGCGAAAATATTTATCTTGGCCGCTATCCGCTTAAAAAGCTTGGCCTCATAAGCACTATTGACCACGCAAAAATGTATGAAAATACAAAGGCGTTGCTCGAAAAGGTGCATATGAATTTCAACCCGCGTCAAAAGGTGGGCACATTAAGCACATCACAGATGCAGCTTGTTGAAATTGCAAAGGCTGTCTCGGCGGACTGCAAGGTGCTTATCCTTGACGAGCCCACCTCCTCGCTTACGGCAAATGAGGTAGACGCGCTGTTCCGCATTGTTGAGGAGCTTAAAGCGCAGGGCGTTTCAATAGTTTATATCTCTCACAAAATGGACGAAATTCTTCGTATTTCAGACGAAGTTACGATAATGCGCGACGGCAAATACATAGGCACTTGGGAGTCGAAAGACCTCACAACGGACAGCATCATCACAAAGATGGTGGGTCGTGAGCTCACAAACCTCTATCCGCCGCGCTCCAATACACTGGGCGAGGTGGTGCTTGAGGTCAAGGACTTCACATCAATTCACCCGCGCAGCTTCCGCAATTGCTCCTTCAATCTTCGCAAGGGAGAAATCCTCGGCGTTGGCGGGCTTGTCGGCGCACAGCGCACCGAGCTCATGGAGGGCATTTTTGGCCTGCGTGCACACACAAGCGGAACTGTCACCTATAAAGGACAGGAAATTAAAATCACACGTCCGCAGGACGCCATCCGCAAAAGCATCGCTCTGCTCACCGAGGACCGCCGCGCAACAGGCATTCTTGGCGTACTCAGCGTAGCCGACAACATTTCCGTCGCGTCGCTTGATAAATATGTAGACGCGGGCATCGTGCTAAACGATAAAAAAATCGAAAACCTTGTGCAGGAAAACAAAGAAAAAATGGCAATCAAAACGCCGTCAAGTAAGACGGCAATCCGCTCGCTTTCGGGCGGCAACCAACAAAAGGTGCTCATAGCACGTTGGCTTGCAAACGACCCCGATGTGCTTATTCTTGACGAGCCGACACGCGGTATCGACGTCGGCGCCAAATACGAAATCTATTGCATCATAGCCGACCTTGCAAAGCAGGGCAAAAGCATCATAATGATAAGCAGCGAAATGGGCGAGCTTATCGGTATGTCCGACCGCATCATGGTCATGTGCGACGGCAGAGTGACAGGCTTCGTAGACGGCAAAGAAGCAACTCAGGAAAACATCATGGCTTATGCCACACAATTTGAATAAGGGGGCCGCCAAAAGTGGAAACTACAAAAAGTAAATTCAGCGCAAAAAGCATAAAATCCTTTCTTGGCAACAATGCTATTATAATTCTTCTTGTCATTATATCTATCGGCGTAGGTATTGCTCGTCCGGCGTTTTTCTCATGGGATAACTTCGTAAACCTTATGAAAAACACCTCAATTCGTTACATCATCGCGCTCGGCATTTCCGGATGCCTTATCACAACAGGTAACGACCTTTCTGCAGGTCGTACAGTTGGCTTTGCAGCGTGTATCGCAGCTATTTTGCTACAGCGCGGAGACTATGCCTCGCGTTTTTATCCTAATTTACCCGAGCTCCCGCTATTTGTCGTGCTGCTTATAGTCGTGGCAGTTTGCGCCGTTATCGGTCTTGCAAACGGTCTTGTCGTCTCGTACCTCAAGGTTCAGCCGTTCATCGCGACACTAGGTATGCAGACGATAGTCTATGGTATCTGCCTTGTTTACACAGGTGCTGTGCCTATCGGCGGGCTGCGTTCTGACTTCACAAATCTCGCCACAGGCGGCTTATTTGGAGGCCAGTTCTCGTACATATTCCTCTTTGCCATCGTCGTATGTGCATTTATGTGGTTCCTTTATAACAAAACGCGCCACGGCAAATATATGTACGCCATCGGCGGCAACGAGGTCGCGGCAGAGGTCGCGGGCGTAAACGTGCCTAAGACAAAAATCAAAATCTACATGCTCGCGTCATCGCTGTTTGCCGTTGCAGGCTTCCTCATGGCGGCAAAATCAGGCGGCGCGTCCGTCAACACAGCACAGGGCTACGAGCTTGACGCCATCGCCGCGTGCACCATCGGCGGCGTTTCCACCACAGGCGGTATCGGTAAAGTATCCGGCATCTTCGTCGGCGTTCTTGTATTCGAGCTACTCAAAATTGCCATGCAGTTTATGGGCATCGAGACAAGCTACACCTACATCGTGCAAGGTCTTGTCATCATCGTCGCCGTCGCAATGGATATCCGCAAATACTTAGCAAAGAAGTAATTTTACAAATACAGCGCGCCGCAAGCCGCGGCGCGCTGATGTTTTTTAGGTGAACAAAATGGACGAAAACGAATTAAAGCAAAAAGAAGCCGAGCTCGCCGCCCGTGAAGAAAAGCTCAAAGAAGCCGAAGAAAAAATCATCCACAAAGGCGCAAAAGAGCACTTCTACGACAAAATAAATATCCCGCTGAAATACCTCGACCTCATAATAGCCGCCCTCTTCGTCGGAATAATAATTTTCCTAGCCTTAGGCTGGCTGAAAGGACACGGATATTTTTGAGCATAAATAAAATAAGCTGTATCTTGAATTTGCGTAAATTTCAAGCTACAGCTTTATTTTTTTTCATCATTTTGCGCAAGGTGCGCCTTTAAAATCAAGTTAATATACTGCGATAACGACCTGTCGTCCTCCTCAGCAAGCACTTTAAGCTTGGCAAGCAAGTCGCTATCAACCGTAATGCTGATTTTCTCCTTCAACGGCTTCATAACATCACTGCTCCTTCTACTCTTTTATATCATAAAATATACGCTTGTATTGACTTAAAGCATTAAGTAGTATAAAGTAGTATGTTATAAGGAGGACGGGCGATGAAAACCTGTGGATTTTGTGGTAAAAAGATTATTATACAAACGCATAATAACAAAACCTTATTATTAGACGGCGAAACAAATTATATTATGTGCAGAGAGTGTAGTAAAATGCTTGCGCTCCTTAAACAAAACAGCGAGCGAGCATGGAAATATTTTTACTTAGATGTACCCGAAATAGCAGACACTGCGCTTAAAAAATACTTGCTAAAAAATAATAGTGAGCCAATAGAAATAGCACAAAAAAGAAAGCAGCAAGAGCAGCAATGCACAGAAAATGAGTCGATTAACTCTGTAAAAACGACTTTTAGCGATAGTTTAGGAGAAGTGCGTGTTGAAAATCATATAAAAATCATTTTTGCACAGATTACAAGTGTTAATAGTTTAACGCTAAATTATTCAATCCAAGCAGCAATAAATAAGCTTAAAAATGAGTGCGTAAAAGCAGGGGGCAACGCAATAACCGCAATAAAGCTTGATTATATAACACAGTCGGATAAAATTACGATAATTGCAAGTGGAAATGCTATAGTAATCAAGGAAAAATAGACACGAGATAAGCCCAAAAGCACATTTATTTGTAGGAAGTGCCGCCCTCGTCGCTCCGTAGCCGACGGTTTGCGCAAACCTAGCGAACGCGCAATGCGCGCATTTACAATACATAGTCCACTTTGTGTGCAGATTTGCAATTGCCACTCCGCACATTTTCCCCCCTTGCTGCATTTACTGTATTAATCGCAGCAAGGGGGGCGTATATATGGCGGGCGCAGTATTGCGTGTTGAAAATGCGGGACTTAAATATCAAGCGCCCGAGGGCGAGACTGTGGTGTTTGAAAACATCAGCTTTAGCGCCAATCAGGGCGAAATAATCAGCATAGTTGGGCCGTCGGGCTGCGGCAAAAGCACGCTGCTTTCGGTCATCGCGGGGCTTTTGCCGCACGCGGCGGGCGACGTTTACATCGACGAAAAAAAGAAAACAGGTATCTCACCTAAAATCGGCTACATGCTTCAGCGCGACAATTTGCTCGAATGGCGCACAGTATTAAGCAATGTCCTGTTCGGGCTCGAAATCCGCGGTGTAAAAAACGCCGAAAATATCGACCGAGCACGGGCACTTTTGCACAAATACGGCTTGTCGTCCTTTGAGGATAAATACCCGCGTCAGCTTTCGGGCGGTATGCGCCAGCGCGTGTCGCTAATTCGCACGCTTGCCGCAGGGCCTGAAATTCTGCTTCTCGATGAGACGTTTTCGGCGCTTGATTACCAAACGCGGCTCAATGTGACAGAGGACGTTTACGGCATTCTCAAAAATGAAAACGTGACGGCGCTCATGGTGACGCACGATATCCCCGAAAGCATCTCAATGGGCGACAAAGTGATGATTCTCTCGGCGCAGACAGACGGCAGATACTTATGAAAATCGTCCTGCCCGCAAACGTGGCGACGCTTTTCGGCTCGCTCAAAATCAACATCGGGCTTTCGCTTGTCGGCGTTATCGCGGGCGAGTTCCTTGTCAGCCGCGCGGGGCTTGGGTATCTCATTGTTTACGGCGGTCAGGTTTTTCAGCTTGACCTCGTAATGACCGGCGTGCTAATACTTTCGCTGCTTGCGGCGTGTATGTACGAGGCGGTCGTCATCATCGAAAAAGCGGTTTTAAAGCGCGTCGGCGCTTGATGCCGTTATTTTAAGGGGGTAATAAAATGAAAAAGCTGCTTTCTATTCTTGCCGCCGCAGCGCTTGGGCTCTCGTGCGCAGCGTGCGGTCATGCCGAAACGCAAAAGGTTCGCCTTTGCGAAGTAACGCACAGCATTTTTTACGCACCGCAATACGTCGCTATCGAAAAGGGATTTTTCGCCGATGAGGGTATAGACATCGAGCTTTCAAACGGCGGCGGAGCGGATAAGGTAATGAGCGCTGTGCTGTCAGACAGCGTGGACATTGGCTTTGCGGGGCCCGAGGCAAGCGTCTACGTCTACAACGAGGGCAAAGAGGACTACACACAGGTTTTTGCACAGCTCACCCGCTGTGACGGCAGCTTTCTTGTCGCACGAGAAGCTGACGCAAATTTCACATGGGATAAGCTAAAGGGCAAACACATTTTGCCGGGCCGCAAGGGCGGCGTGCCGTATATGTCGTTTGAATACGCTCTGCGCAAAAATAATATCGACCCCGCAAAAGACTTAAACCTCGACAACAGCATACAGTTTGACATGATGACAGGCGCGTTTTTAGGCGGAACAGGCGATTACGTGACAATGTTCGAGCCGGCGGCGTCGTCCGTTCAGGCAGAGGGCAAGGGCTACATCGTCGCGTCAGTTGGCGCAGAAGCGGGCGAAATGCCGTACACAGCGTATTTCGCAAAATCGAGCTATATTGAGAAAAACGCCGACTTGCTGACGCGCTTCACAAAAGCAGTCTATCGCGGCCAAACATGGGTGCAAGAGCACACAGCCGCCGAGGTGGCGGAGGTCGTCGCAAAGCAGTTTGACGGCACAGACGTAAAGCTTTTAACAAGCGCCGTGCAAAGCTATAAGGATATAGGCGCATACGCCACAACACCCGTCATGGCAGAGGAAAGCTTCAACCGCTTGCAGGACGTTATAGAGCAAGCGGGCGAATTAACACAGCGCGCGCCGTTTGATAAGGTTATCAATAATACATTTGCCGAAAAAGCGGTTAAATAAAAAAACGGACTGTTGCAGATATAATCTGTAACAGTCCGTTTGCAATTATATCTGTAGGGCAAGGGCTCTGCTCTTGCCGAAAGCTTACGGAAGGCTGTTGCAACGGCAAGAGCAGAGCCCTTGCCCTACAAACAGAATTTTGTGAAAAGTGCGCAAGCTAATATTCGCTATGCCAAATAATCTCGCTGCCCTCAAGCTTCGTGTAATTGGGGTTTCCCGCGAGGTAATCCGATTTTGGGATTGAATAAATTTTAGAAAGGTGTGTTCCGTCGTCGGCATTGACAAGCATTTTTTTGCCGGCATATGATGCGACAGCTTCGGGATATGCGTCAGTGCCTATGGGTGACGCGATTGAAAATTCCTCTGCGGTTTTTGTGTCAAGGTCAAATTTATATGTTATGTCTTTATCGCCACCAATTCGCAGTTGCGCAATCAAGTAATTATCTATAATATTTGAGAGGCTAATCCATGTGCTGCCCTCGGCAGGCAACTTCACCACTTCATTTATTTCACCTGTCACCATGTCAAGGCGGTAAATTATGCCGTCGGGCGAATAACGCGTTGTTTTATTTGCGCCCTCAATGGTCGTATTATATTTTGCGTAATAAAACGACTGTGTTTTACCGTTGGTATAAACAGTATGCGTGTTAAGCGGCGCTAAAAATAGCTGCGTCGGCGCTGTACCGTCAAGCGGGACAGCCTCGTATATGAAAAAGGTTGCGTTTGGCGAGGTGGGGTCTTGGTTGCGCAAATTATCCGACCAATGCCACGTTATAAGCGCGTTGCCGCACACGTCCTTTATGCCGGACATGGCAGAATATTCAACAATATTTTCAGCCGCGCCTGTCAGTGTGTTTATGCGCACTATTTTTGTTGTGCCATCATCAGATTCAGCCGTGATATACAGCGTGTCTCCTTCAACCGCGTAGCCGGATATGGAATTATAAAGATAAAAATTCCCGCTTAAAATGTCAGCCGAAATATTACACTTGCTTTTCGCGCGTGTGTCAAAATCATATCGCAACAGCCAATAACTTTCGCCTTCTTTTATTATATACGCTGAATATTTATCGGTGTAGTATTCGCCAATGGCGTAGTCAGTAGAAATATACGCGGGGCAGCTTGCGTCTGAATGTGTGCAGCTTTCTACGTCACAAAGGTAATATCCATCTTGCGTATCAACGTCATATACGCCCGCGAGATAATATGTATCATGAAAAAAATTTAAAAATCCTATATGCGACGTGCTTATCACACGCGGCGCAAAGCTGTAGACAAGGTCGCTTTCCTGTAAAAGCGCGTTTGGGTTTTCGGGCTTGACTGCACTTTGTTCCGTGACCTCTGATGAAGTCGCCGAAGAGGCGGGGGACTTCGCGCACGCTGTGCAGAGCGTTATAATAGCAAGAAGTAAAGCAATTTTTTTCATGACAGCACCATTCTTTGTTGCCATGATATCAGCCGAATGTATCTAATTTGTAACAAAGCCGTAAATGGCGGAACGCATACAATGCGTTCCCTACAAATTCACAAAGAGCGTAGGGAACGCATTGTATGCGTTCCGTGTAGATATATTCTAATTCATAAAATAAACAAGCTCGTCCTTAGGCTGTTCTGTCGGCGTTACGCTGTCGGCGACGAGCCACGGGCCTTTGCCCTCGTAGATTTCCGCTTTGCGCTCGGCAATTTTGGCGTGCACCTTCACCCAGCTTCGGTGCTCTAATTCCGCCACGTTTTTCGCCTCGCACACAAGCCCTGTGAAGGTGATGTCCTCGGCACAGCACGTCATACAAAAGCGCCCTGCCGCAAAGCACCCCTTTGGCACTTTGTCCGTTTGGCACACATACGCCGTAAATTCGACGGTTTTGTCGATGTAATCCTTGATGTTGTCGAGCACGTCGAGATACCACAGCCCAAAATCCTCGTCGGCTATTTTTATAACGTCGGCTGTTTTGTCAAACGGAAGCTCGTCAACGATGTCGTCGCGGTCAATGCTGCCGTCAAGACGCTCAAAAATTATGCCTGCGCGGCGGTTCACCATGCGCACACTGCGGTGCAAAAGCGCCTTGTCCGTCGAGTCGTCAACGTGGTTAAACAGCACCATTTCGGGGTCTTGTAATTTGTCGACCGCAAGCTGACGCATGTTTGAGAGGTAGGACGGAAACGTGCGCGAGTCCGCCACCGTTATAATCTGATAAAATTTCCAGTCGTTTGGAATTGCGTTGTAAAGCGACTCGATTTTCCACATTCCATTATACTCGATAAGCACGCGGTCAACGCGGTGCTTTTTCATATAATCTTTAAAAAACTGAGGCTTTAAATCCTCTTCGTTTTCAACAGGCAAAATTGTCACGTTGCCGCCCGCAAAATTCTGCGGCTCATACTCCGCTTCGCCTTCCTCACATAAAAGCAGCAAGGTTTTTTCGCCTGTGTTAAAGTCGGGGTCCTCAAGCGTTTCTTGTATAAACGACGTTTTACCGCCGTCAAGAAAGCCGGTAAAAAGGTAAACAGGTATCATATTTTCACCACTTTAAGCCATGCCGAAAAGCGTTTTCAGCTTGTTATCATCGAGCGCCGAGCCTATGACGCAAAGGCGTCCTGTGACCTCGGGCGTGCCTGTGCGAACGTTGTGCTCGTCGGGCACATAGTCAAAATGTAACCACGTGTCGTCGGCGGCGGGCAAAATGCCCTTTGCGCGCAGCACTGCGCCAAAATCGCCTGTGTCAAGCGCTGTGAGCCATTTTTCAATCTCATCAGCTGTCGTTTTGCGCGCTGTCTCTGCGCCGAAGCTTTGGAAAATTTCGTCAGCGTCGTGGTCGTGATGATGATGGTCGTGCTCATCGTGGTCGTCATGGTCATGATGATGTCCGCAGGAGCAAACACCGTTTTCGTCGTGGTGATGCTCGTGATGATGTTCATGCTCGTGCTCATGGTCATGCCCGCAGCAACAGCCATCATGGTGCTCGTGTTCGTCATGGTCATGCCCACAGCAGCATTCGTGCTCGTGCTCATCCTCATCCTCGTCATCATCGTCGTGATGATGGTGATGATGCTCATGCTCAAGCTCGTGCTCGGCTTCTTCAAGCGCTGCTTTAAGCGAGTTCTTCTGCTCCATAGCGTCGATAATCTGCTTGCCCGCAAGGATATCCCACGGCGTTGTGACGATAGGCGCGTTTTCGTTGAGCGTGCGCAGCAAAGCCGTTGTCTCCTCAAGCCTTTCCTCGCTCATGCCGTCCGTGCGCGAGAGAATAATCGCGCTCGCATTGGCGACTTGGTTTGTATAAAATTCTCCGAAATTTTTAAGGTACATCTTTGCTTTTTTTGCGTCAGCAACTGTCACAAAGCCCGCAAGCTCAACGTCCTCGCTGTCAAGCTTTTGCACAGCGCCTATGACGTCAGACAGCTTGCCAACGCCTGACGGCTCAATCAAAATGCGGTCGGGGTGATATTCGTCAAGCACCTTTTTGAGCGCCTTGCCAAAATCGCCGACGAGACTGCAACAAATGCAGCCGGAGTTCATTTCAGTGACCTCAATGCCCGCGTCCTTCATAAAGCCGCCGTCAATGCCTATCTCGCCAAATTCGTTTTCAATAAGCAGAAGCTTTTCGCCGTTGTAGCCGTCGGCAAGCAGCTTTTTAATAAGCGTGGTTTTCCCCGCGCCTAAAAATCCCGAAAAAATAGTAATTTTTGTCATTTAAATTGTTTACTTCCTTTTTGTTAATTTGTGCGTCACTTAGCGGGCTGTCGAGGACGCCAGCCCCTACAATTGCTCGGTAAGTCGCGTTTATATAGTAGGGGACGGCGTCCTCGACGTCCCGAAACCGATGGTTTGTGCAAATTTTTCGGGCGGATATTGAATCCGCCCCTACGGTGTGTCTTGCTTTATCCCTGGCACCCTAAATCGTCCCAATTTTGAAAATCCTCGGCTTTGGCTATTTCGGTGTAGTCGAGCTGACGGCGCACTTGGTCGTAGATGCTCTCGGCCTCAACGGGGTTTTCGTTCGGCTTTTCGTCGGCCGGGCTTGGCTTTGGGTACACCACCTCCGCTTGCTCGGGCTGCTGAACGGTCACTGTTGTGCCGTCGGGAAATTCCCCCGCGACCATCGTAAATGTGCCGTCCTTTTTGTCCTCTAATTTCTCTATAAGCTTAAGTGTGGCAAGCGCCGCGCCCGCAAATACGCCAAGCCCAACCGCCGCCTTGAATAATTTCATGCCCATTTTCAGTACCTCCATATTTAAGAGAAGAGATAAGAGAGAAGAAATGTTGAATGATGCCAAAGGCATCATTCCTTAACTTTTCTCTCTTCTTTTTTCTTTCTTCTTTCTTCTCTTATTTATATGTATTATAACTCTTTTTTCTTGCATAAGCAATACCACAATATGTAGTGTTTACAAATAAATACTTACCTAAATATAGTCAAAAAGTTAAATTTTACACTTGACAACGCAGGGTGTGTGTGATATAAATAGATTATAAGTTAAAAGCGGTGCGTGACTGACGGATTTGTGGGCATACCACAAGGGAGCGCATCGTAAACATCGCCGACCGTCTGGGCAATTCCGATTTTGAAAGGGATTGCCCTTTTGTTTTCGGAAAAAAGCGAAAGGGAAACATTATGAAATACTCAAATCCATGTGGCTTTAAGCTTGGCAAATGGCAGGACGAAATCAACGTGCGCGATTTTATTCAGACAAACTACACCCCCTATGAGGGCGACGCCACCTTCCTCGCGGGCGCGACAAAACGCACAAGCGCCCTTATGGAAAAACTGAACGCGCTATTAAAGCAGGAGCAAAAAAACGGCGGCGTGCTCGACATCGACACCGAAACTGTCTCCTCGCTCACAACATATCCCGCAGGTTATCTCGACAAAGAAAACGAGCTTATCGTCGGCATTCAAACGGCAAAACCGCTGTGCCGCGGCGTAAATCCGTTTGGCGGCAAGCGCATGGCACAGCAGGCTTGCGAAGCCTACGGCTATAAGCTTTCGGATAAAATCTTAAACGAATTTCAGTACCGCACCACCCACAACGAGGGCGTTTTCCGCGCATATACAGACGAGATGCGCGCCGCACGCCACGCGCATATAATCACAGGCCTGCCCGACGCCTACGGACGTGGCCGCATAATAGGCGACTACCGCCGCGTCGCGCTTTACGGCATCGACGCGCTTATCGAGGCGAAAAAAGAGGACAAAGCCGAAATCGGACGCGGCAATATGCTCGCCGACGAAATTCGCCAGACAGAGGAGCTTTATCAGCAGATAACATTTTTGGGATTCATGAAGGACATGGCGAAAATGTACGGCGTGGACATTTCTGCCCCCGCCCAAAACGCGCTCGAGGCCGTTCAGTGGACGTATTTTGCGTACCTCGCGGGCATCAAAGAGCAAAACGGCGCGGCGACATCTCTCGGCAGAGTAAGCACATTCCTCGATATTTATTTTGAGCGCGACATCGCAAACGGCACCTTAACAGAAGAAGCCGCGCAGGAGATAATGGATCAGTTTGTCATGAAGCTTCGCATGGCGCGCCACCTTCGCACGCCAGAATACAACGAGGTTTTCGGCGGCGACCCAATGTGGATAACAGAGAGCATCGGTGGCATCGGTCTTGACGGACGCACGCTCGTCACAAAATCAAGCTACCGCATTTTGAACACGCTCTACACGCTCGGCAGTGCGCCTGAGCCAAATTTGACAATACTTTGGAGCAAGAAATTGCCCGAGCCGTTCAAAAAATTCT
Organism: Clostridia bacterium; assembly: GCA_009929695.1. Taxonomy (GTDB): domain Bacteria; phylum Bacillota; class Clostridia; order Oscillospirales; family Ruminococcaceae; genus Ruthenibacterium. Next base: position 18,063 of record RZZW01000005.1, read on the forward strand.
GCGCAAAGGTTTCAGCCGACACAGACTCTATCCAGTACGAAAACGACGACATCATGCGCGAGGATTACGGCGACGATTACGGCATCGCGTGCTGTGTTTCAGCAATGAAAATCGGCAAGCAGATGCAGTTCTTCGGCGCGCGCTGCAACCTGCCAAAGCTGCTTTTGCTCGCCATAAACGGCGGCCACGACGTAAAATACAACGAGCAAATCGGCCCTAAAATGAGCGTGCTCGACACTGAAAAGCTCGACTATAATGAGGTCATGGCGCGCGTGCAAATCTACCGCGCGTGGCTCGCAAAGTTGTACGTCAACACGATGAACACCATACACTATATGCACGATAAATACGCCTACGAAAAGTCGCAGATGGCGCTTCACGACACAGACGTTCAGCGATTTATGGCGTTCGGCATCGCGGGGCTTTCTGTCATAACGGATTCACTCAGCGCAATAAAATACGCCGATGTTAAGCCTGTTAAAAATGAGGACGGCTATGTCGTCGATTTCGTCACGACAGGCGAGTTCCCGACATATGGCAACGACGATGACCGCGCGGACGAAATTGCCGTGGAAATGGCTCACGGCATGATAACAGACCTGCGCAAAACGCCGACCTACCGCGACGCAGTGCACACGCTGTCCGTTTTGACAATCACCTCAAACGTAATGTACGGCAAAAACACCGACGCGACCCCCGACGGACGCAAAGCGGGCGAGCCGTTTGCCCCGGGCGCAAACCCAATGCATAACCGCGAAAAAAACGGCGCTCTCGCGTCGCTAAACTCCGTCGCAAAGCTCAATTACGAGGATTGCCGCGACGGCATTTCAAACACCTTTTCAATCACACCCTCAACCCTCGGCGCTGACGAGGACGCACGCGTCACAAACCTTGTCAGCATTCTCGACGGTTATTTTGCACAAAAAGCACACCATATAAACGTCAATGTGCTCAACCGCGAAACGCTTATGGACGCGTATGAAAACCCCGAAAAATACCCGAATTTGACAGTCCGCGTGTCGGGCTATGCGGTTCACTTCAACAAGCTTTCTCGCGAGCATCAGCGCGAGGTCATAAGCCGTACATTCCACGAAAAGCTGTAAAAGTATGGACGAATTAGCAATAAAAGGCAAAATTCACTCGTTTGAAACACTTGGCACGCTCGACGGACCGGGCGTGCGCTTTATAGTGTTCATGCAGGGCTGTCCGCTGCGCTGCGGCTGCTGCCATAACCCTGATACATGGCGCTTTGACGGCGGCGAGGAGTATACCGCGCAGGCTGTTTTTGAAAAAGCGCGGCGCTTTAAGCCGTATTTCGGCGCGTTCGGCGGCATAACGCTGTCGGGCGGCGAGGCGCTAATGCAGCCTAAATTCGGCGCACAGCTTTTTAAAATGTGCAAGGCAAACGGCATCACAACGTGCCTAGACACAAGCGGCTGCGCCATAAACGACGATGTTTTGGAGCTTTTAAATCACACCGACACCGTCCTGCTCGACATAAAATATACGACAGAGCAGAGTTATAAGCAGTACACCGGCGGCAGCTTAGCGGCGACGCTAGATTTCCTGCGCGTTTTAGACGAAAAGGGAATAGACACATGGCTGCGTCAGGTGATAATCACAGGCAAAAACGACGACGACGAAAATTTGTCGCGCCTTGCAGGTATTGCAAAGACTTATAAATGCGTCAAAAAAACACAGCTTCTCGCATTCCGTAAAATGTGTACGGAAAAATACGAAAAGCTGCATATAGAGTTCCCATTCGGCAATATCGACGAAACTAGCCCCGAAAAACTAGATGAATTGCAGAAGAAATTGGATTTGTTGTAAGCTTACCTCATCAGTCGCCCTACAATACACCTTGTGCGAAGCTCGCCCCATACAAAAAACTCCGATAATTAGAGCTGTATTTTGCGCGCTTTTTTCTCGTTATGGCATTCAAACGCCAAGCTTAAAAGTATGCACGCGGCGCCTATTATGAATATGTATTTCAGTGAAATTTCTGCCGCTTGGAAGCTGCTTATTGTCAGTGAGCACAGCGCCGAGCCTGTGAGGGCGGCTATGCCGTTGCAAAATGCTGTGGTTGAAAAATATATACTGCGCTCGTCTGCGGGGGTTGACGCGACCTGCATTTTAAGATATGCCACCGACAAGCCCGCGTTTGGCACGCCGCCGAGCGAGAGCACCAGCGGGAACATGAACACCGCGATATCGCCTGTTGTGACAAACCAAATAAGCGCTAACAGAAGCCCGACAGAGAAGCACAAAATGATGACGTACCGCCACCCCTTGCGCTGTGCTATGCGCGACATCACGGGCGTGAGCAGCGAGCGGACGATGTTGCCCACTGTGCCCCAAATCATGATTTGCGCAAAGCTGACGTGCAGCACCTGAATTTGATACACCGCCGCAAAGCTGCCAACAAACATGGCAGAAAACGACCACGAGGCATTTGACAGCATAACCAGCATATATGGCTTGTTTTTGAAAACACTTTTCAAATCAAGCTTTTTTGTTTTGTGTTGCTTATATTGAGCTGGCGGCGGCAGACTAAAAAGCGTAAATATGCTGACAATCAGCAGCGCGGCGAGCAAAATGCCCACTATAATGAAGGCGTTGAAGTACTCGTCGTGCGTTTTGGCGCGGTTGAGTATCATGCTGACGGCGCACGACGACGCGGTGAACGACAGCATGAAGCACATCTCGCGCACGGAGTAATAGTTTGCGTCCGTGTTGCCCTCGACGCGGCTGACCATCCAGTCCGTCTGTGCGGGGCACGAGAGCTGATATATGAAAACCATTGCAAAATAGCACGCCACCATCACAGCGCCCGCGATATTTACAGGCAAAAGCACCGAAAAAAACACCATCGGCAGCAAAAGCCGCCACGCGGCGTTTGAAACGCGCACGACGGCAAAACGGTGCTTTGAGCGCACATACATTATGCCGCCCACGAGCTGCATGACGGGCAGCGTTGCCGTGAGGCCGGTGATAAAATTTGACACAGGCAGTGAAAAGCCGTAGTACCCCGTGAGCGCCGCAACAACGGAGCCGGAGCACGCCCAAAAAGCGGACATCGAAAACATATTATCAAGTAAAAAACCGCGCGCAGTCTTGTTCATAGTGACCTCATACGTTATGTTTTTATAGGTATTTTTTATGTTTTTTCCTACCTTCGCCATGATATCACAAAGCTTACATTATTGCATCACTTTTTCAAAATTATATTTAAAAAATGTACGCTTTATTAAACTGCGCCGCCTCACCCCGCGTCAGAGCGGGGTTGATTATATTTTATTTTCAGGCAAAAATAGTAATATTTGTCATCATTTTAGATGTATAATTGCGCTTCATTATTTATGTCGATTTTACACATCAGTAGCAATACTCGTGTGTTTTTTGTCGTTATGACCAAATTTTGTAAAATTAACCGTTTCAAACGGGAAATATTAGCAGTATACTTGTATGCGGCGTGAGGTCACTTTGTTAAAAATTTGACTTTATCACTATTTATGTTTAACCGCAGGAGATGACTATATGGCGTAAATGGCAAAAAAGACACGGACGGAAAGCACAAAAAAGAGATGCCTCATAAAAATAGTATGGGGCCAAAAGGAGATTGGAAATGGAATCAAAAGGCAAACAATCCAATAGCTTGAACAAGAGCCTTAAACTGATATTTGTTTATACGGTTGCAACAGGCTCGATATTCACATTTGTAAACTATTGGGACTCTGTATTTTTTGGATATTGCGGAAGCGGAACATTTTTGGCGTTTGGGCTTATGACTGTGGCTATACTGCCGGTTGCGCTTGTGTATAGCGAGCTTGCGCCGCTTTTTCACACATCCGGCGGCGAGCTTATTTACAACACTGTCGGCTTAAACAAGCATTTGGGCTTTCTTGCGTCATGGCTCATCATGGCGGCGTGGATATCTGTGCCGCCCGCGGTCGTCATGGCTATACTTTCTTGGGTAAACAACACATTTCATCTTTCGCTGACGTTTACCACCATCGTAATTCTTGGCACTGTGCTGCTTGTTGTATATTTTATAATGAGCATGCAGGACGTGCAGTTTCTTGTTAAGGCACAGGCTGTGATGCTGTTTTGCAACATTGCGGTAACTGTTGTAACAGGCTTTATGCTGCTATTTTCTGGCCACTGGAGCATTTCCAACTTTGGAAATATTTTCACGACACAGCTATCCTCTGTGAACGGAATCCCAGGTTGGGCAATCGGCATGGCTTTGCTTATAACGCCATATTTTGGCTTTGAAACAGTGCCGCAGATGGTTGAGGAGGGCGACTTCCCGATCAAAAACTCTAAAAAGGCAATATGCGGCTCTATACTTACCTGCGGCATCATCTATGTTTTCTATTATTTCTGCGTCGCGGGGCTTGACTCTATGGACAATCTGCTCACAGCGCAGTCTGCAAACGGCTTTTTGACTATAACAGCCATGCAGAATTTGCTCGGCTGGAAGATTTGGCCTGTCATCGTCGGCTTGCTTTCATGCCTTATGGGCATGGGCGCGTCGCTGCTCGGCTTCTGGATGTCAACTGTCAGAATGCTTTATTCAATGAGCAAGAAAAACTTTTTGCCCGAGGCGTTCTCAAAGGTCAACAAGCATCAGCAGCCGATACTGCCAAACGTATTTCTGCTTGTCGTCAGCATTGTTTTCATCGTTTTGCAAAACGCCGGCTCGTTTATGAACGACTTCTTTAACCTTATGTCGTTCGGCTGCGCCTGTGCTTATGCGCTAACAATGATATCCGCAGTGCGCATTCATCACAAATATGAAGCGCCTTGCGAAGCCTATCGAAGTCGGCGAGCTGTTCGCATTCCTCGGCAGCGACGAATCAAGCTACCTCACAGGCTCACAGGTCGTCATCGACGGCGGCAGCACACTTCCCGAAACAATGAGCATCGGCACAAATTAATTTTAATATAGCAAAAGGGACTGTAAAAAAGAAAAGAGAAAAAAGAAGAAAGAAAAGTTGATGAGTGGCGCAATAGCGCCACATTTTAGCAGCTTGCGGATATCTTATAAGCTTACTTAAAGCTTTAAATATTTATATTTACTAAAAAATGTTGTTCTTTCAGCATTTTTTAATGTGCACAAGCTGTTTTAATGTGATTGCTCCGCAATCACTCCATAATTTTTCTTTCTTCTCCCTTCTTTCTTCTTTTTTTACAGCCCCTTTTTATTTTAATTTATGCAAGCACCTTGTCTATATCCTCTACTATTTGTGCGTCTAGCTTGCCGCTTTTTGACATGTCATTTAAAATCTCCATCGCCTTATCGTGCGGCATACTAGCCTTGTAAGGCCTTTCCTCCGTGAGCGCCTGATATATGTCAAGGCAGGCAAGCAGGCGTTCCCATTTGCCTAGCTGATTTGCTTTTAATCCAAAGGGATAGCCCGTGCCGTCGAGCTTTTCATGATGATGCGACGCCCATTTTGTTATCTCCTCAAGACCCTTTACCTGTGAAAGTATCTTGTGCGTGTAATACGCGTGCTTTTGAATGTGAAGATATTCGCCCGCGTTTAGCTTGTCCGGCTTTTCGAGCACGGCTCTATCGACGACAAGCTTGCCGATATCGTGAAGCGCGCCGGCAAAATAAAGCTCTGCCGCAAGCTCCTCATCCGCGCCGTAAAACCGCGCCATCTTCATGGCTTTTTGCGCGATGCCAATAGAGTGGTTTCTTGTGAAGTGAGATTTATAGTCGATGATTTTTGCAAAGGCACTCGCAAAATCGACAAGCTGCGGCGGCGTGCAGGAAATATTTCCGCCCGGCAAAAGCTCGTTTAAAAATGCGTCGATATTATCATTTGCAAGCCGCGAAAGGATATCGTCATCAAGCAGAGAAAGCAGCGCGTCGGCCTCTGATTTTGCAAAAAATTCACCGCTGTATTTGCAGATATATTCTCGAATTTCTTGAATTTTGGCATCGTTGAGCGAGCTTGTGTCAAACGCCGCGTCGACGGTGTCGGCCATTTGTATGAGGCGCTCCTTTTGCGGAATCTCCTCTGCTTTTTTGCCGAAAGCGCCGCTGCCGTCTGCATTTTCGTGATGATAGAGCACGACATTTTTCACATCGAAATATTGAAACGGCAAAAGCTGCATTATTTCCTCGCCCATGATGCAGTGCTTGCCCATGTCCGACGGCAACATTTTCGCCGCACGCTCAAAAGAGCCGCCAAATTCCTCGCTGACATATTCCGTAAGTGCGCAGTCGTGCATTACAGAGCACGCGGATAAAAGCTGCTTGTCGCCGCCGTCGCTTATAGCCCCGAGCCTGTCGCCAATAAGTATTGCAAGCGCCGCAACGCGCTTACCGTGATTTGTCTCAACGCCAAGCAAATCATGCTCTACGCAGTCAAGAGCAAATGACAGTGCCAGCAGCACGCCGTCAAAGTCAAAATTCATTGTCCGTGTATCCCCCTAAATTTTCAGTGCAAAGTATTCCCCTTTATTGTACTTCTAGCGTAAACATTTTACAATAATAATATAAATTTTTTGTATATTTACGTAAAAAAGCCCTGCTACATGTTGTAGCAGGGCTTTTTATGCTTAATAATTTTCCTTGCGAAGCTCGAAATAGCTTTGCGAATAGCTGCAAACAGGGCAGACCTCGGGGGCTTCTCTGCCAACTACGATGTGCCCGCAGATGCGGCATTCCCACATTTTCTCTTCGCCTTTTGCGAAAACCTGTTGCATCTCGACGTTTTTGAGAAGCTGACGATAGCGCTCCTCGTGAGTTTTTTCGATGGCGGCAACCTTGCGGAAGCGTTCGGCAAGCTCGTGGAAGCCCTCTACCTCGGCGTCCTTTGCCATGCGGTCATACATATCAGTCCACTCGTAATTTTCGCCCTCGGCGGCATGAAGCAGGTTTTCGGCTGTCTTGCCAAGATTGCCAAGCTCCTGATACCACACGCGGGCGTGCTCCTGCTCGTTGCGGGCTGTTTTCAAGAAAATTTCGGCAAGCTGGTCGTAGCCCTCCTGCTGTGCAATGTTTGCAAAATATGTATATTTGTTGCGTGCCTGACTTTCACCTGCGAAAGCCTCCTGCAAGTTTTTCTCTGTTTTTGTGCCTGCATACGGGTTGCCTGCGGGCTTTGCGGCTTCTTCCTCAAGCTTCACAAACGCCGAAGCGGGCTGTTTGCAAACCGGACATTTGAAGTAATCGGGCAATTCGCCCTCGTGTACATAACCGCAAACTGAGCATTTCCATTTTTCCATTTTTGTTCTTCCTCGTATTATAAAGTAGTAGTGATTAACGTCCCTCTCCAAGGACGATATGCTACAATGAATAGGGTGCTGTGGATTGGTTTGTTTTTCCTACCGCAAGACGGTTCTTGAAAGGATCCAACCACAGCTCTTTGTTTTAATGTTAATCAGTTAGATACCGCCAGACGGTTTATTTAGAACGAGGTTACATAGCAAAGAGCCTGTGGCCCTTTCAATTCATCGCTTGCAGCACTGTATGTTGTATGAAGCATTTTTTCGGCTGTTTCGCTTAGTGGCTTGCCGTAAAATTCGGCATACAGCGCTTTAATTTCGGGGTTTTCGTGGCTTTGGCGCACGGCGAGCTCGCTGTCGCGCTTATAAAGGCTGTCTATGCGCGCTTTGCGCAGTGCATCGCCCTTTTCGATAGTGCCCTTTGGCTGACCGCCGCCGCCGATGCACCCGCCCGGGCACGTCATTACCTCTATAAAATGATACTGCTTTTCGCCGTTTTTGAGCTTTTTGATAAGCTCGTCGGCATTTTTTGTTCCGTAGACGACGGCGACATTTATCGGCGTGCCTGCGATTGTGCGCGTCGCCTCGCGTATGCCATCCATACCGCGCACGGGGGTGAGCGTGTAGAGCTCTGCGGGGGCGGGCGCGCCTGTCAAATATGCGTAGGCGGTGCGAAGCGCGGCCTCCATAACGCCGCCTGTGTTGCCGAAAATCACGCCCGCGCCCGAAGCCTGACCCATTAGGCTGTCAAAGCTGCTGTCGTTTAGCGCGGAAAAGTCGATATTTTCTTCCTTGGCCCACCGTGCAAGCTCGCGCGTTGTGACCACATAATCCATATCGCGCATACCGTCTATGCCGAGGTGTTTTGCGGCGGCGTTCATTTCACTGCGCCTTATTTCGTACTTTTTAGCAGTGCATGGAGTGATGGCTGCATTGACGATTTTGCGCGGGTCTATGCCCATTTTTTTGGCATACCACGTCTTTATTGTCGGGCCCTGCATACCTATCGGGCTCTTGGCGCTCGATATGTTTGCGAGCATGTCGGGGTGATAGATTTCTGCATATTTTATCCATGCGGGGCAGCACGACGTAAACTGCGGAAGCGGCGCTGTGCCTTTTGTGACACGCTCGATAAGCTCGCTCGCCTCCTCAACTATTGTGAGGTCGGCGGCAAAGTTTGTGTCGAGTACATAATCAGCGCCAAGTGCACGCAAAAGCGATATCATTTTGCCCTCGACAAAGCTGCCGTCCGGCATGCCAAACTCCTCGCCGAGCGCCGCGCGAACTGACGGCGACGTGCTGAAAATGACGATTTTATCTTCGTCGCGAGCGGCGTTTTGAACGTCTTTATACTCGTGTTTTTCCGTTATGCTATCGACGGGACAGACGTTTGAGCACTGTCCGCAATATACGCACACGGCGTTGTCGTTTGTTTGCTCTAGCGTATAGGTGCCCAGCACGCCTATATAATTTGTACAGACGTCCTTGCACTGGCCGCATTTTATGCACTTTGCCTCGTCGCGGCAAATGGCGGGGTTGTCCTTTTCAATCGGAACTCTAACCGAAAGCGGAAGATGTTTTTCCAGTTATTCACTCTTTTCTATTAGCGGCTGCTAATTGCTTTTCTTGTCAAATTATAGCATTTTTTAATTTTGTGTTCAATAGGCAAAATGCTAAATTAAGCAGTGCTTGAGGACGCGCTAACTTTTTTATAAACAGCCGGAAGAAGCACCTGTGAAAAGTCGTTATTGACAAGTCCAGTTATATAAAATCTATAACTTCCCTAAGGCTCGGCAGTATGGCAAACGCAAGCTGCTCCATTTCGGGGGTCGGCGGGTCCATGTCGGGTATCATTATCGCTTTGCAGCCCGCGGCGTGGCCTGCGCGGATGCCGTTATAGGAGTCCTCAAGCACTATGCAGTTTGCGGGGTCAGCGCCAAGCTTTTCGGCGCATTTTAGAAAAACCTCCGGCGCGGGCTTTGAGTTTTTTACCTCGTCGCCCGCAACTATCGCCTGAAAATGTTTTTCAACGCCGGCAACGCGCAAATTTTGCTCAACAAGCACGCGGTTTGTGCTGCTGCCAACGGCGGTGGGTATTCCGCGCTTTTCAAGCTCTGTCAAAAGCTCCATCAAATATGGCCGAAGCGGCACATGCTTTGCAAGACTCGCCGTAAACTTTTCAACCGTTTCGTCAAGCAGCATGTCATACGGAAAATCCTCGCCGAAATGCTCCATAAACAGCTTTTTGCCCATCGCTCTGTTCACACCGCGCAGCATAGCAACGTCGCTCGGCGTTATGGTAAAGCCATGGTTTGCGCCTGTTTCTATCCACATTCCGTCAGCAAGACGCTCTGTGTCAAACATCAGACCGTCCATATCAAACAATATCGCCTGTACACTCATTAAAAAATCTCCTCAAAAACAGTTATTTGTCTAATTATATCATAAAAACGCGCACTTCACTATTGTAAAATGCTAAAAAAGCGTATAAAATATATGGTATATATATAAAAGGGGAGTATAAAGCTATGATTGATATTAAAATTGAAAAAACGAGCTCGCCGAAAGCGAAGCCCGCAGATGAAACAAAGCTTGGTTTTGGCAAGGTATTTTCAGACCATATGTTTATCATGAATTACGACGCAGCCGAGGGTTGGCACGACGCGCGCATTGTTCCGTATGCGCCAATCGTCCTTGACCCGTCAGCCGTCGTGTTTCACTATGCGCAGGAGTGCTTTGAGGGCATGAAGGCTTACCGCACGGACAAAGATAAAATTCAGCTTTTCCGCCCCGACTGCAACGCAAAACGCATGCAGGACACCCACGCGCGCCTTGCGATACCGCAAATTCCCGTCGACGATTTTGTGCAGGCTGTCAAGGCGCTTGTAAATGTCGAGCGCGATTGGGTTCCGCATTCAGTGGGCGCAAGCCTTTACATACGCCCGTTCACAATCGCCACAATGCCGCAGCTAGGCGTGCACGCAAGCTCGCAGTATCAGTTTATCATCATCTGCTCGCCGTCCGGCGCATATTATGCAGAGGGTATAAACCCTGTTAAAATATATGTTGAGGACGAATATGTGCGCGCGTGCCCAGGCGGCACAGGCGCAATTAAATGCGGCGGCAACTACGCAGCGTCAATTTTGGCGGGCGAAAAAGCAGAGAAGCTCGGCTACAGCCAAGTGCTTTGGCTCGACGGCGTTGAGCGCAAATATGTCGAAGAAGTGGGCAGCATGAACATTTTCTTCAAGATTAACGGCGAAATCTACACCGCCGCGACAGTCGGCACAGTGCTGCCGGGCGTCACGCGCAGAAGCTGCATCGAGCTCATGAAGGACTGGGGCTACACCGTCCACGAGGGCAAGCTAGCGATAGCCGATGTCATGAAGGCAGGCGAGGACGGCACTTTAGAAGAGGTGTTCGGCACAGGCACAGCCGCCGTTGTCAGCCCTGTAAAGCAGCTAGACTGGGAAGATAAATCCGCCAAAATCGGCGACGGCAAAATCGGCGAACTAACCCAGCGCCTCTACGACACCATGACAGGCATGCAGTGGGGGAAGATTGCGGATACTAAGGGTTGGATTGTACCGGTTGAATAGATTTTAAAATAAAGAAAAAAGAAGATAGAAGAAATAAAAAGTAAGGTGTGAAACCTGCGGTTTCACATTCTAATGGATAGAACAACCCGTTAGAATGTGATTGCGCAGCAATCACACCTTACTTTTTCTTTTTTATTTCTTCTTTTTTCTTTCTTAAAAATTAAGCATTAATTTTTAAGCGCCTGCAACGGTGCAGGTATTCTTCCGCCTCTGTTTACAAAAACGGCGGGGGAGTAGTTGCTTATCGGCATTATCGGGGCGTAGCCGAGCAATCCGCCGAAATCTAGCACGTCTCCTGCTTTGCAGCCGATTGCGGGTATAACGCGCACGGCGGTTGTCTTTGTGTTCACCATGCCTATCGCGGCTTCGTCTGCTATCAGTGCGCTTATCACCTCGGCTGTTGTCTCGCCGGGGATAACCACCATGTCTATGCCCACGCTGCAAACGGCTGTCATCGCTTCAAGCTTTTCAATCGTCAAGCTGCCGCACTGCGCCGCTTTAATCATTCCGTCGTCCTCTGACACAGGTATAAACGCGCCCGAAAGCCCGCCGACGTGGTTTGACGCCATAACGCCGCCCTTTTTAACAGCGTCGTTAAGCATCGCAAGTGTCGCTGTTGTGCCGCAGCAGCCGCAGCTTTCAAGCCCTATTTCCTCGAGAATATTCGCCACCGAGTCGCCCACCGCGGGCGTTGGCGCAAGCGATAAATCAACTATGCCAAACGGCACGCCGAGGCGCTCGCTGACAAGATTGCCCACAAGCTGACCCATGCGCGTGATCTTAAACGCCGTGCGCTTTATAAGCTCCGCCACCTCGTCAAGGCTCGCGTCCTTAGGCAGCTTCGCAAGCGCCGCACGCACTGCGCCCGGGCCTGAAACACCCACGTGCACAACGCAGTCCGGCTCGCCGACACCGTGAAACGCGCCCGCCATAAACGGATTGTCCTCCGGCGCATTGCAGAACACGACAAGCTTTGCCGCGCCCATGCACATGTTGTCCTTAGTCATCTCGGCCGTCTTTTTCACAGTCGCGCCCATCATTTTCACAGCGTCCATGTTGATGCCCGTCTTTGTCGATCCGATGTTTACGCTGCTGCACACGATGTCTGTGCACGCAAGCGCTTCGGGTATGCTGTTTATAAGACGTTCGTCGCCCGCCGAAAAGCCCTTGTGAACAAGCGCCGAATAGCCGCCCACAAAGTTTACGCCAACCTCTTTCGCCGCGCGGTCAAGCGTTTTTGCGTACATAACAGGGTCAGCGTCGGGCGCGCTTGCCAAAAGCATGGCTATCGGTGTGACGGATATGCGCTTATTTACGATGGGCATGCCGTAGGTCGCCGAAATTTCCTCCGCCGTTTTTACAAGGTCTTTAGCCTTTGTTGTGATTTTTTTATAGATTTTCTCGCACGCCTTTTCGCCGTCGGGGTCAGCGCAGTCGAGCAGCGAAATGCCCATCGTGACCGTGCGCACGTCAAGGCTTTCGTCTGTAATCATCTGAATAGTTTCAAGTATGTCATGTGTATCAAGCATTTTTACAACTCCTTAAACGCGGTTTAAACGCGGTGCATTGTGTCGTAAAGCTCCTGCCTTGTGCAGCGAATTTCAACACCCATCGTTTTGCCAAGCTCGTCAAGACGCTTTGCAAACGCGGTTATCTCGCTTTTGCATTTTGTCACGTCAACTATCATAATCATGGCGAACGTGCCGCGCAAAATGCGCTGTGTCACTTCCTCAACGTTCACGTCCTCGTCGGCGCACGCCGTGCACACCTTTGCAAGAATGCCCACCGCGTCCTTGCCTACAACGGTAATAACTGCTTCCATAATTTTATACCCTCCCACATTTAGTTGCATGGTTTGTTAAAATTTCGGGCGGATATAGAATCCGCCCCTACAATCTTGCGGCGTGCGTAGGGGCGGATTCTATATCCGCCCGCTGCCCCGCATACATAACCATGTATTGTTAGAATTAATTATATCAGAAAACACATATTTTATAAAGTGTCTTTTTTCACTTATTTAACAGCCGCAGACGGCGTGTTTTGGTAATATTGTTTACTTTCGGCTTAAAGTGTATTATAATTGTAAAAATATATGGCAAAAAAGGAGTTAAGATTATGGAAAAGCTGCTGAAAATACTTGAGGGTAACGCGCGCATAAGCTTAGAGGATATGGCGACGATGATAAACGAAGCCCCCGAAACCGTCGCAATGAAGATGGATCAAATGCAAAAAGCGCATATAATTAACGGCTACCGCGCACTTATCGACTGGGAAAAAGCGGGCGTGGCGCATGTTCAGGCAATAATCGAGCTTCGCGTAACACCAAGACGCGACTGCGGCTTTGACGAGGTGGCGGCAACTATCGCCAATTTTGAAGAGGTCGACAGCGTGCTCTTGATGAGCGGCGGCTACGACCTTTCGCTTGTCGTCAAGGGCACAAGCTTTCAGGATATCGCCCTTTTTGTCGCAAAGCGCCTTTCGCCAATCGAGGGTGTGCTTTCAACAGCGACGCATTTCGTCCTTAAAACATATAAAAAGGACGGCGTTTTGTACGGCGACGAAATGAAAGACGAACGGGAGTATCAGTGATGGAATACGAAAAGCTGATGGCTACCGCCGCTAAAGAAATGCGTCCGTCCGGCATACGCAAGTTTTTTGACATTGCCGCCGAAATGAAGGACTGTATTTCACTCGGCGTCGGCGAGCCCGATTTTAAAACACCGTGGGCTGTGCGAGACGCAGGCATCACAAGCCTTGAAAAAGGCAAAACCTGGTACACCTCAAACGCTGGCTTAAAAGAGCTGCGCGAGGAAATCTGCCGCTATTTAAGCCGCCGTTTTTCGCTTGAATATGAGCAAAAGGAGACGCTTGTAACAGTCGGCGGAAGCGAAGCCATCGACCTTTGCATTCGCGCGTTTGTCAACCCCGGCGACGAGGTCATTATCCCCGAACCTTGCTATGTCAGCTATCTGCCCATAACAACGCTCACGGGCGGCGTGCCTGTGCCAGTTCCGCTTCTTGCCGAAAATAAATTTAAGCTCACGGCCGAGCAGCTCAAAGCGGCTATCACGCCCAAAACAAAGCTGCTCATAATGCCGTTTCCGTGCAACCCCACAGGCGCAATAATGCGTCGTGAAGATTTAGAGCCTATCGCCGAGGTGCTGCGCGGCACCGATATTATGGTGCTCTCGGACGAAATTTACGCCGAGCTAACCTATGGCGATATGCGCCACGTCAGCATCGCCGCGCTCGACGGAATGCGCGAGCGCACTGTGTTAGTGCAGGGCTTTTCCAAAGCATACGCAATGACGGGGTGGCGCTTAGGCTACGCGTGCGCGCCCGAGCCTGTCATAAAGCTGATGACAAAAATTCACCAGTCGGCAATCATGTGCGCGCCGTCCACAAGCCAGTATGCGGGCATCGTCGCGCTGAAAACCTGCGACGCGGACATCGAAAAAATGCGCACCGAATACGATGCGCGCCGCCGCTTTTTAGTTAAAGGCTTAAATAAAATGGGGCTGACCTGCTTTGAGCCGGAGGGCGCGTTTTACGTGTTCCCAAGCATACAAAGCACCGGCCTTTCAAGCGACGAATTTTGCAAAAGGCTGCTATACGACAAAAAAGTCGCCGTCATCCCCGGCACCGCGTTCGGAGATTCCGGCGAGGGCTTCATCCGCATAAGCTACTCCTATTCAATAGCCCATCTGAGCGAAGCCATGCATAGAATTGAGCAGTTTTTGACTGAATTGAAGGCATAAATTGCAAGCCTTGCGGATTGTAGGGGACGGCGTCCTCGACGTCCCGCGCAGGTTTGCGCAAAGCTTAGGGAGCGACGAGGGCGTCGCTCCCTACAAAGGCAACATCATACACGTTGCGAGAGGTACCAAATGGACATTTACGTCTGCAAAGCGGGCAGTTATGACGAAAAAATTGTAAACGACGCCGTTGAGCGTGTGTTTGCGGCGTGCGAATGTGCAAAAACGCTCGGCGCAAATACACGCGCGTGCGTAAAAATAAACGTCATAGGCCGCCACGCGCCAAGCGACGCGGCAACAACGCACCCCGCCGTTCTCTGCGCCGTCATTCTCGCCCTTCAAAAGCGCGGCGTGACCGATATCACAGTTGCCGACTCCGCGGGCGGCGCATATAACGAAAGCGCTATGACCGCCATTTACAAAGCGTGCGGCATAACCCAGGTCTGTCAAAAAACAGGCGTGTCGCTATACACCGCGTGCAAATGGACCGGCAAAAAGGCGCAGAATTACGCGCTTGTGCCGCAGTTTAACGTCATACAGCCAGTGCTCGACGCAGATTTTATAATCAACGTGCCAAAGCTCAAAACGCATATGATGATGCGCCTCACAAACGCCACAAAAAACCTTTTCGGCGTTATACCGGGCTTGCAAAAGGCAGAGCTTCATATGCGGTTTCCAAAGTCCGATAAATTCGGCGCAATGCTCGTCGATTTGTGCGAGACGATAAAGCCAAATTTGACAGTCGTCGACGCGATAGACGGCATGGAGGGCGACGGCCCAAACAGCGGCACTCCGCGCCACATCGGGCTTATAATGGGTGGCGAAAGCACATATTCGCTCGACCTCGCCGCGTGCGAAATAACAGGCATTTCACCCGCCGACGTGCCGTATATGGCAAACGCAATAAGCCGCGGCCTGTGCAAAAAAAGCTTTGCCGAGGTTGAAATAGGCGGCGATATAGGCGCTGTAAAACGCATCGACGGCTACAAGCTGCCCGCAAACAGCAAGGACGCGACATTTGCGGCGCATCAGTCAGGCGTAATAGGCAAAATGGTCGCGCTCATCGAAAAATCGGCTGCGCCGCACCCTGTTATAAACGCAAAAAAATGTGTCGGATGTGCGCGCTGTGCGGACATTTGCCCCGCGCAGACAATTAATTTGACAAATAAAAAAGCACACATCGACAAAAAAGCCTGCATCCGCTGCTTTTGCTGCCATGAGGTGTGCCCCGCCGACGCAATAGACGTAAAACGGCTTTCATTTTTTAACATATAGGTGAGACAATGGCTAAAAGACGGCAAAACAGCGTGACAGTGCTCGCACCCGCAAAGCTTAATTTAACGCTCGACGTAACAGGCATCGCGCCAAACGGCTATCATATGCTCGATATGCTCATGCAGGCGGTGAGCCTTTATGAGACTGTCGAGGTGCGCAAAAGCCGCGGCTTGACGCTAAAGCTGCCAAACAGCACCGTGCCTGTCAACGATTCAAACACCGCTATAAAGGCGGCGCTCGCGTTTTTTAACGAGACAGGTCTGCTAGCGGGCGCGGCTATTACCATACATAAAAAAATCCCTGTCCGCGCCGGAATGGCGGGCGGAAGTGCCGACGCGGCGGCTGTTTTGGTTGGCTTAAATGAGTTGTACCGCGCAAAATTGACGACAAAGCAGCTTTGCGACATCGGCGTTAAAATCGGCGCCGACGTGCCGTTTTCAATAATCGGCGGCACAATGCGCGTGACGGGCATAGGCGACATTTTAACGCCTTGCGCACCGTGTCCGCGCTGCTTTATCACCGTTTGTATGCCCAAAAACGGCATCTCCACGCCCAAAGCCTTCGCGCGCTTTGATGAAATCGGCACTGATATCAAGGTCGACACACAGGCGGCTGTCACGGCAGCCGAAAATGGCGATTTATACGCAATGTGCAAAAGCATGAAAAACGCGCTGCAATATTCAAGCGAAAGCAAAGCAAATGCGCCCATATGTGAAATAATGACCAAAAACGGCGCGCTTGCCGCCTTAATGACAGGCAGCGGCGCAGCAGTTTTCGGTGTTTTTGAAACAGAGGAAAAAGCCCGCACCGTCCAAGCCGCATTGCTAGAAAAATATCCCCAAGCATGGGTTGTAATGCCTGTTAAGCACGGCACGCATGTGGTTAATTTTTGATGATTATGCACATGACGATGCTTTGCGTCAACTTACCTCATCCGTCGCTCCTTCGTCGCGCCACCTTCTCCTAAAGGAGAAGGCTTTCGTAGGCTTCCCCTTGAGGGGAAGCTGTCGCCGAAGGCGACTGATGAGGTGAAAATTTACGGTTCACCGCTTCTTCATTTAACCACAATCACATTTTTCAAAAGCTCAATCTCACCGCTTTTTTGCATTTCACCGAGCACCCTGCACATTGCCGCACGGTCACAGGCGAGTGTTGCGGCTAATTGTGCACGCGGGGGGACGGATATGGCTGACGTGCCCTGCGCGCGGGCTTCGTACCTTAAAAACCGCGTTATTCTGTCCTTCAAATTCTTTTCCGCAAGCACGCTCACGCGCTGTTCTTGCAAAAAATATTTGTCGGACATATTTTGCAGCATGTTTTTAAGCACCTCAACGCGCGGCGTTTGCTTCGGCTCAAAAAGCGAGGCGTACTTTATAAACGCCACCGTGCACGCGCTTTCCGCCTGAACGGTGACGGGGCTTTTTGCGTGCGCGCTCGCCGCGAGCATATCGCCAAAAACATCTCCGATTTTAAGCCGCGCCGCCGTGAGTGTATCTCCGGCGGCATTTGTTTTTACAGCCTGTGCACACCCGCCCACTATAAGCCCCATCGCCGACACGTCGTCGCCCTCAAGCACAATTATTTCACCCTTTTCAAAATGCTTGACCGCCGGCGCAAATTCCGCAATCAGCCGCTCTATTTCACAGCGCCCAAGCCCTGCAAACAGCACGCTTTTCGCCGCCGCGTCTATTATAGCCTCCACTTGTAAACACCTACGTTTTGTTGCAATTGCAACAGCTTATTTGAGAGTATTATAGTATAATAAAAAGACAAATGCAACAAAAGGAGAAAACATAATGAAAAAGACTATATCACTTTTACTTACGCTTGCCTTAGCGGTAAGCGCTTTTGCGGCTTGCGGCGGCGGTGCGTCATCATCGTCAAGCGTGCCGACAGTCAGCGTGCCGTCAGACGCAGTCATCATGCAGCAGGACTCCCCCGACCGCGTTTCGTTCAACGTCGCCGCGCTCAACGGCCCGACGGCAATGGGGCTCATCAAGCTCATGAACGACACTAAAACAGACGCCACAATAAACCAGTACAACGTCACAACCTATGGCGCGGCAGACGAGTTCACCGCACAGCTCGTCAAGGGCGAAATTGACGTCGCGCTCATTCCGTGCAACCTCGCAAGCGTGCTTTACAACAAGACAAAGGGCGCAATCCAAATCGCCGCTGTCAACACGCTCGGCGTTTTGCAGATGATTTCCGCCGACACCTCCGTCAAGACAATTGCCGACCTCAAAGGCCGCACAATTTACGCCACAGGCAAGGGCACAACTCCAGAATATGTGCTTAATTATCTCCTCACGCAAAACGGAATTGACCCCGAAAAGGACGTAACTATTGAATACGCAACAGAGGCCGCCGCCGTTGTGACGTCGCTTCAGCAGTCTGTCGACGCGACAGCCGTGGCAATGCTGCCGCAGCCGTATGCCACAACAGCGCTTATGCAAAACGAGGGCTACGCGACAGTGCTTGATTTGACAAAGGAATGGAACGCAGTTTCAGACGGAACAGACCTTGTCACAGGCGTTGTCGTTGCGCAAAAATCGTTCATCGAGGCAAATCCTGAGGCGTTTAAGACGTTCCTTGAAGAGTATAAGGGCAGCGTCGATTACGTGCTTGCAAACACCGCAGACGCCGCGCAGATGATTGCTGATTTTGGCATCGTAGCCAAAGCCGCCGTCGCTGAAAAGGCGCTTCCGCAGTGCAATATCACATTCCTTACAGGCAAGGAAATGAAGTCGAACGTGGCCGCATATTTGCAGGTGCTGTTTGACCAAAACCCCGAAGCCGTAGGCGGCACGCTGCCGGCTGACGATTTCTATTATGGTGCATAGGCTTTTAAAAAATAAAGCCGTACAGAATATACTGGCTGTTTGCCTGTGGCTTTTTGTCTGGCAGGCGGTCAGTGTTTATGTTGACAGCAGTATTTTGCTTGTCTCGCCGTTTGAGGTGCTAAAAACGCTCTTTGCGCTAATGCTTACGCCCGGCTTTTGGGCGACGGCGGCCTCAAGCTCTGTGCGGATAATCCTAGGTTTTCTCATGGGTATGGCGGCGGGCGTGGCGCTTGCGGCGGTAAGCTCGGCAAATGGGCTTTTGCGCGTGCTTTTGCAGCCGTTTATGCTGACGGTACGCAGCGTGCCTGTGGCAAGCTTTATTATTCTTGCGCTTTTATGGCTGCGCAGCGCGTCAAATCTGGCTGTGTTAATCAGCTTTTTGATGGTACTGCCAATAATTTATCAAAACACGCTCACGGGTATAATGACGGCGGACAAAGAGCTGCTTGAAATGGCGCAGGTATTTCGCGTTCCGCTTTTGCGGCGCATACGGTATATTTATATGCCAAACGCCGCGCCGCAGTACGCCGCCGCGTGCCGCACCGCGCTCGGCCTTTGCTGGAAAAGCGGGATAGCCGCCGAAGTGATAGGCATAACACGCGGCAGCATAGGCGAGGCGCTTTATAACGCGAAGCTCTTTTTGTCGACAGCCGAGCTTTTTGCGTGGACGCTCGTCATAGTTTTGCTAAGTCTTTTATTTGAAAAGCTGTTCATGGCTGTTGTTGACGGCTTTGTAAAACGAGTGTCGGGAGGCCGTGCCGAATGCTGAAAATAGAGTATGTTTGCAAAAGCTTTGACGGCAAAAAGGTGCTCGATGGTGTGTGCCTTGACGTTAAAAAAGGCGAAACAGTGTGCATAATGGCACCGTCCGGCGCGGGCAAAACAACGCTCGCGAATATAATTATGGGTCTGCTTAAGCCCGACAGCGGCAGGGTAGTCACTGCGCCAAACACAGTTTTTTCGTGTGCTTTTCAGCAGGATAGATTATTGCCGCAGCTTGACAGCGTTCAAAATATCCGCTTTGTAAATCAAAGCCTGACGGACGGCGAGATAATGTCCGCGCTAAAAGCCGTCGATATGTCAGACGACGCAAAAAGGCCATGCGCGGTGCTGTCCGGCGGGCAAAAACGACGTATAGCCATAGTGAGGGCGATGCTCGCGAAAAGCGATATCGTAATAATCGACGAGCCGTTCAAAGGCCTTGACGACGCGGTAAAAACCAAAGCCGCCGAATTTATAAAAACCCGCCAAAGCTCCCGCGCCCTCCTGTGCATAACACATGATGCCGAGGACGCAAAAACGCTCGGCGCGAGGATATTCACTTTATAATAATCGTAGGGCAAGGGCTCTGCTCTTGCCGCAGGCGACCGATAAAGGTTACTTACGGCAAGAGCAGAGCCCTTGCCCTACAATTGTTATTTATGCATTTTTCTTCGCTAAATCAAAATCAGCTACAATTTCGTCTGACGGCTTAGGCGAAATAAGCGACACTATTATTATCGCGAGTGCGCTTATAATAAATGCGGGCAAAAGCTCATATATTCCGAAAACGCCGCCCATCGGTTTTATTAAAAGCTTCCATATAAACACCGTCGCCGCGCCGGAAATCATGCCTGCCAAAACGCCGTTGCGTGTTGCGCGCCGCCAAAACAGGCTCGCTATCATCGCGGGGCCAAACGTCGCGCCAAAGCCCGCCCATGCGAATGAAACTATCACAAAAATAACGCTGTTTTCGTCCATCGCTATCACAACGCCCACAAGGCTTATCAGCACAAGAATTATGCGCGACACCCACATCACCTGCTTGTCAGTAGCTTTTTTATTTATTGCCTTGTGATAAATATTTTTCGCAAAAGCGCTCGCGGCGATAAGCAGATATGAGTCCGACGACGATATCGTCGCGGCAAGTATGCCCGCCATCACGATGCCCGCGAAGAACGACGGCATGAGGGAGGTGCTCAATGTGATGAAAATGTTTTCCGCGTCGGCGCTCGTAAGCAGCGTTGTCGGAAACAGCACGCGCCCTGTAAGCCCAATCGCTATCGCCACAAACAGCGAAATGCACGCCCAAACAGTCGCTATACGGCGGCTGTTTTTAAGCTTTTCGGGCTTTTCAATCGCCATAAAGCGAAGAAGCACCTGCGGCATACCAAAGTATCCAAGCCCCCAAGACAGCGTTGAAAGTATTGTCAAAAAGCCGTATTCACCAGCCGCGCCAAACTGCGGCACACCGTCCACAACGCTCTGCACACCGTCAGTAACAGTCGGCGACGCTATGCCGAAAAGCTCCACAAAGCCCGGTATCGCCTTTGCGTTTTCCGCGACGACACCTATGCCGCCCGCGCTGATAACGCCAACGGAAAGCACCGCCACAAGCGCAAAAATCATGACAATGCTCTGCATAAAGTCAGACGCGCTCTCCGCCAAAAAGCCGCCGAGAACTGTGTATATTATCACAAACACCGCGCCCGCAAGCATCATCGACACATACGGCGCGCCGAAAAGACGGCTGAAAAGTTTTCCGCACGTCACAAAGCAGCTAGCCGCGTAAACCGTGAAAAACACAAGTATAAAGCCCGCCGACAAAAGCTCAAGCACGTTTTTCTTTTCCCTGAAGCGCCCTGAAAAAAATTCCGGAATTGTTATCGCGTTGCCCGCAACAACAGAATAGCTGCGCAGACGCCGCGCCGTCAAAAGCCAGTTGAGGTACGTGCCAAGCGCAAGCCCAACAGCCGTCCAAAACGCGTCCGCAAGCCCGCACCAGTACGCAACGCCGGGCAAGCCCATCAAAAGCCACCCGCTCATGTCGCTTGCCTCCGCGCTCATCGCCGTCACCCACGGGCCGAGGCTTCTGCCGCCCAAAAAGTAGTTTTCGGTGCTTTTATTGGCCTTTTGCGCATAAAATACACCGATGCCGATAACAGACGCCATATACAAAAGCATGGCTATAAGTATCTGCAATTTGTTTCCCGTCATAAATATTCCTCCCTCTCACTTTACCGCTTTACAGCGGTAATATAACTATTTTACACTATATTTGTTTTTTTGACAAGGTTTGTTCACAATTTACGCTTGACACCACCTATATTTATGTGGTATAAATATATCATAAACTGTAACTAAATTGATTACATATTCAGTAAAGGAGAATTATGGGCTTTACAATTGAATCGGGCATACCTATGCTCACGGTGTTTTTGCAGGGGCTTTTAAGCTTTTTTTCACCGTGCGTGCTGCCGCTTATCCCTGTTTACATCAGCTATTTTGCAGGCGGGGCAAAAACTACCGCACCCGACGGTACAATAATTTATCCGCGCGGTAAAACGCTTTTGCACACGCTGTTTTTTGTTCTCGGCGTAAGCGTCACATTTTTCATTCTCGGCTTTGGCTTTACCGCGCTAGGGCAGTTCTTTTCCGATGGCCGCACGTGGTTTGCACGCATCGGCGGCATAATAATGATTTTATTCGGCATGTATCAGCTCGGCCTTTTCGGCAAATCGAAGATGATTGAGAGCGAGCACCGCCTTCCGCTCAACCTCAATAAGCTCGCCACAAGCCCGATATCGGCATTTTTGATGGGCTTCACGTTCAGCTTTTCGTGGACGCCGTGCATAGGCCCAACGCTCGGCAGCGTGCTGCTTATGGCGAGCTCGTCCGCAAGCGCGGGCAGGGCGTTCATGCTCATCGGCGTGTACACGCTCGGCTTCATAGTGCCGTTTATAGCGGTTGGCCTGTTCACAGGCACGCTGCTCAACCTGTTTAAAAAGCACAGCGGCATCGTGCGCTACACCGTCAAAATCGGCGCGGCGCTGCTCATAATAATGGGTATCATGACGCTCACAGGCTTCATGAACGGCATCACCAGCTACCTCTCAAGCGCAGGCACAAGCACGGCGAGTTCGTCGTCGCAAAGCCAAAGCATAGCGCAAAGCGAAAGCGCCTCGCAGCCTGAGGCAGCGTCATCCTCTACGCCTGAAAAAAAGAAAACCGACACCGTTGCGTCAGTAGATTTCACTCTGAAGGATCAAAACGGCGTTGAGCACAAGCTGTCCGATTACAAGGGCAAGACGGTATTTTTAAACTTTTGGGCGACATGGTGTCCGCCGTGCCGCCGCGAAATGCCCGACATACAAAAGCTGTATGAGGAAAACGGAGAAAACGCAAATGACGTAATAATCCTCGGCGTCGCCGCGCCAAACCTCGGCAATGAGGGCAGCGAGGAGGATATCAAAGCCTTCCTCGACGACAACGGCTACACCTATCCGGTGCTAATGGACGTAGATCACAGCACCTTTTCCGCCTACGGAGTAAACTCCTACCCCACCACCTTCCTAGTCAACGCCGACGGCAACATCCCCGGCTACGTGCCCGGCGCAGTGAGCTACGACATCATGGAAAGCGTAGTAAAACAAGCGCAGGACAGCGTGGAATAATTTCAAAAAGCACCCTTAAATTTTAAGGGTGCTTATTTTTTTATTGACAATTTGCTTTTCATTTGTTATTATTTGTCTAAGATATTTTATCTAAAATATTTTAAATAAAATATCTTTAATAAATTATAGAAATGAGATGCAATTATGTATTTTGAAGAAGTTAAAAAGGTTATCGTTGCCACTTTGAGATGTGACGAGGCGGAGGTTACTGAAAAGACTATGCTTGTGGAGGACTTGGGCGCGGACTCGCTTGACGCCGTTGAGCTTAATATGGCGCTCGAGGACGCGTTCGGAGTTCAGCTTCCCGAGGGAACTATGGCGGAGCTTAAGACGGTGGGGGATATCGCCGCACGCATTGAAAAGATTAAAGCTGCGTAATAAAAAGGAGTCGCAATGAACAAGCAGGAATTATTTGCGCTGATTCAAGAGTTTTTAAAGTCGGGCCTTACGGCGCTTGAAATTGACGGCGAGCGGGTGCGCATGGAAAAAACAGCGCAAACAGCAGCGCCGCTTTCAAAAACAGTATGCGAAGAAGCAGCGGTGCAGCCGTCGGGCGGCATTGAGGTTAAATCTCCGCTTGTCGGCGTTTTTTACGCGTCGCAAGCGCCTGACGCGCCGCCGCTTGTAAACGTGGGCGACAGCGTGAAAAAGGGTCAGCCGCTTTGCGTTTTAGAGGCTATGAAAATGATGAACGAGCTGCCGAGCCCCGCGGACGGCGTTATTACAAAAATTTTGGCGCGTGACGGCGACGCTGTTTCGTTTGACCAAGCCCTGTTTGAGGTAACGCCATGATAAGCCGCGTGCTTGTGGCAAACCGCGGCGAAATCGCGATACGCATTCTGCGCGCCTGCCGCGAGCTTGGCATCGAGCCTGTCGCCGTGTATTCAACAGCTGACGAACACGCGCTTCACCGCGAGCTCGCCTCAGCGTCCGTCTGCATCGGCTCGCCCCGCGCCGCCGACAGCTATCTCAACATGAACAACATAATCTCGGCGGCGCTTGCAACACACTGCGACGCAGTGCACCCCGGCTTTGGCTTTTTGTCCGAAAACAGCGATTTTGCGCGCCGCTGCGCCGAATACGGCCTTAAATTTATAGGCCCGTCCCCCGATGTCATCGACAGCATGGGCAACAAATCCTACGCGCGCAGCCTTATGCAGAAAATGGGCGTGCCTGTCGTGCCGGGGTCTGAAGGAAGCGTCGAAAACGCAGAGCAGGCGCTGGAAATTGCCGAAAAAATAGGCTATCCGGTGCTTGTGAAAGCGTCGGCGGGCGGCGGCGGACGCGGAATGCGCAAGGCGTTTTGTGAAGATGAGCTTATCGACTCATTTAACACCGCGTGTGCCGAGGCCGAGGCGTGCTTTGGTGACGGCGAAATGTATATCGAAAAGCTGATAGTGAACCCACGCCACATCGAGGTGCAAATTTTAGCCGACAAAAACGGCAACACGGTTCACCTCGGCGAGCGAGACTGCTCAATGCAGCGCCGCAACCAAAAGCTTCTTGAAGAAGCGCCCGCCGCGGGGCTTTCGGACGCTTTGCGCGGCACCATTTGCAGCGCCGCCGTTCGCGCGGCAAAGGCTGCGGGCTACGAGAGCGCCGGCACAATTGAATTTGTGCTCGACGACAAAAACAATTACTATTTCATCGAAATGAACACGCGTATACAGGTCGAGCACCCTGTCACCGAAATGCTCACGGGCGTTGACATCGTGCACGAGCAGCTTCGCATAGCGTCGGGGTTGCCGCTTTCATTTGAGCAAAAGGACGTGCATTTTAACGGCCACGTGCTCGAGTGCCGCATAAACGCCGAAAACCCCGAAAACGCGTTTGCGCCCTGCCCCGGCAAGGTCAGCTTTCTGCATTTCCCCGCAGGGCCGGGCGTGAGGGTGGACTCCGCACTTTACAACGGCTGCGAAATAAGTCCGTTTTATGACTCTATGGTCGCGAAGGTTATCGTGCACAGCGACACGCGGCTCAACACCGTCCGCCGTATGCGCCGCGCGCTTGAAGAAATGGTTGTCGAGGGCGTGACAACAACGCTGCCGTTACAGCATTTGCTTTTGTTTCAGCCCGATTTTTTGCGCGGAGATTACAACACCGGCTTTATCGACGCGCATATCGACAGCATTTTGTCAGCCCAAAAAGCTGCAAGAGGTGACTCATGAACCCATTTGCACAAAAAAAGATATTTTTAGAGGCTTTGCAAGCGCTCCGTTTGAAAAAAAAGCCAAAGGAAACCGCGACGAAAACAGACGCTTCGGTATGCCCAAGCTGCAAGGAGAGCTTTTCAAAAAATGCGCTTGAAAAAAGCCTTTTTGTCTGCCCCGATTGCGGGCATCATTTTTCAATATCGGCTCAAACAAGGCTCGATATGCTGCTTGACGCAAAGAGCGTGCGCTTTTTAAACAGACGCTTGCAGGGCGGCAACCCGCTAAATTTTCCGTCATATGAGGCAAAATTGGCCGCTCTCAGAAGTGAGACAGGGATTTATGAGGCGGTTGTGACGGCTGTCGGCAAAATCGGCGGCGTAAAGGTTGTCGTCTGCGTGCTCGACAGCCGCTTTTTGATGGGCAGCATGGGCACGGCTGTGGGCGAAAAAATCACCCGCGCCGTCGAATACGCCACACACGCGCGTCTGCCGATCATCATTTTTTCGGCGTCGGGCGGCGCACGTATGCAGGAGGGCATTTTGTCGCTTTTTCAAATGGCAAAAACAGCCGCCGCGCTTGAGCGCCACGCCGACGCGGGGCTTTTGTACATATCGTTTTTAACACACCCCACAACAGGCGGCGTGACGGCAAGCTTTGCGAGCCTCGGCGATGTAATATTAGCCGAGCCGCGCGCATTAATAGGCTTTGCAGGTCCGCGCGTCATCGAGCAGACAATCCGTCAAACACTGCCCGACGGCTTTCAGCGCTCGGAATATCTGCTTGAACACGGCTTTGTTGACGCGATAATCCCGCGCGGCGAAATGCGCGAAGCGATAAGCCGCCTGCTCGCGCTTCATGGAAGGACAACCGCATGACAACACCAAAACCCCGCACCGCGGCAGACCGCGTAGCCCTTGCGCGAAACCCGCTTCGCCCCTCCGTTACAGATTATATAGACCATCTTTTTACAGGCTTTTTTGAGCTTTGCGGTGACCGCCGTCAAGCGGAGGACGCCAGCATTCTCGGTGGGCTTGCCTTTTATAAAGGTACTCCGGTGACTGTTATAGGCCACCGCAAGGGCAAAACGCTTGAAGAAAACCTGCGCATGAATTTTGGCATGTCAAGCCCCGAGGGGTACCGCAAGGCACAGCGCCTTATGCGTCAGGCGGAGAAATTCAAGCGCCCGATAATCACCTTTATCGACACCCCCGGCGCATACCCGGGCATTGAGGCCGAGGCGCGCGGGCAGGGCGAGGCTATTGCGAGCTGTCTTGCATTAATGAGCCGCTTGACAGTGCCTACTATCGCTGTCGTGACAGGCGAGGGCGGCAGCGGCGGCGCGCTTGCGCTCGGCGTTGCAGACCGCATTTTCATGTTAGAAAACGCCGTGTTTTCCGTGCTTTCACCCGAGGGCTTCGCCACAATTTTGTGGAAGGACGCGTCCCGCTCACAGGAGGCCGCCGAAATTATGAGGCTGACGGCGCAAGACCTTTTGACGCTCGGCGTTATAGACGGCATAATCCACGAGCCGCCAAACGGCGCGCATGAAGAACCCGCGTCTGTATATCTGGCGCTAGACGCTGTGCTGACGCGCGAGCTTTCGGTACTGTGCGCCCAAAGCGGCGACGCACTACGCAAAAGCCGCTACAAAAAGCTGCGAGCCATCGGCAACAGAAAGGAAGCTTTATGACAGGACTGCAAATTTTAGGCCTCGGCCACGCGCTGCCAAAAAAAGCCGTGACTAACGACGACCTCGCAAATCTTGTCGACACAAGCGACGAGTGGATAAAATCGCGCACAGGCATTCGCGAGCGCCGCTTTGCGTCAAAGGGCGAAACAACAACCACTTTGGCAGTCGAAGCCGCAAAAAATGCCATGCGGAAAGCGGGCGTTTGCGCAAAGGACATATCCGTTTGCATAGCTGCAACCTTCACGCCCGACGTTCAAATGCCGTCTGTAGCGTGCAGCGTCGCGCAGCAGCTTTGCCTTGAAAATGTTAGCGTAGCGTTCGATTTAAACGCCGCCTGCACAGGCTTTGTGCACGCAGTAGCAAGCGCCCACGCCATTTTATCGGCGCAGGGCGGCCGCTGTGCGCTGATTATAGGCAGCGAAACTATTTCACGCGTGCTCGATATGACAGACCGCAGCACCTGTGTGCTTTTTGGCGACGGCGCGGGCGCGGCAGTTGTAGCCTTGTCAGACGCGCACCCTTACTGCTTTTGCGGCAGCGTCATGCCCGACACACAGTCGCTTCATTGCCGCGAAAATAACCTTGGCATTGAGATGGACGGCGCAAACGTCTACCGCTTCGCAACGCTCACAGTGCCCGAAATATTAAGGCGGATTATGCAAAAAAGCGAAAAAAGCCTAGACGAAATCGACTATTTTGTCTGCCATCAGGCAAACTCACGCATCATAGAGCAAATCGCCCGCAGGCTCGGCGCACACAGCGAAAAATTTTACCTCAATTTACAGCGCTACGGCAACACCTCGGCGGCAAGCATTCCCATAGCGTTAAGCGAAATGTCTCACCACGGGCTGCTGCCGCAGGGCACGACGATAATCTGCGCGGGCTTTGGCGCGGGCTTAACCTGTGCGGGCGCTCTGCTAACATTTTAAAGCAGTTAAAAGGAGAAAATTATGCGTATACAAACGCTTTTAGGAATTGAATTTCCTATTATACAAGGCGGCATGGCAAACGTCGCCACAGGCAGCTTTGCCGCCGCCGTTTCAAACGCTGGCGCGCTCGGGCTTATCGGAGCGGGCGGCATGACGGCGCAGATGCTCAAAAAAGAAATCGAAATCTGTAAATCGCTCACAAAAAAGCCATTTGGCGTAAATTTGATGCTCATGAACCAGCAGGTGGACGTAATGGCACAGCTTGTGGCAAATGAGCGCGTGCCCGTCGTCACAACAGGCGCGGGCAATCCGGCTTCATATATTGAAATGTGGAAAAACGCGGGCATAAAAATTTTCCCTGTAGTTTCCGCTGTCGCGCTTGCAAAACGGCTTGAGGCGCAGGGCGTTGACGGCGTTATCGCAGAGGGCTGTGAGGCGGGCGGGCACATCGGAGAGGCGACGACAATGGCGCTCATTCCGCAGATTACGCGCGCGCTTAATATACCTGTCATCGCGGCGGGCGGCATTGCTGTGGGCGAGCAAATGCTTGCGGCTTTCGCGCTCGGCGCGTGCGGCGTGCAGGTCGGCACATGCCTTTTAGTGTCAAAGGAATGCCCCATTCACGAAAATTACAAGGCGGCAGTTCTGCGCGCAAATGACCGCGACACCGTTGTCACAGGCCGCATTGCGGGCACGCCTGTGCGCATTTTGAAAAATAAAATGGCACGCGAATACGTGCGCCTTGAAAAATTAGGCACAGATAAAATGGAGCTTGAAAAATTTACACTCGGCTCGCTTCGCCGCGCTGTTTTGGACGGCGACACAGAGACAGGCTCGCTTATGGCGGGGCAGTGCGCGGGGCTTTGCAACGAAATCCGCCCACTGCGCGAAATTTTTGAAGCCTTGATGCGCGGCTGTGAACATACGCTTTCGCGGCTGAACGAGGCGACGGAGGGAAAATCATGCAGCTAGGCACAAGGCGGCTTGCTCTGCCGCTTATTCAGGGCGGCATGGGCGTTGGCATTTCGCTCGGCAATCTCGCGGGCAGCGTCGCAAAAGAGGGCGGCATGGGCGTTATTTCAACGGCGAATATCGGCTTTCGCGAGGGTGATTTTTGGCAAAACGCAAAGCAGGCAAACAGCCGCGCACTCGCTGCCGAAATTGCGAAAGCAAAGGCGATAGCACACGGCGCGGGGCTTGTCGCAATAAACGCAATGGTCGCCACTGCCGATTATGCAAACGCTGTAAAAACGGCAGTCTCCGCGGGCGTTGACGCAATAATTTCGGGCGCGGGCTTGCCGATGGAGCTGCCGATGCTCGCAGACGGTGCTGATGTGCTGCTTGCGCCTATTGTCTCAAGCGGACGCGCCGCGTCGGTCATTTGCCGAAGCTGGCAAATGCACTATCAGCGCCTGCCTAATTTTGTGGTGCTTGAAGGCTCGGAGGCGGGCGGACACCTCGGCTTTTCACGCAAGGAGCTTGACGACGGCAGCGCAAAACCGCTGTCTGTGCTTCTCGCTGACGTTCTTAACGCCGTGGCGGCTTTTGGCAAAATACCTGTTTTTGTCGCGGGCGGCATTAGTGACGGTGCGCAAATCTGCCATTATATAAATGAAGGCGCGGCGGGCGCGCAAATCGCCACACGGTTTATAGCAACAGAGGAATGTGATGCAAGCGACGGTTATAAAGAGGTGTTTTTGCACGCCGAAAGCAGCGATATTTGCCTTGTAAACAGCCCCGTCGGTATGCCCGGCCGCGCGCTTTTTACGCCGCTTGTCAAAAAGCTTGCGCAGCGCGAAACCTTTCCGCCGACGCAGTGTGTAAACTGTCTTGTGCCGTGCAACCCCGCAAAAACACCGTATTGCATCACGCGCGCGCTTATTGAGGCGGCAAAGGGCAATTTTGAAGAGGGACTGTTTTTCTGCGGCGCACATGCGGGCGGCGCAAAAAAGCTTGTCACCGTAAAAACGCTTATTGACGAGCTTATGCAGCCGTGGAGGGAATTATGAAGCTTGCTTTTTTATACGCCGGTCAAGGCAGCCAAAAAGTTGGCATGGGGCGCGATTTTTATAATGAAGAGCCGATTTTCAGCGAAATATTTGATTTTTTACCGCCAAATCTGCGCGCGCTTTGCTTTGAGGGCAGCGCCGAGGAGCTTGGCGAGACGCAAAACACACAGCCCGCGCTTCTCGCGTTTGCGGCGGGCGTGACGGCGCTTTTAAAACAAAACGGCATAACGCCCGATATCGCCGCAGGGCTTTCGCTCGGCGAATATTCGGCGCTCACAGCCGCGGGTGTGTGGGACGCCGAAACCGCAATTTCACTTGTGCGCTTTCGCGGCGAGCAAATGGCGCTTGCAACAAAAGGCCGCGCGTGCAAAATGGCGGCTGCTATAGGTATGCCGCGCGACGCGTTAGCCGCCTGCTGCGCCGAAGCGTCCAAAAAAGGCGTTGCCGAAATCGCGAATTACAACTGCCCAAATCAGCTTGTCATTGGCGGCGACGCGGACGCTGTTGACGACGCTTGCGGCCTTGCGCTCGCCGCAGGCGCACGGCGTTGTCTGCCGTTAGCCGTCAGCGGCGCTTTCCACACCTCGTTAATGCGCCCCGCCGCAAATGCGCTAGAGCAAAAATTCAAAACGCTCACCTTTGGCAAAATGCGCTTTCCCGTCGTGTTCAACTGCACTGCAAACGAGCTTAAAGCGGGCGAAAACGTGCCCTCTTTGCTTGTGCGTCAGGTGCAGTCCGGCGTTTATTTTGAGGACACGCTTCGCTATATCGCGGCGCAAGGTGTTGATACAGTAATCGAAATCGGCGCGGGGCGCGTGCTTTCGGGCTTTGTGAAAAAGACTGTGCCCGAGCTTAAATGCTTTGCCATCGAGACGCACGACGATTTCAAAACCGTGCTCGCGGCGATTAAAAAGGAGAAAAAATGAAAACAGCCATCGTAACAGGCGCGGGGCGTGGCATAGGCCGCGCAATCTGCCTCGCGCTCGCCGCTAAAAATATTAACCTTATTGTGAATTATAAATCAGACGCAGCGTCAGCCGAAAAGACAGTCTCCGCGTGCGAAAAGCTCGGCGTAAAAGTGCTGGCAATACAGGGCGACGTGAGCACAAAAGCCGACTGCGAAAAAATCGCCGCCGCCGCGCTCCGAGCCTTTGGGGCGCTTGATATCCTTGTGAATAACGCGGGCGTGACGCGCGACAATTTGCTCATGCGCATGACGGAGGACGAATGGTCGAAAGTGCTCGACACTAACTTAAAAAGCGCCTATTTAATGACGCAGGCGGCTGTGCGCCCAATGCTCCGCGCGCGCTCGGGGCGCATTGTCAACATAACAAGCGTCGTCGGGCTTATGGGCAACGTCGGTCAGGCAAATTACGCCGCAAGCAAGGCGGGGCTTATAGGCTTAACAAAGTCTGTCGCGCGTGAATTTGCCGCAAAGGGCGTGACCGTAAACGCCGTCGCGCCGGGCTTTATAAGAACCGATATGACATCAAAGCTGCCCGAGGAAGCAGCGGAAAAGCTCGCTTTAAGTATTCCGCAAGGGCGTTTTGGCGACGCGTCGGACGTTGCAAACGCGGTGGCTTTTTTAACAGACGATAGCTCCGCATACATAACAGGCCAAGTGCTCGCCGTCGACGGCGGCATGACGATGAGATAAGGAGAAAAACATGAAAAGACGAGTGGTAATCACCGGAATGGGCGCGCTTTCGCCGATAGGCAACAACGCCGGAGATATGTGGCAGGCGGCCAAAAATGGTGTGTGCGGCATAGCGCCGATAACCTATTACGACACCTCGGCGCAAAAGGTGAAGCTTGCGGCAGAGCTTAAAGCTTTTGACCCTGAAGAGTGGGTCGATCCTCGCGCTCTGCGCAAAATGAGCCGCTTTTCACAGCTTGCGCTCATCGCCGCCAAGCAGGCAGTGAAGCAAAGCGGGCTTGATATTTCAAAGGAAAACGCGTCGCACTGCGGCGTAAACGTGTCAAGCGGCATCGGCGGGCTTGACACCATCGAGCAAGAGCACAGCCGCGGCCTTGCAAAAGGGTTTGACCGCGTGTCGTCATATTTTATCCCCACGGCTATATCAAACATGGCGGCGGGGCTTATTGCAATAGAATTTGGGCTTAAAGGTAGCTGCACCTGTGTTGTTACGGCGTGCGCGTCGGGCACAAACGCAATAGGCGAGGGCTTTCGTGCGGTGCGTGACGGCTACGCCGAGGTCATGGTGTGCGGCGGAACGGAAGCGTCAATAACGCCGCTCGCAATCGGCGGCTTTACGTCGATGTCCGCGCTTTCGCAAAGCACAGACCCCTCGCGCGCCTCAATTCCGTTTGACAAAAAGCGCAGCGGCTTTGTTATGGGCGAGGGCGCGGGTGTTTTGGTGCTTGAGGAATACGAGCACGCAAAAAACCGCGGCGCGGCAATTTTAGGCGAAATTGCAGGCTACGCCGCCACCTGCGACGCTCATCACCTCACAGCCCCGTTAGGCGACGGCTCGGGCGCTGCCGACTGCATGACACTTGCAATGCAAGACGCGGGCATAACGCCAAATGATGTGGGCTACATTAACGCGCACGGCACATCAACCCCGATGAACGACCGCTGTGAGACGCAGGCTATCCGCACAGCACTGGGCGCAGCCACCGACACTGTCGCGGTTTCGTCCACAAAATCAATGACAGGCCATCTTCTAGGCGCGTCGGGCGCTGTCGAGGCAATCTTGACAGCATGCGCCTTAAACGAGGGCTTTTTGCCGCCGACAATAAACTACGCTGTGCCTGACGAGCTTTGCAATCTTGACATCGTCCCAAACGTCGGGCGCAAAAAAGACATCACCTACGCCATGTCAAATTCCCTAGGCTTCGGCGGACATAACGCCGTGCTTGTGCTTCGCCGCATAAGGTAGGCACGCTAATAAAGGAGCGAATAAATGCAGCTTTCACACACAGAAATTGAGAAAATACTCCCGCACCGCTACCCGATGCTTCTCGTTGACCGCATTGTCGATTTCGAGGAGGGCAAATGGGCAAAGGGCATAAAATGCGTCTCGGCAAACGAACAGTTTTTTTGCGGCCATTTTCCCGAATACGCCGTTATGCCCGGCGTGCTTATTTTAGAAGCCCTTGCGCAAACAGGCGCTGTGGCACTGCTTTCTCTACCTGAAAACAAAGGCAAAATTGCGTTTTTCGGCGGTGTAAAATCGGCGAGGTTTCGCACGCAGGTAGTGCCCGGTGATGTATTAATGCTCTCGTGCGAGTTGACGGCCTTGCGCGGTTCAGTCGGCTTTGGCAAGGCTGTCGCCACGGTTGACGGCAAAATCGCCGCCGAAGCGGAGCTTTCGTTTGTGCTGCAATAATTTGTACCGCGATTGCAATTTTGCGCCTTTTTTGCTACAATAGCATAAAACCCCATTTTGTGAGGAGGTATCGCCCATGCTGGAAGAAAATTTCACGCGAATTTACACAAAATTCAAGCTGCAATTCTATTCCAAGGTGTTCAGCCGCTTTGAAGAGCGCGAATCAAGCCTGTCGGCTGTCGAAACCTTTTGCGTGGAGGTGATTTACGCCCTCGGCAGCCCCACTGTCAACGAATTTGCCGCCTTTGCTCAAATTTCGTCGCCAAACGCCGCGTATAAAATCAACAGCCTAGTAAAAAAAGGCTACGTCCGCCGCGTCCGCTCAAAAGAAGATCGCCGCGAATTTCACCTTGAGGTCACGGACAAATATATGGAATATTACGGCATCACTTATGACTACGTGGGCGTAGTGATGCAGCGCATAAAAGACCGCTTTCCCCCCGAGGACGTCGAAAAACTGGACACCATGCTCAACATCGTCTCCACCGAACTGATTACCGAAGTAAAGCTTAAAGAGACAAAATAAGTGTTTTTAGTCTCTAAAATTTATTTTGTCGCACATTGCCAAAGCTCGTTTTAAATAAAGCTTAATGGGATATGGTGCGACTTTCATCATTGATATTATTTAATAACACATCCCTGTTTGTGGCGTATACTACATCAGGTTTATTTGCAATTTGTTTTAAAAAGTTTTCAAAACGGTTCCAAGTATTTTGAACATCAAATTCAAAGGAATGCCCCCAAATGTAAAAAATTTGGGGGTTATCGCTTTGCGTATTAAAAAATTGCTCCGACAGCTTTTCCATCGCGTTCCAACTATTATGGTGAACTGTCGGATGGAAGGTATATAAATCTGTTTGAGGCGCAAAAGCTTCGTTACATTCAATTGTTCTCGAGTAACGAATGCCTGTTTGTGTTTTCACAAGGTTTGCCACACGCTTATCGTAATTGATGCCGCCGCACGGATAAGCCATTCCCAACACCTCATATCCTGCGAGCTCGCTCAAATAAAGCCTGTCTTGTTCAACCTGTCTAACAATTTCTTTGTCCTCCAGTGCTGTAAGCAGCGGATGTGTAAGCGTATGTGCAGCGATTTCATGACCTTGATATATGCTGCGCACACTGTCAGCAGGAACCTTGTCGTGAGGAATACTTTTTCCCTCACGTATCACTTCTCCTGACATGCCTAGCAATTGCGAATTAATATTAAATGTTGCTTTAATATTGTATTTGTTTAATAGCTCCACAAGGCGGATATCCTGCGTCGTGCCGTCATCGAAGCTAAAGGTGATATATTTTTTGCCGCTAATCACTTGATACACCTACCTTCATTCCGTGCAGGCAAGCATGATATTTGTAAATAAAATCAGAGGTGTTTGCCACATATGGCTGGGCAATCGTATTGGCATTGATGATTTGATCAATTTTTTCTTGGGGAAGAGCAACAATTGCTTTATTGACTGCTGAGATAAGCAGTTGGTTCGTGTCATGATTTAATCCAACAATGGCGGAGTGTTCTGTCAGAAATTCTGTGGGTATGATTTGCAAGGAATCATACCTGGGGTTTTGCAAAAGGTAATTGAGTACATATGCGTTTTGCATGATAACATCCGCTTTACCATCCAGTACCGCCTGCACGGATGCTTCCACACTGTCGGTGATCAAAATTTGAAAATTCGGATATTTCTCCGCGATGTATTTTTGCAGGAACTCAAAAGATTTATTAATTGCAATGGTGTGCTTTCCTGTCTGGTCATAAGCCATGCCGCGTTTTGATGCAACCACAAGATTGCTGGTCATAAAAGGATTGGATACCACCACATCCGAATTGCCGTCAAAGTTTTCATAAATCACCCCGGCAACTAGGGCGCATTTTCCGGATGCTAAGGCATCTGCGGTCTTTTCCCAAAAATCCAAGGGTGTCATCTGCAATGAAATTCCACAGAATTCAAAAATCAACTCCGCAATGTCTTCATTAACACCTGTTAGTTCTCCGGTTTTACGATCCAAGTGGGACAGTGGAAAGCGATCCGGCAGAAAGCCAACTGTGATCTGCGGATTGGATTTTAAATAATCTGCTTCCTCTCTTGTAAACAGGGGAGATTGATGCATTGCACTAGTCGCATAATATTTTTGATAAAGCTCCGTTTTAAAATAATAGTTATCTGCTTTTATGGCACTGAGCGCACTATCGATTTCAGGCATCAAATCACTTTCGTAATAGGACATAAAGTAGAAGGGAACGCAGCCGTATTTTGCAATAATGCGCAAGTCATCATGATAAGAAAGATTTTCGGTCGCCAAAGCCTCAATTTCGCCGGCTTCCAGTGCTGTGGTCATGGCAGTTTCATTTTCATAAAGCTTGATATATTTGGAATTTGTGTTTTTGTCGGCAATGGTATAATCAGGCTCATAATAAGTTTGCATAAACTGTTCAAACAACTCAATATTAAGGCTGCCCTTTAAAAAGCCTATGGTGGTTGTGGCAAGCTTTTTATAATCGTTATAATACAAATCACTGTTGGCTTCATTGGTATAGAGAAGGCCTTGCAATTGGCCAATGGGCTTGGCAGAGTAGCAATAGCCACCTTTTTGGGCAGCTTCATCATACGCGCCAACACGGGCGGCAGAGTATCTGGCAGAGCAGAGAAGGTCAATTTTCTTTTCCCGCAAAAGCAGCAAAAGGTTTGACCAATCTCCTTCGACAAACTCAAACTCCCACTGGGGGTGGTACTTTTTAAGTTCATTCAGGTAATCGGCCATATACACGAAATACTCTCCGCTTTCATTTTTTTTCGCTGAATCCTTTGAAGTCTAATACGCCCACTTTCACAATACGACTGTTTTCGCTTGGTGCAGCAAAGGCAGTGGTGGTAATATAGCCAATCCCATTCGCACGTCAACGCTTTCAAAAAAACGGTTAAAAAATGCATATCCTTTCAATAATAAGTTATGTCATACACCGCTTGATAGCGATAACGCTTTGAAGCGGTGTCGGTGTAATTGTAATCGCTGTTGAGCGACACGCGGCATATTTCGTCTAAATCTGTGATGTTGTCCAGTGCCGACTTGACAGTTTCGTTAAGCTCGGCGGCGGCAAGTAAAGTACCCGCGTAAGACTGTATAGCAAATGTCGCGTCATTGATTTTATTGTTGCGCCCGCTGCCCGTCTTTTCGATGAGCACAAATTCGCCGTGTGGTTTTTCGGGTGTTTCAGTGCACACCGGAACAGACAGCGTGGCGCTAAGGTAATTAAGGACTGTTTTTTCAATCATCTTGTCGCCTTTAAAATAGTGTTGTTTTTGATATTATCGCGGCGTGCCTTTGGCGTTGCGGCGTGTACGCTTGCATTCGCTCTGTTTTTGCCTGTATAGGTGCTGACCTCGTAGCCTCTGCCGCAGCGTGCGCTTATAGCCTGTGCTCTTGCTTCGCAAATTGCGCTTATTTCCTGCGAGCGCAGCAGCTCACGCACACCTGCGCGGTTAATCTCGACGCGTATTTTATTACTCATAACGCACCACCTTTATTTTTTTGTTCCATGCAAGTGGTAAAAGGTTTTCAATGTATGACGTAGAAAATCCAAATGTGCGCCATTTTTCGCCGAAAAATTCAAGCGTCATGTCCTCCCAAATATGCTTGTCACTTTTGGGAATACAAAGCTCATACACCGATTTTTTGCCGTTTAACTGCGTTGCGTCTACAATGTCGTCCGATGAAACAGGGGACACAAGCACATTGCGCACGATGATAGGTTTTTCTGCATATATCGGCGCGTTGAAAGCGTCTGTGCCTGTCTGCACCTTGTCATAAAGCGTTATGGTAATGCCTTTAAGCAGTGCCATAAATATCCACCACCCCATATCTTTGGCGGCGTAGCCCAAGCCGTGCAAGCTCTGACCGTTTTATAAACAGCCCGCCTCCCGGAACAAGAAAAGTGCCGGAGGCTGCATATCCTCCGGCACTTTCGCTTATTTGCGTCATAGGCTCTTGGTCAGTTGACGTCATCAGCGTGCGCGCAACTACGTCCACAGTCACCGAAGCGGCGACGGTGGCAAGGTCTTCATCTTGCAAAATCATGTCGTCAAGGTCTTTACCCACCTTTTGCGCCTCGACGCGCAACGACGCGGAAACGACCTCTAACAGCCTTTCCGCACGCAAGATTTCGCTCGGTGATATCTGCCGCCATAACCGTATGATGTCGTCTATTGTCGCAAAGTTACGCATATAGCACCTACTCTTCTTTTTCGTCGCTCTTTTCAGGCACTTTGGCTTTTGCCTTAGCGGTTGGCTTCGGCTTATCAGCCTGCCAGTCGCCGCCCGATATTTCGCATTCGGTTTCAAATGATGCGCCTGTTTTTGTGTTTGTATATACCATTTTTACGCGCCTGCTTTCACAAATGCGAACGCGCTTGCGTCGAGAATACCCCAACCGATGTACATTTCGCCGCGCAAGTAAATTTGGTTATGCCCCTTGAGGTCACCAAGCGTCGCGTCATTGTCGGGGTTGCCGTATTTGATAACCTCGATAGGTATTTCTTTCGCGTAGCCCCACTTGAACGCGGACGCAAAATCACCCACAAGGGCGCGGTCAAGACTTGAATTGGCTGAAAGGTTTGACGTGCTTTCAACCTGCAAGCCGTTTATGCTGCCGGGGTTATTTCCCCAAGCAAGTTCGGGGTAAAGCTTTGCACCGTCTGACTTAAGCTGCGCCGCAAGGCTTGATTTAAACGCGGGCGCAAGCACAAGCCCTGTTACATCACGGTCACTGCCCTGCACAAGTGCAATAGCCGCCTCGATGTTTGCGTCGGGCTTATCGCCGGTTGCGATAGTAACCTTTTGCGTCGCTTTGCTGTCAAAATGGTTTGAGCCGATGACGGTTGAAGCTGTACCGGTGCGCGGGTTAACGCCGTGAAATGCCATAAGGTCAA
The DNA here is from genome assembly GCA_009929695.1 of Clostridia bacterium. Classification (GTDB taxonomy): domain Bacteria; phylum Bacillota; class Clostridia; order Oscillospirales; family Ruminococcaceae; genus Ruthenibacterium. Next base: position 56,272 of record RZZW01000005.1, read on the forward strand.
TGCCTTTAGCAACCTTTTTGGCAAAACCGTCCGCGAACGCCGACATATAGTCTAGCTGCATGCTTTCGTTAGCGTATAGAAATTCGTCTGAAATACGCGCGCCGTATTCAACCTTGATAGGCACGATGGTGATAGGCTCAACGGTGACGCCGCCCTTGCCCTTTGCGCCGTTTTCGGCGACGACATCAACTTTTTTATCAAGCTGAAAAGTAAATTCCTTCATGCCGTTGAAAGGTATCGGGGTTGCGCCGCAAAGTTTAGCCAATGCGCTTGCCCCCTTTGTTTTTTGGATAAAATCGGGAATAAGTTCCTCGGGGAAAAGTGAGCCTTTGCTTAAAACGTCTGCCATAATTGTTAGTCTCCTTTATTTGTAAGTTGTGCGGTTAATGTGCGAAGTGCCGCTGATTTTCCGTCAACGCCTGCCGGCTCGGTGGATTTTAGCGGCGGGGGCGTTGCAGTCGGCTTTGAAATAAACTGCGAAAGCGTCTGTGCGTCCTTGCGCATATCGTCCTCTGTTTCGCCTGTGAGACGCTGTGCAAGCTCGTAGGGTATGCCGCTTTCATTTGCAATGCGAAGTTTAAGCGAGCCTTTTTCGTAGCCCGCAACCTTGCCTTGCAGGTCGGCAAGCGTTTTGTCGTAGCCTGCGTACTTTGCGGCGGTGTCTTTCATGGACTGGCTCAACTCGCCGACTTGCGTTTCATACGCGGCATTTTTGGTCTTGATGTCGTCGTAGTCTGCGTACTTTTTGGCTATCGTTTCATGCTCGCGCTTGATACGGTCGCCAATTGCCGCGTCAAATTGTTCCTGTGTTGTGATGGGTGTAAATTCTGCCATAATAAAACTCCTTTTTCCCACTTAACCCGGTGGTATCGGTAATATTTACTTACGGATAATTCCGTCAGTAGCTTATTTTCTGCGCGCGTCGTTCCTTGCTTTCAGAGCATTTCCAATACGCAAGCGCGGTGCTTTCGAGTAATTCAATTTTTACGCCGTCAATAATGGCTCTGTACCCAAAGCCGCCGTTTGAGCCGATGGCGCGTTTTTCACAGTTGCTTGCCGCCTGTGTAAGCGCGGGCTGCCCTGCATGGCACAGCTTTTTTGAAAAAATACCCTGTTCAAACGCGGCGTTTGCGACGATTATTTGCTTAACCGTTGGCAGCAGCGGCGCTTTAACCTTTGCCGCTTTCATTGCGTCGGCAAGTAACTGTTGACCGTTTGCGCCGTCAATAATAACGGTTGCGATGTCGGCTTTTGATAAAAAATTCAAAATCCAATCGCTGCCGTCGCGGGTAAATCTAAAGTCAACGGCTTCGACAAATATTTTGCCGTCAGCCGTTTTTACAGCGACGGACATCGCCGCGCCTGTGCCGTCGTGACCGTACTTTATGCCGACAAACAGCTTGCCGCTGAATTTGGGCAAAGCGTCACATTGAAGCGCCTCCCACTCGGTTTTACTTATGGCGCTTTTTTGATTATATCGTAGCCAAAGCCCCAAGCGCTGAATGTTAAAGTCGATGTTATCGGGCCCTATTTCATCGGCGACGCTGCGCTCTGTGAAGATTGTGCCAAGTGAGGGGTTTGTCTCGTACCAAGCTGCTTTACTGTTTGGGTCGGTTTGCTGCGCAACACTCCATTCTGCCCAGCCTGTGTTTTTTGTTTCACCTTGCAGCGCTGCATTGCGCATTTTTAAAAATACAGTGCCGGAGGAAACAGGCGTCGGCGGCGTACCGCAAAAAATTGTTTGCGGGTTTTTGCTGTCGGTGACAACGTATTTTAACGCGCTTTCTTGGTCGTCGGCGTACTCCTGCGCTTCATCAATAACTAAAAGGTCGAACCCCTCACCGAGACCGCCTTTAGATGACCTAGTGCGAAATTCGACCCTGCCGTCGCCGTCAAGCAGCCGCACGCTTTCGCGCCCCGAAGCTCTGACGGACTTATATGTAATTTTAGCTTTATCAAGCAGTTTGCAAAGACGCTCCCATGCCGCGTGGCTTGTGGTGGTGCGGTGCGCGGTGTGTAAAATGTTTTCGCTTTTTTTCAAGCCCCATATTTCGCGGATAGTGACAATTTCATTTTTACCGTTTCGGCGTGGCACAGAGTAGCCAAATTTAGTATGTACCCATAAACCGTCTTTATTTTCAGCTAAAATGTCGTAAATAAGCAGCTCTTGCCACTCCTGTGCCGTGCGCCCTGTCGAGTTGTAAAGTTCTATTGCCTCCGCCCCGTGTGTTGTCTTGTACGGTAGCGTTATGGCTTGTGTAGGCGTTTGCCTGCCGATTTTCTGCGCTTTCATGTATTCACTCCTTACACGCGCCCGCTTTGCGCCAAGCACATAGGCACCACCTCCCTAAAAATAGACGCGAAAAAAAGCACGCTGCGCTCGGCAACGTGCTTTTGTGTGTTTATTGTAACTGTTCTATATTTTGTATCTCGCTTGGTTTGAGACAAATAACCTTTCCGTCTGATGTTTCGATGTTTATTTCATCTTCTTTTGCATTATCCATTTCTTCGGCGTCGTCAATTGATAATACATTGCCGGTGTATATATTTCCGGACGTGCTGACAATACGTATATTTTCAGCGTCCGCATATTTCCATATATTTATCACTTTAAAAACTCCTTTACCGGTACCATATGACAGTTGTTTTTGCCGTACTGAATTTGAAAACGTTTAGTGTCAATCCACTTGCCATCTGCCGTGCAGTATTGCCCGATGACTTTAGGCGCTGTCGCAAATTCTTTATTTGAAACACTCGCACTATCGGTTATGTACGGCGTTCCTTTGCCAGCGTATTTGCTGATGAGCTGTTGCGCTTCATCTTCGCTGATAGTCAAACGGCTTTGCGTAGTTTGACCTTTTGCAAGTCGGCTTTTTTGATATTGCTCAAATTGCGGCGTGTCAAATACGTGTTTTAAATATTGTTGGTGTGATTGCCCTAGCTTATGTTCACCTTTGTTTATGCGCGTTTGAATTGCGTTTTTAAACCGGTCGGGTTCCAATGCTTTTCTTGCTTCAATTTTATCACGCTCTTCGGGTGTTGTCCACTTCTTTGTCCACACATTTTGGCGTAAACCCGCGCCAAAAGTTCCAGGGTCGTATTCAACCAAGCAACGGCAATTATTATGCCTCACATAAACATCATGTGGCACGTCGCGTGGATAAGTGTATTCTCCTTCAAGTTTTGAACAAAACTCACAGCATTTACGCTCAGCTTTTCTTATTATTTTTGGGCGTAAGCCTACCGTGCTTTGAAATTCGGCGTTACGCTTTAAAGTCTCATCAACAATTGTCTGAGAAAATGTTTTTATTGGTGTATAGAGCACCCACGCTACATCATCATATGTTGGTGCGCTTGACACTTTGTTTAAAATGCCTTGCACGCGGTCTGTGTCAAGCGGCGCTGTTTGAGCCTTTAATCCGACACCCGCGGCGGTGTTAAGCGCCTGCTGCACCTGCACGGCGGCGTCTGATACTAGCGCGTGGTCGTCGCCGAGCAGGGGGGCAATAACCTTTTCCGCGATGTTGTAATACATTTTACCGTCAGGCAGCACCGCAGATGACAGATTAGTGCCGAACGCGTCAGCTAAAGCTGTGCCTATTTCATACGCATAATCTCCCGCGTGCTTATATGTCGCTTTGCCCGCTTTGATTTGCTTTAACAGCTCGGCGACAAGTGAGCTGTTGTCTATATTTTTTTGAAAATCAGCGCGTATCTTTTCGAGCAACTCGGGCGCGATATCCTCCATAACCACAATTATCCGTCTGCGTCAATGCCTGTCAAATCGCGCAGATTATCCTTTCCAAAATAATTAGGCACAGCTTGATTAAGCTTTACAGCGCCGTCACCTATGCCGGAAAGCATGGCGGCGTCGGGTTCAAATACCGGCTCCCATGTTGCCTTTGTCAAATAAAGCTGATTACGTTTATATGAAAAATTGTCACGCAGACACGCGGCAAGATAGCCGGCGTTCAAAAAGCCGCAGCCAAACGTCTTTCGTCAGACGTTTTTGTTATACATCACCGAAATAAAAAAGGCGGGATATTTCCCATTTGAGCAGCGATAGAAGAAACAGATTTTGGAATGTTGTCTTCTTTTTATAAAAACATGTTGCCTGCGGATAAGGGTGCTATCGCTAAAGAATTTTATGATGTACCCTATCTTTATCTCGAAACATATCTTCAATGTGCGAGCGTGGCGCGTAATATAGCGGCACACGGCGGGAGGTTTTATAACAGAGTAAATCTTAGCCCCGCCGTTAAATTTCCAAAAGTCTTTGAAAACATTGTTAACAACAAGGCTTTTGCCTACATATGCGCTATTTATGTAACGCTTCCGGACGAGCATAAGCTCAATATAGTAAACGACTTAAAGAAAGTTTTCAACAAGCACACGTTCGCGCAGCCTTTACGACTAGGCTTTCCCAACGATTGGGAAGATGTGCTAATGCGGTTAGTTCAATAAAAAAGCGCCCTCGTGCTACAAACACGAGAGCGTCAATATAGAACAGTTTATCACCGAAGTGACAATCCGACCAACAATAGGATTATACCACTTCTGTGATAGCTTGTCAAAGTGTATCATGGAGGTTTTTTTATGCCTAAAAAGGCTGTTATTTATGCGCGGTTTTCATCAGATAAGCAGACTGAGGAAAGTATCGAGGCGCAGACAAGGGCGTGCAGGGAGTATGCCGCTACGCACGATTTGCAAGTGATGGAGGTGTATGCCGATGAAGCGATTAGTGGTGCGGGCAGCAAGACGGCGAGCCGAATACAGTATCAAAGAATGTTGCGCTCCGCCGCTCAAGGTGAGTTTGAAACAATTCTAATTCATAAATATGATAGGGTGGCGCGCAACTTAGGTGAGCACGTCAATCTTGAAGCTAAGCTAAAAAGCTATAATGTTGAGTTAGTTGCCATTGCGCAAAATTTCGGCAGCACCAGTGAAGCAAAAATCATGCGTGCTCTCGTGTGGTCTATGTCTGAATATTATATCGATAACCTAGCAGCCGAAACGCGAAAAGGTCTTAAAGAAATCGCACTTAAGGCATTGCACGCGGGAGGCTGTGCGCCGTTCGGGTATGACGTAATAAAGCAACAATATGTGGTCAACGATTTAGAAGCGCCGTTTGTGCGCAAAATATTTGCCGCTGCGCAGGCGTGTGAGGGGTTTTCCGCGGTGATTGCTGAAATGGAAATGTTAGGTATAAAGGGAAAACGCGGCAAGCCAATTAAATACACACAGATTTACGAGATGTTGCGCAATGAAAAGTACACTGGAACATATGTGTACAGTTATACCGAGGAGAAGAAACGAGCAGAAAGACGCAGTAAGCCAAATGCGATACGCATAGAAAATGCTATTCCTGCCATCATTACAAAAGAACAATTTGACGAGGTGCAACAAATTATGAATACGAGAAAACACAGGGGAAATAAAGGCGATTATTTGTGCCGCGGGCTTGTGTACTGCTCTTGCGGCGAAAAAATGCACGGCATGACATCTAAGCGCAAAGGGAATGAATATCGTTACTTCCATTGCTCTAAAAGCTGCGGGGCTCCTGTAGTGCGGGTAGAGGATATAGACGCTGCGGTATGCGCGTATCTGCACACATTGCTTTCGCCCGAGAATCAGAGCAAGATTGCCGCCGCGCTAAAGGCGTACCAAACTGACAGCGGCGAGGCAATAAAAGAGTTTAGCAAATCTATAAAACGCCGTACAGCGGAAAAACAGAGGCAATATGATGCCCTTATGCAAAACCTTACAAGTGCCGCACTGCCTTCATCTGTGGTGCAAGACATCGGCGCGCAGTTAGAAGCGCTCAAAGCAGAGATATCCGCACTGCAACAGTCGCAGCCCGAAAAAGATTTTACTGTTGATAGTATAAATGCATGGCTAGATAACCTGCGTGCCAACCCCGACGCAAAAGCGGTAAAGCTGTTAGTTTCAAGGATAGACGTAAAGTATGATGAAGAAACACAAAAAACCGCCTTCAACATACAGAGTACATTGAAAGCGGTTCTTTGTAAACATGGCGAGTGCGAGTAATTAAGATATTTCGTGAAAGCCTTTATTTTCAAGTATTTCCGGGCATACATCCTCCGATTTGACCGTATCGGGGGTTCTTTATGTTTTTAGGGCAATTTTTAATCCAAGCAAAAAAGATATTTGCTCAATTCCGTTTATCTTTGAGCCTGCTTGTACTTCCGTTCCAGCAGATTCATGGATTGCTTTGTCGGCTCAAGCCCGTGCTCATATGCGTCAGCGTAGATGCGAGGCACTTTCTTCAAGCGGAAGTTCATATCGGCAATGTCAAAAGAAATCAAATCGAGAGCGTCCATCCCAAGCCATTCGGAGTATTCCTTATATTTGGAGCCCTTCTTTTTGGCAAAGGCTTTTGCGATATCTTCAAGTCCGCTGGTTCCTCCGCAGTCCTCAATGATCCCGTACCCTTCGCCGGCAAGAACACGCGGCAGTTCCTTTCCCGGCAAATCCTTATCCTCCATGATCTGCTCCAAAACCAGTTTGACTTCCCAGCCATCTCCGTAATCGTAGGAAAGGGACAACTCGTCGCCAACATGATAGATGACACGAGGAAGATTTTCGGCTGCCGCATTTTCGGCGCTTTCATCCTCGAAATCTTCCGTCATTTCGTTTTGAACTTCATAGCGAACGACTTCATCCTTGTCCCAAATGCCAATGAGTTTGTTGAGCTCGTCTTCGGTAAGCCGCTGCTTCATTCGCCTGTAATGGTTTGCGCCAAATGGCACCTCAAAGCAGAACAAATGGCTTGCTTTCATTTCAAACATAGTCATGACGATATACCCCAGACGGGCAATCGTTATGTTGTTCATAACTTGGAATCGCCGCCAGATTTTCGGTTCATAATCATCAAGCTCAGCATAGAATTGATAGATTGGGTGAGAAGCCATGGCAATCTCCTTTCAAATCAAATAGACGCCATCATCATACCAGTCATTAAGAGAAGATACTGGCTGCCTAAATCCATGATGAAGTCAGGCGTAATTGTCCAGAAGTCACCACGCCGAAGGTTGCCCCACACTAAATGGAATATCGCATAAAACTGTTCTTTGGGAAAGAGCTGGCTTTTTCGAAGGATTTGCTCCGCTGCCTCCCAAGACTCTGCGGAAATGATTTCAATGCTGCTCATTACATGAGTTAAGAGAACCGATAAGCACAGTTTTGCGTTTGGATCGGTTGGAAACAATTCCTTCAAAATCTTCTTAATCTCTGGTTTAGATTCTCGAAGGTGATGTCCCTGATAAAAGGGATTTACTGTTGTCATTACCATGTCGGCGATGAACTCTCTCCAAATGGCATAGCCAGCGCACATTGTTCCGTTCTCAATCTTGTTCTCGGTTTCAACATCGCAGTATCTGGAATAAAAGAGTCCACCGGGTATTTCATTGTGCGAACAAAAAATGTGCGCTAATTCATGCAGAATTACGGCAATGAGGTATTCTTCTGGCATCTCAACATCAGACCGAAGCATGATGCCATCATGTTCATCAGAATAAAATGCATATCCGAGGAAGGATTCAAAATACCCATGATCTTCAACAGCTCGATCCTCCCACAATGGAAAGAACTCAGAGCAGAGCGCTTTGTAGATGGATAGTCCTGTTTTCGGTGTGAAGCAACGAACAATAACACTGTCCATGGAGAACGATGTCCCCATCTCGTCATTGAACAATTCCATCGCATATTCTGTTGTGTCGAAAATGCGTTTTTCTGTCATCCTCAGCTTTTCCTATCTTGGGTAGCACTTTTTTCACGCTATCTCTACCCAATAACTTTAGCATATAGGCAAGGCTGGCGCAAGGCATCCACTTGAAACTTCGGAAAAAATTGATTTAGTACAGCGTCCACCAGTAGTCGAAGAGGCGGCGGTAAAAATTGCCCTTCCGAGGAGTATATTTGCAACAGCGAATGCGGCGGCTGGTTTCTCGCTTGATCCATTTTTGGCAATTGCTATTCTTTGGGTATTTGATGTACTTGCCTGTGTGAAGCAGTGTGTCGCCATCGAAGCCCCAGTCAGTATAACCCGCATGGGGCACATAGTGCATGGTGACAATCCGCATCAGATGGTCGTTCTTTCTCACGGTTTGCTGCTGACGGTACAGGCGTCCGCCACGCCGCGATGGTTCGGAAGGAAGCTGCTCAAGCCTCCGTTGCTCGATCTGAAGCAAAACTTCGTTTAACTCTGTTTCTGTCATATACTTTCCCATTTGGCACGGTGCGCGTCACAGGGCACAGTCCGTACCAGCTCCCGCGCTGCTTTGAGTGGTATTCTCTCTGCTCTTTTTTGTTCTGCTTGTGAAGCGGCACCATCTGTGTCATGCACACTCACCCTCTTTCCTTGCCGTATCGATCATCTCCATAAACGCCCGGCACTGTGCGGGGTAGTCCACATGGCCGCAAAGCATCATTTTGTTTGAAAGCTCATTCAGAGCGTCAAGAAACGCCCCCTCATCACGCTTGTGGATCCGACAGAAAATTGTTCGTAAATCAAAGCCATCCTTTTGGTATTCCTGAAGGAATTTTACCCGCACTTTGTGCTTGATGAAGAGCTGATCGGCCAGATAGTCGCTGGAGTCAAGAAACGCATAAAACCTGTGGCAAAGAGAAAAGCGCTCCAAGCGCAGATAGTTTTTCAGTTCGGTTGGCATCTTGTCCTCCTTCAACATTTCTGTTACAGAATTGGATTTGGTATTGATTTTTCTGGCGCTTTCGGTTATTCTGAAATACTCCCTTTGGGGAAATAAACATTGGAGGCGAAAGCTATGCAGCAGAACTTTTTCCCGGTCATCGATCCCGTAGCGACTGGGGCAAACATTGTGCGACTCCGGCAGGAGCGCGGCCTGTCTGTTCGGGATCTGCAGGCATTCTTTGGCTTTGAGGAGCCGCAAGCCATATACAAGTGGCAGCGGGGTCAGAGCCTTCCGTCCGTTGATAACCTGTACGCTCTTGGTTCCTTGCTTGAAGTACCGATGGATGAGATCCTGATTTCAGCAAGGCCACAACTGAACATGATAGTTCTTGAGCAGCAGGCTGAAGCCTGCTGCTCAGCTCTTTCTATGAACCGGCTGTTTTGGATACGGCAGAAGTCCGAAATTGCATCGACCATTTTGTCGAGCTTCTGCGCGTGAATGGAGCGTCCGAAGACACTATTCAATCGACATCTGCTCGAAATGTAATAGCCCGAAGGCATCATTTTTCAATAATGAGGGCTTTTCAGCCAAAATGGAGATGTATGTGTGATTAGGTAGTGAGGGCGGATAAGCGAGAAAGCGAAATAACGAGTGAGCGTTGTTTGATGTACGAAACCCTTGGTGTCTGAGCGTCATCCAACTGTTAGAATTAACAGTAGCTCTTTCTTGTTATTTGGAGCTTCCAGAGGAAGCGGTCGAATGTGCAGCCTTATAGTTCATCTGCACCTGAACCGATCTCCGCGCTTTCTTATCCTGCCGCACCCAAAGCAGCCGGTTCTGTTGCAGAGAAGCAGATTATTTCTGCTTCTCTGCGTAGGCGCTGAATACTTCTGCGAAGCTGTCGTTGACATCGAAGGACGGGACATACTCGACCTCCGCATTCACAAGGCAGCGATCCAGCTCGGCAGAGACGGCATCCGCTTTCTTGTTCATGTCAGTGAGATATTTGCGGATGACATTGCGGTCGAAATTGATGGTGGTGACTCGCTTGACGTCGCACTTATACGACACCTGATTGCCGTCGGTGTTGAAGCGGTAGCCTGTGCCGCCGTGGGGCACAAGAACCTCAGAGCTGCGCAGATCGGCCATATGCTTGAATGTGCCCGCAATGCTTTGCCGCTTGCTGTTGATGCTCACCTCACTGTCCATGTCGACGGGCAGCTTGTCCTTGGCCGCATGGATGCCAGACGCCAGAGACTCTCGCTGACCGAGCAACCAGAGCATGAAGCCGGCGACCTCAATGATTTGCTCAGCGTACTCGGTGCCGGGGATATCGACGGTGGTTTCGTTTTCGGCCTCGGCCATGACCTTTTTGCGAAGATATGTAGTCTCCACGCGGGTCACGTTGGAGTCCCTGCAAAGGATGCTCTGCGCTTCGTCCATCAGAGCCTGCAGCTTGTTCTGATAACGGAAGGCTTCTTTCAAATTCATATCGTTCACTCCTGTCAATTCTAATTTCTGATCGTATTTTATCGCCGAATAAGGACATTGTCATTGAACTGCTGGTTTAATCCTCATCGTCATTTGTCATCCAGATGGCTCGATATAAGTGGACATACTCTCCGACAAGCTCTGGGTATTTATGATAAATGTGCTTGCATACCTTGCGGTACAGCTCTAAGAACCTGTCCTCATCACAAAAGTCGCACAGGCCATCCAAAACCGAGGTGATATCATTGATATCCGCTACTTCACCAGAAAGGACTTCGTCAACTGCAGGGCAGTATAGCATGTAGGCGTTATTGCGAAGTGCTTGAAGCTGCTCAATCAACTCGCCCAGATCATCCATTGTATTCGACACCACAGTTCGCTTCCATTCCTTTTCATGTATCTGAGTAGAACTCCCTCATATCGTCTAACCTCAGACAGGCAAGGCGGCCTCGTTCCGGGTAGCCGCTTCCGCAGTCGACACCGATCATGCGATTCCCGTGCCATATTTTCATTGGCACGGCCTCTTGGTAGTGCGATGTAGGCGTATGACCGAAAACTACTGTCTTGCCTTCTGGCATCGTTTCATAGCCGCGGAGCCTTGTCCATACAATTTCCTTGGTATCCGAGCATTCGGCGGGATTATCAATCCCGCCATGAATGAGCAGATACTGGTTTTTGTTCACGACAACCTCGATGTTTAGTGGAAGTGCATGGAGATACCGAAAAATCTCCAGCCTAAGTGTCTTATGGATATGCTTTATGTAGGAATGCGTAATACCTCCGCCGTTTGCGTACCAAAGGCGGAGGTATTTATTTTGTCCCCACCAGTCTTTCGGGCAATCGTCGTTGTAATAGAGGGCATCCAGCATCATAAACTCATGGTTTCCGAGCAGCATCCGTACATTTGGCATCGCCATCAGTTTACGAAGGAGGCGAATGCCGTCCGGATACCTGTCAATCACATCGCCAAGAACATAGAGCGTGTCCTCTGGCTGCAGCTGTATTTTCTGCATCACAGAGTCAAACCTTTCAGTGTTTCCGTGGATATCAGACATAACGTAAGTACTACCGGTGTTCAACATACCAAATCCTTCTCATATCAAGCGTCAAGGTGCATATTTTCCTTTAGGCTGGAGCGGTGGAAGCGTTGGATACCCACGACTCTTAAGCTGAGAAAAACAGCGCTGCCGAATAAGAGCGGCCATCTTCCGATAGTTACTTTGAGAAATCACTTTCTTATCGAGAAGAACCCGATTATAGTAGTCAAGCCATAGCCGCTCGATCCAGATTTTCTTTATGTCTTCGGGGAAAGCAGAACCTGCGTCTTGCATTTTAGTCACCTCTCCGCAAATGTTGAAAAGAGTAAATACTGGTTCTCAGTTATAGTCATTCTGTTTGCTGGGCGCCTTATCTGGCTCGGTATGGTTATTCTCCATTGCCTCCAGACGGTCGGCTGCTTCGCGCTGGTCATCACCCATACAGATCGGGATCTCCCACTCATTGGCATCGCACCATTCTGCATTCTCACGTAGGCGGGAAGCCAGTTCTGAATTTGTCAGCTCATTCATACCTTTCACTCCCATAGAAATTGTTTCGCTTACGCGGACGTACTATCCTTTGCATCCGAGGCATTATTACAATGCAGCGCTGCGCTGCGGCGCACATTGCTTATCAACAACCCTGCTGTATAGTCATATAAATCTTGCGTCCCGGATCTGAATACAGCGGAAAACCAGCCTTTTTCGCACACTTCCTTGACGAGGGAATCAGCTTGCTTTAGACATACTTCATCGTGCTGGTCGGCGTTGGTCATCCAAATTAAGACGATTCGCTTCTCCTCGTTTATTGAAACCTCCACAATATCCCTCCTACTCGTTATCCTGGCACTCTTTAACGATATAGTCATATAGCGCTTCCGGTTCTTTAAGACACCACTCGCGGCTACCATCAGATTCCCACACTTTATAATCCTCGGTGGCCTCATAGAGCCACCATTCGATGTAGTCATACTTGTCGTTGACAGCTTCCTTCATCACCATGCGTAAGGCTTGCAGCCACAGATTGTCGCAGCCAAAGGTGAAGCAGTCAGCCACTTTACTGAGTGCCTTACATACCTCGTCATTGATCTTTTCTTGTTCACGAATCATACGAAGTGCCTTGCAGAAGGTTTCCTTCGTCAAAAGCCGCTTGCTATTCTCCATCTGCATCCACCTCATCACATAGCCGTTTTGCTTCCAGGAGGTCTTCTTCCGTATAGTCAAAGGGGATTCTACCCAGCCGGACAGTTTCCTGAAAGAAGAGGATGATTGCTTGCTCATGGGTTAGCCCATATCTCTTGAATACCTCTCCGGCTTTCTCATACAGATCGGCATCGATTTTCAGCTCTATTGTTTCATAGCGCGGTTCGGCAGGTGGTGCCTGCTTTGCGAGGATCTCGTCCAGCGTCACCGGCTCATAGTTCCAGTACATACAGCCCACATTGAAGATGCGGTTGGAAAAATTGCGCTCATTCAGGCTCTTGGCAATTTCAAGCTCGATGTCAGCTTCCTCAGTAAAGTGGGAGTGTCCATGGAGGTGGATGGCTTGATATCTATGACCATTGTACATCGGCATAAAGTAGTGACTGAGAATGCACCGGCGCACGGAGCCATCTTCCAGCGTTACGCAGATATCATCATAATCCTTGACACCCGCCAGCGCATTCTTTGCCTGTGCGTTATGGAGGAATCGGTCATGGTTGCCTTTGATCAGTACAATCTGACCATTCAGGCTTTTGATGAGATTGTGGGCATCGCCGTTCCGGGATTTCCAAATAAGGTCGCCAAGGACATATACAAGGTCACCCTTGCCGACTTTTGCGTTCCATCGACGGATGAGTTCTGCATCCATTTCTTCAACGGTAGCAAACGGACGATGGTCAAAGCGAATCACATTTTCGTGTCCGAAATGCAGGTCGCTTGTAAAAAACACCTTTCCCAGCGTGAGCACCTCCCTTAACCGTTGTTTTCCTTTTCTGCTGTTGCTTGGCTGGCATCTGCTTGCAGCATCTTTTGATAATGCACTTTCAAATCGTCCCGAAGCTTACGCCAATCCTCACGATAGTCGAGCTTCTCGTCAGGAAGCTCCCTCTCAATATCCTCTATCATGACGCTGATTGTCCTCGTATCCATTACATCAAGATACCTCCGAACAAAGCCCATCAGGACGGATGGCATATAGGTGTGGCGTCCAATGGAGTATCGCAGGGCGCTATTGACAATGCATCCAAAATCATCATCAAACACGAAGGAAAACCATTGCGCCGGGCAGAGAACTAAGTCGTCTTTCCCCTCGTCCGTGATCACATAGCCGATATTTTCTTTGTCGATCTTTTCCAAGAGTTCGTCGAGCTGGTCGCCGAGAACTGTCCGGCTGATCCGCTCCATTTGGTCGAGCGGCTGTAAATACTTAAACTCATTCATTTGTGTTCTCCAATCAATAATCATCCATCTGCGAAGATGTCCTCGCAGACAGGGTCAAGGCTGATGTCCTCAGAATACAACGCATCGACACCCGCTTTTACATCGCTGAATTTCTTCTCTGGCAGAAACAGCGAGGTCAAAACGGTTGGTTCCTTGCGGTCATCGAAAAGGACGATTCCGGGATGTCCCTATGCATTGTGAACCGGCTCCCAATGATCCTCTGCATGAGCATTGCTGTGGTAACAGAAACCATAGATCTTTGGCTTGATGCATCGGATGTACTCGTCACCGTCTTTTATCAGAAGGATGTCCATGAACACGGTGTGGAGCTTCATCGTGTAGATGCAGTCCCAGATGTTTATAAAATCCCACGACCGCTCCTTCAGGCTTTGATAGTTTTCACTGATGAGGGTTACAGGCTCAAGGAGTGGCTTCTCAGCATAAGCGACATGATGTGTCACCGCTTTTTTGCCCTTTTTGAAACTACGGAAGGCATTGACCGTTTCACTGAATTGATCCTGATCCAGCGAATCTATGAAGCTTTCAATTTCCTGCAGCGTACCGTAGTAACGCTTTGATGATGACACGATGCTGGGAGTGAAATAGTTGTCCAGCGTGATGGCATAGTATTTTTGCGGATGGCCATTATCAAACGGCTCGGAGAAACATGCATCCACATCGAAATCCCACCGCTCGGGTCCGAACTCATCCGGATATTCGTTGACGAGCCACTCTTTCTTTTCTTTGAGCTGCTCGACGATACTGGAGATATCGTAATTTGAGTAGATTTGTGCGCCGCGCAGGACGCTGATGATTTCACCACCCCAGACGATATCGTCGTAGCCGATGAGCCGGTCGTAGAAAGCGCCCGTGTTTGGAAGCGGTGCATCCTCTATTTTCCCTCCGTAGGCGACATACAGACTATCATCCTTCAGGTAGTGATTTGTAAACTTGTTTGGGACATATCTCAAATCCGTGATGCCTTTGGTAGACATATACCCGAAACGCTTATGGTAGCGACCATAGACATACCACTCCGGCAGGTCTGCCACGAGGATTTTCGTCTTACGATCATTGGAGAACAGGGTTCCATCGTCGCTTCTGATATAGCGGTGGGCATGATCACGGAATACGATTGCCTCGACCGTGTATAAGTTGTTCCGGAATCTGCTCACGGCGCCTCATCTCCCTCTGTGATTTTAAACTGCTCGGCTGACTCAAAGTCATGGAATAGAAAGTGCATTCTATCAATTCTCTTGTTGATATGCCAGTGACCGCATAGCCAAGCTCTGTACGCTATGGATTCTTCTATTTTGTCGAGCCAACGCTCCGTGCTGTCATCCACGCTGCTCTGGTCGATCATTGGCAAGAAGGCTTCTGTCGGCTCGTATTTAAACGGGCAGGTATGCGAAAGAACCACATCAAAGTGCTTTTCCGCAATCTGCTTTTCGACGAATGCCTTAATTTCAGCGGAGGGCTGTTCATCCTCCCACCAGCCATAGCCACGCATAAGGCGGTAGTACTTGTCCACACTGTATGCGCCGCCGATGACGAGGTACTCTATCCCCTCCAGTGAATAAACGCACCCATCTTTTGCAAAGAGAAGATTGGGAAACTCATCCTCATACCATACTGTCCCGCCATTTCATTCCTTTGTTGTGTAGCTTGGAATCTTGGCGGGTCGCATTTCGTGGTTGCCATGAATACAGAAGATAGTGGGCTTCAGCCGGTTCAGCTCCTTCTTCAGCTCCCGGTCACGATCATCACGGCTATAATTTGCACCAACATCTCCGAGAATTATAAGAGTATCCGAAGATGTCAGGTGAAAGCGTTTGCAGAACCTCACGACTTCAAAACTCGAGCCGTGTATGTCCCCGGTAAAATAAATCATCTGGTTCTCCACCTTTCTGCGCTTATTATATCAGGCTTCCCGTCCAAATAGTTGGACGCACAGAAAACATATACACTTTGCGCGAAATCATATTCACTTATATTTCTGCAAACAATAAACCCACAGTCATTGGTCTTGACTGTGGGTCGATTGCACTTATCAGCATATCTTGTAGAATTAGGTATTACCGGCTGTTCCGGGGCGGCTGGCGTCGATACACTCGAAGCGCTTCTTTCAGTGATTTCACAGTATGTAGAATAATCAATCGCTCGCTCTCGGTGGTGTCTGCCAGCAGCATGGTCAATTCCACGCTTGCACTTATGGAATCTCCGTGCAGTTGCTCTGCCAGAAGAATGTCGGTCGGCGCGCCCAGAGCATTTGCGATCTGCACGAAGGTGTCCAGACTCATGCTCCGATTTCCTGTTTCCATATAGCTCACATAGGACGGGGTCTTGTCAATCAGTTCAGATAGCCTTGCCTGGGACAATTGGTTTTCCTGTCGGATTTGCTTAACGCGCATGCCAAGGGCCTTGTAGTTGATACTCATAGTATGAACCTCCAAAAAAATTTGTCGGTTCTAATTATAGTGAATACGCTATATCATCGCCTCTGCATTATATCCGTTTCGCCCACGCTTGATATAATATAGCTTATAAAATAGCCTGCAGATTATATTGAGGAGGTGAGCCGATGGCTGCGCGAGATCCTGCGGAGAGTCAAATGATCGGCTCCCGGATTCGAGAGGCTCGGGTAAAATGCGGAATGAGCCAGTCCGATTTGGCGGTGAAGGCTAATATTTCTTTGCCCCATATTAGCGACATTGAGTTGGGAAAGACCAACATGATGTTGTCCTCCTTTATTCGGATTGCAGAGGCATTGCAGGTTTCAGCTGATTCTCTGCTCCGTCCAAATATCCCGGAAGTGATGGGCATCTATCAAAACGAGTTTGCGGAGGCACTTGAGGGCTGCACATCGGCGCAGATTGACTCCATTCTTAGAGTTGTTCGAGAGATGAAACTCACTATGCAGAAAAAAGAAGAATACTAAAGTATCATATATGGAAACGGGCTGGAGTGAATCCAGTCCGTTTTTTTCTGTTCAAATCTAAACTGATGGTCAAGTAGTTGACCGCCGGTTTATTTTCATTCCGGAAGGTGCTTTGTATAATCAATGACATATAAATACCCATCGGAGGTTAGTATGTCAGAAATGATTGAAAAGACGGAGGAGAGTGCCCTCGAGGTCATGCCGTCCTTTGATTTTTTGTTGGAGCAGGAAACAGAGCAGCAGACGCAGATAGCGGCGCATCGGGCGTGGCTCAAGAGCATTAAGCACGAGAGACCTCTGCCGAAGCATCACCACAAGGTTGCGGTGTATATTCGGTATTTCAATCAGACAAAGCATGAGAATTACCTTGCATATCACAAAAAGCAGTTTCTGGATACCATTGGCCTTTGCCCGAACTGGGAGTTTGTAGGCTTCTATATTGATGAGGGTGGGACAGCTCCCAATATGGAAAACGCCAAGGAGTGGACACGGTTACTGGAAGACTGCTTTGACGGCAAGGTCGACTTGATCATCACGCAGAAAGTCAGCAATGTATCAAAGAAACCATCCGAAATCTCATTCTGCGCCAGGATCCTCGCTGCACATGGAGTTGGCATCTATTTTATTTCTGAGGACATGTTCACACTTGCCACATACTATCAGGAGGATCTAAAAGACCCATTTTTCTACCCCTCTCCAGACTGGCAACTGCTTCCCGATGATGATCTCGATGTAAGGGGTATGCTCCATGAATAATCTTTCCAAGCGGCAACAGGCGATGATTGAAGAAAAGCAAAAGGTTCATAGACGGGTTAATACGCCTGTTGATCCCGCTAATTATGAATGCATCCCCGCAAAAAAGCAAGTTGACTACTACGACAATGATATTCCGCAGAGAGTAGCGGTGTATGCCCGTGTTTCCACGGACAATGTCCAGCAGACATCCTCCTATGAGCTTCAGAAGAAGTATTACGAGGAGTTTGTCATCCGTCATCCCAACTGGACGCTGGTAAAGATATATGCTGATGAAGGCATAAGCGGAACATCGATGGCACATCGAGACGAGTTCCTTGCGATGATTGCGGACAGCCGGGCCGGTAAAATCGACATGATCATAACAAAGAGCGTATCTCGATTCGCGCGTAATGTGGTGGACTTTCTGAGTATGGTTCAGTCGTTAGCGGAACTGCCCCATCCGGTCGGCATTTTCTTTGAAAGCGAGTGCATTTTCTCGTTGAAGGATGACTCGCAAATGGCGCTCTCCTTTCAGGCAACGATGGCCCAGGAGGAGTCGCATATCCGAAGTCGGAGCATGGAAACCTCTCTGCACATGCGGCTGGATGGCGGCTTGCCTCTGACCCCCAAGCTGCTTGGCTACTCCCACGACACGGATGGAAACCTCATTGTAAACCACGAAGAGGCGCCCACGGTAAAGCTGATTTTCTATATGTATCTTTACGGGTACTCAACAGCGGAGATTGCGGACACGCTGACGGAGCTTGGCCGCAAAACCTATCTTGGGAATGTCACATGGACTTCCGGCGCCGTGGTACAGGTTCTGCGGAATGAAAGGCATTGTGGGGATGTATTGACACGGAAGACCTTCACCCCCAACTTTCTCACCCATCTGTCAAAGAAGAATCGCGGCGACAGGATGCAGAGCATCTACCATAATCATCATGAAGCCATTGTATCGAGGGATGACTTCATAGCGGTTCAGCACATGTTGAACAACGCAAAGTATGGGAACAAGTCTATTCTGCCGGAGATTCGCGTCATAGACAGCGGATTGCTTAAAGGATTTGTCCAGATCAATCCGCGTTGGTCTGGTTTCAAGGCTGCTGATTATTATCGTGCAGCCGCCAGCGTCCAACCAGCGGAAGACGGTGTCGTGGACACCGAAGGGTTCGTCGAAGAAAAGCCTCAAATCCATATTACCGTTGAAGCCGGCGATTTTGACATGCGGGGTTTTGAAATCACTCGGTCCGAGTTTTTCGATTCGACCAAACGACCGTACATCATCTTTCAGGATAAGGTGATCAAGTTCAGTACCGCATGCGTCAGAAAGTTCGAAAAGAACAATAAAGTGGAGCTGCTCGTCAATCCTTGTGATATGCGCTTTGCAGTAAGGACTGCCGCAAAAGACAGCCGTCATTCCGTCGTATGCTCCAGAGTGGACAATGGGATTTACTATCCGAGGCAGATCGCATCTTCCGCGTTTATTGGGACGCTGTTTGAGCTGTTTGACTGGAATGCGGATTTCAAATACCGCATTTCCGGGTCCCTGTTTGAGAAGGACGGGGAGTCGGTTTATATCTTCAATTTGAACGAGGCCGAAGCCTTTATCAAACCATATATGCTGGACAGTGAGGCAGGAACTGGCGAAGATGGATTGCCTGTAAAACCGCTCTCCATGTCGGGGAAACGGGTTCGAGCGATACCACAGGAATGGATGAATTCGTTTGGTAACCAGTATTATCTGCATCAGCACAACTTTCCCTCTGTCGAGTCACAGAGTGAAGACGATTGGAAAATTCGTATGGAGGGACAACTATTTGAGACAGGGGAGAAAATCCATGTCACCAGCTTTGACGAGCTCAAAGGGTTTATTACCCAAGAGCTGACAAAGAGCAAGATGGAGGGAAAACCAAATGAACGAGCCGAATAACAGCCAACCGCAAAGCGTCATTGCTGGGATGCTTCAGCGGCTGCATGAAGACGCCCCGGAGAGCGATGGCAATTTCACTTTAACAGAAGATAAGGAGCCACAAGCGCCAGCTGCTTTGTCCGACGGAGATGTGATCGAGCTTGGCAAAGAGTTTGATTACGACGGCTTTCAGGTAGTGCGCCGTGAGTTCTTCGCCCACACAAATGAGCCGTCAATTACTTTCAATAATTTCAAAGTCTATGTCAACGCGGCTTGCCTCTCCCGATTTCAAGCGGTGGACTATGTGCAGGTGCTGGTGAATAGTGACAGTAAGATACTTGCGATTCGGCCTTGCATGGAAGAAGAACGAGATGCTTTCTCTTGGTGTGTCCCTGGTTCGGGACGCAGAAAACCGAGACAAATCACCTGCCGCCTCTTTTTTGCCAAGGTGTTCTCTCTTATGGATTGGAATACAGATTATCGCTATAAGCTGCTCGGCAAGGTGATCCATGCAAACGATGAATACCTGATTGCCTTTGACCTGTCGGCAACGGAAGTTTATCAGCGCGTGTATAAAGATGGGCAAAAGCCGAAGACCTCAAGAACTCCCGTTTTTCCGGAAGGTTGGCAGAACCAGTTCGGCCTTCCCTTCAAAGAGCATCGCAACTCCATGCAGATCAATATCTTCGATGGATATGCCGTGTATGGGATAAAGGAAAACGCAGCTTCTGCCGCCGAAACAACCGAGGAGAATTCACAACTCGAAATGGACCATGACGCGCTACAGGGAGGGTCTGTAGGATGAACAATGAAAAACGAATCGTTGCCCTGACTCTTGATGTGAAAAGAACCAGAATCCGAATATACAGAGCCACGCTCCGAGCGCTCGGCTACCCCACGTATATCCAGTTTTTAATTAACCCCGAAGATCTCTATATTGCCATTCTTGGTTCTGAGATTCCGATAGCTGGCGGAACGGCAAACCGCATCAAACTGCCTAATTCGAGCCTCGACGGAAAGCCTTCGGTTGAGTTCTACAGCACTTCGCTGATAAACGGGCTGGTTCGAGTGTTTGGAGAATTAGACAGCACATACAACTATCATCTGACGGGCGAGATAGACGAAGTGAACCGAGTAGCATACTTTTCTATGCGATCATTACAGCGAGTTGAGCGGAGGAAACTCAATGGGAAACAAGGGATTTGAGCAGTTAAAAATCGACAACGAGTTTCAGACACTCATTCGTCCATTGAGCCGCGAGGAGCGTGGACAGCTTGAAGCCAATCTTGTCAATGATGGCTGTCGGGACCCTATAATGGCTTGGAATAAAACCATTGTTGACGGGCATAACCGATATGAGATTTGCAACCGTCTACATATCCCCTATGCCGTAGAGGATGTCGAGTTTGACGGCCGTGAAGAGGCCATCGTTTGGATCTGCAACAATCAGCTTGGCCGGAGAAACATCACCGAAGAAACTCGGAAGTATCTGATCGGCCGGCAATATGAGGCGGAAAAGATCATCGGCTTTCACAGGAATCGTGACGGCCATAACCAGTGGTCAGCTTTAACTGGTATGGAAGCAGAAGATGAGCCAACAGAGCAGGAACGAAGGGAAAGCGGCCGGCGTACAGCCAATCGCTTGGGCAAGAAGTATCATGTATCGTCCGGCGCAGTCCAAAAGTATGCCAAGTACAGTGCGGCTCTGGATGTGATTGGGGATAAGGCGCCGGAGCTGGTTCCGCAGATCCTATCTGGCAACTATAAGATTTCCCACGAGAACCTCGTCACCCTTTCCACAATGGATGCGAAAGATGTTAAGGCTTTGAGCAAGAGAATCGGTCGCGGAGGCGGCGCTTTTGTTCGCTATAGTGAGTCGAGGAAGGACTTTACGGATGAACCAGCTGGGAAGCCTGGGCCGAAGCCCCCAGTGCTGCCAGCGATTAAATCCATGCCCGCTTTCGATCCTGACGCCGAGGTCGCCGGGCTTACTCTAACCATTCCGTCATGGACAAGCTCCATTGAACGCACCAAAAATGCAGCCGACCTGACCACTGTTTCAACTTTAGCGAAAGTGCGACTTGAAGAGGCGTTAGAGTTGCTGGACAGCAAAGTGCAGGAGATGCTCAGAGCGATAAAGGAGGATTCCTAATGCCTGATTTCAGCATGTTTGTACCGAATGTACATTTTGAGCAGATCCCGATAAAGAACTTGGTGTCCAATCAGGAGTACCAGCGAACGCTCTCGACTGCCCATGTGGAAAGAGCCGCAGAGCATTTTGACCTCCATCAGATCAATCCTGTAAAGGTGAGCCGCCGAAACGGAGTCAATTATGTGTTCAACGGTCAGCACACGATTGAGATCGTCGCATTGGTTTCCGGGTCGCGTGACACGCCGGTTTGGTGCATGATCTACGATGATCTGGAGTATGAAAATGAGGCCGACATTTTCGCAAATCAAATGAAGTATGTCAAACCTCTTAAGCCATACGAAGTATTCATGGCGAATGTCGAGGCTGAAAACAGCAAACAATTGATTATCAAGGACTTGGTTGAGTCTTACTCGCTCACGATTGGTCAGGTAAAGAATTATGGTGTCATCTGCGCTGTTTCTGCCTTGGAGCGCATCTACGACAAGTTTGGCTATCATGTGCTGGATAGGACGCTACGGCTGTGTGTTGGCACATGGGAGGGAGACATGAACTCCCTCTCAGCCAATTTTCTTTATGCCGTCGCGCGGATCGTGAATGCCTACGGAGACGCTCTCAAGGATGACCTTTTTAAAGAGCGAATCGGCGCAATGTCTGTGAAACTGCTTACCCGCACGGCAAAAGAGAGACGCCCCGGCTCCATGGGTTTTGCCGAGGCAATGCTCGTTGCGTACAATAGGAAGTGCAAGTATCCGCTTCGCTGGAATAGTCTATATGAAAAGAACAACGGGACAACAGACGGTCTGGATGCCGACCTCCCGGACGAGGAAAGGGATGAGTCAGACACGGCAGAGGATTATGGAGGTGATTGAAGCTGTGCTACAGCGGAATCAACCTCCGCTGAACGGAACGCTAATGCGGGAAAACGCTGTAATGATACGCCCAGAAAACGAGCTGTGGCTGGTGTAGGTTCATAGATTCGACAACACTCCTTCCCAAAAGCGGCAAAGCACGCATCTGATTTAATTTTATAATTTGATTTTGCATATTTTCTGCAAAATAGATTGATAAAACTTGACTGACGGGATTTTGAGAGCTATAATATGATTGCAACACGGAAATACTGAATGTAGTTGGCAAGAGGAGGACTCTGTTATGATCATACAGTTTAGCGTTGAGAATCACCGTTCAATCAAGGACAGTGCAGTTATCAGCTTTGCCGCATCCAAAGATAAGTCGTTGGAAACATGCCTGCTGCAAGGTGACGCGAAGAGAAAGCTGCTGCCTGTCGTAGCTTTGTATGGAGCTAACGCAGCCGGTAAGAGCAATATGCTCCATGCGCTGCTCACAATGCGGGATATGGTTGTAGGCAGTGCCTCTAAGGTTTCTAAAGGAGAAATGCTGCCGTGGGATCCTTTTGGGAACTCCGAGCAGCCGACCTCGTTTGAGGTTTCCTATATCTATCGTCAAATCCGTTATGTTTACGGGTTCTCTTACAGTCAGAAGCATATCCACAGCGAGTATCTTTATCACTGGCCAAACGGAAGAGAAGCACTCATCTTTTCAAGGGAAAATGGGAACTATGAGTTCCGGGAAAATGTTGCCGAGCAGACCACGCTGGCAAACAGGACGCCGGATAACAAGCTCTATCTCGCATCTTCGAATGACTGGAACTGCCCTCAGACCGAACTGGCATACAAGTGGTTTCTTGAGCAGCTGACCGACATGATGCAGCCAGCACTCCCTGCGGAAACCATCGCGGAAATCGCAAAAAGCAACGACCAAAAGGCTCGCATTCTTAAGGAACTCCTTGTGGCTGACCTGGGGATCTCGGATGTGTCCATTCGGAACGCAACCGCCAAGAACCAGCCCCCCATCATCATGACAACCCATCGCATTATCTGCGAGGATGACGCAACTGACTTCTTCCAGCTTCGTCTTGAAGAAGAGTCGGCCGGTACGCAGCGCTTTTTCTCCCGCATTGGCGGTTGGCTTCATGCGCTGGATACCGGGGCGCTTTTAGTGGTGGATGAAATCGAGGTAAGTATGCATCCGCTATTGACTCGCCGCCTGATTGAGATGATCCAGGATAGCTCAATCAATGTAAACGGTACGCAGCTGCTTTTTACCACACACGATGCATTGCTCCTGGATCTCTCTTTCTTCCGTCGGGATCAAATCTGGTTTGCGGAAAAGAGCGACAAAACCTGCGCCACCGAAGTATTCTCCCTTGTCAGTTTTTCGCCTCGTAAGGGTGAGAATATCCGTAACGGCTATCTTCAGGGTCGCTTTGGAGCGATCCCCTTCATCGGAGGTGGTCAGCTATGGCAGGAATGAGGAAAGAGTATAATCCCAATCGCGTGGCGCGTCGGAGCCGGCGCCCGGTTGTCTATATTGTGTGCGAGGGAAAAGAAACCGAAATCAATTATTTCAAACATTTTCGGACACGGAACTGCCTGGTCAATATTGTGCCGATCCCATCCAAGCACAAGGCGGCAGAGCATTTGGTGCGCCACGCCAAAGACTTGGTGAAGCAGTCCTTCTCGCCAAAGGATGGTGATACGATCTGGTGCGTGTTCGACCGGGACAGCAATACCAATGAGATGCTATCCAATGCGGAAAAGTATGCGGCGGCAGCGAAGTATGGCATTGCCTTTTCAAATCCATGCTTTGAATATTGGTTCCTGCTCCACTACATAGACCATGTCGGTTATATTGGCGATGCTGCCGAGGCATTGCGATTGCTCCGAGAGCCTGGGCGTCTTGAGAACTACGAGAAAGCGCATGATGTGTTTGCTGCACTATTCGGCAGCCAGGATGCCGCAATCCAACGCGCCTCCAAGCGTATCGAGAAGCTTGGGAAAGAAGGGACCGCGGTATTGAGCAGAGACAGCAATCCCTGCACAACCGTGTTCCAGCTGGTGGAGTACTTGATGCACCAGAATCCGTGATATTAAAGAAGCACCGGCAAGGCGGCAAGTGACGAATCATCTCACCGCTGTTTGCCGGTGCTATTTGATTTTGCCGTCAGATAAAATCAAATATAATGGACAAAGCAGCGTCATTTGTCCATTATATTTGACATTACTCAGCTCAGGCGTCGAGGCTTTCTTCGACGGCATACCCACCGCCGAAGATGATTTCGAGCTTTCCCTCGGGAAGTACCTTGATGCACTCGATCATTTGGCGCACGATTGAGTCATCGTATTCAAACCGTTTCTGTTCTCTCTGCGCAATGATTTTCTGAATCTTTTCGAGGCGCTCATTGGTCGAGCCAGAGGTATTTGCGCTGTCTTCTATAGTGGCAATCCTGCTTTTCAGGAGTGCGATGGTATCCGATATTTCTTTGAACTCCGCTTCACGACTTTCCATATCATCTCCGCTCTGAACGCTGTCATTGATCAGCTCTATCATTTTCTTGTTGAGTGCATCGATTTTTCTTTGAAGTAGGTCTACTTCATCAGAACACCCGTTTAAGCCGAGTGCCTCACTGATGGTAGCCTTCATCAGCGCCATGTAGGTTGAGCGATCTTCTTCGTTGAATTGGTTGAGCGCTCTCATGATTGCACTGTGGAGCTTGAGTTCATCGACTGTAGGTGAAGTCTTGCAATACTTCTTTCCATAATCCAGCCGGTTAATGCAGCGCCACACGATTTTCTTCTGACCACTGGCTGTCCATGTTACACGCTTATAGCGGCTTCCGCATTCGGCGCAGACGAGAACATCAGTCAAGGCGAAGCGTGAGTATTTACCAGTTGCGGTGATGGATGATTTCGATGACTGCGGAGTTCTTGTTTTTCTCCGCATCAGTTCCTCCTGTGTCTTATGGAAGACCTCCCTGCTGATGATGGCGGGATGGCTGTTCTGCACATAATACATCGGAGCCTCGCCCGTATTTTTGCGTCGTGTCTTTGAGATGCAGTCAATCGTGACCGTTTTTTGGAGAACCGAATCGCCGCAGTATTTTTCATTTGTCAGGATGCCAGAGATCATGGATTCGCTGAAGGAAAGGCTTTTTCCGGGTATCTCGATTTTCTCTGCCTTCATTGCGGCGGAAATTCTTCGGGGCGTTTCTCCAGCAAGGTACATATTATAGACTCGCTTGACTAACGCCGCTTCCTCGGGGACAATCTCAGGCATTCCATCTTCGCCCTTTTTATAGCCAAGGAGCTTTTTATACATGAACACCGAATTGCCATCCTCAAACTTTTTCCGGAATGTCCATGTAATGTTTTTGCTCATGCTCTCCGATTCAGACTGGGCAAACCCTGCATAGATGACGAGGTAGAGTTCGCTGTCAATTTTGAGGGTGTCGATGTTCTGTTCCTCGAAAAATACACCGATTCCTTTCGCTTTCAGGATTCGCACATGGTCGAGGCAATCGACGGTATTACGGGCAAATCTTGATACGGATTTTGTGATGATGTAGTCGATTTTCCCAGATAGGCAGTCATTGATCATCTTTTTAAACTGAGGGCGCTTGTCTGCCCGAGTGCCTGAGATGCCCTCGTCAGCATATAGGCCAGCGAACTCCCAGTCCTTTCTGGCGGCGATCATCTCAGAGTAGACTTTCTTTTGCGTAGTATAGGAAGTAAGCTGTTCTTCGCTGTCTGTTGAAACACGGCAGTAAGCTGCAACCCTCTGCTGGTGGTATTTTTCCTTATCGACAATCAGCGAGCGTTTCGGCTCAATGACTGTTACCGTTTTTTTCGGGATTTTGGTCACTTGCATTTTCTTCATCTCCTATCTCGGTGTCTGTTTTGGTGTGTAGCGTGAGTCTGCCACCATCATCGAGCGTGATGTAGCTGATAAGATCAGTAAAGTATGTTATCTGAAGTTCATCTTGCGGTATCATCATCTCGGCTCTTTTTCTGGCGATGGATGCCGCGATATTGAGTTTTGCTTCGCTTTCTCGGTACATCTGACTTGCCATGCTGACAGTCTTTTCGATGATTAGAGCCTCATTTGGGCAATCCTGCTCCAACTCACGGCATATTTCATTGTTGATTTTTTGAACTGCCGGCGACATATCCTGACGCTTATGGGGGCGGGGTATTAGGAGCTTTGTATTGCAGATAAGGCGATTCATCAGGACATTGATTTTCTCCAGAAGCTGTGTGTCGCTGATTCTAATCAAGAATCCGCACATATCATTCGTACACATCCAGCTTTCACGGACACGATGCTTATTGCTGACCCGCCTTCGCATGGGAGCGCCGCATTTGGCGCAGCGGACATATCCACGCAGGAGGTTGATTGCCTCACAGTTCTTTTCACAGGTGTTGCGCTGTCGGGCAGTTTTTAGATTGACCGCTGTTTCATAAATGGTTTCGTCGACGATTGGGTCATAATCTCCATCCCCAATGTATTTGGCATTGTCGATAATCCTTGCAATTCTCGCTTTATCCCATATATCTGTCTTTTCACTATAAGGAATCTTGCGCCCAGTCAGTTCTTCGGCAATCGCCTTAAGCGAGGAGCCTTGAATATATGCCTCGAAGATTTCTCGAATTACATCGGCTTCTTTTCGCTCAATGACGGTATTGCCATTTCGGACTGTGTAGCCATATGGGATATAGCGGATCTTTTTCATGGGCGTTCTCCTATTTCAAATCAGCTCTGTAAACTTCAGGCCACCGATAATCGTCATTTCCATTTCATCGGCTCGGCTGATTGTGATTTCCTTGATTATTTCCATGAACAGCTTCTCATCAAAGCTCTCCAACGGATCCTCCAGCTCATCCAGCGTCGCTTTCAAGTGTCGGACATCTTCAAGCATTCGGATGATTTGGGTGTCAAGCTCTGTTTGGCGCTCCTTTTTCAGAGACGCAAGCTGATTGCTTATTTCTCTGGACTGTGCCTGATGCACCTCGGGAGCAAGGTATCCTTTCGCGCGAAGCTGCTCCAGCATGAGAAGTTTGGCATTCAGTTCAGCGATATTCTGACTCATTTCTCGAGCGGCAAGATTGTTCTTTTTGTACATGATGGTTGCGGACTCGAGCCGGGAGATTACCTGTCCAAGAATGTCTTCTCCGAAGCGGAGCTTATTCACCATGGCGATGAAGCCATCATAGATTCTTTCCTCGCTATAGTAGTTGGAGCGACAGGCATTTTTATCGCTGATATGTTGGCAGCATCCCCATTTTACATTTCCCGACACAATCCGTCTGCGAAAAAACGAGCCGCACTCAGAACACTGAATGCGGCTCGTAAGAGGATATATATTTTGAGTTGTGGATTTCGAGAAAGCATCCTGCCGCTTCTTGAGCAGGAATTGAACCTTTTCAAAGGTTTCCTTGTCAATGAGGGGAGCGTGTGTTCCCTGTGCGTAGAATTGGTCTTCCTGACCCCTGTTTGTGAATTGTTTGAACGGAACGGTCGTATCTCGGTAAGTCTTTTGGTATCGGCTATCACCGATGTATTTCTCGTTGCCCAAGATATAAGCAACTTTTGCAGAGCGCCAAACACCTTTCCCTGTTTTCGTGGGAATGTTTCTCGCATTCAGCTCTCGGGCAAGCTCGGAGGTCGAGAATCCGTTCAGGTATAGACGGAATATCGTGCGGACAATTTCTGCTTCTGGCTCATACACGGACAGTTCCTTGTTTATGAGGCGGAAACCATACGGAGCGCTGCTGTCTACATACTCACCGTCTTCCATCCGTTTCACGATTGATAACCGCTGATTCTGGGAGATTGCCTTAGATTCTTCCTGTGCAATGGCAGAGAAGGTATTCAGAAGCATCTCATCGCCGAGAGCCAGCGTGAAGATACCCTCTTTTTCAAATTGGACCCCTATCCCGAGGAGTTTTAGCTTCCGAACATAGGCGAGGGATTCCTTTGCGTTTCGTGCGAAACGGGATACCGACTTGGTGACAATAAGGTCGATTTGGTGGAGTTCACACATCTGAATCATCCGCTGGAACTCTGTGCGGTTTTCCGCTTTCATACCAGACAGACCTTCATCTGCGAAAATCTCGACCAGCTCCCATTCTTTGCGTTTCTGAATCAGGCTGGTATAAACCTTGATCTGGTTGGCGTAGGAGTTCTGCTGATCTGCCGAGTTGGATGATACTCTGCAATATGCGGCGACTCGCTTTTTATCAATAGCTCGCCGTGTGACAGGCGATATCAGCTTCACTTCGGGCATCAGCATTTCCTCCCTTCAAAAGTGTATATGTTTTTGCAGTAGGTGTATATGTTTTGGTCTGTATCACATTTTGATACAGACCACCGACCTCCGGGCAACACACATTATACCGACACCTTTGCCGAATAGCTATACAATTCTGAGAGAAAAAGAGAAAAGAATTAGTCGGCCAGAACGATGTCGGCCCCAGTCAATTTCTGATAATATTGTTTGGCTCTATGGTACTCTTTTGCCGTGATTGAGCCGCCTGCAAGCATTTCCTTAAGGACGCACACGATACAGAGGTAATTGGCATTTTTCGTATTTTTCTGTGACAGCATCTGCTTACCGCCTTTCTGCGTCTCGAATCATGGCTGTTTCCCATGCCTCGGGATGATAATCATCCCCGTAGTCATCATCGTCATAATCATCCGGCTCACAGTCGCCCATATAGCATTCACGGAGTTCCCGAGCATAACGGCGGTCTTCCAGATCGTCCAGATACTTGTCCAAATCATAGGCAGCGGACATTTTCTTGACATCGTATCTGCCGCGGCCAGGTGACCAGATCTGAATCCCCTGGTTATCCAGACAGGTCATGATATCCAAGCTCATAAGCAGAGTAGTGTTGAGCTGATCCAAACTCCTGATGAGCAAAACATCGAATGCATCTTCTTTGGCGGCCTGCAGCATTTGTGCCATCCCGCGGCCTCCATTCCTGCTATTAAAGTCGATGGAAAAGCCCATCAGTGAGAACTCCTGTTCTCCGGCGTAGGCGCGAAGATCTTTTTCCAGCGAATCAAAGCGGGGTTCGTGGTTGTGTGGAATCCGAATGTAAATCCAAGCGCGTTTACCAGCATCCTGCGACGCTGCTGTGGTTGAGCATTGTGTATTCTGGTTCATTTATATGTTCCTCCATTGTTTTTCAGTTTAATGACACAAAAACGGGGACAGCCTCTTTTTTGGGGGAAGCTATCCCCGTGGCTTCTATCATTAAGCCTTTGAAATTGCGTGGCTCTATTCGACACTACTTCCCGAGCCAGGGCGACGAACAAGAACAGCGGCTGGCGCCGCTTCACAGGAATCTAACCTCCCCGAGGATCTCTCCG
This sequence comes from Clostridia bacterium, assembly GCA_009929695.1. Taxonomy (GTDB): domain Bacteria; phylum Bacillota; class Clostridia; order Oscillospirales; family Ruminococcaceae; genus Ruthenibacterium. The sequence goes on from RZZW01000005.1 coordinate 85,865, forward strand.
GGCTGCCCCCATTGCGTGTGGCTGTGGCTGGACAGGTGTACCATTGTTGACTGACAAGATCATTGCAAAGCAGCTTGCCATAGCTGCTGTCCGGACGGATGGGTACCGCTCGCACCTCTTTGGCCGTCTTTTCCAGCGGGCTATTCCCGCCGTAGGTGGTCTTGGCGCATCCTCCGTTGTCGCTTATCCCTCTCGGGCTTGTCAGCTGATGTATTCAGGTCGTCGGATATGACCGCGTTGAGCGGTGTTTTTCAAAGTTCAGAGAGAAGGATTATTTACCCCCTCACTGTGTAGCCGACGAGAAGGCGTTTTTTAGAACTGAAATCGGAAATTATTTTAGAAATTTTCCGATTCGCTCAATTCTCTTGCCTACGCCGCGCTGTGACAGGCCAATTCTCAGGGCAATTTCGCTTTGCGTATACTCATCAAAGACATACATTGTCAGCAATTCTATGTCTTCTGCGGATAATGCTGAGAGTTTCGAGGAGAGGCCACTGTCTTCAATCGTCTCGACCCAGCTATACCTTCCTGAAAAGTCAGATTCGCTGAAGGAAACCTTCAGCGAATCGAATTTTTTGAAGAGCCCGGACATGCTGTCCTCGTCGCTATCACCGATGCACTCTGATGGAAGCGGTTGTGTATGCTCTCGATATCTGCGGTCGCTGAGAAAAGTATCGCAGTCGTACTCGTACATGCTTTGAATGACCTCTTTGCTCATACCGGCTTTGCGGTATTTCTTGCGGAGGATCGCCCATCTTTGTTCAAACTTTCTTCTTTCTGCGGCATTATTAAAGCCCATCGTTCATTCTCCTTATCGTTTTTGGTTTTCAGGCGGGTGAAAGAAAACCAAAACGACGGAGGGGAACGACAGCCGGGGCCGGCTTGTTTATTGGCACTGCCCATGCAAACTCTCCAAAAATGGGCAGCAAAAAAAGCCGGGCGCGAAAAATATCACGCCCGGCCTCTCGGCTCCCGTATTGGCTGGAGAGAAAACGAAAGCCGCAAGGCCCGTGTTAACAGGTCTTGCGGCGAGTGATTAGTATTCCCCAGCATGGACAGTTTAACATCTTGACAATCGCTTGGGAGTAGGTAAAGGGTAGGTACTTAGTCGGGTTATAGTGGGTATTTTGTCGGTATTCAGTCGGTGAAGTTCGGGCAGGGTATAGCCGAACAGACAGATTCCAAACAGATGGAGTGCCTCCTTTTTTCGGGTATAGAAGACGCTGCGCTCGATATTGAGCACTTCGGAGATTTCCGGCTCCGTCAGCGGAAAACGACTTATGTACTGCTTGTCCAGAATCTCGTAATATATTCTCCCGTATACGGGGTAATCCTTCAAGCGGACGAGAGCCCGGTCAATCAAGTCAATATACATACGGGTTTCGCAAACGCAGCATACTCGCTCGGTGAATTTCTCAGCCTCGATGTCGGGGGCAAATTCCGCGAGATAACGGATGCCAGCATCAATGTCATGGCCGCCTGTTTCGTAGGCGTGATCCCTGATTTCCTCAAGATGCTCACTGATTGCCCATGTGACATCCCGGTAGGATCTCAGGAGAAGCTTCGATTTGTGAAATACGGCATCGCTGTCCATTCCAAGGGACGCGATATTTGCCTTGTGTTTTCGTAAAGCTGCAGTTTCTTTAGCCATCTATAAACCTCCTTTGCGCCATAAGCAGCAATCCGTTAGCTTTGTTAGCGCACCAGCTAACACAACTGGGAAATGGTGGCGGGGCCTTTACCCCCGCCTGTATGAATACCCTCAATCTCACATGAGCACATCTGCACAACGCAGATAGCCAGCTTGCTTGAGACGAATACGAACGGCCGTCCTGGACACATCAAAAATTTCCGTGAGTTCTGTGATCACATCCGTTGTCGATTTTGATCCGCAGCCATCCACAATATAGGAACCGGCCCGGTGTCGCCTCATGACAGCCTGTGCCTCCGGGTAGAATACACTCGCCGGCATGAGCATGGCTGAGGCGAATTTATCTGCCTGCCATTCCATCCAATCGTTTTCTGTCCAATACTCACGATGCCTATCCCTGTTCGGCATTGATTCCCGACAGACGATATATGGGCGAGCTGTCCGAAGACTGTAATTTGGATTATCAGAATAATGCATCTGCCGATGGATGATCCAGTGTGAGAGTTCATTGGATATGGTGAAACGGCGGCGATGATGCTGTTCTTCACCTAAAAGGCTTGCGTCAATGATAATCGTGCCGGTCATGAGCTTTTCCTCCGCGATCTGCTTCTCCAAGGTCATAACCTCAATGCGCAGATCCGCAAAGCTGATAATTCCGAGGATGCTGCCGTGAGCGGAGAGATAACGGTCTAAAATTGTCAGGCTGTAGGCTTCATCGGCCATCGCCTCTATATTTAAGGGCTGGGCCTTTTCCAGCATGTATGGTGCGTATTCCCTTAAGACCAATTCAGCAACACTGTCAAAATCATTGCTGCGGAAAAGGTACATGCCGTTCGCCTTTTGCCCTAAAGGTATCTTCATGACAATTATCCTCCGTTATCTATAGAATCAATTATCTTTATCCACATGGTATCAGAGATGTTGCAATCACGCGCCTTACGCAACGCCACTCTTGCCAGATTGGACTGCTGGATGTAGGCCGTGAGGTCCGGGTAGATACCTTGACGCCGGCCACCGACTAAATCGTAGAGGATAGTTTCGTCCTCTGGAGAAAGAAAAAGGCAGCGTATGAAAACCGGGAGCAGCTTCTCGGATGGAGTGCGGTTTCCTTTCTCAATATCATGCAGATACGGCGCCGCAATATCGAGTTCAGCCGCAAGCCCGCGAAGCGTCTTGCCCAGCTGTTCCCGCCTGTCCCTTATGAAATTGCCAAGTGTCATGGTCTCCATTTTTATCTTCCTCTCTGTCATTGGTACATCATTCCGGGCATGATGACTTTGTCGCGGCCATCAGAAGGCATTTTTAGATTCCCCATCAGGCAGGCGGAAAAAATAGCCCGTTTACCAAAGCGTCCCCGGATTTCCTCTATGGCAGTGTCCAGCTTCTCTCTCCGTTCACGCTTGCTCACATCTTCAAAAATGCTGATCTGATATGGTGTATCTGCGGGAACCAGATTGATTGCACGGACAGTAATTGCTCTGACCTTATTATGCCAGCGGTAGTTCATCTCAAATAGCTGCCGCGCTTTTTTTGCAATTTCCATTGGGCTCTGCGTTTGTGCCTCAAGCGGCGCCTGGTATTGCTTAAAGAACAGATCATTATCTCGGATGGTGATCTGAACGCCCCTGGCTGTCAGCGAGTGAAGCCGCAGCCGATGGCCAATATCCTGGGATAATTCCAACATGACCTTCCATACTTCTTCATTATTCTCGAGGTCAGCATTGCAGGTTATTCCGTGACCGACGCTCTTTACCGGGGACTCGTAATCCCCCGGCATTACACGGGAGGTATCAAGCCCATTTGCGTATGTCCAAAGGGCGATTCCATTGATGCCCAAAAGCCTTTTTAGAAAGTCTTGGGACTGGTTTGCAATGTCACCAATCGTATGGATGCCATAGCTGTCGAACTTTTTTGTTGTCGCTCTGCCGACATAGAGCAGATCCGATGCGGGAAGCGGCCATATCTTTTCTCTGAAATTATCTGAGGAGATACCAGTAATAGCGTCGGGCTTTTTGAGGTCACTTCCGAGCTTGGCAAAGATCTTATTATATGACACGCCAATACTGACGGTGAGCCCCAGCTCGGCTTTTACGGTTTCACGGATTTCCTCTGCAATCTGCATGCCATCCCCGAACACCGTCTGACTTCCGCTGATGTCGCACCAGCACTCGTCCATACCAAATCCTTCGACTTGGTCGGTATATCTCTCATAGATGGCGCGGGTCAATTTGGAGTATTTCAGATACTCGTCATACTGTGGTGGAACCATGATAATATCTGGACAGCACTGTCGAGCCTCCCAGTTAACCATGCCCGTCTTCACACCGCGCTTTTTGGCAAGCTCTGATTTGGCGAGAACAATACCGTGTCGGGACTTCGTTGATCCGCACACGGCTACAGCCTTTCCGCGCAGCGCAGGATTGAGCATCATTTCAACCGAGGCATAAAAGCAGTTTAAGTCACTATGAAGGATTACTCTTTCCATGATTTATTCACGCAAGCCTCTTGACAAAAGATGCAACTTCAATTAAGATTTAGATGCAATCGGATTTCATCTGTGCTTTGATTATAAGCAATCCGATTTCTCTTGTCAATAGCGACTTGCAAAAATTATGCAATCTGATTTCTTATTAGGAGGCGCGGCATGAAATTCGGAGATAAAGTGCGTGAACTACGCACAGGAAAAAAGCTGACACAGGCGGAACTCGGAAAATTAGTTGGGGTTACGGTGCGGACAGTGGCCGGCTGGGAAAATGATGGGCGCTATCCGCAGAAAAGAGAATTATATGATAAACTGGCGGCTGTACTGGAAGTGCAAGCTGCCTATTTGGCGTCTGAGGAAGATGAGTTTATTACAGAGGCTGCCGAACGATTCGGTATCAAAGGCGAAAGGGACGCAAAGGTCGTATTGTCGCAGGCGGCCGCTGTTTTTGCCGGCGGTGAGCTCAGCGACGAAGACAGGCTTGCGTTTATGACGGAGATCCAGCAGCTCTACCTTGAGTCCAAGGATATAGCGGCAAAAAAATTCACCCCCAAGAAGTACAGGAAGGACAAAGAATAACTCCATCATCTGCAGGGTCAATAGTCCGTATTTTTGGACATACGATCTTGTAGAATTAACCTATGGAGGTTTCTGTACTCGATTGGAGGTGTGGCAATGACTGGCGAATACATACATCGAGAGGTTCAAAAGGCGAAAGCAAAGTATAAGACCAATGATCCCTACGAACTGCTGGATGCTCTCGGTGTCAATTTGCGGGAGTCCCGTGCGTATGGTCCCAGAGGACTAAAGGGCTACTGCTATTTTTCGAAGCGAACCATTTTTGTCGTTCTTAATGCGTTCCTGCCAGAAGCGGAGCAGCGGATCGTTGCCATGCATGAGGCTGCACATGTGATTCTGCATCAGGACATGATTAGGGTCGCTCCTATGAAGGACAATCTAATCTACGATATGACCTCGAGGACGGAATATCAGGCCAACCTGTTTGCCGCTGATTATCTCATCTCTGACGAGGAAGTTGAGGCTTTAACTGCACAGGAGGATATGGACTACTTCCGTATTTGCAAAGAGCTGTATGTGAGCCCCGACCTGATGTCGTTCAAATTGTTTTCCATGATCCAGCGCGGGTATCGGTATAATCTGCCGCAGGATCTGAACAGCAAATTCCTGAAAAATTGACGAGGATTACTTTGATTTGTGAATGAATAGGTGTTTTCTCAAGTGCGTGGAGGTGTACTATACCGATGGAGATGAAAATAAAGGTCTATGTTGCGGTACGGGCCAGTTTTGATGATGAGGGCACCCTTATACCAACCAGCATCACATGGGAAGATGGGCGTGAATTTGAAATTGACCGTGTTACTGATATCCGGCAAGCCGCTGCAATGAAGGCAGGCGGGCAGGGCGACCGATACACGATACAGATAAATGGCCATCAAAGCTACCTGTTCTTTGAGCGAAACGCCTCTCTGACCGGCAACAATATTGGCCGCTGGTTTGTGGAGCGGAGGACAGCGTAAGGAGGAGCGGCTATGCCTACAATTTCAAAGAAGCAGTATGAGGACTATGAGCGACTCTGCCATGATAGGAAAAACGGACGCTTGCTGACGCCGGATGGCCTGCGCCTCATCTGTTCCGCAAACGGATATGATGCAGAGGCCATCGGCAAGCATTTTCTGGAGCTTCTTCAAAACATCACACAGGACGTTGCTTCGCCCAGACCTGAACATACATCAGCCACAAAAGCACCGGGAACTGTTGAACACCGAAGTGATCCCGATTTTATTTACCGAATCAGCGAGTTCCTTTCCGCAAAGGGACTCCGTAATGAGAGCGCTATCGACAATTCCATCACTGCCCGCAAAAACGGAAAGCAATTCCCGCTTTCAGAACATATCCGGGGACTTATTTACTCGCTGCTCACAAATCAGGTTCCGTGGAAACGTATCGTTCCCCATTTGAGCGAGGTTGACCGTATATTCATGAGCTATGACGCCGAGGCCATATTAGCAAAACCCGGCTCATATTTTGAAGGCGAGTTAAGGAAAATCAGATGTGGAAACCGCAAAACAAAGGCGCAGATGACCGCCCTGCACGACAACATTTATGTGTTTGAGCGGATTGTCGAAGACTACGGCAGCATGGACAGTTTTGTCACATCAGCGCCTGCACATGATATCGTAGCTGCCCTATCAAGCAGCAAATCAAAATACAAACTCATGCAGGTTGGTGAAGCTCTTGCATGGGAGTACATACGAAATGTGGGCGTTGACGGAGCCAAGCCGGATCTGCATCTTCGCCGCTTTTTTGGATACAAGCGTATGGGCCTGTCAAAAAAGGACATCGCCTCTGTTCCGGAAGTTTTGGATACCGTGAATGAGCTCTCTGAAATAACAGGATTGACAAAAGCAACCATTGACAATTTGATATGGAGCTATTGTGCCGATGGGTTTGGCGAAATCTGCACAGCAACCCCGCATTGCCAAGAATGCGTAATTCGTCAATATTGCCATTACCATGATTAACGGGTTGCGGAACCAAATCTGTTCTTTGATGAAATGCCACACTGACCAGAAAGGTCATCGGTCGACCGCTTGTGGAGTGGCAGACACTATGATGAGTATCCGCGAAAAAAACAAAGGCCATAATGAAGCCCTGCTTGGGACTTCTCAATGCTATATGATGGAGGAACAATCATGGGAGAAATTATCAATCTGGCAGAATCGGAAAATGGCAAGCCCGCTGTTATGCCTGATAAAGATTTGGTCGAAATCACGGAAGGCATCCTGCAAACATCTCATACCGATATTGCCACAAGGGATACCCTCAGTATGCCAATCGCCCAGCTCGCCACCCTCGGGGCAGGTGTGTCTTCGCTGATTCCTGCATTACGCACTGTCACCCAAACCACTGCTGTGAACACGCAGGGGCTATATCAGCTTGCAAACGCTGGGGTCGGTGACGCTCTTAAGGTCGCCAAAAACGGAAACTTCTGGGGCGCTTTCAAGACCGCCGAGGGGACATCCAAGTTTGCACAGCTTCAGGCAGCAGGTCCGTTGTCTGCCACAAGCACGACAGTTATGCCGATTGACCCTGCGACCATGATGATGGCGGTTGCACTTTTTTCCATTGAGCAACAGCTCGGAAACATATCAGAAATGGAAAAGCAAATACTTTCATTCCTGCAAGTGGAGAAAGAGGCTGAGATCGAGGCCGATGTGAAAACTCTGGCTAACATCATCGAAAAATATAAGTACAACTGGGATAACGAGCACTTCATTGCAAGTAACCACAAAATGGTGTTGGACTTACAGCGGACCGCGCGTAAGAATATGCTCTCCTATCAGAAAAAAGTAAGTGAGGCATTAGAGTCAAAGTCGCTCGTAGTAGCACAGTCCCAAGTGAGCGCATCTTTAAAGAACCTGCAGAAGATGTTCAAGTATTACCGCCTGTCCCTGTACACATTCTCCCTTGCATCCTTAATCGAGATTATGCTCAGTGGGAACTTCAAAGAAGAGTACATTGCGGGTATAAAAACAGAGATTGAAACGCTGTCCACTGAGTACCGAGACCTGTATCAGAACTGCTCTGTATATCTGGAGAAGAAAAGCGGTGTAGCTATTGAGCGTAATTTGCTTAAGGGCATCGGCAGTGCCAGCAAAGCGGTCGGGAAGTTCATCGGCAAAATCCCTGTCGTTAAAGAGGGGCCTGTGGATGAATTCCTGCAGGACAGCGGCGCCCATCTTAAGAACAGCGCAGAGGACATGGAATTGAATGTGCTGCACTCTTTTGCCGCTCTGAGCAACCCGGAAACGCGCCTGTTCATTGATAAGATGGATGATATGATACGGATTTATAACCACACGGCAGAGATTTGCTTCGACAAAAACCAAATCTATCTGGTGGCCGGCTAAAAGATAGCCACCCCAGCAAGGAGGATGTATAATATGGCACGCAGAAAAAGTCTATTGTCAATTCTGCTTTCACCGCCCCAAAAAAGCAGTAAGCGCAGAGCCGGAGTCATGTGCGGACCCGGTGGCTCAAAGACCGGGCATCGTGGCGGAAACAAAGGGCAGTTCCACCATGTGTCTGCGTGGAAACGTTAAGGGGGTGCTGCCATGGACTATCCTTGGAACACCAAATCTGTGGAGCAGATGGTTGAAGAAATGAATATGGCTTTGCGGGAATCCAGGCCGATGTCTGAGCAGGAGAAAATCGAGTCCGACGCTGAATTCGGCTATACTCCCGATGAGACATCCGATAGTGAAGATAGCGAAGGGTGCGATGATATGGATGAAATAAAGGTTTCTAATATTGGTAATAAGGATATACCCAAGTTAAAAAATGACGATATTATGGCCGTAGCTCTTGCCGAAAGCGGCGCGATGGGTGAGGCTGGAGCGTTGAATATCATTTGCAAGAAACGCAGCAAGGTCAAGATCTATCACGCGAATTACTGCTTTGATGATTTCGATTTGGACAAGTTTGCCCAAGTGTTCACGCCATTGAAAACCTTTGATTGTGGCGTCTTTGGCAATGTAAGTGGCGTAGCCGAGGGATGGGTTCACATCTACATGGGTATGGGAAACCATCTGCTCTTGCGCGATACGATTGCCGGTGCTTTTAAAGCGGAAGTTGGGGAGAAGTCTGAGGCAGAAATATACGGTTGCTATATGGAGGTGGCAGTCAAGGTTTTAGGAGGCGAGGCATAGAATGGCTATCCTCGAATCCTACGGAAAAGAAGTCAACAGCATCTTTCAGCTGCTGGGTGACAAAGAAAATGATATCACCCTTAGTATGTCATGGGCACTCTCTCGTTGTCCGGAATTCTTAAAAGCCGTAGTATCAACGATAACGGGGCGGATTGTAGATCCCGATGAAGTTGTGGTAAGGAATCAAGCCTACGACGCAAAAACGGGCATCACAGATATTGAAGTCACAGATGGCAAGTCGGTACATATCATTTTTGAAGCAAAACGAGGGTGGAACCTTCCGGGCGAAGACCAGCTCACTCGGTATTCGCTGCGGAGCGATTTCCAAAATGGCCCTGCGGCAAGCAAGCACATTGTTTCAATGTCGGAATGCACAAAGGAATATGCTGATTTGTATCTGCCTTTTCAGCCACCCCGTTATATTAACGGAATCCCCATTTCGCACTTACCCTATGCTGAGGTATATCATTTAGCTCTATCAGCTATTGCCTTATCCAATCATGAGCAGAAGCATTTGCTGACACAATTTACAGAGTATCTACAGGGGTTGATGAGTATGCAAAAGAAAGACTCGAACATGGTGTATGTCGTTGCCCTGGGGACAGATAAGCCGACAGGGTGTGACATTACATGGATTGATATCGTACAAAAGCATAATTGCTATTTCTGTCCGGTTGGAGGCAAAGGATGGCCCAAAGAACCTCCGAACTACATTGCCTTCAGATATTATGGACAGCTACAGTCTATCCATCATATAGAAAGCTATACCGTTACCCGGAATATGCACGATGAAATCCCAGAGATGCCCGATGAGGTTTGGGCGGACGATTGCTACATTTATCATCTTGGGCCGGCAATAGTCCCAGGCAAGACCGTAAAAACCGGCAAAATCTTTCGTAATGGCCGGGTCTGGGCGATGCTGGACACACTCATGACTTGCGATACTATCAGCGACGCGCGAGACCTAACAAAAATACGCATGAACTGAATTTTCAAAAAATAGGACTGCCATATCCGCTGGGCGGAGATATGGCAGTCCTATTATTAGTCCTTACGCTGATGAAGGGTGATAAGGTT
>RZZW01000036.1 GCA_009929695.1 Clostridia bacterium
CTTTGCTGTTTAGTCTCGCAACTTAACTGTACAACAGGTTCTTCCTATTCGCTATTCTTTTTTTGCTTATCTGTAACACATCTATGGTAAACCTACAAAAATTAAAAAAGAAGAAAGAAAAGTTAAGGAGTGATTGCTGCGGCAATCACATTTTAATGGAAAGCCGCTTTTTATTAGAATGTTAAACCGCAGGTTTAACTCATTACTTCTTCTTTCTTCTCTTTTCTTTCTTGCTTGTCTTTTCTTTTATATATTTGTTATTTATATATAATACAATATATAAAGGTTGCCCGCGGTGAGAATTTGTGGTATAATATACAAGAATATTGATTAGTATAAATAGGAGTTGTTTGAACATAGATGAATACCTTGCAGGACGTATTTCAGCAGGCTAAAGAGGGCTGTCGCGACCATGTGCCGCAGGCCACCTACGACCTTTTTATCGCGGGCATGACGCCGCTGTCGTTTGACGGAGCCAAAATAACGGTAGAGGTGCGCAGCGAGTTTATAAAAGACACCGTTCAGCGCCGCTACACCTTGCTTTTGCAAGACGAGCTGACAAAGGTGCTCGGCTTCGACGTCGACATCGCCTTCACCTCGCCCGAGGAAAAGGAAAAAGACCCCAACGAGATAACCCTCACAACGCCTCAGCCGTATGAGCTGACGTTCGACTCGTTTATCGTCGGCAGCACAAACCGCTTTGCCCACGCCGCCGCACAAGCCGTCGCGGCAAACCCCGCACAGGCGTATAACCCGCTTTTCATCTGGGGCGATTCAGGGCTCGGCAAAACGCATCTTCTCAAAGCCATCGAAAACGATATCAAAAAAAGCCGCCCAACCTACAACATTCTCTACATCGAGGGCGAAAAATTCACAAACGAAATTATCACCGCAATAAACAACAACACAACAAACGATTTCCGCAATAAATACCGTGCGGTGGACGTTTTGCTCGTCGACGATATCCAGTTCATCGGCGGCAAAGACTCAACGCAGGAGGAATTTTTCCACACGTTCAACACACTCTACACCTCCGGCCGCCAAATCGTCCTCGCGAGTGACCGCCCCCCGAAAGAGATTAAGCGCCTTGAGGACAGGCTTCGCACGCGCTTTGAGAGCGGCCTAATCGCCGATATCCAAGCGCCCGACTACGAGACGCGCGTCGCGATACTGAGGCGCAAAGCGTATTCTTTCAATTTTGACTTACCCGACGAGGTCGCCGAATATATCGCGAACCACTTAAAAAATAATATCCGTCAGCTCGAGGGCACCATCAAAAAAATGAGCGCTTCGCTCGCACTCGAGGGCATAAACCCGTCGATAGGCACGGCGCAAAACGCGATAAAGGATATTTTAAACGAGACACAGCCGATACCTGTCACAATAGAAAAAATTCTACTCGAAGTCTCACGCACCTACGGCGCATCACCTGAGGCGCTCAGAGGGCCGTCCAGACAGGCCAACATCTCCAATGCACGTAAGATATCAATGTACATTATAAAGGAGATAACAGCCCTCAGCATGGACGACATAGGCCACGAGTTCGGCGGCCGCGACCATTCAACAGTCGTCTACGCCGTAAAAGACATCTACACAAAAATGAAAAAAGACCCATCGTTCAGAGATACCGTGAACGATATCATGAAAAACGTGAAGTCGCAATAAAATTTATGGTGACCTGTAGGGGCGTATATTATCCGCCCGCAATTTCGCACAAATTTGCGGTGTGTCACATTTGTAGGTCGCGATGTGTAAACCTATACGGACGAGCAAAGCTCGCCCCTACAATGCTAATTTATAAATCAGCGCAAACCTAGCGGAGCGACGAGGGCGTCGCTCACTACAGTACACTTTATTAATTTTATTTAACCTCAAAAAACCGACCATCACTGCGTAATTTACACTGTGTGCCTAAAAAGTTTTTAACACTTTTCTCAACTTTCAACACACGTTTTCAACTCCCATGTTTAAAACTTTCCGCGCCTCAAATCTTTTAACAAATTATCAACTTTTCCAAAATTAAAATTTTCAGTCGTTTTTTGGCTTGTTTAAAGCGCTAAACCTACCTTTCAACATTTTCAACGCCACTACTACGACTACTATCTTTTGTTTATTATATATATAAATCTTTGAAAAAAAGAGGTAACGACAATATGAAAATCATTTGCGACAGAGCAACCTTGAGCGAAGCCGTCACCGGCGTGTCGCGCGCTGTGGCTGCAAAAACGTCTGTCCCCATCCTCGAGGGCATCCTCATTAAAGCCGAGGGCTTCCAGCTAACCTTGACGGGCTACGACTTAGAGTTCGCCATCATCACCTCCATCGAGGCAAACGTTCTCGAGGCCGGCGACGTGGTTTTGTCGTCAAAGCTGCTCGGCGACATGCTTCACAGGCTCTCGTCAGACGAGGTCGAAATCGAGGTCGACGGCGAAAACAACACTACCATCAAATCAGGCATAACGGAGTTTAATATAATCGGACTAAACCCCGGCGATTACCCCGCGATACCAAATTACGAGGCCGAGCGCACTTTCGACATCGAGCCCGCCACGCTTCGTTATATGATAGACACAACTATTTACGCCGTGTCAACAGACGACAGAAAGCCCGCGCAAACAGGCGAGCTCTTCAAAATAGAGCCTGATAAGCTGACGATAATCGCGCTCGACGGCTATCGTCTTGCCATGCTCGACACTAAAATAGAAGCCACAAAAGACATCGACGTTATCATTCCGCAAAAAACGGTTTCAGAGATAACAAAGCTGCTTGTCAACGACGACGAAATCGTCCACGTCGCGGCAAACAGACGCTTTGTCGTGTTCGCAACGCGCACATATACAATAATGACAAGACTAATCGAGGGCGATTTTCTCGATTATAATCGTGTCATTCCCGACGGCTACAAAACGCGCGTCGTAGTGAATGTCCGCGACTTCATAAACAGCGTCGAGCGCGCAAGCCTCATAATCACAGAGCGCCTCAAAAACCCGCTGAGAATAGATTTCGGCGAAAAGGTCATCGTCCGCTGCCAAACAACGCTCGGCAAGGTCGTCGATGAGTTCGAGGGCGAGCAGCTAGAGGGCGACAGCATCGAAGTCGGCTTCAATAACCGCTATATGCTCGACTGCTTAAGAAATTCCGGCTGCGAAAAAGTAGCCTTTGAAATCATAAGCCCCCTGTCACCTGTAAAGGTCTTTCCGGTAGACGAGGACAAAAAATTCTTGTTCTTGATTTTGCCGGTCAGATTTAAAAACGATTAGTCTTTTATAAAGTATTCGGGAGGCGAAACGCCTCCCCTACAAGCTTATTTTGAAAGCGTTGTAGGGGACGGGTTCTCCGTCCCGCAAAGGAAATTTTAATATATGAAAATAACAACAGAGTATATAAAGCTCGAAGCCCTTTTAAAATTCGCCGCGCTTTGCTCAACGGGCGGCGAGGCTAAAAACGTTATACAAGACGGCCTTGTGAGCGTGAACGGTGAGGTGTGCACCATGCGCGGCAAAAAGCTGCGCGGCGGAGATAAAGTGATATATAACGGCGAGACGATTGAGGTTGAGGCGACGTGAAGCTTGACGAGCTTGATATCACAAATTACCGCAACATCACCTCCGCTCACTTTGTCCCCTCGCCCGACTTGACAGTCATCTGCGGCAACAATGGTCAGGGCAAAACAAATTTGCTCGAAAGCGTGTGGCTTTTAACAGGCGGCAAAAGCTTTCGCGGCTCAAAGGACGCAGAGCTCATAAAGGAAAACGAGGACTATTCCGTCGTCGAGGGCGTCGTTTCATCAGCTGATGAAATAAGCGATATCCGCATTTTCATAGGCGGCGAAGCGAGCGAGAAAAAAGGGCGAAGCGCAAAGGTGAACGGCGTAGATTATGGCAGAGCCACATCAGTCGCGGGCAAATTCACAAGCGTTGTGTTCGCTCCAAATCATCTAAGCCTTGTCAAAGGCAGCCCCGACGGCAGACGGCGTTTCATCGACGCGGCACTGTGCCAGCTTTATCCGTCATATATCACACTTTACAGGCGATATATGCGTCAAGTTGCACAAAAAAACGCTCTGCTCAAAAACCTCTATAAAACTCCGAACGCCTTGCAGCTTTTAGACGTCTACGACGATTTTCTTGTCGAATACGGCACACAGCTTTGCGAGCGCAGACAGACATATTTGAGCAGCATAACGCCCGATATAATAAAAAATTACGACGACATTTCAAGCGGAAGCGAACAGCTTTCGATAGAATATGTAAAAAGCTTCGACGGCGACATGCAAGCGGCGCTTGAGGCCACGCGCAAAAAAGATGTCTACGCGGGCTTTTGCACAGTCGGCCCGCACAGGGACGATTTTGAAATAACAATAAACGGTAAAAGCGCCAAAAGCTACGCGAGCCAAGGTCAGCAGCGCAGCGCTGTTTTAAGCCTAAAGCTTGCCGAAGCCGCGGGTATACAGGCCGTCACAGGCGACCACCCCGTAATGCTTTTAGACGACGTTTTAAGCGAGCTAGACGACGCAAGACAAGAATACCTCCTCACCCGCATGAAAAACAAACAATCCATAGTAACCGCCTGCGACGCAGGTCTTTTCGATAAGACGGATGGGAAGATTTATTTGATGGAAAATGGGATGTTAAAAATTTTCAATTAAAGAAAAAAGAAGATAGAAAAATTTAGGAGTGATTGCTTTGCAATCATATTATCATAGTAATGTTGTGTCATTCTGAGCGCAGCGAAGAATCTTAAAAAGTGAAGAAATAAGCAAAAGATTCTTCGCTGCGCTCAGAATGACAATACTTCTTCTTTTTCTAGCTTATTTTTTCTTTTACAAAGGATAAAATTATGTATCTTCATCTAGGCCAATCAAGCGTCATCCGCACTAAGGATATTCTCGGTCTTTTTGACCTTGACACCACCACAATTTCAAAGCACACGCGCGATTATCTCGGCGCTGCCGAAAAGCGCGGGCGCGTCGTAAACGTCACGCAGGAGCTGCCTAAAAGCTTCATCGTCACAACGGGCGGCACGACAACTGTATATATAAGCCAAATTTCAGCCCAAACGCTCAAAAAGCGCAGCGGCTATATCGACGATATCAGAAATTTAAAAACGGAGAGAGAATAATGGCAGAAATCAAGCACGAAGCAGAAAATAAGCACGAGTATGACGGCAGTCAAATTCAAGTTCTTGAAGGTCTTGAAGCCGTCCGCAAGCGCCCCGGTATGTATATCGGCAGCACAGGCCCGCGCGGACTTCACCACCTCGTCTATGAAATTGTTGACAACTCCATCGACGAAGCGCTTGCCGGCTATTGCGACCACATTGAGGTCACAATTAAGCCCGACAACATCATCGAAGTCACCGATAACGGGCGCGGCATACCTGTCGACATTCAGCCAAAGCTTGGCATTCCCGCTGTGACGGTCGTTTTCACAATTCTTCACGCGGGCGGCAAATTCGGCGGCGAAAATTCAGGCTATAAGGTCGCGGGCGGTTTGCACGGCGTCGGCGCGTCAGTCGTCAACGCATTGAGCGAATGGCTCACCGTCACCGTCCGAAAGGATGGCGTCGAGTATAAGCAGTCGTTTAAGCGCGGTAAAGAGGACGGCCCGCTCGCCAAAATCGGCGCGACAACAGCCCCTAACGGCACAACAGTCCGCTTTAAGCCCGACCCTGAAATGTTTGAAATCCTCGATTACGACTACGAAACGCTCAACACGCGCCTCAGAGAAGAAAGCTTCTTAAACGCCGGCGTGCGCATAACGCTAAAGGACGAGCGCGCGGGCAAAGAGCAGTGCGAGAGCATGTGCTACGAGGGCGGCGTGCGCAGCTTCGTCGAATATATCCACCAAAAGCGCCAAATGGAGGTGCTGCACCCCGAGGTAATTTACCTAAAAGGTCAGCTAAACGACAGCATCGCGGAAATCGCACTGCAATATAACAACAGCTACAACGAGCTTATTTTGTCGTTCGCAAATAACGTCAATACGCCCGACGGCGGCACGCATGAAGAGGGCTTTAAGTCAGCCATCACGCGCGTTTTTAACGATTTTGGCCGCGAAAAAGGCTATATTAAGGAAAAGGACGACAATTTATCAGGCTCCGACGTTCGCGAGGGCTTGACGGCGATAATCAGCGTAAAGCTCACAGAGGCGCAGTTTGAGGGCCAAACAAAAGCAAAGCTCGGCAACACCGAGGTTCGCACGCTCGTCTCGGGCATTGTGTACGATAAATTAAAGGAATTTTTCGAGGAAAATCCGGCTGTCGCAAAGTCAATTTACGAAAAAGCAATGCAGGCAGCCCGCGCGCGTGAAGCCGCAAAAAGAGCAAGAGAGCTCGTGCGCCGCAAATCGGCATTAGAGACAAGCCGTATGCCCGGCAAGCTGGCCGATTGCCGCGAAAAAGACCCCACAAAAACAGAAATCTTCATCGTCGAGGGCGATTCTGCAGGCGGCAGCGCCAAAATGGGACGCGACAGCGCAATACAGGCCATCCTCCCACTTTGGGGCAAAATGCTCAACGTCGAAAAAGCCCGCATAGACCGCATATACGGCAACGATAAGCTAACGCCCGTCGTCACAGCACTGGGCTGCGGCTTAGGCGAAGATTTCGACTTGTCGCGCCTACGCTATCATAAAGTGTTCATCATGGCCGATGCCGATGTCGACGGCAGCCACATCTGCACGCTTTTGCTCACGTTCTTCTTCAGATATATGCGCCCGCTCGTCGACGCAGGCCACGTCTATATCGCCCAGCCGCCGCTGTTCAAGGTGGCAAAGGGTCAAAAAATAAAGTACGCCTACAACGAAAACGAAATGAGCGCGTTCATGCTAGAAATGGGTCAAGGCGCAAAAGCCAGCCGCTATAAAGGTCTTGGTGAAATGAACCCCGAGCAGCTTTGGGAAACAACCATGAACCCCAACAACCGCGTCATAGTTCAGGTCACAGTAGACGACGCAATGAAAGCCGACGAAGCCTTCACAATACTAATGGGCGACAAGGTAGAGCCCAGACGCGAGTTTATAGAGAAAAACGCGCAGTATGCTAATTTGGACGTTTAAAAATGTATGATTATAAACATAACCCGAAGCTTACGCAAAATGCAAAAGCATTAAGAAAAAACATGACGGCAGAAGAAAAGAAGCTGTGGTATCAGTTTCTACGCAATCAGCCCGTCAGGTTTTTAAGGCAGAAGGTTATAGATAATTATATAGCAGATTTTTATTGTCACTCCGCAAAGCTCGTCATTGAATTAGACGGCTCACAGCATTATTCCGATGAGGGGCTTTTAAAGGATAAAATAAGAACACAGCGCATTGAAAACCGAGATTTGACTGTTGTCAGAATACCTAATAATGCAGTAAATTATAATTTTAAAGGCGTGTGCGAATATATATCAGACCTAATAAAAGACCTCCCAACCCAATAACCTCCCTTGTTAAAGGGAGGTGGCACGCGAAGCGTGACGGAGGGATTCATCCTACGGCAACGCGCAAACCCACAAAAGAATCCCACCACCGCCTGCGGGCGGTCCCCCTCCCTTTAACAAGGGAGGTTAAGCAAAACAAAAACAGCAAGGAGAAGATATACAAATGATAGAAAACTCTATCACCGAAGGCACTAAGCTAATTGTGCGTGATATCCGCGAGGAGATTGAGAGCGCATTTATAGATTACTCCATGTCGGTCATCACAGCCCGCGCGCTGCCCGATGTGCGCGACGGCCTCAAGCCCGTGCATCGTCGCATCCTCTACACAATGCACCTTCGCGGCAACGACCCCGCACACCCCTACCGCAAATCTGCCGACACCGTCGGCTCGGTGCTAGGCTCGTTCCACCCGCACGGCGACGCGTCCGTTTACGACGCAATGGTGCGTCTCGCGCAAGATTTCAGCATGCGCTACCCGCTTATTGACGGTCAAGGTAACTTCGGTTCAGTCGATGGCGACCCACCTGCTGCCTACCGTTACACCGAGGCAAGAATGAGCAAAATGGCCGTCGATTTGATGACGGATATTGAAAAAGACACCGTCAATTTCGTCCCGAACTTCGACGAAAGCAAAGAAGAACCGTCGGTTTTGCCGTCGCGTTTGCCAAACCTTTTAATCAACGGCTCAACAGGCATCGCCGTCGGCATGGCGACAAATATCCCGCCGCACAACCTGCGCGAAGTCGTCGACGGCGTCGTCTACCTCATTCATAACCCCGACGCCGAAGTCAGCGACCTGATGGAGTTCATCAAAGGCCCCGACTTCCCCACAGCCGGCGTAATCATGGGCAGAAGCGGCATTCGCGCCGCATACGCCACAGGCCGCGGCAAAATCACCCTGCGCGGCCACGCCGTCATTGAAGAAAAAGCAAACGGCCGCTTCCAAATAATCATCGACGAAATCCCCTACATGGTCAACAAATCTCGCATGATTGAAAACATCGCCGACCTTGTTAAAGATAAGCGCATCGAGGGCATAAGCGACCTCAACGACGAGTCAAACCGCGAGGGTATGCGCGTCGTCGTCGAGCTAAAGCGCGAGGCAAACCCGCAGGTCGTGCTAAATCAGCTCTACCGCTTCACACAGCTTCAAGACACCGTCGGCGTCATCATGATAGCGCTCGACAAGGGCGTGCCAAAGGTCATGACGCTCAAGGATATGCTGCAAAAATACCTCGAGTTCCAAAGCGAGGTCATTCGCCGCAGAACGCAGTTTGACTTGCGAAAAGCCGAGGAACGCGCCCATATCTTAGAGGGCTTGCGCCGCGCCGTCGATATCGTCGACGAAATTATCGCCGCAATCCGCGCCTGCAAGGGCGGCAAACCCGAGGCAAAAGCCGCCATTATGGAAAAATTCGATTTCGACGATGTGCAGGCGACAGCCATCGTAAACTTCCAGCTCGGTCAATTGGCCGGCCTTGAAATCCTCAAAATCGACAACGAATTAGGCGAGCTTCACGCAAAAATCGAAAATTGGCGCGACATTCTCACCGACGACGCAAAGGTTTTGCAAATCGTCGAGGACGAGCTAAACGTCCTGCGCGAAAAATACGGCGACGACCGCCGCACTCGCATAGAGCACGTCTCGGGCGAGGTCGATATCGAGGACTTGATTCCAGAGGAGGACTGCGTGTTCACGCTCACTCACGACGGCTACATCAAGCGCCAAACGCTCGACACGTATAGCGTGCAAAAGCGCGGCGGACGCGGAATTATCGCCATGAGCCAAAAGGACGACGACTTTGTCGAAGAATTATTCGTCGGCTCAACGCACGATAACGTCATTTTCGTCACAAGCCTAGGCAAGGTTTTCCGCCTAAAAGGCTATCAAATCTACGAGGGCAGCCGCACGTCAAAGGGCGTAAATATCGTCAATCTGTTGCAGCTGGCCGCCGATGAAAAGGTCACCTCAATGCTTCGCGAAAGAGACAGCGACGAGGAAAGCTTCATCACAATCATCACCCAAAAGGGCGTTGTCAAGCGCTCGCCGCTTTCAGCCTACAGCAATATCCGCAAGAGCGGGCTTATAGCCATCAATTTAAATGATGGAGACGTTCTCGCGTGGACACAGATAACAAGCGGCACAGATGAGATTATCGTCGCCACAAGAAACGGCATGGCGCTGCGCTTTGCCGAGGGCGACGCACGCGTTATGGGTCGCACAGCAACAGGCGTTCGCGCAATCAAGCTAAAAGGCGACGATATCGTCGTCGGCGCAGGCATTGTGCGCGAGGGCGCAACGGTTCTTACCGTCACCGAGGAGGGCAAGGGTCGCCGCACAAACGAGAGCGATTACCGCGTTCAGTACCGTGGCGGTTTAGGCATACGCAACTACGGCAGCAAGGGTTACGTCGCAGGCATTCGCATTATCAGCGAAGATGATGATGTTATCCTAATCAGCCTCTCGGGCATAATCATTCGCATGCACGTCAGCGACATCAACACCCAAAGCCGTTACGGCAGCGGCGTGCGCGTGATGCGTCTCGGCGAGGGCGATAAGGTCGTCACAGTAGCCCGCACCGAGCGCAGCGACGGCGAAGAAGTCGCAAAGCCCGAGGACGAAGGCGAAGAACTGACCCCCGAAGAAATCGCCGCCATGGAACAAGAAGACGCGGCGGAAGAGACAGTGACGGAGGATTAACCATCACTGCAATCTTATAAAATGTACCCGTAGGGCGGGGGCTTGCTCCCGCCGTTGCAACCGCTAACCGTAAGTTAAGGCGGGAGCAAGCCCCCGCCCTACGGACATTATTTACATTGTTATCCAAAAGAAATAAACATATAGGAGCATTTTCCAAATGACAAACAAAAAAATTTCCGCAATTCTATTCGCAGTGCTGTTCGCAGTGCAGGCATTTTTCGTGTCGTACATCTTCACAAACGCCGCCGTCACAAGCATTCCCATTGCAATGTTTATTGAAATGGCCGCGCTCGTCGTCTTTGGCGTAGTGTGCGCAAAGCTTTTCGCAAATGAGGACGTAAACACAGCCAAAGCCGCCGCACTCACCGCAATGTACATTTTCCTAAACGGAATTTACTACACAACAGAAGCCGTTCTTGCCTAAACAGCCCTTTCGCTCATAAGTGAAACGCTTGCGGCAAACACAGCGCTCGCCATCGCAATCATCGCCGTGCGCATCATTTTGCTCATCGTAGCAGTAGTTTTTTGCGGCAAAAAAGAAAAAGAGCCCATGAATGAAGAAGAAGTAATTATAATAGCCGAGGAAACGGCTGAAATACCTGCCGAGCAAGCACCTGCGGCAGAATAAAAGGGGTTTTGTCATCATGATGAAAAACTGGAACGTAGACGAAAAAAAGCTGCGCGAGCAACAGGAAAAGCTTAAAAACGAGGTCAATTTGCAGTATGTCGGCCACGGCCCAAAGGCGACGGGCTTTTTAAGCAAAACATTTAAGCGCAAGGACGGCTTGTACGCCCGCTGCACCCAGTGCGGCTACTACATGCCGCTTTTCGGCAAAGGCAGCGAGGACTGCATCTGCGGCAGCATCCACCGCGACGAAGCCAATTTCAAATGTGACTTCGGCAACAACGAAGTCGAAATTTTCAAAGGCACAAAAAAATAAAAACCCAATAGGGCAAGGAAAAAAACCTTGCCCTTTTTTGCTCTTGCAGAGGGCAACGTGTCCCCCATGACGCGGTTTTTATGGCGAAACAACAAACCTTTGTAGGGGAGAGCTTCGCTCGTCCGCGTGGTTTGCACATAATCACGGCTTCGGGTCGATGTGGGCATCGACCCCTACAAATGCACCACGCCGTAAATTTGCGCGAGATTGCGGGCGGATATGGAATCCGCCCCTACGGTTCACCGCAAACTTACGGCACGCGATTGAAACGGCGCGAGCAAGCCCCCGCCCTACTGTACATAGCAAAAACCCCCGGACAACCCCATCAACAATTTTATCACGAGGAGTAATGTAATTTGAATATCATCACAGAATATATTCGAGATTTAAAAACGGAATTTAAGGGCTACAACGGTTCTTCACTTGTAAAAGACCTCATGGCGGGCGTCACTGTTGCGGCTGTCGCTCTGCCGCTCGCGCTTGCGTTTGGAGTGGCAAGCGGCGCAGACGCAGCCAGTGGGCTAATCACCGCCATAATCGCGGGCTTTGTAATGAGCATTTTCGCGGGCGGCTTTTACCAAATCAGCGGCCCAACAGGCGCAATGAGCGCAATCCTTATAACGCTCGTCGCGCGCTGCGGCATGCAGGGCGTGTTCTCCGCCACGGTTTTGGCAGGCATAATTCTTGCTCTCGCGGGCATTTTTCACCTCGGCAGGCTCACGGCGTTCATCCCGATGCCCGTCATCACAGGCTTCACGTCAGGCATCGCCATCATCATCGTGCTAGGTCAGGTCGATAACTTTTTCGGCGTAAAAAGTCAGGGCGACAGCGCTATAGCAAAGCTCGCAAGCTACGGCACACTCGGCTTTTCGCCAAATATCGCCGCGCTCGGCATAGGCCTGCTCGTCGTCGGCATAATGGTAATTTTTCCAAAAAAATGGGCGGCGGTGTTCCCGTCGTCGCTCGCCGCAATAATTATCGCAACTGTAATAGCTATCATTTTAAATCTTAATATCCCAAGCGTAGGCGAAATCCCGCAGACGCTTTTCCCCGATAACCGCTTTTCCTTAGCGTCGCTCGGCACTGTCGATTTTTCGCAAATCATCGCCCCCGCGTTTTCCATAGCAATGCTCGGCATGATTGAAAGCCTCCTCTGCGGCGCAAGCGCAGGGCGCATGACAGGCACAAAATTAAAGAGCGACCGAGAGCTTGTCGCGCAGGGCATCGGCAATATTCTCGTTCCGTTTTTCGGCGGCGTGCCCGCCACAGCAGATATCGCCCGCACAAGTGTAGCCATTAAAAGCGGCGCAAAAACAAGGCTCGTCGGCATTTTTCACTCGCTCGGCCTGCTCGCGTCAATGTTCCTTTTAGCGCCCGTCATGAGCCGCATCCCCATGTCCGCGCTCGCGGGCGTGCTCATGGTCACAGCGTTTCGCATGAACGATTGGGACAGCATAAAGATGTTCTTTAAAGGACGTTTTAAAGGCCCAATCGCAAAATACCTCGTCACAATGGCGGCCACTGTCGTGTTCGATTTGTCCGCCGCAATAGCTCTCGGCATCGCCGTCGCGCTCGTCATTCTTGTTGCGCGCTTGTCAAAGCTTGACATTATTTATGATAAAGTCGACCCCTCGCGCTTAGACGAAACAGACGACAGGCTCATAAAATGCTGGCAAAAAACCATCGTCGCCTACATAAGTGGCCCGCTAATTTTTGCAAATACAGACTGCCTAGACGAAATCCCCACACAGCTAGACGGCGCAAATACCCTCATTTTATCAATGCGCGGCGTGTCCATGCTCGACATTTCAGGCGGCCAAGCGCTCATCGAAATGCTCGCTGCGCTAAAAAAAGCTGGCGTAACCGTCAAAATGTGCGGCATTTCCCCCACCGTCCGCGACATGATGAACCGCACCGGAGTAACCGACATTTTAGGCGAACAAAACTACTTTTGGAGCGCAACAACAGCGCTGACATCACTGTAAAAAAAAATAAAAAAGAAGAAAGAAGAAGTAATGAGTGATTGCTGCGGCAATCGCATATGCGGTGTTAAAATCCTCGCTGCGCGCCTGCTCAATTTAATATATCATGCCCAAACGGCACTCAAATATCATACCACACAATTGTGAATTAGTCTTGTATAGCCAGCTTATTTTCGACAGGCGACGATAAAATTATCTGCGTGCTCGTCTGCCCCATCATCTGAAACTCGTTTATCAGGTGCTCAAGCTCGTGCATGTCGACGCAGCTCACCCTTATAATGTAGCTGTAGCTGCCCGTCACGTGCATACATTGCCGCACGTTCGATAAATTTTCCACCATTTCAAGGAATTTCCGCCTGTCGTCATGCGGAATAGAGACGCTTATCAGCGCGTCAATATGCGTGCGCCGCACGTCGCCAAAAACGACGGTGTAGCCCGCAATTATCCCCTCGCGCTCCATTCTGCGTATGCGCTCGCTAACGGCGGGCGACGTCAACGAAATGTGCTGCGCAATGTCCTTTACCGTCATTCTGCCGTCCACAGCCAGCAGTGAAAGTATTTTTTTGTCTAAATTATCCATAAAATTCCCCTAAATTGTAATAAAATATAAATTAAATAAAGCTTTTCCTAAAAAGTGTGCGTTCTAAATTAACAAAATAACAAAAACCGCGCACTGTCTTTATTATATTACAAAAAAGCGCGTTTGTAAATAACTTTATAAAGGTCATTTCCCCGTTTGACGCTTGACAAAAAAAGTAGATAAGGTATAATCAGTATTACTGAAACAGCTTACATCAAACTTATTTATACTTTCCCACCCCTCTATGCAAAAGACCCCGCTAACGCGGGGTCTTTTACTTTTTGCGGTTAATTTGCGGCGATGTGCAAACCAGGCGGGACGTCGAGGACGCCGTCCCCTACATTGCACCGTGAATATAATGCGAATTGTAGGGACGCCATATATGGCGTCCGAAACCGATGGATTGAGCGCATCTAGCGGGCGGATGATATCCGCCCCTACATTTGTCGATAAATTTGCAGTATGGAACATTTGTAGGGAACGCATTTCATGCGTTCCGAAGCCGACGTTTTGCGCAAACCCATGCGGACGAGCGAAGCTAGCCACTACAATCCGCCGCAAATTCATGTCACACCAATACAATGCACACTGCTAATTTGTCTAAAAATCATCTATACACAGCCGCCAAAAAATGATATACTAATAAAAATCAACAAATTATCGGAGGTATTTTATGCCCGATTTTCAAATTATCACCGATTCCACCACCGACATTTCGCGGGATCTCATCGACAGCATGGGCGTCGTCGTCATTCCGATGGAATTTACGATGGGCGGCAAAAGCTACCTCAATTACCCCGAGGAAACCGAAATGACCTCGCGGGAATTTTATTCAAAGCTTCGCGCCGGCGAGCAGGCCGTCACAAGCCAAATAAACGCCTCGCGCCTGAAGCTCGTGTTCGAGCCATATTTAAAAGACGGCGAGGACGTTCTCTACCTCGCGTTTTCGTCGGGGCTTTCAGGCACATATCAATCCGGCGTGCTCGCGGCAAGCGACCTTATGGAAAAATACCCAAACCGCAAAATAATCGTCGTCGACACGCTCGCCGCGTCGATGGGCGAGGGACTTTTAGTCTATTTTGCGTGCCAGCAGCGCGACAAGGGGCTTAGTGTCGACGACGTTGCGCAGTGGGTGGAGGACAACCGCCTGCACATCGCGCACTGGTTCACAGTCGACGATTTAAACCATTTAAAGCGCGGCGGCAGAGTTTCGGGCGCGGCTGCGTTTTTTGGCACGGTGCTCAATATAAAGCCTGTTTTGCACGTCGATAACGACGGCCACCTCATCCCAAAGGAAAAGGTGCGCGGGCGCCAATCAAGCCTTGACGCGCTGATTTCACATTACGAAAAAACAGGCGTAAAGGGCAGCGAGCAGACAATTTTCATCAGTCACGGAGACTGTCTCGAGGACGCGCGCTATGTCGCATCAAAAATGCACGAGCGCTTTGGCATCGAGAAAATTTTCATCAACCCAATCGGCCCTGTCATCGGCGCACATTCAGGGCCAGGGACAGTTGCACTGTTTTTCTACGCAGACAGCCGCGACTGATACACGAATATTTGCAGAGTAGCACCACACGCGTTAAGTGCCGTTTTGACGGGGAGTTGCAAGACGGACGAAGGCGAAAGCCGCGGTGTGCGGTGCGCATCCCGCTGCTGCATAAAGAGTAACCCTCTTTTTTGCGGCAACGCATGAAAGGGGTTTTTTTAATGACCGATTTTAATTTGCGAACACTTCCAAAACGCATCCTAGACAGCGCAAAAGGGCTGAAAAAAACAGCCACACTCGCGGGCACAGGCGTGCTTTGCGCATTGTCGCTCATCTTGAACCAGTTCACCTTAGCCGTCAGCCAGTTTTTGGAGATTGGCTTCTCGTTCTTGGCAGCCGCCACGTGCGGATATCTCTATGGCCCCATCACAGCCGCGCTCGCGGGCGTCGCCGTCGATATCTTAGGCTATTTTCTTCGCCCAAACGGCGGCTTTTTTATCGGCTTTACGCTAAACGAGCTTCTCGCGGGCTTCATCTACGGCGCGTGGCTCTATAAGCGCAAGGTGACGCTCCTGCGCACGTTCCTCGCGTGCCTCTCCGTCGTCATCGTTGTAAATTTATTTTTAACACCAATGTGGCTCAACATAATGTACGGCAACGCGTTCGTAATCTCAAGCGCCCGCCTGATTAAAAACGCAATAAAACTGCCGGTTGATACGCTTTTATTATACACACTACTGAAAGCGGTTGAGAAACACTATAAAATGAAAAGTGAAGATTGAAAAATTAATGAGTGACACTTGCGGGTGTCACTCATTAATTTTTCATTTTTCACTCTTCATTCTTCCTTTTTTAACATTTGCGCTGCGCCGCGCATAGGCTGTATACAGCTATCAATAAGCTGACAGCCGACGGAGCGTTCGGCTCAAACACACTCGCGGCAACAAAACGCTTTCAGCCGCAGTTTTCGCTCACAGCCGACGGAGTTATAGGCCGCAACACATGGAATAAAGTTGTCGACGTGAAAAACGCCCTCGGCACATCGCCGATGAAGGTCACCACAGCCTACGGCGGCACGGCTCTGCAAAAAGGCTCGTCCGGCGACAGCGTCCGCTTCGCGCAAAGCTACCTCAATAAAACAGGCGCGTCGCTCACAGTTGACGGCCAGTTCGGCAGCGCAACACAAAGCGCAACAATCAAATTCCAAACATCAAAAGGCCTTAAAGCCGACGGCATAATAGGCAGCGCCACATGGTCAGCCCTAGTCGCAGCTTTCAACGCCGCAATCTAAAATGTTGAAAACTCCCCCTCTGTGATTTTCGCAGAGGGGGAGTTGTTATATTGCACAACATTTGCAACGTGCGTCGTAGGGGCGCGCACAATGTCAACAGGCTAAGATAAAATAGAGCATAAGCACCCCTCATCAGTCGCCTGCGGGCGACAGCTTCTCCCTCGGGAGAAGCCTTTAAAGCCTTCTCCTTTAGGAGAAGGTGGCGCGACGAAGGAGCGACGGATGAGGTAGATTTGCACAAAGTAATCTTTGCACGCCTTAGCCTGTTGACATTAGGCGCGCACTGCGCGTCCAGTTACGCTTTCCCATTTCCAAAAAACACAAAAATTTGACAAGGCAAAATAATTCCTTATAATGAAGAAAGAAAAAACAGGGAGAAAAATCATACATGAAAAAAATCCTCAGCGCGTCGCAACATTAATCGGCAGCTTCGCCGATATTTGGTGTCTCGCCGGCGGCAAGGACGCGCTTGTCGCGACAGCCGACGACACTTGGACACAATTTGACCTCGCTCTTCGGGACACCGTAATAAACCTCGGCGCAATAAAAACCCCCGACACAGAAAAGCTCATAGCCGCCGCGCCCGAGCTCGTCATCGCGAGCGCCAACACCGCCGCCGATGTGGACATGCTCGCAACCCTCGAAAACGCAAACCTCACTGTCGCCTATTTCGACGTCAGCACGTTTGAAGATTACCTCAAAATGCTCGACATCTGCACCAAAATAACAGGCAAAACCGAAAATTACACCGCCTACGGCACAGACGTAAAAGCGCAGGTGGACGCGGCCAAAGCAAAAGCCGACGGCAGCGCGCCCACCGTTTTATATTTAAGAGCGTCCGGCAGCAGCGTCAAGGTCAAAAACAGCGAGGGCAGCGTCTTGGGCGAAATGCTCGCGGCGCTAGTCTGTAAAAATATCGCCGACATCGACACAAATCTGCTTGAACAACTTAGCATGGAGTCGATTTTATCATCCGACCCCGAGCAGATTTTTATAGTCACGCAAGGCTCTGACCCCTCAAAGGCGCAGGCGATTTTGGACGAGCAGGTGCTCTCAAATCCCGCATGGCAGCAGCTTTTCGCCGTCAAAAACGGCAGCGTGCACTATATGGATCAGCAGCTTTACAACCTAAAGCCAAACGCAAAATGGGGAGACGCATTTGAAAACCTCGCAAAAATTCTCTATGCCGAAAAATAAAACCGCGCCGTGCCGCCTTTGGCTGTGCCTTGTTTTCGCCGTCGCCGCGTCGGCTGTTTTAAGCGTCTGCTTAGGCTCCGTTTTGCTGCCGCCAAGCGCTATTTTCAGCGTCCTATTCGGCGGCGAAAAAGGCACTGCAGCGGCAAATATTCTGCTTTATGTACGCCTTTTGCGAACATTCGGCAGCCTGCTCGCGGGCTCGGCGCTCGGCGGCGCGGCGCTGCTCACGTTTTGCGACGTCGCAGCACGCACGCTTTTTGCGCCTTACGAGCTGCCTGTCGGCATTGTGATGTCGCTCACGGGCGCGCCGTTTTTTATATGGCTGCTGCTTCATCAGCGCGGAGGTCGCACACATGATTGAGCTTAAAAATCTCACCGTCGGCTATCACGGCGGCGCAATTCTTGAAAATGTGACCCTCGCGTTTAGGCAAAACGAGGTGACGGTGCTGCTCGGTCCAAACGGCTGCGGCAAAAGCACACTCATGAAAACCGCGCTCGGGCTTTTGCCAAAAATCAGCTTAAAGCAGCCGGCGTGCGCGTGCTCACAAATACGCCGCTTCGCGCGGTTTCGGGCGACGGCAAAGCGCAGGGCGTTGTCACCGACGCAGGCACGCTGCCCGCCGACATCGTCATACTCGCCATCGGCATAAAGCCCGCCACAAAATTTCTCGAAAACAGCGGCATAGAGCTTGTAAAAGGCGCTGTCGCAGTCGACGAATTTATGCGCACAAGCCTGCCGGATGTCTACGCCGCGGGCGATTGTGCGCTTGTCAAAAACGCAATCACAGGCGAGCGCCAGTGGTCGGCAATGGGCTCAACCGCCAACATTACCGCCCGCGCGCTCGCAAAAACGCTCACAGGCACGCCCACCCCATACGGCGGCTGCCTCGGCACAGGCGTCGTTCGCCTGCTGCCAACATTAAACGCAGGGCGCACCGGCCTCACCTTGCAGCAAGCCAAAAACGCGGGCTTCGACGCGGTTTCCGCGCTGTTTGTCACCGACGATAAAGCGCATTATTACCCCAATTCCTCGTCGTTTGTCGTTAAAATAATCGCCGATAAAGCGTCTCACCGACTGCTCGGCTTGCAGGTTTTGGGCGCGGGCGCAGTCGATAAAATGATAGATATCGCCGTCGGCGGCTGCCCAAACAACTGCGTCAAGCCCGATTTGAACGATTTGGGCATAATCGGCCAAAGCGCGCCCGAAATCGACCTCGCAAAATGCCGCAATTGCAAGGTTTGCCAAATCGAAAAAGGCTGCCCGATACACACCGCAGTCATGAAAAACGGCAAAATAAGCATCGACGAAGCCGTCCTAGATTTAGTCGAGCGCGCAATCCTCTTCTTCCGCGACGAAGGCATCAGCGGCGAACGCTTCGCGGACACCGTCGCAAGGCTCGGCTTTGACTGCGTCGAGGATAAGCTTTTAAACAGCCAAATCGACAAGAGCGAAATTTTAAAGAAAAATGTAGTCGGCGGGGCAACCTGTTAGAATGGAAAATTGTAGGGGACGGCGTCCTCGATGTCCCGCTCTTGCAGAGGGCGACGTGTCCCCCATGACGCGGTTTTTATGGTAAAACATCAACCTTTGTAGGGGCGAGCTTTGCTCGTCCGCATCGGTTTGCGCAAATCATCGGTTTCTGACGCGCGAAATTGCGGGCGGATATGGAATCCGCCCCTACGGTTCACCGCAAATTTGCAGTACACCTTAGGGCGGGAGCAACCCCCAGCCTACAGTAAATTATAGTATCAAGCATAAGTATAAACCAAAAAAGTGCCTTCCGCGGAAGGCACTTTTTCTTATTTCTTCTATTTTATTTTTTCTTTTAATACGTAAGCCCAAATCCAAGCTCGTAGTAATTTCCTTTAGCGTCGCGGTAGGCGTAGGCTTTGCCGTTTTCGTCTTTCAGGGCGGCGGGCATGAACAAATCCTTGTCGTAGCCCGGCACGTCGTTCGGGCTGACGCACACGCCGTC
This sequence comes from Clostridia bacterium, assembly GCA_009929695.1. Lineage (GTDB taxonomy): Bacteria > Bacillota > Clostridia > Oscillospirales > Ruminococcaceae > Ruthenibacterium. Next base: position 19,584 of record RZZW01000036.1, read on the forward strand.
CGCGTTTACGGCAAGCACTTCGTCGCCGCGCGGCAGCGTTATCGGCATTTTGCCAACGGGCGCAAATTTGCCGCGCATAACGTCGAGCGTCGCGTCAACAAATGTGTAGAAGCCCGCCGTCAATGCGTCCGCACAGCGCTCCACGTTGCCGACCTCCCACGCGAGCGGCATGTTGATATTCGCTATCACACTGCCGCCGTTTGCGTGAATTTTCTCCGCAATTTCCGCTATGCGCCCCACTCCGGCAAGCGTCGTCTCCTCGTGCGTCTCGGCTGTCGGCTTGCCGTCCGCGTCAACGTTCGGCACCGTTTTTCCCTCGCAAATGTCAAGCTCAAGATACCCCGGCGTCGCGTTAAAATACGCGCCCGACGCAGGGCTCACCATCAAAATCGCGTAGTCCGCCTTTGCGGCGTCGTCCGTCAAATCAATGTCAGACAGCATTTCGCGAAGCTGCTTTGTGGCGGCTTCGGCTGCCTTTTCAGTCTGTGCAAACGCCTCGGCGTACACCTGTTTGCCCGCAAGCTTTTCAGCCGTAAGCGGCAGCGTGCCGTCGTTTTTAAGCACAACAACGCTCTGGCGGTGCACCTCGGCGGCGTCGTCCCACGCGGCTTTGTCGGCGATAACTTCAACCGCCTTTTTCGGGTCGGCATACGGATTTTCAAACATTCCCTGCTGAAAAAGCTCCGTCAGCGTGCGCGAAACAGCTCGGTCAAGGCTCTCGTCTGTCAAAATGAGATCCTCTTTTTTGAAGCCCGCGGGGATCGCATGTGTGTCGTAATAATCGCTCGTCGCGCGCTCATACGCCTCAAGCGCCGCGTCGTTGTCGAAAAGTCCGCTTATGATGTCAACGCCCGACTGGGTGACCGCAAAGCCGATGCGCTCGGCTGTGTCAAGCGCTTCAACGCCCCAGCCCATGTTGTGCGCGATGCCTGTGTCGGAGTTTATGTACCCTTTAAAGCCCATTTGCCCGCGCAGCATTCCGTCGATAAAAATTTTATTAAACGCAAAGCCGAACGGCTCCATCGCGATTTCGTTGCCCTCAAAATCCTGTTGCGGCGCGCTTTTTGCGGCGGCGGGCTTTGAGTAGTACGGCATAATCGACGCGGCGTTGTATTTTACAGCTGATTTAAAGCCGTGAATATGGTACTTTTGCAGGCTGTTTTCGGTGGCGTAAACGTTCCATTGTCCCGCCTCGTAGTGAGGGTCAAAGCCGTTTTCGCGCGCGCCGCCGCCGGGGAAATGCTTGACGGTCATCGACACGCCCTCGGGCACAACGCCGTCCGCGCTGCCCTGAATTTCGGGGATAAGGTGGTCAAAAATCTCCGCGATAAGCGCGGGGTCTTCGCCAAACGTGCCGTAGCTGCGCTGCCAGCGCGGGTCTGTCATCACGTCCGCCATGTACATGTAGCCTTTTTTGAGGCCGCACGCGTTCCATTCGCGGCGCACATGCGCGGCAAATTTGTCGATGATGTCAATGCGCCCCGTGCCCTTTACGGCGGCGGCAATGCCTAGCGTGCCGGGCCATGTCGCAAACACGCCCGCCGCGTCGTTCATGCCGAAAACGACCTCGCCGTTCTCGTTGCGCGAGTTCGACGCGACTTGAACGGGTATAAAATGGTCGCACTCCTCCGCCACGGCTTGAAGCTGATTAAGCCACTCGGCAAGCTCGTCGGGCTTCGGGTTCGCGCGCAAAATGAGGTGGCGGTTGAACATTTTTTTGAGCAGCGTTGTCGTGCCTGGCAAATCCTGTTGGCCGAAAATCGTCTTTGCGTGCAGCTCGCCGTCGTCGAGCACGCCCGATTCGTCAAGCGTCGGTATGTGCTGTGGCTGACCGGGCAGCGCGGGGTTCGGGCAGGTGCCCATGCGCCAGTCGGATATCGAGAGCTGCGCCAGCTTTTCTTTCACTGTCAGCGTTTTCACATACGCCTCGGCGCGTATTCTTGGTGGCAGCCGCCAGTCGTTGACAGCTGTCAGCTCGCCTGTGCCGTCGATGTCCTTGAAAATCAGCCCGCCCTCGTTAAACACCCCGCGCCCCGAAACGCCAATGGTCGCCCCGCCGTCGTTAATGTAAAATCTCATATTCTCCGATGCTTTTTTTGCCATGAAAATACCCTCCTCTTAATTTTGGTAAAGTAGCTTGTTGCATATAATTATGTCATATATAAACAAAAAGCAATAGAACTATCTTTGCAAAATTAGCAGTATTTTACTATTATATTTATTTTGTGCAAACTTACCTCATCCGTCGCTCCTTCGTCGCGCCACCTTCCCCCGAGGGGGAAGGCTTCCCCTTGAGGGGAAGCTGGCAGCGTAGCTGACTGATGAGGTGAACACTTTAGATTTGTGCAAACTATCGGCTGCGGAACGCATACAATGCGTCCCTACAATTTACATTAAATTCACTAGTCGCACGCCGTTATCACACTCACCATCTCATCATATGCACTTTGCAAGGCGGGCATGTCGGCTTCGGCGGCGGCTGTCACGTCCTCGGTAAACGCGTTTGCGGTCATTGCTATAATCGGTATAGTTTTCGCCTGCGGATGTGCGCTCGCGCGTATGCGGCGCGCCGCCTCATAGCCGTCCATATTCGGCATCTGAATGTCCATAAGTATCGCCGCAAAATCCCCCGCGGCTGATTTTTCAAAAATATCAAGCGCCTCTTTGCCGTCCGCCGCCCTCGCCTCGTCCGCTATCTCGGAATAATCGTAGGCGGTGGCAATTATTATCGGCATTTTTTCGCCGCATATCGCGCGTATTTCCCTGCTCAAACGGCTTGAAAATTTGGCTCAAATATTCCTTGCTGATGCCAATTCCGGTGTCCGACACCTTAAATTCCATGTGCACCTTGCCGTCTACGATGGCCGCCTGACGCACGTCGAGCCGCACAGAGCCGTTTTCGGGCGTGAATTTAATGGCGTTTGACAGCAGATTTATAAGGATTTGGTTTATGCGCAGCGGGTCGCCCACGAGCCATTCCTCTGTCAGCGACTCCATATTCACTTCAAAATGTATGTTTTTAACGCTCGCCTGCGTATAGAATATTGTTGCAAGCGACGCGATTATATTCTGAAAATTAAACGGCTCCTTAGCAAGCTTCATGCGCCCGCTCTCGATTGACGACATGTCGAGCACATCGTTGATTATCGACAAAAGCTGTTTTGCCGCAAGCTGAGATTTCGCTATGCAGTCGTTCACCTTGTCGTGGTCGTCGCTCTCGTCTGACGCAATGTCAAGGTAGCCAATCACGGCGTTGAGCGGCGTGCGTATCTCGTGGCTCATGCGCGACATAAACTCGCCCTTTGCGGAGCTCGCCTGCTTTGCCGCCTCGAGCGCGTCCTTGAGCTCCTCGCACTCGCGCTCCTCGCTGCGCTTTGCCTCATCGATGCTCTGCTTGAAAAACAGCACGTTAGCAGGGTGTGTTTCGTCCCGCGCAAGCGCCACTAAAGTGTAGGCGCACCAACGATAATCGTCGTTTTCCGTCTTTACACGCGCCTCAAAATAGTCCTGCCCGTAGGTGTCTATAAGGTGCTGCAAAGCGTCCGGCGCAAGGCGCGCGTTGTACTCCTTTACGTCGTCAGGGTGCAGCATTTCGCCCTGCAATTTATATGTTGTATAGCGCTGAGTTTTGCTCGTCACGTTCTGATATTTGTCGATGGAGTAGTCAATGCGCAGCTTGTCGCGCAGGTTTATTTCAAAAACAGACTCGTTTGCGCGGTAGACATAAGAGATAAACCGGCTGAACTCGCGCTTTTCGTCAGCCACAGCTTCAAGCGTGCTCTGGCGGCGGCTTTGCGTGTTGAGATATATTATAACGTAGGCGATAGTGTACCCCGCGTTCATCAAAAGGTATCCGTTTGCCGAGTTTAAAAGATGGAGATATGTTGCAAAAATTTCTATTACAGGCGCAGCCGCAAGCACAAATGTGTCGTTTAAGGAAAGACTTTTGCGGTGCATCAGCACAATCAAAATCGTCGCGGCGCAGTATATTATTTGCAGCCCCACAACGACCCAAAACAGCACCCCGCGCGTGTACACAAGCTCCGGCGTGAGCGAATACATGAACCCCGTCCACGGGTTTGAAAACACAAGCGCCGCAAACACGCCCAGCACCGCCGCCGCTATCCCCGTGCCAAGCTTTGCCAGCTTCACGCCGAGAATGGCCATCACATATATAAACCACAGCATCGAAAGCAGCGGCAGCGTGGCAAAATATATGTTGTTTGTTATCTGATACACCCACCAGCTTTGCGTAAAATCCATAGCAAGGCTCGCGATAACGTCAATAACGATGACGGACATCGTCGACAGCGTGATAATTTTAAACAGCCGCATGTGGTTTTCCTCAAAATCCTTGCTGCCGCGAAGGTGAAGATAAAACACAAGCAAAATTACAAAGCATACAGCTTCAGTATCAACATGCCAAAACATTGAATACTTCCTTTTTTATCAAAATCATTATAGCGTATGGGTCACACACATTTACAACGTGCACCGTAGGGGCGAGCTTCGCTCGTCCGCTTGGTTTGCGCAAATTTACAACTTTGCACAAACCGTCGGCTTCGGAGCGACGAGGGCGTCGCTCCCTACGATGTTACTTTTATAAATGAGCAAAGAAGTCCCGCGCAATCTTACAATGGAGCTCAATGTCAACAGGCTAAGATAAAATAGTGCATAAGCACCCCTCATCAGTCGCCTGCGGGCGACAGCTTCTCCCGAGGGAGAAGCCTTTAAAGCCTTCTCCTTTAGGAGAAGGTGGCGCGACGAAGGAGCGACGGATGAGGTAAGTTCGCACGAAGTAATATGCCTATTCCCGTGTCCTCAACCGTGAAGCAAAAACGCGTCTCATCGTCGGTTTCGCTTTCTATGTCGACGGTAAATTTCACTTTTCCACCGCTTTTTGTAAACTTCACCGCGTTTGAAAGAATGTTCACAAGCACCTGCTGCACGCGCATCATGTCGCCGAAATATTGCGCGTCCGGCTTTGCGTTTTCAATAAATTGATACTCAACGCCGCTCTTTGCCGCCAGTGTTTCAACTATCGTCGCGACGCTGCTCATGAGGTATTCAAAGCTAAATTCGCGCCTGCTTATCACAACCTTGCCGCTCTCAATGCGCGACATTTCAAGTATGTCGTTTATCAGCGTCAAAAGATAATTCGACGACATGTCAATTTTTTCAAGACATTCCGACACCTGCCCGCAGTCGCTGCGGTTGTCCAGCGCGATAGCCGTCATGCCCATTATCGCGTTCATCGGCGTGCGTATCTCGTGGCTCATGCGCGATAAAAATTCGCTCTTCGCCCGCGTCGCCTGCTCCGCCGCAAGCAGCGCCTTTTTCAGCGCCTCGCTGCGCTTTTGCTCCGCTTCAAATATATCCGTCACGTCGCTGCGCGTTTGGCAAAGTATCATGTTCTCTTCATCGACGATGGCACACGTCACCTTTTTGCGCCGCGGCCTTCCGCTCTTGTCGCGCACGGTGTAGTATGCGGTGTAAACAGTCTTGTCCTTAAGATACGGATAGTTAAAGCACCTTATGAAATCCTACAACAAGAATTTTCAAAAGGTAACCAAAGTAACCGCTTAAAATCAGATAGGATATATATATAATTTGTTTTACACTCCATCTCTTGATTTTTGTGTAGTGTCGCTATTTTGTCGCTATTTCTATGCTCAAAGGCATAAGAAAAAGCCTGTAAACAGGCGCAAACACGCATGAATACAGGCTTTTTGAATATCTTGTAATTATCTCTTGCTGAACTGCGGTGCACGACGTGCAGCCTTGAGGCCGTATTTCTTGCGTTCCTTCATACGTGGATCACGTGTGAGGAAGCCTGCCTTCTTAAGCTGTGAGCGGAGCTCTGCGTCGTAGATGAGCAGTGCGCGGGCGATGCCGTGGCGGATTGCGCCTGCCTGGCCCGAAACGCCGCCGCCTGTAACGCGAACTGCGATGTCAAATTTGCCCTCAAGGCCGACGAGCGCAAGCGGCTGACGGACGATGAGCTTCAATGTCTCAAGACCGAAATAATCGTCGATTTCGCGGTCGTTGATAGTAACTTTGCCTGTACCGTTGTAAAGGCGAACACGGGCAACCGAGCTTTTACGACGGCCTGTGCCATAGAAATAAGGTTTGGTTTCGTACATTCTTGTTGCCTCCTATTACAGTGTGTATTCTTCAGGTTTTTGTGCTGCGTTTTCGTGCTCGGCACCCTTGTATACGCGCAGGCGGGTAAGTGCCTTTGCGCCAAGTGTGTTGCCCGGCAGCATGCCTTTGACGGCGAGCGTCATGGCTCTGTCAGAGTGCTCTGCCATCATTGTGCCTGCCTTGACAGCCTTCATGCCGCCAATCCAGCCGCTGTGATGGTAGTAGACCTTCTTTTCAAGCTTGTTGCCTGTCAAAACTGCTTTGTCGCAGTTAAGAATGATAACGTGGTCGCCACAGTCAACGTTCGGTGTGAATGTGACTTTATTTTTGCCGCGAAGCAAGTTTGCGGCGACAGCAGCGGTGCGGCCAAGCGGTTTGCCGGCGGCGTCGATGATGTACCATTTGCGTTCCACTTCAGCGGGCTTTGCAAGAGTTGTGCTCATGGAATTTCCTCCTAATTATAATAAAACAAACAAATCGTAAGACTCTTTTTAGAGTGCAAAAATGATTATATAACATCTTTTATGTCAAGTCAACACCTTTTTCTCAAATTTTTAATTTACAAATTATAATCTTTAATTTGCTCCGTTTTACTCATGTTTGCTCATGTTTGCTAACTTCCTATTTTTAAAATTGCCGTCATCTTTTTGCGCCGCTTTTGTGGAGATGTGATATAATAATGAAAATGCGGTGTTTGCATGATTTCCACGCACATTCGCAATGTGCCTTGTAGGGAGCGACGTCCTCGTCGCTCCGCTAGGTTTGCACTAAATTTTGCTTTTATGCTCTACCGGTTACTTTCTTGTGACCTTGTAGGTAACGCATTGTATGCGTTCCGATAGTTCACGCAAACCATCGGTTTCGGAACGCATGCAATGCGTTCCCTACAGTTGAAGTCCGCGCAATCTTACAATGTGCACAGTAGGGGACGGCGTCCTCGACGTCCCACATGGTCAGCACATCGCCGCGGCTGCGGGTCGATGTGGGCATCGACCTCTACAAATGTGCAACACCGTAAATTTTGCGCGAAATTGCGGGCGGATATGGAATCCGCCCCTACCGTTTACCGTAAATTCACTGCGGATTGTAGGGGCGCGCATTGCGCGTCCGCAAATTTCCGCACAAATTTACAATGTGCAATGTAGGGAGCGACGCCCTCGTCGCTCCCTACATTGCACATCGCCCCCTACAAATGTGTCACACCGTAAATTTATTATACTTAACATTATATAAAGAGGTGCATTAAAAATGAATTTTGCTCGCCGATGCTGGGCTGAAATAAATATGGACGCGCTGAAAAGCAATTTTGAGCTTATCAAAAGCTGTGCGCGCGGCGCAAAGGTGATGGCTGTCGTCAAGGCGAACTGCTACGGTCACGGCGACGAAATTGTGGCGAAAATGTACGACGAAAACGGCGCTGACGCGTTTGCCGTGGCGCTGCCCGACGAGGGCGCACGCCTGCGCGGGTTCGGCATTAAAAAGCCCGTTCTTATCCTCGGCTATTCATGCCCCGAGGACGTGGCAAAGCTTGCGCAGCTCGACCTCACACAGACAGTTTTTTCTCTCGATTATGCGCGTCAGCTCTTGGCGGCGGCAGAGGCGGCGGGCGTGACAGTGAAATGCCACCTAAAATTCGACACCGGCATGGGGCGCATAGGCTTCACCGTGCGCGACGGCCTTGACGCGGCAGTGGCGCAGGCTATGGCTGTGTGCGAGCTGCCCGCGCTGCAAATCGACGGCGCGTTCATGCACTTCTGCGTCGCCGATAGCATTAAAAATGATAATAAGGCTTTTACGGCGGAGCAATACGAAATGTTTTGCGAGGCTGTTGACCTGCTTGAAAAGGCGCGCGGCAAAAAGCTTGAAACAGTGCATTGCTGCAATTCGGCAGGCATTTTTATGTGCCCGGATTATCACCTCGACATGGTGCGACCCGGTATAATTTTGTACGGAGAGCAGCCGTCAGACGAGGTCGCGCTCGACGATTTAACGCCCGCCATGCAGCTCAAAGCGCACGTCGCGTATGTAAAAAAGCTTGAAAAAGGCGACACGGTGAGCTACGGCCGCACCTTTACAGCCACGCGCCGAATGAAAATAGCCACGATAACAGTGGGCTACGCCGATGGCTACCCTCGTTTGCTGTCAGGCAGCGGCGTGTTTGAGATAAACGGCAAGCCCGCGCCAGTCTTGGGTCGCGTGTGTATGGATCAAACAATGGTCGACGTGTCCGATATCCCCAATGTGCGCGAGGGCGACGCCGCCATAGTTATGGGCGGCACAGCCGGAGACAGCGTAAACGACGTGGCTCACAAGGCGGGCACAATAAGCTACGAAATCCTGTGCAACATCTCGCGCCGCGTCCGCAGAGTGTACCTCGAAGGCGGGCAAGAGATAGCGGAAAGAGATTATCTAAAATGATAAATTCCATTTACCGCTCCCCTGTCGGACAAATTCTTCTCACCGCTAATGACACCTGTCTGCACAGTGCAAATCTGCTTATAAATGAAAAAATGCCGCCCGAAAGCAGCGTTTTTGGAAGTAATGCGGTGCTTGAAAAATGCACAAAATGGCTCGACGGATATTTTAAAGGCGAGGATAACGAGGTCGATTTCGCGCTCGCACCGCTTGCCTCCGCCTATCAGCAGGCAGTTAGAGAGGCGACATTAAACGTCAAATTCGGCGAAACCTCCACCTACGCCGCCATCGCCCGCGCCGCCGCCCAAAACGGCAAACACCCCTGCCCCCGCGCCGCCGGAGGCGCACTTCACCGAAACCCAATCGTAATAATAGTCCCCTGCCACCGCATAATCTCCACCTCCACCGCCCTAACAGGCTACGCCTGCGGCCTTGAAGTGAAAAAATATTTGCTAAATCACGAAAACCGGTGCAAAAACTCATAAATCAACGGCTGTTGCAGATGTGAAAACATATCCGCAACGGCCATATTTTTTTCTTGACTTAAAGCGGGCTTTAAGTTGTATGATGCTATTGAACTGTTAAAGACACTGCAACAGCTTACACAAAATGACAGGAGGAAATCAGCATGGAAAAAATCAAGGATTTATTTTTGCGCGGCGAAGTAAATACCGCATATGCACAGTATTTTGTCGGGCAAAGCTATCTCAATATGCTCACGACGAAGGGTGTTGTCATCGGCAATGTGACCTTCGAGCCGTCGTGCCGAAACAACTGGCATATCCACCACAAGGGCGGCCAAATTTTGCTCTGCACCGCCGGACGCGGCTATTATCAAGAATGGGGAAAGCCCGCTCAGCCGCTCAAAGCGGGCGACGTCGTCAATATCCCGCCAGATGTCAAACATTGGCACGGGGCGGCGCAGGATAGCTGGTTTTCGCATCTGGCAGTCGAAGTTCCCGCAGACGGCCGCTCAAACGAATGGCTTGAACCGCTCGATGCGAACGAATATGGAAAGTTGAAATGAGGAGACGCACGATGAATAAAGTGACAGCAGGCAGAGACGCTCTGGGCGATTTTGCCCCACCGCAGGTGGTGGCAAATGCTGATATTATTGATACGATGCACACCCCCGCTGACAAATCGTTAGCGAAGGTTCGCTTTCGTTAGCGAAGGTATCAATCGTTAGCGAGGGTATAAAATCGAAATTATCAACTAAACCCTTGACTTTTCAGCTTTTTTGAGCAATTCATATGAGTGGTCTTGTGAAGGAGGTCATGAATATGGATAAGAATGTCGCAGAAAAAGAGATGGATTATCAGTTGATAAAACTGTTATTGATTAATTTGCAAAGAGAAGGTTTGATTACTTCTAAAGAGGCTGAGGAAATTCGTAAAAAAGCACAGGCCGAGCTTAAGCCCTTAATCGGCATTTTGGATTGAGGTCATGGAATGAAAAAGATAATACATAAAATCAAAGTCTATCCAAAAGTCGAAAAGCTATATGAACCATTTTACCAAAAACGCCGTGTGGCGATTTATGCCAGAGTTTCAACCAGCAGTGACGAGCAGTTACATAGTATCGAAGCGCAAAGAGACTATTACATAAAATATGTGGAAGAACGCTCCGATTTAATCTTTGTGAAATTGTATGCTGATGAAGGCATTACCGGAACTTCACAAAAAATGAGAGTGGAATTTCAAAAAATGATGAGCGATGCGAAAGCAGGAGCATTTGATTTGATAATCACGAAATCCATATCCCGATTTGCAAGGAATACCGTTGATTCGCTTATATGCATCCGGCTTCTAAAAGAATATGGGATTGAGGTGTATTTCCAAAAGGAAGATATCGGGACCTTTGACTCTAAAGGCGAATTCATGATTACGCTGCTTTCAAGTATGGCCCAGGAGGAAAGCCGTTCTATATCAGAAAACGTG
>RZZW01000051.1 GCA_009929695.1 Clostridia bacterium
CAGTAGGGCGGGGGCTTGCTCCCGCCGATGCAACCGTAAGTCGCAAGTTGCGGCGGGAGCAAGCCCCCGCCCTACGCTCTACGTTTAAGTGGCGTCCCTACATTGTTACAACCCTTGTCGCCACATTGTCGCAAAAGGTTTTGTCGTGCTCGGTGAATAAAATTGTCGGGGCGAAATCTCGAAGTAGGGTTTCTAGCTGAATGCGCGACATTACGTCGATGAAATTCAGAGGTTCGTCCCAAACGAGAATATGCGCGCTCTCGCAAAGGCTTCTTGCGAGGAGCACCTTTTTCTTTTGCCCTGCGCTGAAATCGTTTATATCCTTTTCAAACTGTACGCGCGCGAAATCGAGCTTGCGCAGAATCGTCTTGAAGCGGCTTTCGTCAATGCTGTACCGCGCGGCGTAATCGGAAAGGCTGCCGCTCAAATCGAACGCGTTTTGCGCTATATACGAAATTTTAAGCCCCGACGCGCGGTAAATGTCGCCTGTGTAATCAAGCGGCTCGCCGCAAATAAGCTTTAAAAGGCTAGTCTTGCCACAGCCGTTCGCGCCACACAGGGCTATGCGCTCGCCTTGCTCTATGTTAAAGCTGATTGGCGCAAATGCGGCGTAGCCTTCGTAAAGCACCGAAACATCGGTCAGCCGCAGAAGCTGTCGGCTGTAATGCGCGGCGGTGGCAATTTTGAGCGCGTCGGCGGTTTCGACGTTTTTCAAAAGCGTTTTCTTTTCTTCAATCGCCGCGTTGTGGCGCGCTTCAATGACCTTTGAGCGCTTCATCATCTTCGCTGCCTTGTGCCCGACATAGCCGCGGTCGGGCCTAAGACCGGAATTTTTAGTGTCAAACTTAGTTTTTTCAACTTCATCAGACCATTTTGAGGTGCGTGCTGCCGCTTGCGACAGGCGCACCACTTCCTTTTTTAGCCGTTCATTCTGCGCGGCTTCAAGTGTGTCGCGGCGCTCTTTATCGGCGATCCAAGACGAAAAATTCCCGCGCTTTACCTCGATATCAGTCCTGTTTATCGACATTATGTGGTCGATGCAGCCGTCGAGAAACGATCTGTCGTGCGAGACAAGTATAAACCCGCTCTTGCCGCGCAGATATTTTGCCACCACCTCGCGGCCGTGCGCGTCGAGGTGGTTTGTTAGCTCGTCAATGAGCAAAAAGCGGTTTTCGCCGATAAAAAGCGCCGCAAGAAGCAGCTTTGTCTGCTCGCCGCCCGAAAGCAGATTGAATGGTCGATATAAAATGTCCTCGTCAACATCAAGCCGCGACAGCTCGCGCACGCGCTCCCACTCCTGTGCTTCTGGGCACAGCGCCGCCATTATTTCGCCCGCAAGCGCCGTTTTGTCAGCCACATCATAGGGAAAATACGCAAAATCAACGCTCGCGCTTATCGTGCCTTTGTAGCCGTATTCGCCGCGCAAGAGCTTTAAAAGTGTGGTCTTGCCGCGCCCGTTGCGCCCTGTCAGCCCAAGCCTCCACGCGGTGTCAAGCTGAATATTCACGTTTTCAAACACATTATCATAGCTGCCATCATAGGCAAACGTGAGATTTTTAATACTTATAAGCGACATAATCGCCCTCCTTAAAAAACAAAAACAGCCGCAGGAAAAACGCTCCCGCTGCTTTAAAAAAGGCAAAATTATGCCATAAAAAAGCAACCGAAAGACGCGCAAATTCCCGCAGGGCACAGCAAATAAAGCTGTGCCTATTCAAACGGAAATTATTTGCGCATTCTCTCGCCGCCAATCTTCATAATATATTTGCAATATATCACAAACAAAATATTTTGTAAAGCAAAACCGAACCAAACGCTGCAAATTTTACTCTAATGGGTGTAAAGCAAAAAACAGCGCTGTAAATTGCTTTAGAAAGGCAGAATGTTCATTTTGAATAAAAACGAATTTACACAAAAAGTGCTCGACGCGGAAAGCACGCTGTACCACGTGGCGAAATCCATTTTGCGCAGTGAAGCCGACTGCGAGGACGCGGTGCAGGAGGCGATAGCCATTGCGTGGCAAAAGCTGCCGACGCTGAAAACGGACGCATATTTCACTACATGGCTCGTGCGTATACTTATAAACGAATGCAAAAGCGTTTTGCGCCGCCCTAAAGCCGCGGGCGATATTGCTTGCTCGAAGCTGAAGCAGCGCTGCAAACGGAAAATATCGAGGTTTACGAGGCGATTATGCGGCTTAAGCCGAAGCTGCGCACTGTCACAGTACTTTATTACGTCGAGGGGTACTGCGTCAAAGAGGTGAGCGAGCTGCTTACGCTGCCGCAAGGCACAGTGAAAAGCCGCCTTGCCGCCGCATGCCAAGCGCTTAGAGACATTCTTACAGAAAGCGAGTAAAAAAATATGCAAAATAATAGTTTTAAAGCTGCCTTTCTCGCCGTGCCGCAAGGCTTTCATAAAAGCGTCTGCGGCGCACTTGATAACCTTCAAGAGAAAGAGGAAAAAGCAATGAATAAAAAGGTCACATTTAAACGCGTTTTAGTCGCCGTCGCAATAGCTGCGGTGCTGTCAACAGGTGCGTTTGCGGCTGTGGTGGGCAGCAGCTGGACATCAGCGCACAATGTAAAAGGCTTTGACACCCTCCCAACGCCTCAGCAAATTGAAAAAGAAATAGGCGTGAGCGCCCATCTTCCGCAATCGTTTTCAAACGGCTATGCCTACGCCGGCAGCACCACAAATGCGCACGAGGTACGAGATGCGGACGGAAACAAAACCGCGTCATATATGTCGCTGGGAGCGCAGTATAAAAGCGGTGCGGACACCGTTTTTCTTGACGTTATGGAAGAAATACACGAAGAAAGCGAATCTTTGCAGCCGCAGTATACAGCCAATGCGGGTGACATAAAAATTGAGGGATACGAGTATATAAACAGAATTGTCCCGCCCGATTATGAAATGACAGAGCAGGATAAAGCCGACGAAGCCGCAGGTAAAATATCCTTCGCGTCAAACGGCTCAACGCAAACGAGTGACACGCAAATCCGCTTCATCACATGGCAGCAAAACGGCGCGACATATTCAATGCTGACAATGGATAGCCCGCTGACATACGATGACCTCGCGGGGATGGCAAAGGAGATAATGGAGCAGTAAACTAAATAGCAAAAAACAATCCATAACATAGTTATGGATTGTTTTTTTGGTGGGAGAAGGTGGATTCGAACCACCGAAGTCGAAGACAACAGATTTACAGTCTGCCCCATTTGGCCGCTCTGGAATTCTCCCATATTTAATTGTAAAAAAATGGAGCTGGTGGACGGATTCGAACCCCCGACCTGCTGATTACAAATCAGCTGCTCTACCGGCTGAGCTACACCAGCACACTGATAGCTGCAAAGCATGTAGCTTTACGAGCTTATGTGAAGCACTCCTTAGAACCGAGTGCTTGATTATTATATCAAACCCTAAACAAAAATGCAAGCCTTTTTTACAAATTTTTCAAAACTTTTTTTGCGTGCATATCTACTGTGCGTAGGTTGCGCTTTTGCGGCGCGTGAGGTATGCTTTAAATAACGAAAGGGGAGTGAACGCCATGACAAATTACGTCACGGGGAATACTATAAAAACATTGCGCGAGAAAAAAGGATATACGCAGCGTCAGCTTGCCGATATTTTATGCGTCAGCGACAAGGCGGTGTCTAAATGGGAGACACAAAAGGGATTGCCGGATATCTCGCTGCTTGAGCCGCTAGCTGCCGCGCTATGTGTGAGCATAGCGGAGCTGCTATCGGGCGAGTGCATAATAAACGCAAACAAGGCTGGCAACCTCGCGCGCTCGGGCTTTTACGTTTGCCCTGTGTGCGGCAACGTTATATTTTCCGTCGGCAAAGGCTCGTTTAGCTGCTGCGGCGTTAGCTTGCCGCAGCTTGAAGCAGAGGAAGCGGACTTGCAGCACGCGATAAAAATAGAAAATGTAGAGAATGAAATTTACGTCACGCTTGACCACCCTATGGAAAAGACGCACTATATCTCATTCATCGCCTGCGTGACCTCTGATAAAATTCAGCTTCAAAAAATGTACCCTGAGCAAAACTCGGAGGCAAGATTTTTTAAGCGCGGACGTGCGACTATATATGCGTTTTGCAATAGGCATGGGATATTTAAAAAATAAGAAATAAAAGAGAAAAAAGAAAAATGAGGGAGTTACGGCTGAGCTGTAACGTTAAAATAGCAAGTGCGTCTACATTAACCTAATGTAGACGCACTACTTATTATTTCTTCTTTTTTCTATCTTCTTTTGTTATTATTCATCGCTCGCGAGCGGAGAGTAATATTTTAGCTTATACTGCTTTAGCATGTCGTTGAAATTCGGGATGAGGCCCTCGTGCATGTCGCGGCGGAGGGCGTGGGCGTCGAAGTGGTCGGCGTCTAAGTCTTTGCCGATAATTCTTGCTGCCACGTTCGAGCAGTGGTCGGAAATACGCTCTAGGTTTGTAAGTATTTCAAGGAATATTATGCCGCTCTCGATGGCGCATATGCCGTCCTTGAGGCGCATGATGTGCCTGTCGCGCAGCGTGTCGATGATGAGGTCTATTGTCTCTTCAAGCGGCTCTACGCGCTCTGCGGTGCGCGCGTCGTCGCTTGCGAACGCAGATAGCGTTATTTCAAGTATTTCCTTAATCGCTGCGTCAAGACAGTCGAGCTCAGCTTTTGCGCTGTCGGAGAAAACTATTTCCTTGTCGTAAATTTCTCCGCTGCGGTCTACAATATTTATCGCATAGTCGCCAATGCGCTCAAATTCAACAACAAAATTTATCAGCTCGCTGACAGTTTGGCTCTCTGATTCCGAAAGCTCCTTGTCGGCTATTTTTATGAGGTAATTGCTTATCGTGACCTCGAGCTTGTCTATCACGCTTTCGCGCTGATAAATAAGCTGAATGTCTTCGTCGCTGTGCGCAAAAAGCAGCGGCACGGCGTTGTCGTAATTAAGCTGCGCGTTGTGCGCCATCTTTTCGACAGCGCCCTTTGCCTGCTGAATTGCCACGGCGGGCGAATTGAAAAGACGCTCGTCCAGTATCGGAACATCAATTTCAGCCTTGTCGTCCTTGCCGTCGGGAATTGTCATTTCGGCAAGCTTCGCAAGCAGCTTTGTGAACGGAATAAATAAAATAGTTATAACGACGTTAAAAAGCGTGTGGAAATTGGCGATATCGCCCATGTTAATGGTGTCGTACCACCAGTCAAACCCGATGATTGCCTTTGCGCCGTATATCGCCGCCATAAAAAGGACAGTGCCGATTACGTTAAAATAAAGATGAACGATGGCGCTGCGCTTTGCCGCCTTTGACGCGCCGATTGACGCTATAAGCGGCGTTGAGCATGTGCCGATATTTTGACCTAAAATAATGGGTATAGCGCTGCCCCACGTGACGATGCCCGTGCTTGAAAGCGCCTGCAAAATGCCCACAGAAGCGGACGAGCTTTGTATCGCAACAGTGACGAGCGCACCCGCGATTATGCCGAGCAGCGGGTTTTGCAGCCCTGTGAAAAGCTTTATGAAAAGCGGAGAGTCTTGAAGCGGAGCGGCGGCCGTCGTCATGGTTGTCATGCCGGTGAAAAGCAGACCAAAGCCCATCAAAATTTGGCCGATATTGCGCTTTTTGGGCGCTTTGATAAACACATATAATATAGCGCCGATAAACGCCACGATTGGCGCGAGGTTTTCGGGCTTTACAAACGAAAGGAAAATATTATCGCTCGAAATATCGGACAAACGCAAAATCTGACCTGTGACTGTCGTGCCGATATTTGCGCCCATGATGACGCCGATAGCCTGCGAAAGCTGCATGATACCGGAGTTCACAAGGCCGATTACGATTACAGTCGTGCCCGCGCTCGACTGAATGACAGCCGTGATAAGCGCGCCGAGAAGCACAGAGCGCATTGTGGACGAGGTTAGCTTTTGCAGCGTGACCTCCATTTTGCCGCCCGCAATCTTTTCAAGCCCACTGCCCATGATGGACATACCGTATAAAAATAGAGCAATGCCGCCCGCCAAGCTTATGACATTAAATATTGTCATGATACCCTCCGGTATTTATATTATTTTTTACACGCTATTTATAGTATAACATTTGAAAGGGGAGGCTGTAAACCAGTTTTTAAAAATTATAATGAAAAATGATGTAGGTTTACCATAGATGTGTTACAGATAAGCAAAAAAAGAATAGCGAATAGGACGAACCTGCTGTACAGTTAAGTTGCGAGACTAAACAGCAAAGGC
>RZZW01000037.1 GCA_009929695.1 Clostridia bacterium
TTAAAACCTATGGCGACGCACAAAAGATTCTTCGCTACGCTCAGAATGACAATAGAATAGTTTGCGCGAAACCGCAAGTAGAATCCCTCCGTCGCTCCTACGTCGCGCCACCTCCCTTTAACAAGGGAGGTAAAGATGAAGGCGCTTCGCGCTTACGATTTATATATATATTGTAAAATGTAACCGCCACTTTTGCAAGATAAATATTTATTTTTAAAAAATAACACAAATAACAAAAAAACTATGGCATTTAGCGCCTGTTTTTGCTATAATTACAGCAAGGGCGGGTAGAAATATCCGCTTAACTGTGCGGTGCGCTAAATTCCGCACATAAAAATTTTGGGAGGTAGAAACACTTGGCACACAAATACGTTTATCTGTTCACCGAGGGAAACAAAGAAATGCGTAATCTTCTCGGCGGCAAGGGCGCTAACCTTGCTGAAATGACAAACATCGGAATGCCGGTTCCGCAGGGCTTCACAATCACAACAGAAGCCTGCACACAGTACTATGAGGACGGTCGTCAAATCAACGACGACATCATGGCTGAAATCTACGAGTACATCGCAAAAATGGAAGAGATTGTCGGCAAAAAATTCGGCGACGTCAAAAATCCTCTTCTCGTCTCCGTCCGTTCAGGCTCGCGCGCATCTATGCCCGGCATGATGGACACAATCCTCAACCTCGGTCTTAACGACGAGAGCGTTGAAGGTCTTGCCGCACTCACAGGCAACCCCCGCTTTGCCTATGACAGCTATCGCCGTTTTGTACAAATGTTCAGCGACGTTGTTATGGAAATGAGCAAGACAGGCTTCGAGAAAATCATCGACGCTGTCAAGGAAGAAAAAGGCGTTAAGCAGGATATCGACCTCGACGCAGACGACATGAAGAACCTCGTCGTCAAATTCAAAGCGCTTTACAAAGAAAAAATGGGCAAGGACTTTCCGTCAGACCCGAAGGAACAGCTCATCGACGCAGTTAAGGCTGTTTTCCGCTCATGGGATAACCCCCGCGCCAATACATACCGCCGCATGAACGAAATCCCCTACGACTGGGGCACTGCCGTCAACGTGCAGAGCATGGCGTTCGGCAACTCGGGCGACAGCTCGGGCACAGGCGTTGCGTTCACACGTGACCCCGGCACAGGCGAAAAGAAGCTATTCGGCGAATACCTCATCAATGCTCAGGGCGAGGACGTCGTTGCGGGCATCCGCACACCGTCTCCCATCAGCAAGCTTCATGAGGAAATGCCCGAGGTCTACGACCAGTTCGTCGACATCGCGACACGCCTTGAAAATCACTACAAAGATATGCAGGACATGGAGTTCACAATCGAAAACCGCAAGCTCTATATGCTGCAAACCCGCAACGGCAAGCGCACAGCCGCCGCTGCTCTTAAAATCGCCGTCGACCTCGTTGACGAGGGCATGATTGACGAAAAAACAGCCGTCATGCGCGTTGAGCCAAAGCAGCTCGACAGCTTGCTTCACCCGCAGTTTGACCCCGCAGCTCTCAAAGCCGCAGAGGTCATCGGCAAGGGCCTTGCAGCTTCTCCGGGCGCCGCTTGCGGTCAGGTTGTTTTCACAGCCGAGGACGCACAGCAGGCAGTCGAGAGCGGCAGCATGAAAAAGGTCGTTCTTGTCCGTCTTGAAACAAGCCCCGAGGACATCGAGGGCATGGCAGTCGCGCAGGGCATCTTGACAGTGCGCGGCGGCATGACAAGCCACGCGGCGGTTGTCGCGCGCGGCATGGGCACATGCTGTGTTTCCGGCTGTGGCGAAATCGTTGTCGATTACGACAAAAAAGAGTTCACTCTCGCAGGCAAAACATATAAAGAGGGCGACTGGATTTCTATCGACGGCTCAACAGGCAACATCTACGGCGCAGCCATCGACACAACAGCAGCCACAATCGGCGGCGACTTCAGCCGCTTTATGGCGTGGGCAGACGGCTACCGTCAGCTTCAGGTGTTCACAAACGCCGATAACCCCCACGACGCACAGCAGGGCTCTGACTTCGGCGCAGAGGGCATTGGCCTTTGCCGCACAGAGCACATGTTCTTTGAGGCAACACGTATCAAAGCCATGCGCGAGATGATCGTCGCAAGCACAACAGAAGATCGCAAAATGGCTCTCGCAAAGATTTTGCCGTATCAGCAGGGCGACTTTGAGGGTATGTTCACAGTTATGGGCGAGCGCCCCGTGACTATCCGCTTCCTTGACCCGCCCCTTCACGAGTTCCTCCCCACAAAGGAAGAGGACATCAAGGAGATCGCCGGCGAGCTTGGCATCACAGTCGCAAGACTGCATGAAGTCATCGACAGCCTGCATGAATTTAACCCGATGATGGGTCACCGTGGCTGCCGTCTGGCTGTTTCGTATCCCGAAATTGCCGAAATGCAGACAACTGCCGTCATCAACGCCGCGCTTGCGGTTCGCAAAGCGACAGGCAAAAATATTGTCCCGAACATCATGATTCCGCTTGTCGGCGAAGTCAAAGAGCTTAAGTATGTCAAGGACGTTGTCGTCGCGACAGCCGATAAGCTCATTGCAGACGCAAACAGCGACATGAAGTATGAAGTCGGCACGATGATTGAAATTCCGCGCGCCGCCTTAACAGCGGACGAAATCGCCAAGGAAGCCGAGTTCTTCAGCTTCGGCACAAACGACCTCACACAGATGACGTTTGGCTTCAGCCGCGACGACGCAGGCAAGTTCCTCAGCTATTACTATGAGAACAAAATCTACGAAAGCGACCCGTTTGCTCACCTCGACCAAAAGGGCGTTGGCAAGCTTGTCAAAATGGCAGCCGAATTAGGCCGTCAGACACGCCCCGACATCCACCTCGGCATCTGCGGCGAGCACGGCGGCGACCCGACATCAATCGAGTTCTGCCACGACACAGGTCTAAACTACGTAAGCTGCTCACCGTTCCGCGTCCCAATCGCAAGATTGGCCGCCGCCCAAGCAGCTATCAAAAATCCCCGCAAGTAATTTCTAAATCAAAAAGCATCGCCTTGTTCAATAAAATGAACAAGGCGATGCTTTTTTACAACAAATGTCGTCCCGCAATATTTTAACACTCCAATTTGCGCGAAATTGCGGGCGGATATGGAATCCGCCCCTACGGTTCGCCATGAATTTAACTGCGGATTGTAGGGGCGATTCACGAATCGTCCGCTAGATTCACACAATTTTACAACGTCAATTGTAGGGGACGGCGTTCTCGACGTCCCGCATGGTTTGCGCTGATTTATAACTTTGTGCATTGCCTGTTGCTTCCTTGTGCCTCGTAGGGAACGCATTGTATGCGTTCCGATAGCTTCGCGCAAACAATCGGCTGCGGAACGCATGAAATGCGTTCCCTACGTTGTGAATTTTATAAATAAGCAAAGAAGTCCCACTTACGCACGCAAAGCCCTTGCCCTACAAGTGAAATCTAACAACTATTATCAAACCGGCATCATCGAAATAACCGCGAACACAAGCCAAATCATAAAAACCGCAATCGTAAGCCACTTAAACATCACCATAACCGCCACGTATTCGCGTATAAAGGCGCTTGCCCAGTAGTAAGCCGGGGTCTTGCAGCCGACGCCGTGCGCGTTCATGCCGAGTTTTCGTGCAAAAAGCCCTGTGCGGAACACGTGATAATCGCTCGTCACAAAAATATAGCTGTGCTTTACGCCGTACGCGTCAAGCATATCGCGCACATTTCGCAAATTTTCATACGTCGTCGTCGATTTATCTTCAAGCACAATCGCGTTTTCGTCAAACCCTGTTTCAATCAGATAATTTTTCATCGCGTCGGCCTCTGAAAGCATTTCGTCGTCGCCTTTTCCACCCGAAAGCACAAGCTTTGCCGTGCTGCCCGCCTTTTTATACACCTCAACGGCCTTGTCGACGCGCCTTTTCAACATAGGCGACACGCGCTCGCCGTCAACAAGCGCGCATCCGTTCACAATTATATAATCGCAGTTAAGATTTTTCGGCATCAGCTTATAAAGCAGGGAGTACAGCACGAGCGCTGAAAAAGTAAACGCAAAATAAGCCGTCAAAATTGCGCCGAGCCACAAAAACGCCTCCATCAACGTGCTTGCAGTTACAAGCTTAAACGCGCCAAAAGCCACCGCCAAGCCAACTATTATCGCCACGCCCACAAAAAGCGAGAGCAAATGCTTTATCGACACGCCCTCTTTTTTTATCATAATGAAGCCATCTATAATGAAAAGCGTTGCAACAAAAATCATCAAAAGTGGCACAAGCCCAAAAACTATCGCCGCAAGCACTGTCTGTATGCGCTCATTGTCGCTTGTCAGCACCGCAAAGCTGATGAAAAACGCGACAAGCGCAGACGGCAGCAGCACCGCATTTAAAAAACGCCGCGGCTCGCTTGCTGTCGAAACAGCAAAAGCCACGGCTAAAATAATACCTACTATTAAAAAGAACATATTTTGTCTCCTCGTCGTGACGCTAATATAAAAATATTATAACGTTTTTGGCGCGGAAATGCAAATTTTACGCCAGCACAACCGGCATTGCATAAAGAATTACGCATAAATAATGAAGCACGCTGCCAGCAAGCACAAATAAATGCCACACGCTGTGCATGTAGCGCACTGCGTTCCATTTGTAAAAAATTATACCACCCGTATAGCAAAGCCCGCCCGCAAGCAGCAAAATGAAGCCCGCCGGAGACAGCGCCGCAACGATGTCCTTTATCATAAAAACGACAGCCCAACCCATGCCAACGTATAAAAGCATAGAAATTTTTTCAAATTTAGTTATGCTTATGCAGTTGAGAATTATGCCAAGAATGGCCAATATCCACACAACGGCGCATATTACAGACGCCCGTGCACTTCCGCGCATAAGCCCAAGCGTCAGCGGAGTGTACGTGCCCGCAATGAGCAGATATATTGTGGAATGGTCAAAAATGCGAAATACGCGCTTAATGTGCGAGCCTGTGAACGCGTGATAAAGTGTACTCATTGTATAAAGAATAATGAGCGACGCGCCGTAAATAAGGCTTATGCCCACGCCGTAAGCCGTCCCGTGCACAGCGCACAGCGTCACAAGCACAGTTGTGCCGATGATGGCAAGCACGCTCCCCACGCCGTGCGTCACAGCGTTGAAAACCTCCTCGCCAAGCGTATAAAATTTAGTAGGGTCATTGCCCTTATCCACATAAAATTTCTTCCCCATAGCCTTTTCCATACAAATCTCTTTTCTGTAGCTGCGTTGTTAGATTACGTTTCTATTATAGCCGCTATCAAAATAAAAATCAATAGTTTGCAAAAATATATTATATGGTTTTTGAAACTAGATTGCGCCTTGCGTATAAAATACCATCCGTAGGGCAAGGGTGAATTATCCAGCAAGTGTCATTCTGAGCGAAGCGAAGAATCTTAAAATTTACGATGACGAACAAAAGATTCTCCGCTTCGCTCAGAATGACAAGGGGGTTGCGCAATGCCGTTGTGCGCCATGTATGGCGTCCCTACAATTTCACAAAGTGCGTAGGGCACGACGACTCGGCGTGCCGCAAGGTTTGCACATCGCCCCCGCCCTACTGTACGTGCCACTACGCTTCACTGCAAATTAAATATAATACCCCTCAAACACGTGCACATCAATCGCTTTGATTATGCCTTCCAAATATACTCCGTCGTCACGGTACTCCTCTGTCAGCACTGTGCCGCGCGTGCGCATGGGGGCGGCTAGGGATAATTTGTCATACGGTAGCAGCACTTTGACGCGGCGCACGCGCTCCGATAATGCTTTGTCGAGCTTTTCAAGCAGCTCGTCAAGCCCTTTGCCGGTTTTCGCGCTCGTGCAAATCGCGTCAGGCATAAACGGCATCGCGTTTGTCTTGTCGCATTTATTATACACCGTCAGCTTCGGAATATTGTCGCAGCCAAGCTCCGTGAGCACGGCGTCGGTGATGTCTAGCTGCCGCGCGCTTTCGGGGTCGGACGCGTCGCATACGCGCACAATTACGTCGGCAAACGCCGCTTCTTCAAGCGTGCTTTTAAACGCTTCGACAAGGCTGTGCGGCAAACGGCTCACAAATCCAACCGTGTCAACGGCAATGCTCGGCAGTCCGCTAGGTAGCGTCAGCTTTCGCGCGGTGGGGTCAAGCGTCGCAAAAAGCATGTCCGCCTCCTGCACCTCGGCTCCGCAAAGAGCGTTCAGCAGGCTCGATTTTCCGACGTTTGTATAGCCGACGAGCGCTATCACGGGGTCACCACTTTTCTCGCGCGCACGGCGTGTCTCTGCGCGTCGCTTTTCGGTTTCGGCAAGCTTTTCTTTTAAAAATGTCACGCGGTGGCGTATGTGGCGGCGGTCGTATTCAAGCTTGCTCTCGCCAGCTCCGCGCCGTGCGCCGCCGCCTCCCGCACCGCCGCCGCCCTGACGCGACAAGCTTTCGCCAAGCCCAGCAAGCCGCGGCAAACGATATTGCAGCTCCGCAAGCTCCGTTTGCAGTTTGCCCTCGTTCGTCACAGCGCGCCCCGCAAATATTTCAAGAATGAGCATTGTGCGGTCGATTACGGGTATCTCAAGCGCCTGTTCAAGGTTGCGTATCTGGCTGCCCGTCAGCTCGCAGTCAAATATCGCGCACTCGGCGTAAAGGTTATGAGCCGTCAGCTTGCCCTCGTACAGCTTGCCCTCGCCGATGCACGTCGCGCCCTCGGGCTTGTCGCGCTTTTGCGTTATCTGCGCCACAACCTCCATACCGTTAGCCTGCGCCAACGCCTCAAGCTCGTCCATGCTCTTATCCATATCATATTCGCCGCAATCCACGCCGAATAAAATCACTCTTATTGCTTCGTCAGTCAAATTTTTACCTCATTTATAAAATGTTATACCTTATTATATCCGCATAAATCTCATGCGTCAAATTTTTTGATTTTTTTGCGGGGATATGTTATAATAAAAATCTATAAATATATTATCAGGTGGTCGTTTTATGCGCGTTGTTATTAAGGTGGGCACTTCTACTCTTGCTCATTCAACCGGTCTTATAAATATTCGCCGCGTCGAGGAGCTTTGCAAGGTGCTCGCGGACGTGAAAAACGCAGGTCACGAGGTGGTGCTCGTCTCGTCCGGCGCAATAGGCATGGGCGCGGGCAAGCTGCATTTGACGGATTGCCCGCAGGACATGGCGACAAAGCAAGCCGCCGCCGCAGTCGGTCAGTGCGAGCTGATGTACGTCTACGACAAGCTTTTCGGCGCGTATAACCACACAGTCGCGCAGGTTCTGCTCACAGGCGACGACTTAGAGCACGTCGAGCGCCGCCACAACGTGCAAAACACGCTCGAGCGCCTAATTCAGCTTGGCGCAATTCCTATTATAAATGAAAACGACACGGTTGCCACCGCTGAAATATCAGTGGGAGACAACGACACGCTGTCGGCAATTGTTGCAATAAATGTCCATGCTGATTTACTTATTATTTTAAGCGATATCGACGGCCTTTACAGCACAGACCCCCGCATAAACCCCGCCGCTGTGCTCATAAGAGAGGTGTCGCAGATAACGCCGGACATCGTCGCAAAAGCCGGCGGCGCAGGCACAAAGCACGGCACGGGCGGCATGGCGACAAAGCTGTCCGCCGCGCGCCTCGCAACAGACAACGGCATCAATATGGTCATAGCAA
The DNA here is from genome assembly GCA_009929695.1 of Clostridia bacterium. Taxonomy (GTDB): domain Bacteria; phylum Bacillota; class Clostridia; order Oscillospirales; family Ruminococcaceae; genus Ruthenibacterium. Next base: position 7,661 of record RZZW01000037.1, read on the forward strand.
ATGGCTCGCGCCCCGCGTGCGTTTATGACATCATCAGCGGAAAATCCGTCGGCACGCTTTTCCGCGCAGTGAAGGTGAAATAATGCTTACATCGGATATTTTAAAAAATGCAAAGGCCGTAAAAACACAGGCTTCAATGCTGACAACACAGCAAAAAAACGACGCGCTTTGCGCAATGGCAGACGCGCTTGAAAAAGACAGCGACGCAATTTTGGCCGCGAATAAAGAGGATATCGACGCGGCAAAAGGAACAGTCAGCGACGTGATGCTAGACCGCCTTTTGCTCACCGAAAGCCGCATAAAAGGCATGGCCGACGGCATACGCACCGCTGCAAAGCTGCCCGACCCAATAGGCGAAATCGAAGCCGAGGTCAAGCTCGAAAATGGTTTAATTATCCATAAAATCCGCGTCCCGATGGGCGTTGTCGCAATGATATACGAAAGCCGCCCAAACGTCACGTCAGACGCGGCGGCGCTGTGCCTTAAAAGCGGCAACGCCTGCATTTTGCGCGGCGGCAAAGAGGCAATACGCAGCGGAATGGCAATCGTCGCCGCCATGCAAAAGGCGCTCGCGGCGGAAAATCTGCCAAAAACGCTCATTCAGCTTGTCGACGACACAACGCGAAACAGCGCAAACGAGCTTATGAAGGCGCGCGGCTATGTCGATTTGCTGATACCACGCGGCGGCGCAGGGCTTATACGCGCGTGCGTAGATAACGCTACCGTGCCGTGCATTGAAACAGGCACCGGAATTTGCCACATTTACGTCGATAAAGCCGCTGATTTGACAAAGGCCGCCGACATAGTTTACAACGCCAAAACAAGCCGCCCGTCGGTGTGCAACGCCGCCGAGGTCTGCCTTGTTCATGAGGGTATCGCGAGCGAATTTCTGCCCATACTTGCAGAGAAGCTCGCGCAGAAAAAAGTTCGGCTTCGCCTGGACGCTCGCGCCGCAGAGATTATAAGCGGCGAAAAGGCGGGCGAAAACGATTTCGACACCGAATTTCTCGATTTTGTGATGGCCGTAGCCGTCGTCGACGACGAGAGCGCCGCCATCGAGCACATCGCGCAGCACTCGACACACCACAGCGACGCGATAGTCACCGAGGACAGCGCCGCGGCGCATATGTTCACCGCAATGGTTGATTCAGCCGCCGTTTACGTCAATGCGTCGACAAGATTTACCGACGGCGGCGAGTTCGGCCTCGGGTGCGAAATCGGCATTTCAACGCAAAAGCTCGGCGCACGAGGGCCGATGGGCTTAAAGGAAATCACGTCATATAAATATGTAATTCACGGCGACGGACAAATCCGCGTTTAAAAAGGAGAAAATTTAATGGCAAATAAAAACGAAGAGGCGCGCGAAAAAGCGTCGTTAAGCCGCCGCCGCAAGCTGAGACAGCTGCTTGGGCTTGCTGTTTGCGTGCTTGTAATTGTGGGCGCAATAAGCACGGTTTCGGGCGCGATAAAGCTCATAAGCACCGCTTTTGACGATACCGAGGAAAAAACAGCATACGAAAAACGTCTGTTGTACATCGTCGCATACGACCCTGTGCCGTTCAATTCGCTATCCGAGGCGAACACAAATCTGCTGCTTGAAGCCGCAATTTGGCAGACGATAGCAAATTCCGACGTCAAAACATTTGAGCGCGACGAGGTTGGCTCGCTGTATATGCCAACGCTTGACATCGACAAAACAATAGCGTCGCTGTACGGCCCCGACGTAAAATTCACCCACGAGAGCTTCGACAGCAACATGTCGTACACCTACGTGCCCGAAAAGCAGGCGTATCTCATCCCCGTCACCGGCGCAACGCTTTTCTATACGCCGCGCGTCGAAAAAATAAAGCGCGAGGGCGACAATCAGCGCGTGACAGTCGGCTATATCTCAAACTACGGCGCAAACGGCGAGTATATCGCGTCCGCAACAAGCGAGCCGTCAAAATACTATGATTATATTTTCACAAAAATAAACGGCACGTATTATTTGAGCGCCATCGAAACAAGCGAAATGCAGGCAAAGGTGAACGCCGCCGCAAACAGCACCTCAAGCTCCGGCGTGCCGGAAGAGCTGATAGACCCCAACGAGGCAATCCAAGACGCGGCTGAAAGCATCATCCAAGAAAGCGCAGCGTCAAGCTCCGAAAGTGCACCTGAAAGTAATCCCGAAAGCAGCTCCGCAGCATAAAACAACGCCCCCGACAAAACTTAGTCGGGGGCGTTGTTTTTTTGTTTAGGTTTCGGAAAATTCGTAATAGCAAAGCGAAGAATCTTTTCCACATTGTCGTAGGTTTAAAGATTCTTCGTCGCTTCGCTCCTCAGAATGACAGAATTTTGCGGGGCATCTGCGGCAAGCATATTTTTTTGTGCGTACTTCCCTCATCCGTCGTTTCTTCCCCCTCGGGGGAAGGCTCTCGTAGGCTTCCCCTTGAGGGGAAGCTGTCGCCGAAGGCGACTGATGAGGTGAAATAGTTTCCGCAAACTCACCTCATCTGTCGCTCCTTTTTTTCCTCCGCAGAGTTGTAGCAGTCCGTCACCGACGACAAAAACACCTCTTTGCCCGCGATTTTTTTAATGTTAATCGGCTTGTCGCACATTTTTGCGTCCACAAAGCTGCCCCACGGCTCGTCGTGCGCCGTGAAGCGCTTCATAAAGCTGGCATAGCAGTATTTGCACCCATGCGGGCAGCCGACATATGGGTTGACAACGTAATCGCTGACAGGCAAATTCGATTTAGTCAGGTAATCTCTCACCGTGACAGGTTTTCAAGCAGTTCCATTTTGACCTTCTTATATTATAAGCGAATATCGTAGCTTCATCATATAGCGACTGCTCGTTGTTGTCAATGTGCGCGCACAAATTTACAGTACACCGTAGGGCACGCATTGCGCGTCAGCTAAGTTTTCGACAAATATACGGTCACTGTAGGGTGGGGGCTTGCTCCCGCCGCTACTTACGGTTTGCGGTTGCAACGGCGGGAGCAAGCCCCCGCCCTACAGTGTAAATTTTACAACCTTGCGCAAATTAACCGTGCACCCGCAAGCAGCGACAGTAAAAATCGTCAACCGCAGCATTTCGCCCTTTGCTGCAACGTCCTTAATGCACGGCGCAAGCGAAAACCACTCTTTTATTCTGTCGCCGAGCGTCTGCCAAAGCGTCGTCCAAAATGTGAAATCGCTCCACTTCGCGGGAATGAGCCACGCGGGAATTTCCGCCAAAATAAACGGCAGCAAAAGCGCAAAGCACAGCGCCGCCGCGAATATCGCCACACCATTCACGCCCTGCGGCAACGCCGAAATTTTGCCAAAAACCGCGCACAGCATAAAGCACGCCGCCATAAAAAGCGGCAGCCATGCGGCTAGGTTTGCAAGCGCCGCCATGCTCTCGCCGTAAACCATGCTTTTCGGCGCGCCAAGCCCCGCGCTTTTTGCAAAATTCAGCGCCTGCGTGCGGCGGTCTGCCGGCGTTGTTCCACTTATTTCGGCATTGGTCAGGGTAGCTTTGCTGTCTGCGCCTGTCACGCAAACGTTTTCGTCATTTTTAAAAACACCGCGTATTTCGTAGCTTTTGTCGTCAATTTGAACGTTTTGCCCAACAATATCATCACTGCCGAAAAGCTGCCACGCAAGCTGCGTCGAGACAGAGCAGCCGAACGCGTCGCGGTCACCCGCATATCCGCCGCGCACAAAAACAGCGGGGAAGCACGCGCCGCCGTCGCCCAAAAAGCGTATAACAGTGCTGCTTTGCGCCTTATTTTGAAAGCTCACCGCCGCCGTGCTCTCGCCCCAAAAGGCAAGCTCAAGTGTGCCGTTTTCGGCTGAATATTCAAGCGCTGTGTCAATTTGCGCCTGCGTAAAGGGATTTTCATAGCGGAGTGAAATCGCGGGATAAATCGAGGAAAAGGCGTTTGTCGACGAGAACGAAAAGTACAAAAGCGCGAGCAAAACAGCGGCTAAAGCATATTTTTTCATGAGCGCAGCCTCACGCGTGCGCCGTCAGACAGCGGCTTGTCGCTCGACGCGGCAATGTCGTTCATGCTCGTAAGCGCCGCCGTTATCGCCGTCTGCGACGCGCCTGTCTCATCAACCGTGACCGGCGTGCGCACTAAAACGGTCTGCTCGCCGAGCACGGTATTTCGCTGCTCAAGCACATACACAAAGCTGCCCGCGTTGTCGGTGTGCACAGCGCCGCTCGGCACGCACATATCGTATTGCTTTTGCGACAGCGTCATTTTGCCACTCGCCGCGCCGTCAGCCCATTTTGCGTCGGGCAAGCGGACGCTCAAAGCCGCCGTGCCGTCGGTGTTAAGCTGAACGCTCGACACCTTTGCGTCAACGCTCACGCCGTCCTGCGAAATCGTTATCGCGCTGTTTGTCTGCGCGTGCTTCGCGTTATCTTTTTCAAGCGAAAACGTGAAAATATACCCCTGTGCCGCGTCCGCAAGTGTGCACGCAAGCGCCCCAGCAGGCTGTCCCTCGGCGAGCTTCATGTCTTGCACTGTGCCGTCAACAGGCGCTGTCAAAGCGCAGTCAGCAGCCAAAAGCTGTGTCAGCGTGTCGATTTCCTTTTGCTTTTCGGCAATGTTCAGCCGCATTATTTCGGCGTCTGCGACGTTTGTCTGCGCCGTTGTTTTTGCCGCCGTGTCCGCTGTGTTATACGCCGCAAGCGCCGAATTTCGCGACAGCTCCGCCGCCTGTGCCGTGCGAAGCGCTGCGTTCACCTTTTCCTGCGCCGTCGCCACAGCGTCAGCGTCAATGGGGTCTTGCGCCTGCAAATTATTAAGCGCCCCAAGCGCCGCGTTATAGTCGGCATACGCCCAGTCAAGCGCTTGCTGCGCCGCGCCGACGGCTGATGAATCGGTGCTTTGCGCGGCATTGAGCTGTTTCAGTTGAACGTTAAGTTTGTCAAGCTCCGCCCCCTTCATAGCTAGCGAGTTTTTTATCTCATTTTCGTCAAATGCGGCAAGCGTCTGTCCTTTTTTTACGCTCTCGCCCTGCTTTACGCTTATGCGTTTAACGGTCATGCCGCTTGGCGCGTCAACGGCGGTGTTGCCCGCAGCGCCGACAGTGCCCTGCACGCTCACGCTCTGCGTAATAGTTCCGCGCACCGCCTTCGCCGTCGTGACATACGGCGTGCCCGCGTTCGACGCCGCCCGCGCAACGAGCGTTAGAATTATCATCAGCGCAAAAAATTTGACGATATTCCCGAACGCCGTCCTCTGATGAGTGTCGTCAAACCGCAGTTTAGCGCGTATTTTGTTGAAAATTGCCTTAATTCTTCGCATGAAAACTACTCCTTTAGCCCCGCGCTTTGTATGCCAAGCTCAAGATATTTTTGCCCAAACAGGAAAATCAGCACCGACGGCAAGCTGACCTATAAGCTGCGGCAAAACCATGCGCACGGTGTTCCAAAACATCACAAAAAATTCTGGTGTGTCAAAAAGCAGCTCAACAAGCGGCTTTAATGTCGGGCTATTTGGCAGCGCGTGCCAAACGGCGAAGCTTTCCGTCGCTGCAGCGTCGCTCAACGCGGGCGCAATAGTGTTTTTTATCTCAAGCGCGCCTGTAAGCGCACCCGAAAGCATATGCCAAACAGGCCACCAAACGGTGAACGCGACAGGAATAAGTACAACAAAAATCCATATTTTTTGTCTTGTTTTCAACGCGCGTCACCTCCGCGCAAAAGCGTTTGCAGCGGCAAAATTATTATAAGCAGCGCCGCCGCCGTCAGCACAGCCGCCGCCGTCAAGCGCCCCATGTCGAGCGATAAAAACCAGTTGTTAAACAAATGCTGCAAAAGATAAATGCTCTCGTGCGGGTAGCTGCCCGCCACAAGGTACGCCTCGCGAAAGACCTTAAACATGTTTAAAAGGCTTAAAACAGCCGTTAAACCAAGCGTCGGCAGCAGGCAGGGGAGTGTTATGTGCAAAAAAAGCTGAATTTTGCCCGCGCCGTCAACTGCGGCGGCTTCGTATAGAGACTGCGAAATGCCATCAAGCCCCGCGAGCCAAAGTACCATGTCATAGCCGCTGTTTTTCCACAAATATGTAAAAATCAGCACCCAAAACGCCGCGCCTGTGCCCATAAAATCTATCGTCTGCATATGCAGCGCGTCTAATAAGGCGTTGATTATACCCTTTGTATTAAATAGCGCCTGCCACAAAAGTACAATACTAGCCACAGGCACAGCCATCGGCAAAAGGTAGGTTGTTTTAAATATTTTGCCGCCTTGCCCCGCCACACGCACTAAAAGCGCAAGCGCAAGGCTGATAGCGAGCAAAAGCGGAATGCATACGCAAAGAAACCGTGCCGCCTTAGCGTCGTCAGCGTGTTTTTTGTGGGGTGGTTTTTTTGAGTGAAATGTCATTTTTGTGCTCCTCGGGATTATTTTATTGTGTCACCGTATGGGACGGGTTTCTTGCATTCGTGTTGATTAGCGCAAAATACCGCTCTAATCTGTCATTCTGAGGAGCGAAGCGACGAAGAATCTTAAAACCTACCGCAATGCGCAAAAGATTCTTCGCTTCGCTCAGAATGACAAGAGGTTTGCGCATCGTCCCTACAATGTTACAAAGTGCGTAGGGCACGACGACTCGGCGTGCCGCTCTTGCAGAGGGCAATGTGTCCATATGATAATGCTTTACCGAGAGAAGCGCAGCCTTTTTTAGTTTGCACAAAGCTACCGGCGTGCCGAGGTCGTCACGCCCTACGGTGTACTGTGAATTCATTCTAATCAACACGCATGGGTTTCCCGTCCCGCTTAGGTTTGCGCGTGTCATTTTCGCTCCGACAAATAAATGCTCAAATCGTTTTCTACGCCTTTCACGGCTTCTTCCAATGTCTCTTTGCCGCTGCACATTGCGTCGGCGTGGGTGTAGATGGCGTCGCGGACGCTTTCGTTTGTTGTCAGCGGGGTTTTAAGCGCGGCGACGAGCGCGTTTATGTCGTAATTTACTGTCGCGTCGCCCACAATGCCCTCGCCCTTTGCCTGGCTTTCTTTAAACGCCGCCACCTGCGCGTCAAGCTGTGCTTTTGTTACCGGCAAGCCGTCGCCGAGCGTAAACTGCTGCGTTTTCGCGTCGAGCAGTGCGGCAACAAAGTCCGCCGCTATGTCAATATGCTTCGACGCGGCGCTTATTCCCGAGAGCATTTTCGGCATATAAAGCCCCTCCACAGCCGACGGCATGAGGCGCACGTCGATGTCCGTCTCGCCGTCTGCCGTTGTGGCGTACGCGAGCAAATTCATCGAGAGCAGCGTCTCGACGGCGCTGTTTGCACTGGCGGTCACAAATTGGTTAAATTCGCCGCCGACCATCGTCGCGCCGTTGCCCGCGAGCCCTGTTGTGAGCGACATTCCATACGCCGATGACTCCTCCTGCGTGACTATTCCGTAATGCCCGCAAACGGCGTGTATCTGCGACAAAACAGCCGTCAAAGCGCCCTCGTTCACCGCATTGTTTTGTATAATAAGCGGCGCGCTCGCGCCATAAAAATATTCAACCGCCGCGTCAACCGAGTGAAAAGCCATGACGCAACGCTTGTCGCTGTCGAGGCTTTCATAAAATTCAGACGTGTTCGGGTCTGCTGAAGCCTGCACAGCGCCCGCGGCAACTGCGTCGGCGAGCGCTTGCGGAGTTGTCAGCGCGTCGAGCGTTGCGGCGCTGCCGAAAATGCACGGTATGCCAAAGCGCATTGGCAGCACGTAGGCGCTTTCGCCCTTATAAAACGGAGCTGTCACAGTCGGCAGCATAGCCCCGAGCGCTGTTTTGTCAACGATAGTCGGCAAATCGGCAAGCAGGCCCTTGTCGATGTAGCTTTGATAGTCAACGCCGTCAAAAATGATGACGTCAGGCCCTTCGCCCGCGAGAATTTCGGTGTTGAGCGTGCGAATAATGTCATCTGCTGATAAAGAAGTCTCTCCGGCGGGTAGCGCGACCTCGTAATTTACGTCAACGTCCTTGTTCGCGAGCAAAAAGGTTGAAAGCGCGGCGCGAACCGTCGGCATATCGCGCAGGCTCCACACGGTTATGCTCTTTTCTGCGACGGCGGGCAGGGCGGTGTCGAAGCGGTATCGGTACAGCTTTGTCGAGTTGCTCGACGCGTCGGACAGCGCCACAACTATGTCGCCGTTTTGCATATATGCGAGGTCGCGCGGGCTGTTGCTCGGCACGCCGAACGCGTATTTTGCGCTGTCGAGAATAGTCTCGATAAGCGTGCCGCCGCTCGCTATGCGGCTTATGCCAAACTCGTCAAGCGTGTAAAAATTGCCGTTTTTGTCGGCGCAGGAGGCAAGCGGAAAATTTTCAAGCTCCACAGTGCCTGTGCTTGGCAGCGCGTCGCCTTTTGCGTCCATGCCGTTGAGCGTCATGTCATAGCTCTCGTTCATATACACAAACAGTGCGCCGTCCGGCACTGCGGCAAAGCGGTTCGCCTCGTTTGAGAAGTTGTCCGACAGCGTTTTTGCCACCTCGCCCGTCTCGGCGTTTAAAAGCATGTTATACTGCTTTGCCTGCTGCGTGCTCGATGCGCATAAAATCAGCGTGTCGTCGTTTAACGGGTAAAGTTTGCGCGTCATGTCGCAAACGTCGAGGTTTTCGGCTTCAAGCTTTTGCGCGTCGCCATCGCTTGCTTTGCGCCAAAGCGTCAGCCCAACGCCGCTTTCATTATACGTTGTCGCATATATAGTGCCGTTTTGAGAGACGCATATTTTGTCGATGCTCTCGCCAAGCTGCGCTGCCCATGCGGTGTCCTGCGGCTGCCATGTGTCGCCGCCGTCGGAGGATATAAGATGTGTCAAGGCGCGTGTTTCGGCGGATATTTCAAAATAATGCAGTGCGCCGTCGGCAGTCTGCCAAAGCCCTTCGGGATAATCGCCCGCTGTAAGCCCGCTCGGCGTTATGTCATCATCCACCCACCGCCCCATCGGCGTGACGGAGGATAAAGTGCTCGCCGCCTGTGACGCTGTGTTTCCGCATGAGGTGAATATTAAGGCGAGGGCGAGGAGGAGGGAAAGGATGGTTAGTTTTTTCATAAAGCAGTTCCTCATTTTAAATTTGTGTGAATTGTAGGTTTTCACCTCATCAGTCAGCTTCGCTGACAGCTTCCCCTCAAGGGGAAGCCTTCCCCCTCGGGGGAAGGTGGCGCGACGAAGGAGCGACGGATGAGGGGCGCTTTACTGCCTCTCCGACAAATAAATGCTCAAATCGCCTTTTACTCCGTTCACGGCTTCGCCGCCTGCTTTTTGAAGCCACATTGAATATGTGTAGCTTTCGCCGTCTATTTTAACAGACTGAAAAAGCAGCGAGCCATTTGGCGAAATGGCGACCTCGTTTATCACGCCGCCTGTCGTTTCGGGCAGCATCTGCGTCTCGCTCTGCCATGTCACGCCGTCTGCTGAGGTAAGCTTATACAGCTTTTGGTTTTCGATATTTTCATCTGTTGTGTATGGGTCGGTGGCATAAAGGCACAGCGAGCCGTCCGCCATATTGCTTGGCGCAGCGTGAAAAGCTACCTCATTTGGCAGCTCCACCTCGCTCTCAACCCACCGTCCCATAGCGACAGTGCTCGCAACGCCGGAGTTTGACACAATATTTTCCGTCTGCCCCGCGCTCTGCGGCTTTGCGCACGCTGATAGCGAAACGGTTAAGCAGGCTGATAAAATTAAGCTGATAATTTTTTCATAATAATATCCTTTCCAAATTACCTCCCTTGTTAAAGGGAGGTGGCGCGACGAAGGAGCGACGGAGGGGTTCGGAATCTGTGGTTTGTGCAAAGACGTAAAAAGAATCCCTCCACCGCCTGCGGGCGATTCCCCTCCCTTTGACAAGGGAGGTAAAGCGTCCCTACAATTTATAATACAACATTAATCTTAAAAAAGCCTTGAAGCGAATTTTTTAATGTTGTTTTAAGAAATGTGTTGTATAATACATATAAACGGAGGTGCGTTATGCGGATACTTATGATTGAGGACGACACAGAGCTTTGCGAGGCCGTCAGCGCGGGGCTTTGCGCGGAGGGGTTTTCCGTCGACACCTGCGCCGACGGCGAGGACGGCTTTTATTACCTTAAACAAAATATCTACGACGCGTGCCTTTTAGACAGAATGCTGCCAAATATGGACGGTCTGACGCTGCTTCGCAAGGCGCGCGCAAACGGCATAGCAACGCCCGTCATGATGCTCACGGCGCTCGGGCGCGTGGGCGACAGAGTTGACGGGCTTGAGAGCGGAGCTGACGATTATCTTGTCAAGCCGTTTGATATGCGCGAACTTATAGCGCGGCTTCACGCCCTCGTGCGCAGGCCGGCGGGCGCAGAGCCAAATAAAATCTTAAAATGCGGTGACACCTCGCTCGATTTATCCGAGCTTGTTTTAAAGGGCAAAGCGGGCGAAGCGGCGCTTTCTAAAAAGGAATGCGAGCTGCTCGAGGCTTTTTTCAAAAACAGCGGCAGACTTTTAAGCCGTCAAATGCTTTTGGGCCGCGTTTGGGGCGCGGGGTACAGATTAGAGGGCGGCATTTAAATGTCGGGAGGCGAAACGCCTCCCCTACACGCTCACCTTGAAAGCGTTGTAGGGGACGGGTTATCCGTCCCGCCATGTATGCACATTTTCGTTTTGTTAAAATGTTGAAATTGGGGATTTGCGTATGATAAAAAACTGCGGCGGCGCATGACGGTGATGTTTGCGTCGCTCACCTCGGCGGTGCTTATATGCGCGATGGCTGTGGCGTTTTTCATGGCGCAAAGCCAGTATAAAACAAATATGGACGCGCTTTTTTCGTCAGGCGCGTCGTCGATAATCGACAAGCTTGAAAATAATACGACGATTTCCGACGCGTGGCTCGCCGAGCAGGAGTCGGAGTCGCTTTGCGTTATCTCGATTGAGGACAACGGCACGGCGCTGCATTTTAAAGGCGCATGGCTGCCGCAAACTCCGCGCGAGCAGCTTTTTGAAATGGCAAAAACGGCGGCAAAAAACGAGGGCTTTGGCACGCAGACAACGCTCAAAGCGACGGAGAGCACAATTTTCACGCTCAACGCCGCCAAAAACGAGAGCTATAAAACGTGCGTCGGGTTTATCCCAAAGGGGGAGGGCAAGGTTGTCACGCTGCTCATTTTGCAGGATATTTCCACAATGCACAGCCATTTGCGCGGAATGGGGCTCATGTATGCGCTCGTGGCTTTGGCGGGTGTGGCGCTGCTCGCGGCGATAAGCTGCCGCTCGACACGTTCTGCATCGAGCTTTACGAAAAATTTCACCTGCTTTCGGCGCAGAGAGGTCACACGCTGACGCTAAATTTGCCCGATGAGCAATTGCCCGATATAATGGCGGACAAGGCGCGTCTGACGCAGCTTTTCGGCATTTTGCTCTCGAACGCAATGGAGTACACCCCGCACGGCACGCCGATTGAAATAGCGGCGGCGGCTGACAAAAGCAAGGTGATTATCAGCGTTGCCGACCACGGCGCGGGCATTTCGCAAGAGGATAAAGAGCGCGTTTTCACAAGGTTTTACCGCGCCGACAAAAGCCGCAGCGACAAGGCGCATTTCGGCTTAGGTCTCTCCGTCGCGCAAGAAATCGCACAGCTTCACGGAGCAAGCTTGACGTTATCAGATACAAAAGGCGGCGGCTGCACGTTTGAATTTCAGATAAAATTTTCGTAAGCAAACCTCTTCGTAGGGCGCGACGACTCGGCGCGCCGTTAACCAAGGGTGTGTTCAAAATCGGCGGCGTGCCGAGGTCGTCGCGCCCTACGGAAAACAAAATTTTTGTAAAACTCACACAAGCAGCATAAAAAGTGATAATATATAAGAAAAAAGAGAGAGTTGTTTTAAATGGGACTAAAAACAGAAATTATACCCGAAATGTGCGGCGGCAAGGGGCGTGTGATTATTAAGCACGTGCTCGGCGAAAAAGAGCTCAACGGCAAATGCGGGCTGTACGCAGAGGTGACTATCGAGCCAAACTGCACGCTCGGCTTTCACGAGCACCACGGCGAAAGCGAGACATATTACATACTCTCCGGCAAAGGCATGTACGACGACAACGGCACAAAAAGAGAGGTGTCGGCAGGCGACGTGACGTTCACCCCCGACGGCAAAGGCCACGCGCTCGATAATATCGGCGACGAAGATTTAGTTTTCATGGCACTTATAATTTTCGATTAAAATAAAAAAGCTGCTGCATATGTGAAAAACACATTTGCAGCAGCTTTTTTGTGGAATAAATATGTCATTCTGAGCGAAGCGAAGAATCTTAAAACCTATGGCGAAGAACAAAAGATTCTTCGCTTCGCTCAGAATGACAAGGGTTTGTACATAGCCGCGGCAACGGGCGCCATGTATGGCGTCCCTACAATGTTACAAAGTACGTAGGGCACGACGACTCGGCGTGCTGAGGTCGTCACGCCTTGCCCTACAGTGTAATTTATTAACTTCTTTGCTCATTTATAAAATTCACGTTGTAGGGAACGCATTTCATGCGTTCCGAAGCCGATGGTTTGTGCAAATCTAAGGGAACGCATACAATGCGTTCCCTACAGTACACGTTATGAAATTGTGCGGGTCGATGTGCATAATTTTTACGGCAGCCTCTCCGAGGTGCTCACTATGCTTTTGGGGTTTCCGGATTTGTCGCGTATCACTGTGCTTTTTATGTGCCACGTTTTCATGCCGTCGTTGTTGTAATTTGCCATCGGAATTTCAAATTCAATATGGTCGCCGTTTTCAATGAGAAGCTTGCCGTCGTTTTTGAAAAACTTTACGTATTCTTCCGGTATCAGCTTGCTCTCCTCGACAAAATTTGAATAATGTTCTATTTTAACAGGCATGTCGTCGCCGTTTGCCGCAATTATATTTGAGCACACGTCGTTTGCAAGGTCGTATTCCCAGTACTGCACGTTCATGTGCGATAGCGCGGTGCGCAGCTTTTTTTGCTGATTATCAAGGCTGGCCATTGCGCTCATAAGCTCGCTTGTGTCCTGCACATACTGTATTCTCGCCTGCTTTCCGCCCCAGTCAATAAGCTTCATTTTGACGGAAATCGCGCGTCCGTATGCGTCCGATTCAAGATTTACCACGCGGAAATCGCGCGAGAGCTTGCTTGCGGACGAGCAAAATTCGCACGGCTTGTCGCGCCCTTGCAGCACCTCATAGCACGGCTTGCCGAGGCATTCGCTCTTTGTTTTATGCGCTCGCTCGCACGCCACCTTGTTTATGTAAAGCATGCTGTAATCGTCTGTGCTGCAAACGTACATCGAGTCGCTCGTCTCGTCTAGCAGCCAGTCGACATTGCGCACAAACGCATACACAGGCAGCTCCGCCGTGCCGCCGTAGACCTGATATTGGTTTTTGCCAAGTCTTTTTGCGGTGAGCAGCGCGATGTCCGCGTTTTGATAAAGCTCCTGATAATCGGTGCCGAAATCGGGCGAAACGCACGCGCCGACACTGCACGAAAGCTGTATTCCGTCGATGAAAAACCGCAGCTTTTCACACAGCGATGAAAGGCGCAAGCTAAGCTGCTGCGGCGTTAAATCAGCCTTCATAAATATCGCAAATTCGTCTCCGCCCATGCGGCTCACAACGTCATCGTCGCGGAAATGCCCGCGCAGAATCTCCGCCGTTTTCTTTATCGCGTCGTCGCCCTTTGTGTGCCCCAAGCGGTCGTTTATATCCTTGAAATTGTCTATGTCAAGCATTATAAACACCGAGCGGCGCACGCTGTTTGAAGGCATGCTGAAATAGTCGTTGATCTGATTTTCAAGCTCGGTGCGGTTGTAAAGCCCGGTCATCGCGTCGGTTTTCACTTCAAGTGCAAGCTGGCGCATTTTTGCAAGCATGTGCTTTTCGCGCTCAAGCGTCTGCATGGCGTTGCGGGCTGTCACGTTTTGAACTCTGTGTATACACACGTCGACATTATACGGCTTGGATATAAAATCGCTCGCGCCAAGCTCAAATGCATGCGCCTCGCTTGTCTCGCCCGCCTGCGAGGTGATTATGACTGGTATGTCGCTGTAAAGGCGGTTTGCGCGCAGCTTTTCAAGAAGCTGAAAGCCGTCCATGAGCGGCATAGACAAATCGAGCAAAATTATCGCGATATTCTCAAAATTTTTCTGAATATAATTGTAGGCGCTCTGTCCGTTTGCCGCCTCGACAATAGAGTATGCGTTTTTGAAATATTCCGACAAAATAGCGCGGTTCAGCTTTACGTCGTCCGCAATCAGCATCACGCGCCCGTCGCAGTTATTGTGCACAACAACGTCGCCCGCGCTGCTACCGGAGGCCTGCAAGGGTATCGAGTTTGCAAGGTGAGAATGCAGCACGATGTCAGTAAACTGCGCGCTAGGCATTGGCTTTGCGTAGTAGTAGCCCTGCACGTAGGTGCAGTCCATGCTGCGCAACAATTCTATCTGCTTTTGCGTCTCAACGCCCTCGGCGACGACGAGTAAATTCATCCATTTCGCAAGGGAAATAATAAAACTCAAAATGTTGCGGCTGCTGTTTTTTGCGCTCTCCTTTTGGATAAAGCGCATGTAGAGCTTTAATATGTCGATGGGCAGCTCAGAGAGCATGTTCAGCGACGAATATCCGCTGCCGAAATCGTCCATCTCTATAATGAAGCCAAGCGCTTTCAGCCGCTGCACAACGCCGATAAGCTGTTCGGGGCTCTCGGTGTAGGCTGTCTCAGTTATTTCAAGATGAAGCTGATTTGCGCGCAGACCGTATTTTTCGATGATGCTCGTCAGCACTGCGGCGAGGTTATCTCTGTAAATATCCTTGCGCGACACATTGACGGACACAGGCACATACTTGTTTCCGTGCTCAATCCAATACGCGATAAGCTCGCAGGTCTTTTCCCAAACGTATTTATCGAGCTCGGTTATGAAGCCGTTTTTCTCAAAAAGCGGAATAAACTGCGACGGCGGCAGCAGCCCAAGCTCGGGGTGATTCCACCGCACAAGCGCTTGTGCGCCCGCTATGCGCTCGCTCATTATGTCGTATTTCGGCTGCAAATACACTTCAAATTGTCCGCTTGCAAGCGCTTGCTTCATCTCTGTTGTGATGCGCTGTTCAAGCAGCATTTTTTGGCGTATGGCGTCGTCATAGTAGGCTATGGCGCGGCCATACTGCCCCTTTACGCTCTCGGCGGCAAGCAGCGCGCGGTCGCACATTGCGGCGACGGACATGCTCTTGTCGATTATCGGATACGCGCCGAATTTTATCGTAAGCTTTATGTCGATGGGATACTCCGCCATCGCAGACTCGGAAAGCTCGGCGGCGTTAGGCAGGTGCTTTTCCACCTCCGCGGGCAAAAGCGCCACGAATTGGTCGGCGGCAAAGCGCGCGCAAAGTCCGTTTGCGCCAAGCGCGAGCGCTCGCTCTTCGTCGTGCTCGGGCTACGATATAACAATGACAGGTATGCGCGGCAGAGCGGCGTCGGCCTTCATGGCGTTCAGCACCGCATAGCCGTCCATCACGGGCATTATTATGTCGAGCAGCATTGCGCTTATGCTGCTGCCTTCACTGCGCAGCAAAGCAAGCGCCTGCTCTCCGTTTTCGGCAAGCAGCACGTCATAATGGCTGTCAAGTATCTTAGACAGCATTGTCAAATTTATCTTTCTGTCATCAACAACAAGCACACGATGCTTTTTCAAAAAAACAACCCCTAATTTAAAATGCTATTTAGTAGGCGATCTTAAACACAGCCTTCTTAACCTTGTCGCAGCCCTCGGCTTTTATGCAGGGTTTGTGCGGCTCCTCCACCATAAATATGGCAAAGCGGTCAGGCCCGAGCACAAGCGCGGCGCTTGTGTCGCCTGTCCATGAGGCAAAGTCTGTCTCAAGGTCGTATGGCTTTTCCTCTTCAACCTCGCTAAGCGCAACCTCGCAAAGCTCAACGCCCTCCAAGTCCATCTGCAAATCCATATAGTTTGAATGCGTCTCAAACCCGCGCCCCTCGCCGGCGCTCGGCTCTGCCTCTTGAATATTCACAAAAACATTCGCGCCGTCAATCTCCGTTTTACCCATGGGCAGCTCGTTTAAATCGTGGCTCTCTATATATTCGATAGCGGTGTCAAGATGCTCAAACAGCCCCGTGTACTGGTTAATATTATCAAGTGTATCGTAAATCATGACGTTTCCTCCGACTAATTATACATTATTAATACTATTATACCAAAATATGCTAAAGAAATAAACACAAAAAACCTTTTTTTAAAAATAAATGTGGATAATTTGCTCAAGCCACAAAAATGCAAACCCTGTGCTAAATATCTATTTGCTTTTTCGCCGCTATAACGCTACAATGTAAGTAAGGAAAAAACCATCAATTTATAAAAAGAAAGAGGTTTTGTATATGTCAATTCTTGTTAGCGGCGGCGCGGGCTACATAGGCAGCCACACCTGTATAGAGCTAATCAAGGCGGGCTACGACATCATCGTCGCGGACAACCTTGTAAACTCAAGCGAGGAGTCTCTCGCGCGTGTTGAAAAAATCGCGGGCGTTAAAATTCCGTTCGTAAACGTTGACCTTTGCGACAAAGAAGCAACAGATAAGCTCTTTGCAAGCCACCCCGAAATCGACGCTGTAATTCATTTTGCAGCGCTGAAAGCAGTCGGCGAAAGCGTGCAGAAGCCTCTTGAATATTACACAAATAACCTTGTGAATACGCTCACAGTCCTTAACGCAATGCGCAAATACGGCGTGAAAAACTTCGTTTTCTCATCGTCCGCAACTGTGTATGGCGACCCCGCAAGCGTGCCAATCACAGAGGATTTCCCTCTCTCGACAACAAACCCCTACGGCACAACAAAGCTGTTTATCGAGCGCATGCTCACAGATATCTGCGCGGCAGACAAATCGCTCAACGTCGCCCTTTTGCGCTACTTTAACCCCATCGGCGCACACGAGAGCGGCCTCATCGGCGAAGATCCAAACGGCATCCCCAACAACCTCGTGCCGTATATCGCCAAGGTCGCCGTCGGCAAGCTTGAAAAGGTGCACGTTTTCGGCGACGACTACAAAACACACGACGGCACAGGCGTGCGCGATTATATCCACGTTGTTGACCTCGCGACAGGCCACGTCGCAGCGCTCAAAAAGCTCGCGACAAACTGCGGCCTTTTCGTCTGCAACCTCGGCACAGGCAAGGGCTACAGCGTGCTTGACGTAATTAAGGCCTACGGCAAAGCCTGCGGCAAAGACCTGCCCTACGTCATCGACCCCCGCCGCCCCGGCGACATAGCCGAATGCTATGCCGACCCCGCCAAAGCGAAAAACGAGCTAGGCTGGGAAGCCCAATACGGCATAGACGACATGTGCGCCACAAGCTGGAAATGGCAGCAAATGAACCCGGACGGATATAAAACGAAATAGATTTTAAGAGACTGTAAAAAGAAGAAAGAAGAGAGAAAAAAGAAAAAGTATGGAGTGATTGCTGTGCAATCACATTTTAGCAGCTTGCGACGCATTATAAAATATCAGCAAACTGCTAAAATGTGGCGCTATTGCGCCACTCATTAACTTTTCTTTCTTCTTTCTTCTCTTTTCTTTTTTTACAGTCTCTTCATTTTTATGTATGCAAGCAGAATTTTTATGTTATAATTAAATATAATCACTTAAATAACCGAGGTACAAAATTATGGCTATAAACGAAGCTGCTAAGGCGGTGCTTAAGGCACTCTCTTATGCTCACCTTGACCTCCCAGCCGCGCGCAGGTTTGCCGAGATAAAATCGTTCGACCCGCTCAAAGGTCTTTATAAAACTATCGACCACAAATTTTTAAATGGCGACCACGAGGTGCCAACGCGCATATATATCCCTGAAAAATGCCCCGACTGTGGCTGCAATATGGAAAATAATACCCTGCCCGTCATGCTTTTTTGCCACGGCGGCGGCTTCGTGACCGAGAGCGTCGACACGTATAACCGCACCTGCCGCAACCTCGCAAACTCAACAGGTCAGGTCGTCGTCTCAGTCGATTATCGCCTAGCGCCCGAATCGCGCTTTCCCATCGGCCTTGAGGACTGCTATGCCGTCGCAAAGGCCATCTTCTGCGAGCGCGGAATACTCAGCGTCGACCCATGCAATATCACGCTGATTGGCGACTCCGCGGGCGGCAACATCACCGCCGCGCTGTGCCAAATGGCGCGCGACAGGGGAGAGTTCATGCCGCGCCGCCAAATCCTCATCTACCCATGCGTCGACAACGATTATTCCGAAAATTCAAAATACCCAAGCGTCACCGAAAACGGCACAGATTACCTTTTGACGCGCCGCGACATGCAGGAGTATATGGACCTTTATAAAACGTGCGACGCCGATTTCGACAACCCTTATTTTTCGCCCATAAAGGCGGAGAATTTTACGGATTTACCGCGCACATTGCTTATCACAGCGGAGTTTGACCCTCTGCGCGACGAGGGCGAGGCATATGCCTACCGCCTTTTGCAGGCGGGCGTAAAGGTCGAAATGCACCGCATTCCCGACTCTCTGCACGGCTTTTTTGCAATGAACGCAAGCTATAAGCCGGTCAAGCAATGTATCAGCTACATAAACGGCTTTTTGAAAGAGGACGATAGCGATGCTTCAAACAAGAAAAGCGAAATGGCGCAAGCTTGAAAACGCCGCAAAAATTTTTCCCGCGACGGCAAATGACCGCGACGAGCGCGTTTTCCGCATGGCGTGCGAGCTGAATGAGGACGTGAACGCCGAGGCTCTGCAACAGGCACTCGACAAGACCATGACTAGCTTTGCGCTGTTCTCGTGCGTCATGCGCAAGGGCGTTTTTTGGTATTATTTAGAGGAGAGCACGCTTCGCCCCATCGTCCGCGAAGAGTACCGCGCACCGTGCAGCCGCCTTTATTACCCCGACGAAAAAACGCTGCTTTTTGAAGTAACGTACTATAAACGACGCATAAACCTAGAGGTTTTTCACGCGCTTGCCGACGGCACAGGCACACTGCAATTTCTGCGCACCTTAATCGTCCGCTACCTCACAATAACGCACCCCAATGAGGTCGAGCCGCTCGTTCAGCCGCAGCTCGACGTCGCCGTAAACGGTGAGGACGGCTTTGAAAAATATTACAGCAAGGAAAAAGCCGCCGAGAAAATCCCCGAATATAAGGCGTATCAAATGCCAAAAAGCAACCGCTTTGACGCGGGCGAAATGCGCATAGTTGAGGGCGTTGCGCCCGTCGACAAAATGCTCGCGATAGCAAAAGAGCACGGCGCGACGCTCACCGCGTTTTTTGCGGCGGCGTTCATGTGCGCCATCGCGGACGACATGCGCCAGCGCGATAAACGAAAGCCCGTCGCGCTAATGATACCTGTAAACCTGCGCCATTTCTTTCCGTCCGAGAGCGTGCGCAACTTTTTTGCGTGGATAGACATGGGCTATAATTTCAGCCGTCAGCCCGCAGATTTCGACAGCGTGGTTGATTTCACCGCGCAGTTTTTCAAAAAAGAAATCACAAAAGAGCGCATGGCGGCGCGCATGAACAGCTACATTGGGCTAGAGACAAACGCCCTCATGCGCGTTGTTCCGCTAGAGATTAAAATGCGCGCCATGCAGCTTGGCAATTACGTCAGCTACGGCAACGACACCGCTGTCTTTTCAAATATCGGACGCATAGATTTGCCAAAAGAATGTGCGCCGTTTGTGAAAATGTTCGACTTTTTCACCGCCACAGGCAAAATGCAGCTCTGCGTGTGCTCCTACGGCAATAATCTCACGATGACGTTCACGACGGTGTTCAAAAGTGTGCATGTGTTTCGCAGCTTTTTCCGCACGCTGACAAAGCTTGGCGTGCCCGTCGAGGTCGCCGTGCGCAGTGAGGAGGAAAACGATGCAAAGCTGTAAAAATTGCAACATCAAGCTGCGCACTCATCACGAAAACTGTCCGCTCTGCCACGGCGTGCTCACGGGCGAATTTGACGAAAACGACCGCGTTTTTCCACTCGTTCCGCCAAAAAAGCAGACAGCCGAAAAGCAGTTTATGCAGTGGGTCAGCTTCGGCGCGCTCGCAATCATAATCGTGTGCGGGCTAATAAATTACATGCTGTTTGACGGCATATGGTGGAGCGCGTTCGTCACAGGCGCGCTGCTTTGCACATGGCTTGTGCTCGCTGTCGCCACGGCAAAAAGGCGAAATCTCTTAAAAAGCGTGACGTGGCAGCTTGTGATATTGATAGTGCTCGCAATTTTGTGGGACGTTTTCACAGGATGGTACGGCTGGAGTATAGATTTTGTTCTGCCGCTCGCAATTTTGTCCGCGCTGTGCGCCGTAATAGTCATAGCGGGCATAAAAAAGATGACAAGCTGCGAGTATATGACGTATGTTCAGATGGTGTGCATGGCGGGCATAGCGCCGTTTGTGCTGCTCGTCACACACACGGTGAACGTGTCTCTGCCAAGCGCAATATGCGTCGGCGCGTGCGTTTTGACGTTCGCCGCCATGATAATTTTCCGCCGCAACGCGTTTTTTGCAGAGATTAAAAAGAAGTTTCATGTTTAACTCTTGCAGAGGGCACTCTTGCAGAGGGCAATGTGTCCCCCATGATATTGTTTTGTGGGGAGAATTGCAACCTTTTTGGCTTTGGGCGAAATTGCGGGCGGATAATATCCGCCCCTACGCACCTTGTGAAATTGTAGGGGCGCGCATTGCGCGTCCGCAGCGGTTACGTACAAATTAAAAAGACTAACTATATTATATAATTGAGAAAGAAGTGTATTTAAAATGACAATGATTGATGATGTAAGAGCAAAAATGATGCGGGCGATGAAGGAGCACGATACTCTGCGCAAAAACGCGCTGTCGGGGCTTTTAAGCGCTCTTAAGGCGAAATTTATCGACAAACGCGCCGATTTGACGTCTGAAGAGGAAGTCGCAATAGTAGCTCACGAGCTTAAACAGGCAAAGGAGAGCCTTGAGACAACCCCCGCCGACCGCACGGAGCGCATCGAGGAATATAAGGCAAACATCGCCGTCTTAACTGAGTTTATGCCCGCCCAAATGAGCGCCGACGAGATAGAAAAGGTCATTTCGGACGTTTTAACACAGCTAAATCTCCCGCACCCCACCGCCAAAGAAAAAGGCATCATAATGAAGTCCCTCATGCCGCTCGTAAAAGGCAAAGCCGACGGCAAACAAGTAAACGAGCTCCTCGCGGCACGGTTTGAATAAAATTTTCCCCGCCCTACGGTATGCCGTAAATTTGCGGTAAATTGTAGGGGCGAGCTTCGCTCGTCCGCATAGGTCAGCACATCGCCACGGTTGCGGGTCGATGTGGGCATCGACCCCTACAAACAATGCGGCACATTGCGAATTTGCGCGAAATTTCGGGCGGATATGGAATCCGCCCCTACGGTTCACCGTAAATTAACGTCAGATTGTAGGGGCGCGCATTGCG
>RZZW01000059.1 GCA_009929695.1 Clostridia bacterium
TATACTTTTACGAAAATTATTTCTATGCTTCCAGAGATTTTCCATTCTTTTGTAACGACCAATTTTTTCAACTTTGATAACATTGCAGTCCCAATTTCCACTTGGAGAAAAAAGATGATCAAAATTTTTGAAAAATTTTTCGCTCCGTTGCTTTCCAATAAAAAATCCTAAGATTCTTACAAAAGAACGATTCATAAATGAAGGATACCCATACGTATCTACTTTTTGAGGATCAACAATCAAAACAAGCGTCTCGCCCAAAAGCGCTTGTGCCTCTTTAGTCTTTACATGTAAAGATTTCATCGACTTTTTTTACTCCAAAAAGCCAGTACTTTTCTCCAGAAAGAGGGACACTCTTTTCCAAAATAGTGCTTTAAAAAAACAAGCAACTCCTCTTCATTAACCTCAAGCCTGCGAAGACAATGCATATCAAAAAACGTTTTCGTTAAGAATGAGATTCGACTAAGCCCTGCATAATGTACTTTATCGGTATCTATAAGGTAAAGTTCTTCCATGCCATTGTTTTCTTGCACTAAAAAATTGTGCAATACAATATCGGTGTGGCGAATATGTGCATCGTGCATTTTTTTAGTGTAGTGTGCCATTTTCGAAAACAACACCTCAAACTGACTGAACTGTTTTAGGTAATACTCTTGCAACTCTTTGGCATTTTCAATCGCTTCAAAAATCGCGACACTTTTTTTATTCCAGGGTAATGCAGCCATTGAAAAATACCCAATCGGCTTAGCCGTAGGGATCTCATTTCGATACAGCATCGCCGAACCTTCAAAACAGCGCTTAGCCCCCGAGGAGAAAATATCTTTTAAACCAAGTTCGACTCTTCTTGCCCATTTTGCATGCTTTGAGGCGTGAAAAATTTTGACAAAATAGCGTTTTGAATGATGAGAAACAATAAAAAGCTGATGATTTTTCCTACCAGTAGCGATAGATTTATCAGCAATTTGAGAGAGCGTATCCTTTGAAACAGCATCAAAGACATATTCTAAAAGGGCATATTCTTCAGGGCTCACTGTTTCAAATGGGATAATTTTTGGCAAATAAACTCTTTTCTAGGGATATTAAAAATGCCTGATTATACTGCGATTTCGTATAAAAACCCCTGAAAAA
>RZZW01000052.1 GCA_009929695.1 Clostridia bacterium
CCCCGCCGCATTTTCTTTTTATATTTACAACGTTTCCTTTATCGCTTTGCGCTTATTTCCTTGTCATTCTGAGCGAAGCGAAGAATCTTGAAACCTATGGTGAAGTGCCAAAGATTCTTCGCTTCGCTCAGAATTACAAAGTTTTCCCAAAATAACTGAGGTGAAATTTCATGCCACATAAACTAACCTCCAAGCGCCAAATGTCGGACGCTATGGTTACTATTGCGTTTTTGACTATATCGGGCGGTTTGCAAGACGCTTACAGTTATTTTGTGCGCGGCAAGGTGTTTGCCAACGCGCAGACGGGCAATATTGTGCTCATGAGCGGACATATTTTTGCGGGCGAATGGGCTTCTGCTTTGCGGCACTTCATTCCCCTTTTGTCGTTTATGCTTGGCGTTTTTGTCGCGGAGCAGATACATATACGCTTTAAGCACATAAGCGCTGTGCACTGGAGGCAGCTTATTGTTATAGCTGAAATACTGATGCTTTTCTGCGTCGGATTTATGCCGCAAAGCGCTGATTTAGCCGCTAACTGCCTCACCTCCTTTGCGTGTGCAATGCAGGTGCAGACATTCCGCAAGGTGAACGGCTACGCGTTTGCAAGCACGATGTGTATAGGTAATCTGCGCAGCGGCGTTGAGGTTTTGAGTGCATATTTTCGCATTCGCGACAAGCAGCTTCTCGAAAAATCCGCCGCATATTTCGGCGTGATTTTACTCTTCGCCATAGGCGCAGGCATCGGCTCTGTATCCGCCATAATTCTTGGTCAAAAAGCCATTTGGCTATGCTGCCTTTTACTTTTCATCAGCTTTCTTCTCATGTGCATACGTGAGGAAAAGCTGTGACATCATTCTTTAAGCGCTCGTTTACAATACGAGTGCTTTTTTATTTGCTTTTACAAGATAATGTGATATGATTGTATCATAATAATTGAAATTTTCTTTGGAAGTCCTGTTTATTGTGCCTTTAATGTGATAATCTGTTTTCAGCGAAAAACATACTATAAAGGTGTTGATTTAAATGTACATCGGGCATACAAACGAAATCGGAGAGGAACAGCCGCTTTGCAAGCATTTGCAAAACACAGCGGCGCTAGCGTCGGATAACTGCATTGATGAATTTAAAGAATTTTGCTTCCAAATTGGGCTTTTGCACGACATTGGCAAGTACGGCGACGACTTTCAGCGCAGAATAAACGGTGCTAATATTTCCGTAGACCACTCAACACGCGGCGCAAAAGCGGCAATCGACGATGTTTTTGGCAGAAGTGCGCTTGGATATATCGCCGCATACTGCATAGCGGGACATCACGGCGGCATACCCGACGGCGGCACTGCGTCCGATATTTCTGATGACATAACGCTTTCCGGCAGGCTGCGCCGCGAAAGTGCTGATTACAGCGCATATAAAACAGAAATAAGCCCTAAAAAGGTGTCTCCCGACGCTTTAAACACGGCTCTCGATAAATTCACCACAAACAAGGATAAGCTTGAAGCTTACGCCTTTATGGTGCGTTACTTTGCGTCGTGTCTCACTGATGCAGACTTTATAGACACCGAGCGCTTTATGAGAACAGGCGCAGAGCGCGGTGCAAAGGTTGATTTCAAAGAATGCCTTGACAGAGTAAACAAGCGGCTTTCAAGCTTTACCCCCACTACCCTTTTGCAAAAAAGCCGCGCTGAAATTCAAGCGCAGGCATACGCAAACGCGAACACCGACGCTGACATTTACCTTATGAACATGCCAACGGGCAGCGGAAAGACTCTTTGCAGCATTAAAATAGCGCTTGAAAAAGCTGTCATCAAGGGCAAAAAGCACATAATTTACGTCATACCCTACAACAGCATTATCGACCAAACTGTGGCGGTGCTTGAAGATATGTTTGACGGCTGTGCGGACGTTGTGAGGCATCAGTCCACATTTACATATGACATATCAGACGAAAGCGAGCTTACAACGCAAAACGTAAAGCGCCTTGCCTGCGAAAACTGGGACGCGGGAATTATTGTGACGACAGCAGTGCAGTTTTTTGAGTCAATTTATTCAAACAGGTCAAGCAAGCTGCGAAAGCTGCACAACATGGCCGACAGTATAATAGTGTTTGACGAAGCACACCTGATGCCGGTTTCGTACATGGCTCCGTGCATTAAAGCCGTGAGCAATATAACGACGCTTTTGCACAGCAAGGCGATATTTTTGACAGCGACAATGCCTGATTTTAAAGCGCTTGTGGATAAATACGGCAGCGGCGCAAGGGTGCATGAGCTCATAACCGACAAGCAGTCTTTTGTCAATTTTAAAAAGTGTGAATTTCAAAATCTCGGCGTTATTTCAGCCGAGCAGCTTTGCGAAAGCTCGCAAAAAAACCGCTCTTCGCTTATAGTTGTAAACCGCAAAGCTGATGCCGTTCAGCTTTATGAAATGCTTCACGGCTGCAAATATCACCTCTCAACATATATAACAGGCTATGACCGCATGCAAACTATATCAAGCATAAAAGCGGCTATCGAAAGCGGCGAACAGGTGTGCGTCGTCTCGACCTCGCTTATCGAGGCTGGTGTTGACCTTGACTTCGACGCTGTTTACAGAGAGACAGCGGGGCTTGACAATATTTTGCAAACGGCAGGACGCTGCAACCGCGAGGGCAAAAAAGAAAACTGCGTCGCCTATGTTTTTACACTTGATACAAACGCACAAAAGAACAGCGACGAAAAGCAAAGCATTACAAAACAGCTTTTAAAAGAATTTGAGGATATAACATCGCCTCAGTGCATAGAGAGCTACTACACCCGACTTTACAGCCATAAAGACGAGGAAATGTCGCAAAAGCTTATAAGCAATGAAGCTTCAAAGCCGACAGGCTTACCGTTTAGGACATATGCTGAGGAATTTAATATAATAGACAGCGCGTCATACGGTGTAGTGGTTTCGACAAGCGACGAGAGCACCGAGCTTATAAATCGTCTGCATGGCGGAGATAAATCTGTGCGGCGCAAGCTTCAGCTATATTCCGCCTCTGTAAACATCAGCGAGTTTAAATCGCTTTTGCAGCAGGGCGCTATAAAGGATTTCGGCACGGGGCTGTATGTGCTTGAAAATATTGATTATTACAGCAGCGAAACAGGCATCTCAACAACAGGCAAGGACTATATAATTTAAAAGGAGGACAAGCAAATGGGCTATGGTTTCAAAATAACGGTGGAGGGAGATATGGCGTGCTTCACGCGGCCTGAGATGAAAGTGGAACGCGTGAGCTATGACGTTCCCACGCCGTCGGCAATGGTTGGGCTTATAAAAAGCATCTATTGGAAGCCCGCCATCGAGATTGTGATTGACAAAATAATTGTGTTTAACCCGATAAATTTTGCCAACATAAGGCGCAACGAGGTGAAGGATAAGGTAAAACCGAGCCTTGTCAAAAGCCAAATGAACGGCACAGGTGGCAACCCTGAAATTATAACGACTGAGGTTATAAGCCAACGCGCTACAATGCTTTTAAGGGACGTAAAATACGGCGTTGAGTTTCATTTTGAAATGACAGGGCTGCGCAGCACACATGATGACGAAAGCCCTGAAAAGCATTACAGCATCATGCGCCGCCGCCTTGAAAACGGTCAGCATTTCCGCACGCCATGTCTTGGGTGCAGCGAAATGTTTGCGAAGAAAATTTGCCTTGTCGATGAATTTGATATGCAGCAGATAAGCCCCGAGATAACAAAGCTCGGCGACGTTGACCTCGGCTTTATGCTGTATTGTATGAATTACGCCGACAAGGGAAAAGCCGATGGACTTGACTGGGAGGACATCATATTTTCCGATAGCGCAAACGCCGTATATTACCGCCCGCATATGATAAACGGCGTGATAGACGTTGCCAAATACAGAGAGGAGTTAAGATGCTGATAAAAGCCTTGTGCGATTATTATGATTTGCTTGCGTCGCAGGGCAAGGTCAACAAGGACGGCTATTCAACGGTTGGCTTGTCTTATCTTGTTGCGCTCACTCCCGACGGACAAATAGCTGACATAATAGACATTCGCATAAAAAAAGAAATTCCTGCAAAAAAAGATACTGTAAAAATCGTGTATAATCCCCTGCCCGTGGCTCTGCCTCTAAGGACGCAAAAGCCCGGCATTGACTTAAATATCATCGAACACCGCAGTCTCTACATATTCGGGCTTAACTACGACAAATCGACAGGCACGTTTACGCCAAACGACGCAACAAATAAAGCCAAAAAATCTCACGAAATGTTTGTCAGCGGCAACCTCGCTTTTATAGAAAATCTGTCATCCCCCATTATTGACGCATACAGAAATTTTCTTTCAAACTGGAAGCCCGAAGATGAGACGGAAAATCCATGTCTCACAGCTTTAGGCAATGCTTATTCGGGCGCATATTACGGCTTTTGTCTCGACGGACGCCCCGATATCCGCCTTAACGAGGATAAGCAGCTTCTTGAAAAATGGGAGAGCGGATTGTCACAGCAAACTGAAACAGACGCAATATGCGCTATCACAGGCGAAAGCTGCAAAACCGCCAAAACTCATAATAAGCTAAAGGGATTGATGGGCGGACAGGCGTCAGGCTGCGTGCTCGTCGGATGCAACAACGACTCTGAATGCAGCTACAACAAAGAGCAGGGCTATAACAGCGGCATATCAGAAGCCGCCATGAAAAAGTACACAGAGGCGTTTAACTATCTCACCTCCTCACGCACGCACAAAACCCTGATTGACGACACAACAGTCATATTTTTTGCGCTTAGTGACAAGGACGATGAGTATTCTGATTTATTTTGCGAAGAGGCGTTTGGGCTTGGTATCGACAGAGACGACACTGAAAAAGGGCTTAAACGCATCTTGGAGGACGCAAGGCTTGCTGTGCTAAACGGTCAAAAGCTTTCATTTCCGGCAGAAATCGACGACGATGTGCGGTTTATAATTGCAGGCTTAAAGCCAAATTCCTCGCGCGTTTCAGTAAAGTTTATTTACAACACAAAATTCGGAACGCTGCTTAAAAATATGGCGCAGCACAGCGCGGATATTTCTATTTTAGGAATGACGAAAACACCGAACATATACCAAATAAAGCGCGAGCTTATATCTCCAAAAAGCAAAAATGAAAAGGTTGACCCCGCCATGGCGGCAAAGCTTATGCAGGCAATAATTAACGGCTACACCTACCCATCCTCACTGCTTGCTACTGTTATTCGCCGTGTAAAAACAGACAGTGACGAGGAAAACAACAGCTTCATCAAGCTAAACAGTACCCGCGCAGGCATTATAAAAGCCTGTGTAAATAGAAAAGAACGTCTTGAAGGTAAAAAGGAGGAACTAACATTGGCTCTTGATAAGCAAAACACAAACGCCGCATATCTTTGCGGCAGGCTGTTTGCCCTTTTGGAAAAGGCGCAACAGGACGCAAGCAGCGGCCCGCTTAACCGCACAATAAAAGATGCGTATTTCTCATCTGCATGCAGCACGCCCGCAGTCATTTTGACAAAGCTGCTCAAGCTTGGTCAGTATCACATTTCAAAAGGAAAATACGGCTATTATTGGCAAGGTCAAATCGGTGAAGTGATGTCACTTCTCGGCGGAGAGCTGCCGCAGACGCTTTCTTTAACAGATCAAGGCAAATTCATCATCGGCTATTATCATCAATTTTATTATAAAGAAAACACCGCAAATTGCAATAGCAAGTTGCAATAGTTTTGAATTAAGCAATGATAGATGGTAGAATGATGTGGGATTACGCAGAGAGGGCGAAGCCCGAACGGAGT
>RZZW01000038.1 GCA_009929695.1 Clostridia bacterium
CAATGCGTTTCCCATGCGCCCTCTTAACTGGCAGTCTCCTAAAAAAATTCTCCATGATTTTATTGCTTTTGGTGTAACGTATCATTGACAAACCTACAAAAAACATATATATTTACATTTTCTTTATGTATTCGTCGATGGCTTTGGCGGCTTGCTTGCCCGCGCCCATTGCCAAAATGACTGTGGCTGCGCCTGTCACTGCGTCGCCGCCGGCATATACGGCTTCGCGCGTTGTCAAGCCGTCGTCGCCGTTTGTGATGATGCAGCCGTGCTTGTTTGCCTCTAGGCCGGGGGTTGTTGAACGGATGAGCGGGTTTGGGCTTGTGCCGATGGACATCACCATGCAGTCGACATCGAGCGTGAACTCGCTACCCTCTTTTACAACGGGGCGGCGGCGTCCGCTTGCGTCCGGCTCACCGAGCGTCATTTCGACACAAACCATGCCGCGCACGTTGCCGTTTTCGTCGCCGAGAACTTCGACGGGGTTTGTGAGTGTTTTGAAAATTATGCCCTCCTCCTCGGCGTGCTCGACTTCCTCTTTACGCGCTGGCAGCTCTTCCATGCCGCGGCGATATACTATGTACACATTTTTTGCGCCGAGGCGTTTTGCACAGCGCGCCGCGTCCATTGCGACGTTGCCGCCGCCTACTATCGCCACGTTTTCAGCCTTTTGCACCGGCGTTTGGCTTTCGGGCAAATACGCCTTCATGAGGTTTATGCGCGTCAAAAATTCGTTTGCGGAATAAACGCCCTTGAGGCTTTCGCCCGGGATGCCCATGAAGCGCGGCAAGCCTGCGCCCGAGCCGATGAACACCGCCTCGTTGCCCATGTTGAACAATTCGTCTATCGTGACTGTTTTGCCGATGACGATGTTTGTGTCGATATCAACGCCTATCGCTTTGAGGTTGTCGACCTCTGCCTGAACGATGGCTTTCGGCAGACGAAATTCGGGTATGCCGTAGCTTAAAACGCCGCCCGCGACGTGAAGTGCCTCGTAAACGCTGACCTTGTAGCCCATTTTGGCTAAATCGCCCGCCGCTGTCAGCCCGCTTGGGCCTGAGCCTATGACGGCCACTTTATGACCGTTTTGCTGTGGCATTGCGGGCTTTTCTTCCCCGTGCTCGCGGTGATAATCGGCTACAAAGCGCTCTAAACGGCCTATGCCGACGCTCTCGGCTTTGATGCCGCGAACGCATTTGCCCTCGCACTGGCTCTCTTGCGGGCAGACGCGTCCGCACACGGCGGGCAGTGCGCTCGACGCGTTGAGCACGGCATACGCGCCCTCAAAATCTTTTTCGGCGACCTTGCCGATGAACGCGGGAATGTCTATCTGAACAGGGCAGCCTGAAACGCAGGGCTTGTTTTTGCAGTTAAGGCAGCGTTTTGCCTCGTCGACTGCCATTTCTTTTGTGTAGCCGAGCGCGACCTCGGCGAAGTTTTTATTTCGTATGTCCGCGTCCTGCACAGGCATCGGACATTTTTTCGGGGTCATGTTTGGCATTTGTATGACGTCTCCGTTTCTGGTTTGAATTTTTGGGATAATTTCGGACGCGCAATGCGCGCCCCTACAAAGGTTGCTGTGCTTTACATTAAATATTATTATGTGGGACATATTGCCCTCTGCAAGAGCGGACGAGCAAAGCTCGCCCCTACAATCGTAATTGTAAATTTGCGTAATGCTGAGCGGGTCGTCGAGGGCGCCGACCCCTACAATTCATGGTAAGCGTAGGGTGTGACGACATCGGCACGCCGTTAGTTTTGTGCAAACCTGACGGCGCGCCGAGCCGTCGTGCCCTACGAACAGTTACTTGTTTAATAGATTGCAGGCGTTGTCGCGCGCGTGGGCTTCAAAATCTTTGTACATTGAGCCGCGGTGCATGGCTTCGTCGAAATCTACTAGGTGGCCGTCGAAGTCGGGGCCGTCTACGCAGGCAAATTTTGTTTCGCCGCCTACTGTCAAGCGGCAGCCGCCGCACATGCCTGTGCCGTCTATCATGATGGGGTTCATGGAAACCATTGTTTTTACGCCGTATTTTTTGGTGGTGGCGCACACAAACTTCATCATTATAAGCGGGCCTATGGCTATGACCTCGTCGTACTCGTTGCCGTCGTTTATAAGCTTTTCGAGCGCGGCGGTGACAAGGCCCTTTTCGCCGTGGCTGCCGTCGTCTGTCATCATGACGAGCTTGTCGGAAACGGCGTTAAATTCGTCCTCTAAAATGACTAAATCTTTATTGCGAAAGCCGACTATCGAGTGCACCTCGCAGCCGAGCGCGTGAAGCTTTTTCGCGACAGGATACGCGATTGCGCAGCCCACTCCGCCGCCCACTACGGCGACCTTTTTAAGCCCTTCAACGTGGCTTGGCGTGCCGAGGGGCCGACGAAATCTGTGAGGCAGTCGCCTACATTTAAAGCGTTGAGCGCCATTGTTGCTCCGCCGACAATTTGAAAAATTATGGTGACTGTGCCCTTTTCGCGGTCATAATCGGCAATAGTGAGCGGCACGCGCTCGCCGTCGGCGCCTGCACGGAATATGATGAACTGACCCGGCTCGGCTTTTTTGGCGACGAGCGGAGCGTCGATTACCATTTTTGTGACGGTGGGGTTAAGCGGCTGTTTTTCAAGAATTTTATACATTGCACTCCCCCGCTTACAGCGCTGCGACGGCTTCGATTTCAACAAGCCCGCCAAGCGGCAGCTTTGCAATCTGAACACAGCTTCGCGCAGGGAAATTGCCGTCAAAATAGCTCTCGTAAATTCCGTTTACAACGGCAAAATCGCCTAAATCTTGCAAAAAGATTGTTGTTTTGACGATGTTTGCGTAGTCAGCGCCGCTCTCGCGCAAAATTGCGCCGAGGTTTTTCATGCTTGCGTGAGCCTGCATTTCAACGCCGTCTGCCATTTTGCCCGACGCTACGTCGATGCCGAGCTGGCCTGAGGTGTAGAGCATTGTGCCTGTTGAAACTGCCTGCACGTAAGGGCCTATCGCCTTTGGTGCGCTGTCTGTGTGAATTGCTGTTTTGTTCATTATTTTACTCCTTTATGCTTTATGACCTTGCCCGCAAGAGCGCCTGTGTGCTTGCCGTTTTGCACTGCGAGCACGCCGTTTACCATTACGTGGCAGAGGCCCTGCGGATACTGAATTGGGTCTGTGAAAGTGCCTTTGTCAATAATTTCGTCGGCGTTAAAAATTGTTATGTCGGCAAAATTGCCCTCTCTTAGCTGACCTCTGCCCGAAAGCGACAGGACAGCCGCGGCTTTTGACGTCATTTTGGCGACGGCGGCTTCAAGGCTGAACACCTTTTCGTCGCGCGCATATTTGCCGAGCACGCGCGGAAAGCTGCCGTATAAACGCGGGTGAGGCTTGCCCGGGCACAAAAGGCCGTCGGTGCACACGTTCATTTCTGCACGCTGCATAAACAGCTTTACGTGCTCCTCCGTGCCGTAAAAATCGACCATTCCGACGGCGTTTTCTTCCTCCATGAGCAAGTCAAAGGTGGAGGTGTAAACGTCCTTGCCGCGTTTTTGGGCAAATTCTGTAAGGCTCAAGCCAACCGCGTCGGCGTTTTTTTCGGTTTTGACGCTTGTCGTGTAGATGTTGTCAAAGCCTGCAAAGTCGATGAAATTGTCCCAGCCTGCAATTCCGTTTTCCATATCGTGGCGCATTTTTTTGCGCAGCTTTTCGTCTTTAAGGCGTATGATTACGTTGTCTGTGCCGCCGTCGTGAACCCACGGTGGCAAAATTGCGCCCATCATGGTGCTGCCTGCGACGTAGGGGTACTGGTCAAAGCTGACGGTTATGCCCTCTTTTTTTGCCTGTTCAAGCAAATCGAGCACGGCGCCTATTTTGTCCCAGTTGTTTTTGCCCGCGACCTTGCCCACGCTGTGCACTCCTGCCACACGTCGCTGCCGGACGCGTCCTTCATGCCGTCGATATATTTGTTGATTTTCTCTGATTTAATGCCCGCCAGATCGTAGCCGACGCTCATATTGAAAACAAATCCGTTTTCACTGCCGAGCCCGAGCGTTTTGCTCAAAAGCTTTATGGCAAACCACGCCTTGACGTATTCTTCAAACGCCTGCGGAACTCTAAGCTCTGTGCTCCACTCGACGTTGTAGCACTCGTCCTCGGCGGCTATGCAGGGCTTTGAGACAGGCAAGTCCTCGCCGTCGGTTATCTGCACTGTTTTCACTTCAAAAAAGCGGCTGCCGCCGACATATGCGGCGATGAGGTTTTGCGCAAGCTGTGTGTGCGGGCCTGCGGCGGGGCCAAACGGAGTTTCAATTTGCTCTGTAAAAATAGGCAGTGTTTTATTATTTTCGTGGCGGTAAATATCGGTGACACCGAAGATTGTTTTTTGATTTTTGTATTCAGCAAGCACCCACTGCATAAGCTCGGCAAATGGGATTGGTGTCATTATATCACTCATGGTTTTGAGTTTTTGATGCTCATTCCGCGTGCAAAAGCTGAGTAGATGTGGTTGTGCGCATTGATGAAGCCCGGCATGATTACGCCGCCCTTAGCGTCGATAAAATCGGCGTCGGGATATTTTGCGCGAAGCTCCTTTGTGGTGCCGACGGCGGCGATGACTTTGCCGTCGATGGAGACTGCACCGTTTTCGATGAGGGGATTTTGCGTGTCGCGTGTGACGAGTTTTCCGTTTCCAAGTAAGTACATTTGCCTGTCTCCTTTTCTTTGTTCGATATTATTTCAGCGGTGCTAAAAAAATTACCGAGCAACAAAAAATCTGCCATTTCGAGTTTTAATTCGTAAAGACAGATACATAAAATGGGACAACAAAACGCCGAGCCCACATTATGTAGCAGCCCGTGCGCGCAGCACTTCTTTTCAGCCGTTGTCGCTTATTTGGTTTTTGTTATTTTTTTATATAAAAAAACAACAGCTATAACATTGCCAAGCCCGTATTAAAGATACGAAACCAGCCCGTGCGCTAAGCACTCCGTTACAGCCATTGTTAAATTATAGACAAAGCATGTTATAAGAAATTTGGAGAAACCTCTCTCCGCAATCAATCTATCACACCTGTTTACGCTTTACAAGACCTTTTTATTTTTTCTCTTCTTTGCATAAGTTTTGAAGATTTCTTTGTTAAAATTGACAGTTCACCGTAGGGCGTGACGACCTCGGCACGCCGCTAGCTTTGTGCAAACCTTATGGCGCGCCGAGTCGTCGTGCCCTACGCACTTTGCGGGAATGTAGGGGCGAGCTCTTCGGCGCTTTCTGCATTTACTGTGACAACTAAATCGGGATGTTTTTGCACCACTGCTCCGCCTCCCCTGCCGTTTGGCAACGCAGAAAGCTCCGAAAACAAACTGCGCGGGAAAATCACCGGATTGCCCGCTTTGCCGTCGAAGGCTAGCCTTATAATATTATGCGGCTGCTGCGAAAACGCTTTTGTCATGCGGCGTATGCTTTCGGCAGTGCAAAGAGGCTGATCCGCCACGCAAAACATGCAGCCGTCCATATCGCGCATGACCTCAATGCCGAGGCGCACGGTGTCGCTTTGCAAGGGCTGTGCGTGCAAAAGGCAGTCAATATCAAGCGTGGCACACAGCTTTTTGACATCTTCACTGCGCGTCACAACTATAATTTTATCAAATTCCTCGCGCGGAAGCTTTTCTAAAATATGCCCAATTAGCGGCTTTTTGCAAAAATTCGCGAGCAGCTTATTACTGCCAAACCGCGACGCGCTGCCCGATGCCATCACAACACAGCCAATGTTCATTTTGCATAATTCCTTTCGTACAAATCGTCAAGGTCAACAGCGCATACATCGCCGCGGCGGCACAGCTTTTGAAAAAAAACAAGCGGCTGCTTGCGCACCGCCGCAAACACTGTTTTCTTATCAAAAAGTGCTTCGACAGCCGCGCAGTATTCTGGGATTTCAGTCTCCAAAAAGCCGATTTCGTCAATTTTGACAATGGGGTCAGCGGAATTTATAGCATTATTAACAGCTTGTATGCCGAGCGTTAAAAATCCCTTTTCAACACACTGCATTTTGCCGTTTTCAAAGCTGCCTATCTGCGCAGTTTCGCCTGTTCAGAGGTCGCGCATAAAGACCGCGTCGGGGTGAGCGTTATCGCCCCAAACGGCATATGTCTCTATGCCCGCCGCCGTTTTACCGCGCAGAAGATATTCGAGCGCAGTCGTTTTTCCGATGCCCTTACTGCCCGTCAGAATCAAATGACGACGGTGTGAAGCTGCCAAAAAATGTTGCAAATAATCTGCTGTTTGCCTCACTGCAGGCCGTCTCGTACTGTTCATAGCGCATCATCAGATCCTTTGCCGCCGCGGTGAGCTGCGAGCCGCCACCGCCCTTGCCGCCTATTGTTTTTGTTGTGAGCGCCGTGCCGAGCGCGTTCTCCGCGCCGCGCATAAGCTCAAGCGCCTTTGTGTACG
The DNA here is from genome assembly GCA_009929695.1 of Clostridia bacterium. GTDB lineage: Bacteria > Bacillota > Clostridia > Oscillospirales > Ruminococcaceae > Ruthenibacterium. The sequence goes on from RZZW01000038.1 coordinate 6,422, forward strand.
CCATGCCCATCTGCTGTGAGGCGGCGCGCAGTGAGTGCGTTTTTTCTATTCCCTTTAAAAGCGCATACGGCCCCTCGCCGAAAAAGCGTCGGCCGTCGTCTGTACATAAAAAAACCTTAATATTCGGCTGCATCGTCATCCTCCATCATAATGTAATTTTCGCCGTGCTGTGCAAGCATAACGCCGTTATACACAAGCCGCAGCGCCTTTTCAAGCGTACTGTGCGCGTCGAGCTTTGGGCTTACGTCAGCCACAAGGAGGCCATCTTTTAAAATTAATAGCCTACTGCAATATTTTAAGGCAAAATTTGCGTCGTGTAAACACAAAATGCCCGATTTTTGCTGTGTTTTAAGAATATCGGCGATTTTTTTGAGCACAAGGCGCTTGTTGTTGAAATCAAGCGCACTGTCAGGCTCGTCAAAAAGCAAAAGCTGTGCCTGCTGAACAAGCGCACGCGCCAAAATCACAAGCTGCTTTTGACCCTCGCTGAGCGTCAAAAAATCGTCGTCGCCGCGGTGAGCCATGCCGACCTCAGCGAGCATATTTTGCGCGCATATACGCTGTTCCGCATTTGGCGAAGCGAGCGTGGGCAGCACCGAATTATAGCCCATGAGCACGGTGTCTAGCACCGAAACAGAAAACGTGATGCCGCTGCGCTGCGGGATATAGGCTATTTTCTGTGCGCGCTGCCGCGGCGTAAGCGACGACACCGCCTGCCCTTGAACCTCGCACGTGCCCGACGTTTTTGCAAGCGCGCAGATGCCCTTCATAAGCGTTGTTTTGCCGCTGCCGTTTGCGCCGAGAAGCGCCACAAGCTCGCCTTTATTGACTGTGCACGAGACGCCCTTTACTATTTGGTTGTTGTGATAAAAAACTCCAAAATCAGAGAGCGTCAACAAGCTTTGCGTCATCGCACCTTGCCCCCTTTGCATATAAGATAAATGAGGAACGGCGCACCTATTAGCGATGTTAATATACTAATAGGAATTTCGGCAACGGATATACTCCTTGTTAAACAATCAGCACTCAAAAGCAACCCTGCGCCGATTATGCCGCCAAGCGCGAGCGTTGACGAGTTGTTATTTTTCGTGAGCAGCCTCGCGATATGCGGCGCTAAAAGCCCGATGAACGAGATAAGCCCCGCCACGCTAACTATGCCGCCGACGACGAGTGTCGCCAAAATTAACACGACTGTGCGCAGTGTTTCAACGCGCACACCGAGCATTTTCGCCTCGTCTGCGTCGAGCGCAAGCAGCATTATTTGTCTGTGAAGCAAAAAAATGCCGCATAAGCCGACGCACACAGCGGGCAGCGCGATAGGCAGCTTGTCGGCTGTCGCGTCGGCAAAGCTGCCCATCGTCCAAAATTCGATGGACGAGAGCTGGCGCTCGGGGTCGGCCATAAGCTTCATGCTCATGAGCACCGACTGTGCGAGCGCGTTTACGGCAATTCCCGACAGCACAAATGTCGCAAGATGATTGCTCGCGCTTGCTTTTGCGAGCAGCAGCGCCATGAAAACAGCACACATTCCGCCGCCAAACGCAAACGCCGCTGTGACAAGCGTGCCGCCGCCCATAAACAGAATTGCCGCCGCCGCGCCCGCACTTGCGCCCGACGAAACGCCGATGATATCGGGCGACGCGAGAGGGTTTTTAAAAACAGTTTGATACACCCCGCCCGCGCACGCAAGCCCGAAGCCCGAGACAGCCGCGAGTATTGTGCGAGGCAGACGAAGCTGCCAAAACACCTGCGTCGCCTGCGCGTCTGCGCCAAAAATATCGCAAAACCTGAAGGGATATCGCCCGATGCATAAAGACGCGCCAAAGGCAGCCCCCATAAAAATGAGAGCTGCCAAAAGCGTAATTTTGTTTTTTCGGGTTGTTCGGGTTATTAAAATATGCATTTTTTTACTGTTCTAAAAGGCTTGTATCAATTTCAACGTCGTAAAATGTCTTGTAAAATTCCGCCGTGTCCTTTGCAAAGGTTTCTGGTGTGTATGCTTCCTCATGGAGCACACTCGCGAGCCATAAGCTTCCGAGAACTGACGACGGAACCGGAGAATCCCACGCTTCAAAAGCGTCCGTCATATGGTACACTTTTCCGTTTTTCACCGCTGTAACCTCTGCAAGCTGCGCGTCGCCGAGAACGTCCTCAACCGTGTATTCCGCGCCGGGGGCTATCACTATAACGTCAGGGTTTCATGCGATAAGCTGCTCGTAAGAGATTTCCGCCCAGTATGAGTCCTCAAGCTCTGCCGCGACATTTGCGCCGCCCGCAGCTTCAATTAGCGCATTTTGGTACATTTTTGCACCGGCTGTGCTCAAAAGTGCGCTGTTGCCGCCGAGGTATACGTTGGGCTTTTTCGCACTTGAAACAGCGTCCGCAAGCTGCTGCTTTTTTAGAGAGATAAAGTCTGACAGCTCGGCGGCACGCTGCTGTGTGCCTGTCGCTTTGCCGACCATCTCGATTGTCTCCGTCAAAAGCGCGTCGTCCTCGGGGTTGACGGCAAGCACTTTAATGCCTAGCTGTTCAAGCGACGCGGCGCTGTCTTTCAGCTTCACTGGCAAAATTACAAGGTCGGGCTTTAGCGCCGCGCAGCCCTCTAAATCGAACTCCTTTGCCGTGCCGACGCTTGGCAAATCAAGCACCTGCGGCGCTGAAAGCGAGTAGATTGGGCGCGATTTCGCCTTTGCCTCGATGCCTACGAGGTTGTCCTCAAGCCCTAATGCGATAAGCAGCGAGCTTGTGATGTAGTAGCCGCTGACAATGCTTTGCGGCTTTTGCTCAATTGTTACGCTGCGGCCTAAATGGTCTGTGAGCGTGACGGGAAATTCTGCGGCTGTGCTTTGGCTTTGGCTTTCAGACGAAGCGGGCTGTGATTCAGCGACTGACTGCGACGAAGCCGGCTGCGCCTTTGCGCACGCAGCAAAAGACAGGCAGATTGACAGTGATAAAATTGCAGAAATTATTTTTTTCATGGAGCACCTCATAAGTCGTTGTTGTTTTATAACTACAACGGAATGAAAGCACACAAATATCAGCTTTTCAATAGTGTTTTTTATTTTTAACTATTTTGCATGTATTTTGTATTTGATTTTAGTTGATTTCACTATTTTTGCATTTATTAAATCTGCACCGTAGGGCAATGGCTCTGCTCTTTCCGCAACTTACAGTAATTATGTTGCAACGGCAAGAGCAGAGCCATTGCCCTACGATTGGACGATAATTTATAAGACCTTGTAGGGAGCGATGCCCACATCGACCCGAAATATCAGTGTTGCAAATTTTCACTATGCAAAAAAGCTATTGCAGATGTGAAAACACATCCGCAATAGCCACATTTTACAAGCTTTTTCAGCCGTGAAGTAATGTCAGATGAACTATACAAAACACGCAATACCGTTACAGTTTCGTTTACTGCTGTATAAATAACTGAATAATTATCAACCATTAATTGTCTGACAGTCATCTCTTTTTTATGTTTTAAAACTATTTGTTGACAGCGCATAGGAAGCAGTGCAAGAGAGTTAATGCCTTCTGCTATTCTATTATACTGTAACATTGCTGTCTCAGGTGCTTCAAATACATCAGCTATGTAATCATAAATTGAGCTCATATCTGACAACGCCCTGTTTGATATTTTCACGTGATATTTTTTCATTTGTGCAATTCTCTAAACGCCATAAATGCTTCCCCCGCGTCTTGCACTTTCCCCTGTTCCATTTCCTCATATCCCGCTGCTATTGCCGCGCAAAGCTGTTCGTTTGTCATATTGTCTGCATTGATTTCGGACGGAGCTTTCGGGAGCGCAATAGGAAATGGTATGCCGCCCGTAAGTGAAATTTGTCTTAAATATGCGTCGATTGCGGTTGCCATAGGAACACCAAGCTGTTTCAAAACGCTTTCAGCTTGTTGTTTCACCTGAGGATTGACGCGCAAATTCATTGTGACTGATTTATCCATTTAAAGCACCTCTTTGTTAAATTGTAACGCCATTTGCGTTACAAGTCAACATAATATCCCTAAATATTTTTTTGCATATAAAAAAACCATCGACAATCGGCGGTTCTACGCCAATTTGTCAATGGTTTTTGTGGCAGGGGCAGAAGGATTTGAACCCTCGGCACGCGGTTTTGGAGACCGCTGCTCTACCAACTGAGCTATACCCCTATATTTACTTAAAGAGTGCTCTAATATAATACCTAAAACGACAGGCTTTGTCAAGCGGTATGTTGCATTTTTTGTAAATAAATTGACAGCCCCTGTTAAAAAAGTTATACTTGTGTTATAATTTTATGGATAGAAAACACTTTGAAGCTGACATGGAACGGTATATTTAATGGAACCAATCATTTCCTTTAAAAACTATACATTTAAATATTCCGCGGGCGCAGAGCCTGTTTTGAAGGACATTTCGCTTGACATTTTTCCGGGCGAAAAAATTCTTATAACAGGCGTTGCGGGAAGCGGAAAATCTACGCTGGCAGGCTGCATAAACGGGCTTATTTCGTCCGAAAAAGCGGTGGAAATTGCCGGCGAGCTTTTTGTGGACGGAAAAAACGTGAAAACGCTCGACGCGGTGCAGCTTTCGCGCATTGTCGGGACGGTTTTGCAGGATATCGACATGCAGTTTGTGGGCGCGACAATCGGCGAGGACATTGCCTTTGCGCTTGAAAACGACTGCGTTGCACCCGCCGACATGAAGGCGACAGTGCACCGCGCCGCCGCACTCGTGAACGCCGACGCGCTGCTTGAACGCGCGCCAAGCGAGCTTTCGGACGGTCAGCGCAGGCGCGTGGCTATCGCTGGGCTGATTGTCGACGAGACGAAAATAGTTATATTTGACGCACCGCTGACAGGGCTTGACCCCATTGCGGCGCGCCATTCGGTGACGCTTATAAACAGCATTGCACAGCACACAAAATCGACGCTGATAATTATAGAGCCGCGCATTGAGGACGTTTTATACCGCGACCTTGACAGGATAATACTTATGGACAAAGGTTGCATAATTTCCGACATGTCGCCCGACGAAATGCTGTGCACAGACGTTTTGGCGGAACACGGCTTGCGCGAGCCGCTTTATCTTGCGGCGCTTAAATATGCTGGCGTTTCACTCACGCCCGAAAAATGTCCGCGCCGTTTTGACACGCTTGCGCTCTCGATGAGCGACAAGATAAAGGTGAGCAAGTGGTTTCATGACGACAACATTATAAAGGGCGAGCTAAAGCGCGAGGTTTTGCTCGAGGTTAAAAACGCGTCGTTTGGCTATGACGGCGAGGCACTTTTAAATGACGTGAGCTTTTGCGTGAACCGCGGCGATATGGTGGCTGTCACAGGCAGAAACGGAGCGGGTAAAAGCACGCTAGCCAAGCTTATATGCGGGTTTGAGATCCTTGACGCGGGCTATATACGCCTTGACGGACAAAGCCTTTTAAACATGACAATACGCGAGCGGGCGCAAAAAATAGGCTTTGTGCCGCAAAATCCAAACATACTTTTATCGCAGGAAACCGCCTTTGACGAGCTTGCATTCTCGCTTCATCTGCAAGGCAGAGACGAGGGTGAAATAATAGAGCGCGCTGATGACATGCTGAAAATATGTGGCTTATACGACCTTCGCAAAGCGCCTGTTTCGTCATTAAGCTACAGTGAAAAACGGCGGCTTTCACTTGCGAGCGTGCTTGTTTTGACGCCGCCTATACTTATTATAGACGAGCCTGCGGCGGGGTTTGACTTAAATCAGTATTTTGAGATTATGGATTATTTGCTCAAGCTAAACGACGAGGGTACAACGATAATACTGCTCACGACAGACCTTGAGCTAATGCTTGAATACGCGTCACGCGTGATTATTTTATCAAACGGCACGCTTGCGGCTGATGAAACTCCCGCGCAGCTTTTGTGTGACAAAGAGCATTTGAAGCAGGCATCGCTCAAAGAGACAAGCCTTTATACGCTTGCGAACGCGTGCTATATAACGCCGCCTGAGGACTTATGCACGCGTCTTATACGTGTGGAAAGGCAGGTGCGCGACTATGTCGAGGAATAAAAACGGCGTTTTGTGCTACATTAAACGAGACAGCGCGGTGCACCGCCTCGGCGCGGCGTCAAAGCTTATATGGCTGCTTTTGCTAGCGGTGACAACTGTGATAACCTACGACACGCGCGTTTTACTGCTGCTTTTTGGGCTGTGTGCCTTTGCGTTTGCGCTGTCGAAAATAAGGCCGTCCGACATAAAGGCGGAGCTTATTTTCATCGGCGTGCTGCTTTTGTTAAATTTCGGCTTGACCTTTGCGTTTGCTCCTGAGCAGGGCTGTGCGATTTACGGCACGCGGCACGCGCTTTTTCCGCTTTGGGGTAAATATTATTTGACAACCGAGCAGCTTTTTTACTCGCTGAATGTTTTTCTTAAATATTTCACGTTGCTGCCGATGGCGCTTCTATTTATAGTGACGACAACGCCGAGCGAGCTTGCCGCAGGGCTGAACGCGTTTGGCATTCCGTACAGATTTTGCTTTTCAGCGTCACTTGCGCTGCGGTTTATACCCGATATTCAGCGCGAATACCGCAAAAAAAGCGAGCTTTTGCAGTCAAAGAACGTTGCGCTCGGGCGAAAGGTGTCGCCTTTTAAGCGGATTAAAAACTCGGCTGACATGCTGCTTCCGCTTATATCGGCACAGCTTTTGAGCATGGAGCAGCTTTGCGCCTCGATGCAAAGGCGAGGGTTTGGCAAAAATAAAAAGCGCACATGGTATGTGCATAAAAACGTCACCGCGCCTGATTTTGCTGTCATTGCGACGGCTTTTGTGCTGCTCTTGCTCGCTATTTATACGATATACCAAAACAATGGCCGTTTTTACAATCCGTTTGGGTAATATTCACTGTCGCTTTTTTAGTGCATAGTGTGTTAAAATATATTTAAATAAAAAACTGGTTTTATAGGAGATTATCAAACATGGCAGAGCAGAAAAGCGCAAAAGAGTTTTTCAAATATGAGGAACGCGTCGGAGACATCGGCATAATAGCCGTGCCGGGTGCGGAGGAGCTTACAGACAAAATCAACGCTCATCTGACACGCTGGGCGACGGAGACTGACTCGCTTCGCGGACGCGAAAGCTTTATCATCGAGGCGGAGTGCCCTCGTTTCGCGTCGGGCGACGGCAAGGGCATGATAAAATCAACTGTGCGCGGCGACGACCTTTTTCTTGTTGTTGACGTTGGCAATTACAGCGTAAAATACAAGATGTACGGCCACGAAAATTCACTTTCGCCCGACGACCATTTCCAGAATTTGAAGCGCATTATTCAGAGCGCGAGCGGCAAGGCGCTGCGCATAAACCTCATCATGCCGCTGCTTTACGGTGGACGCCAGCACCGCCGCAGCTACCGTGAAAGCCTTGACTGCGCCGTCGCAATGCAGGAATTGCAGGCGATGGGCGTTTCAAACGTCGTCACGTTTGACGCGCACGACCCGCGCCTGCAAAACGCCGTTCCGCTCATGGGCTTCGACAACGTAATGCCTACTTATCAGGTGATAAAGGCCGTCATCAAGGCAGAGCCGGACATTGATTTCAAAAAATTTATGGTCATAAGCCCCGACGAGGGCGCGCTTGACCGCAACATGTATTACGCGTCTGTGCTCGGCGTAAACCTCGGCATGTTCTACAAGCGCCGCGATTATTCGCGCATTGTCAACGGCCGCAACCCGATCGTCGCGCACGAGTATCTCGGTGAGAGCGTCGAGGGCAAGGATATTTTCATTTCCGACGACATTATTTCCTCGGGCGAAAGCATGCTTGACATCGCAAAGGCCCTGCGCAAGAAAAACGCGGGACGCATATTTGCAAACGCGACATACGCGCTGTTCACAAACGGCCTTGAAACCTTCGACGAAGCCTACGAGAGCGGCCTCATAACAGGCGTTTTTGGCACAAATCTCACATACCGCAGCCCCGAGCTTTTGTCGCGCGAGTGGTATCACGACGTCGATGTGTCAAAATATATTTCCTACTTTATTGCCGCGCTCAACCACAATATGTCGGTATCTGCCATAATCGACCCGCATGAAAAAATTAAGGCTCTGCTGCAAAAAACAGGGCGCATATAATCCCCTATTCCCTCGCAAGGGCTTGTTTTCGCAGGCGCTGCGGGGGATTTTTTTAAATTAAACAGAGGTACACATGAACGATATTCTTTCACATTCTATCGGGCTTGACGGCGTTGATAACGCGCGCGAGCTTGGCGGCTATGTTATGCAGGACGGGCGCACCGTAAAAAGCGGAGTGCTTTTGCGCACAGGCAAGCTTTTGGGCGCGACGGCGCAGGATATCTCAAAGCTGCGCGACATATATAAGGTCGAAAAGGTGCTTGATATGCGCACAACTGTTGAAATTGCGCAGGAGCCCGACGTGCAGATTGACGGCGCGGAAAATATACACATCGGCGTTATCGACGAGAGTGTCGCAAGCGAGGACGCGGCGGCCATGACGGCTATTTATGCAAAGGGCGAGAACCTTTTGCAGTCGTTTATCGATATGATAAGCGCGGGGAGGTTTATCGGAAACATGTATAAATCTGTGCTGACCTCAAAGCATATGCAGCGCGAATGCCGCCGGTTTTTCGACGAGCTGCTCACCGCAGACGGCGCTGTTTTATGGCACTGCACAGGCGGCAAGGATCGCACAGGCATGACGGCGGTGTTTCTGTTGACAGTTCTCGGAGCGGACAAAGCCACCGCACTTGCTGATTTTGCGCTGACAAATGAATATTACAAAGCCAAAATTGACTTCACTGTTGCCGCCGTCAAAAAGATAACAGACGACGAGCTCACGATTAAAACTATCGCTGGTCTTATCGGCGTGAATTTCGATTTTATGGACGAAATATACTCCATGACCGAAGCAAAATGCGGCTCGATGCTTGAATTTATAAAATCCGAAATAGGCGTGACCGACGACGAAATTTTGATTTTGAAAGAAAAATATTTGAATTGATTAAGATTTATTGCACAAAAAATGCTGTTACAACATATCTGTAACAGCATTTTTTATTGTATGGACGCCATATATGGAGTCCTAAATAGCTTCGAGCAATTCATCGGTTACATTTGCAAATTCACACGCTCCACGGCAAAACCGTGCTTTGCTCTTGTTTTCCGTTTATAATATTAAGCAGCTTTTCGGCGGCGATTGAGCCTATGGCCTCTTTTGGGCTTGAGAGCGATAAAAACGGCGTAGCGGAAATTTGAGCCAGGGTGCTGTTGTCAAAGCTTGCGACTGCTATCTCCGGCAAGCCGCTGTAGGACAGCAAATTTATCACCTTCAGCGCCACCTCGTCGTTATAGCACAAGGCAGCGTCGCAGCCTTTGAGCACGTCGAGCGCGCAGGACTGCAAAAGGCTGTCGCGGTTTTCGGTTGTATACCACATCACCTTGTCGTCATCGACGCTTATTTTGGCGGCGCGAAGTGCGTCCGCATATCCCGCATAGCGGCGGTGTCCCTGCATATCGTCGCTTTTAAAAATGCCCGCAACGCGTTTGCACCCCTGTTTTATGAGCGCTTCGCAAGCTATGCGCCCGCCATCATGGTCATTCGCGACGACGTAGAGCGGATTTTTTACGTCGGGATAAAAGCCATTTATAAACACGACAGGTATCCCCTGCCGCTCAAATTCATCATATAAATCTATGTTTGGGTTTGGCAGAGCCGTCTTTGTTCCCTCTAATATCAGGCCGTCGATTGGCTTTTTAAGCAGCTCTGTGAGCACTCGGCGCTCGGTGTCGACGCGGTTTCGCGTGGCGGAAAGCAGCGGTGTATAGCCGTTTTTTGCGAGCACACCGTCTATGCCCATGAGTATTGCGGGGAAAATATATTCGCCTATATACGTGGTGACGACGGCGATATTGTGCGTTTGCTCGCGCTGCACCTTGCGGCTGCGCACGTATGTTCCGCTGCCCTGCACGCGCTGCGTCAGCCCCTCGGCTTCAAGCAGGCTCATTGCCTGACGCACCGTCTGACGGCTGTAGCCTGTTTTGGCGGCAAGCTCGTTCTCGCTCGGAAGCTTCTGCCCATCGCCGTATGTTCCGTCTTTTATACTCGCCCTCAAGCTGTCTGCAAGCTGTGCATATTTATGCTCGCCCATGCGCCGTCACCTCGTTTTGCTTTTTACATAATTGTATCATACAACTAACAATTTGCAAGCACCCGCTAAAACTGAAAATAGATAAACGGCACTTCCTTAAAGTTTGGGCCTGCGGCACTGTACATTATCACGACGTAAAGCGACGCGAAATATATGAGCCATCTTATCGGCAGCTCGCGCGTCTGCACCCATGTGCCGAGCGAGTGTCTGCGCTCGAAAAGCTCGGCGCAAAGCAGAAAAACGACTGCTATAATCGCGATAGTCCATTCGCGCTCATCAAGCCCATATGCAAGCAGTGAGCCGTCAAACAGCACTGTTGGGTTGAATTTTGCAAACATATTGCCCGCCATTGTGATTGCGGCGGAAACACTTGGGCTTCTGAAAATCATCTCTCCGAAGCACACGAGCGCAAATGTACGCACAACACGGAAAAGCTTAAAACTTTGGCTTTTTGTATCAATATGCAAAGCGGTGTTTATTTTTACAAACCACGGCGCAAGGCTCATGCTCAAAATGATGAGCACGCCGTGATATAAACCGAACGCGACATACTGTGCGCCCTCGCCGTGCCAAACGCCGTTTGTAAACCACAAAACAAGCAGCGCGATAAATGACGGTATCCATTTGCCCGCCCATTTGCTCACTTTTTTTGATAAAAAGCGTCCGAGCTTTGCCATTGGCTTGCTTAAAGTGAGCGGATAGAAAAGGTAATCGCGCAGCCATGTGCCGAGCGTGATGTGCCAGCGCCGCCAAAATTCGGGGATTGATTTTGAAAAGAACGGGCGGTTGAAATTTTCGGCAAGCTGTATGCCGAAAAGCTGCGACACACCTAGCGCGATGTCAATGCCGCCGCTGAAATCGGCGTAGAGCTGAATTGTGTAGCAGACTACGCCGACGGCGATTGTGAAGCCGTAGAGGTCTTGATAATTATAAAAAATGTAATCGACAACCGCGAAAAGCCTGTCGGCGATGACAAATTTTTTGAAAAGCCCCCAAAGCACGCGCTGTAAGCCGTGGACAAAGGTGTCGTAATCGAATTTATTGCCGCCATAGAGCTGCGGGGCGAGCGCGTCGAAACGGCTTATCGGACCCTCGATAAGCTGTGGAAAATACATTGTGAAAAGCAAAAGCTTGAGCGGATTTTTCTCGGCTCTGCCCTTTTTATTGTACACATCAATGACGTAGCCGACGGCTTGCAGCGTGTAGAAGCTGATGCCGACAGGGACAAGCAAGCTAAGCTGCGGTAGCGCCGTGACAGCCTGCGAAGCCATGCCGTAAAATTTGAAAAACAGCAAAAGCCCGATATTGCACAAAACGCACAGCCACAAAACGGCTCTGCGTCGCGTTTTATATCGAGCCTTAAGCTGCTTTTTTTCATCCTTTGTCAGTGCTGTTTGCGCGGCGATTGCGGCTTTTTCGGCCAGATGAATTTTATCAATCAGCACAGCCGCGAGCCAAACGGAAAGCGCACTGAAAACAAGGCAGACGAGCCTGCGCCTGCCAAAGCCTGCATAAAATATAAAGTTTGCCGCAAGCAGCACGTACCATCTGTATTTTTGCGGCATCGCATAATAAATGATGAGACACAACGGTACAAAAATTGCAAATTGCAGAGAAGTGAAAAGCATAAGTTAGTCCTTTTTTCGCTTATTACAAGCCCTCGCGCAGGATAAGGCCGGAGACGCGGCTTGCGTCCATTGCAGCGAGCGCATCATTATTTATGTAATCATTAAGGCACGAACCGCCATTTAGCATAGCTTGCAAAATGCGCAGATATGCTACGTCCGAGCCGTGGAACGCGTCGATAAATTCTTCATCTGTGAGCGCGAGCGTGGCGGGGTCTGTGAAATTATAAAACTCTGCACCGCGGCTTGTGAAGATTGGCGCGAGCTTTGTGTCGATGTCGTCAAGGAATTTTGTGTCTTTGCGGTTATGATAAGCTTCGTAGCCTGTGGGTGAAAACGGCGGCATGAACGCTACTAGCTTTATGCCTTTTTCGCTACAAAAATCAGCAATTTGCCCAAAAACATCTATTGAATCTTGGTAGATTTCCTTACTGCCCGCAAACCAGTCCTCGCCTTTTTTTATGCGGTCAAGATCTTTAGCGATGCGCTCGGCGGCGGTTTTACCGCTGTGATATATTTTGCCGTAGTAATAAGAGCCATCCTGCATGAAGCCGGAGCCGTCGTTTTTGGCTGTCATTCCGATTTTTGAAAACGGCGCGAGAGTGTCAAAAATATTATAATCGCCCTTGCCGATATCAATTGACATGGCTTTTAAAAGCGCTGACGGCGTTGCGTAAATTTCGTCGCGCATAAATTCGGGCACGTCAAACGGGCTGTTGTAGCAGTTCGCCTTTGTGAGCGCCGACTGGTCAATGCCGTAGATGAGCACCTTTGGCAGCGCGTCGGCGGGCATATTTTGCAATGAAGTGAGGCACGCGCGCGGCGTGACGAACAGCATGCCGGAGTTGTAAAAATCTTGCTTATTATTAAAAAATTCCGCTTTGAATTGCAGCACGCGAGAGTCGCCCACCGCAAGCACAGGCGCTTTGCGCTGCGTCAAAACTGAATATTTATACAGTGAATATGTATTTGAATACGACGCGCCGTACAAAAACTTGTCTCCCAAATACGGCTGAAGCGCGACGACCTGCTTTGTGCGCAAAAGCTCACCGCTTAAAAGCATCGGCGCGGCGAGAACGAGGCAGATTGCCACGAAAACGCAAAAACGCACAAGGTGGTGCGGCTTTTTATTTTTTATAGGCATCTAAATGTTTTCAATCCTCCTGCAAACGCTGAACCATGGCGAAAAGCGCGGCGGCGCTGTTGAAATTTGTCGGGATAATCTCCTGCGCAGGGATTTCGATGTCGAACTCATCATTCAGTGCATTAATAGTTTGAATGATATCAAACGAATCAAAAATCGCGTCGTCTATGAGCGTTGTGCACGTTTCGTAGTCAACGCCGTCCTTTATTTCTTCCAAAAGCTCAATAATTTTTTCCATTTTTCATTCTCCTGTTGAAGTGTTTAAAATATCTGTTTCAAAAGCTTTACGCACACACTGTGCGCCGTTTTTTGCGGTGTACAAAATTATTTTTGGCATTTTGCGGCTTAAAAACAGGCTCATGCCCTCGGTTACACTGTAAGCGCCTGTGTTTTCAAACGAAATAACGTCGCCCTCGGACACTTTTTCAAGCGTCACGCTGCGCACGAGCACATCGTTTATTGTGCAAAGGCTGCCGCAGATGCAGTACTCGGTTTTTGCACCATTGTGCTTTTGCGATATGCGGCGCATTTTAGGAATTTTCATCGCCATTGTCTGACCATAGTAGTTTAAATGATGAATACCGCCGTCTACAATGCAATAATTTGTGCCGTTGCTTGACTTTATATCCTCGGCGCTCGTCAGATAATGACCGCATTCCGCTGTGAAAAAGCGACCCATTTCGACTGTCAGCTTAACCTTTTGCGCGATTTTTTGAAGTGCGGGCGCAAGCTGTTTGCAGGGCGCGAGCGTATCGGAAAAATCTTCATTTTCAAAATACGGAACGGCAAGCCCTGCGCCGTATTCAAGGCGTTTTACTTCAAAATTGAGGTCTGCTTTGAGGCTGTCTATGAGGTTTGACAGGCGGTCAAGCTCTTTTTGCTGCTGAGTGAGCCTTGTGCGCTGTGTGCCTGCGAAGTAGTGCAAGCCCTCGAATGACAGATGCGGGTAATCACCGCGTTTTGCTATGAGCTCGCGAAGCTCTTTTTCGTCGACGCCGAACTGATTTCCGCTTGTCAGGCGCAGGATAATAGGCAGCTTTTTACCTGTTTTTGCTCCCTCGGCTTCGAGCAGGCGCAGATGTTTTCCGCTCTCAGCTGTATAAATTCCCGCGCCATAGCTTACGGCGCGCGCGACGTCGTTTTCTGTTTTATTTACGCCCGAAAACACTATTTTTTCGGGTGAAATTGCATTTTTTTCGCATATAGAAAGCTCGCCGGGGCTGCAAACCTCGATTTTGTCGACGGCTGCCGCCATTGCGCTTATAAGAAACGGATTTGCCTTTATCGAGAAGCAGAGCGACACGCTTTCGCCGAAAATCTCGCGTATTGCGGCGGCTCTTTGCGTCAGCACGTCGAGGTCGAAAACATACGACGGTGTGCCGTGCGGCGCGGCGATTTCCGCGAGGGTTTTATCGTCCATGTCACTTCCCCTTTTCTTCAATGTAGCTGTTAAGCAGCGCGGCGCGGTCGATTTTGCCGTTTTTTGTCATTGGCAAAGCCTTTTTTTGCACTACGGCGTTTGGCAGCATGAAGGGCGGCAGGAGCTCGTACAAGGCTTTCGCGAGCACTTTTTTGTCTGCTGTACCGTCGTAAAACGCGATTATGCGCTGTTTTTGCTCCCAGTAGATGCAGCACGCGCGGTTTACGCCCTTGACATTCTGCGCGGCGTGCTCGATTTCGCCAAGCTCGACGCGGTGTCCCATGTGTTTTATCTGAAAATCTTTGCGTCCTGCGTAAAACATTTCGCCATTTTTTGTGTAAAAGGCTAGGTCGCCTGTGCGGTAAATTGTCTGCGGATAGGCTGTGTTGAGCGGGTTTTGCACAAAGCTTTTTGTGGTGCGCGCTGGGTCGTTATAATATCCGAGCGCAAGGCAGGTTCCCGCGACACATATCTCGCCTTTTGTGTCTGCTTTTGTGACGAGCTTGTCCTTTTCGTCAAGCAAAAACACTGTTTCGTTTGGAAAAGGCTTGCCGAGAGGGAGTGTTTCATCGTCTTGAAATTCGCGGTCAAGTATGTAATAAAGGCAGTTGCATGTGATTTCGGTAGGTCCGTAGACGTTGGCATAAAGAGCGTTTGGCAGCGCTTTGCGCCACATATTTAGGTGCTTTACGGGCATGACCTCGCCGCTGAAAATTATTTTTTTGACGCTGTGCGGAATTTTGTAATCGAGCCCTCGCATTGTGGTGACAAAGCACAGCGCAGACACTGCCCATGTGAGGACGGTGACGTTGTTTGTGACCAAATAATCCATAAGCATTGTGGGGAAGCTAAAGTATTTGCGCGGGATAATATACACTGCCGCGCCCTTGAAAATGCCCGAATAAAAATCTTTGACAGATACGTCGAAATCAAACGGCGCTTGGTTGCCGATAACGTCGTTTTCGGTTATATCAAATATTTCAGTGAATGCGGAAATAAAATCTATTACGCTGCGGTGTGAGACTAAAACGCCCTTTGGCACGCCTGTGCTGCCGCTTGTGAAGTTTGTGTAGAGAGGGTCGGCGTCTGTTGACTGCGCGCGTATCTCGGCTAAAAGATCGCCGTCTTTTGTTTCTTCGCACGCGGCTTCAAGCGAAATTATCTCGCCGTCAAAGCCTATTGAACTTGCTTTTTCTAAGTTTTCACTGTCTGCCACAAGCAGCTTTGCGCCGAGCACTTTAAGTATCGCCTGCTGTCTTGCGACAGGGTGTTTAGGGTCGATTAGTACATAAAAGCAGCCCGCGTACACAGCGCCCAAAAAGCCCGCGGCACAAAGGGGGCTTTTGTCTGTAAAAAACGCTATCGGGGTGCGGACATGGGTGTATTTTGCAAAATATGTTCCGGCGCTTTGCGATTTTTTGGCAAGCTGCGCAAACGTCAGCGACGCATCGGGGCTGACAAACGCGGGCTTATCGCCGTGCTTTGCGGCGCTTGCCTCAAGATAGGAAAGCACATTTGTTATCAAGCATATCACTCTCGCTTATATTTTTTAAGCATATATATTTATTATAACACCATGCGCACACAAATTCACCACAGATGTGAAAAATTAAGGAAAACTTAATAAAAAAGACGCCGTGAGGCGTCTTTTTTATGGTTTAATGCTGCATACGCGCTATTTCTAGCATGTCTGGGATGCAGGCTGCTAGAAATTCTTTGTAGCCGCAGGGGTCGCCTTGTTTTGAGAAGCAGACTGACGCTCTTTGGCGGGGGCAGCCGGCGTTGCAGATTGAGTGGTATTGGCAGCCGTCGCAGTTTGTTTTGTCTGATTGCTCTCTGTTTAAAAAGCGCTCTGCCTGCTTTGATTTCACCATTTCGTCGGCTGATTGTGTGCACATATTGCCTAGACAATATTCGTCTAGGGCGTAAAAATCGCACGGGTAGACGCTGCCGTCGGCTTCTACGACAAGCTGTGTTTGACATTTGCCGATTAGCCCGCAGGCGTTCACCTCGCCCCTGCCGATGAGGTTTATAACGTCGTCAAACAGCTTTACGCTTATGTATTTGCCGCTTTTAAGCTCGGCAAGCCACAGTTTAAAAAGCGTAATATAAAACGCTGCAAAGCGTTTCGGAGTGAGCGCATATGGCGAGGATGGCGGCTTATCAAGCTCGTCAAGGCACGGGATAAACTGAATATATGCGATGCTTTCCTGCTTTATCCACTGCCAGATTTTTTGCGGGTGGCGGGCGATTTCAGCGGTGAGCACCGTTAAAATATTGTATTCAACTCCGTGCTTCTCTAGCAAGCTTTTTGCGGTTTTTACAATTTTATAAGTGCCCTCGGCGGCGGGGTTTACGCGGTTTGCGTCGTGATACTGCGCCGCGCCGTCCATTGAAAGACCGACGAGGAAATTGTGCTCTTTCAAAAACGCGCACCAATTATCGTCGAGCACAATTCCGTTTGTCTGCAAGGCGTAGCGCACCGGGCTTTTGTATTTTTGCTTTTGACGTATTCGATAAAACTTTTAAAATAGTCAAGCCCCGCGACTGTCGGCTCGCCGCCTTGAAACGCGAAATTTATGCTGTCGCCGCCGACAAGCCCGCTAAGTGTGCTGTCTATTGTCGCTTGCATGACCTCGCGCGTCATTATGCCGCAGCTTTCGACCTCGCGCAAGCTGCTTACGTCGGCGTAAAAGCAATATTTACACCGCAAATTGCAAAGCGACGACGCGGGCTTTATCATGACTGTCATATTTTTAATGCTTGACATATGTTCCTCCAAGAATTTGCACATACGCAAAAATGCGGCGGCGTACAACAACGCCGCCACATATATTTAAAATGATTATTCAGACACTGAGGAGGCTTTGTTTTTGAGAATAACGTCGTGGCTGCCGCCCTCTACGATGCTTGTGGAGGAGACGACTGTCAGGCGGGCTTTCTGCTGAAGCTCTTCGATTGTGAGCGCGCCGCAGTTGCACATTGTGCTGCGCACCTTTGAAAGTGTGACTGACACGCCGTCTTTGAGCGCGCCTGCATACGGAACGTAGCTATCCACGCCCTCTTCAAAGCTGAGTTTATTTGCGCCGCCCATGTCGTAGCGCTGCCAGTTGCGTGCGCGATTTGAGCCTTCGCCCCAATATTCCTTGACGTAGGTGCCGTTTATGCGAAGCTTGTTTGTGGGGCTTTCATCAAAGCGCGAGAAGTAGCGGCCGAGCATAACGAAATCTGCGCCCATTGCGAGCGCGAGCGTCATGTGATAGTCGTGCACGATGCCGCCGTCGGAGCATATTGGCACGTATACGCCTGTCTCTTTAAAATACTCGTCGCGCGCTGCTGCCACGTCGATAGTGGCTGTGGCCTGTCCGCGTCCGATGCCCTTTGTTTCGCGCGTTATGCAGATGGAGCCGCCGCCGATGCCAATTTTGACAAAGTCTGCGCCTGCCTGCGCCAAAAAGCGGAAGCCCTCGCGGTCAACAACGTTGCCTGCGCCGATTTTCACCTTGTCGCCGTATGTCTCGCGCACCCATTTGATTGTGCGGCTCTGCCATTCTGTGTAACCCTCTGACGAGTCGATGCAAAGCACGTCTGCGCCGGCTGCAATTAGCGCGGGGATGCGCTGCTCATAGTCGCGCGTGTTTATGCCTGCGCCGACGATGTAGCTTTTATTTGCGTCGAGAAGCTCGTTGACGTTTTCCTTATGGCTGTCGTAGTCCTTGCGGAAAACCATAAATTTGAGGTGCTGGTTTTCGTCGATAAGCGGCAGGGCGTTGAGCTTATTGTCCCAAATAATGTCGTTTGCCTCTTTTAGAGTTGTGTCCGCAGGAGCTGTGACAAGGCGCTCGAACGGCGTCATGAACATGCTGACGAGCTCGTCGTTGCTCATGCGGGAGAGGCGGTAGTCGCGGCTGCCGACTATGCCGAGCAGCTTGCCTGTGCCTGTGCCGTCGTCTGTGACGGCAACTGTTGAGTGGCCTGTTTTTTCTTTTAATTCAAGAATATCGCCGAGCGTTGCGTCCGGACGGACGTTTGAATCGCTGACAATAAAGCCTTTTTTGTAGCTTTTTACGCGTGCAATCATCGCGGCTTCGCTCTCGATGGACTGCGAGCCGAAAACGAAGGACACGCCGCCCTCTTTTGCGAGAGCGATAGCCATAGTGTCATTTGAAACAGACTGCATTATGGCGGAAACCATAGGGATATTCATGGATATCGGGCAGTCCTCCTGACCTTTTTTATATTTGACAAGAGGAGTTTTAAGGCTGACAGCCGACGGAACACACTCGGCTGAGGAATATCCGGGAACTAACAGATATTCGCCAAAGGTGCGTGATGGTTCAGTAAAATAAGTTGCCATGAATTTCTTCCTTTCTCAAAATAGACATATATATTTCTTATTATTCTACCACATTTACGCTGTAAAAGGCAAAGGTATTTGCAAAAAAAGAAGGGCGGGAGTGCAGATTTTTTGTCGGTAAAAGCGGGGTTTTATCGGCATATAGCACAAATACAAAAGCTCCGCGTCGCACAACACGGAGCTTTTGTATTTTATGGAGTTTGAGGAAAGTTTGATACAGTACCCTTATAACTGCTCTAAAGCAGCGGAGGAAGGACCTGTATCCAATGAAAAAGTGCACTTCAGTTACTTTGTAACTTTCTTGCAACCTTATTGTAACTCTTTTGAAACTATTTGTCAACAGGTAAATCGAAGTTTTTGTAATTATTTTGTTACAAATTTTTGAAAGCTTTGTGAAAGGCGGCTAAAGCGTGACTTCTGCCTCAAAATGGTTGATATCGCCTGTCGAGCCGGTGAAATATAGCGTGCCTCGAGTTGTCTCGCCTGCCGAAACAGTGAAAATTTCGCCGAGCGGAACTTCGCGGTGGTAGTTTATGGCAAAGCGCGTGATGGGTTTTGCACATATTTTATCCGTTTCAATATTGTCGCAGACTATATCGGCGTAGACGGTGTTGTTTATGTGGCGGTTTGAGTCGCAGCGAGTGTAGGTTGCCTGCTGCTGTGATATGGGCTGAACGTCAGATTTTTCAATTTCGACATCGAGCTTTTTATATGCGGGTACGACAAAGCTTTTTGTTATCTCATCGGGAAAGCGTCGCATGATGCGCTTTGTTTCGGTGTCGACAAGCACCCAGCGGCTGTCGACGGCGGCGAGGACTGTTCCGCTTGCGTCCTCAAGAGTTGTGTAGCGAAAAAACACCGCGCGTTCTGGCGTGCCGGGGCGCGTTGTGACTGTTATTTTTGCGCCGTGAGGTATTGGGGCGTAGCATTCAAGCGTCTGCTTTGCCAGTAAAAAGGCGCAGTGATTGCGGGCGTAGACCTCGTCTGTTATGCCTAGCTCCGTGCACTGGTCTGTGCCTGCCTGCTGAACGCGGCGCAAAATAGAGCCTATTGTCATGCTTCTGTTTACGTCGCACTCGTTATCCGTCACGCTAAAATCATATGAATATTTTTCGCACTGCATATGTTCCTCTTTTCAAATATCAAACAAACGGCGCCGTCCGCATTGCTTGCAGACAGCACCGTTTGCGTATTACAATGTGACATATTATACTACAAAAATTGGTATTTTACAAGTGGGGGTGAGTGCACCGTAGGGCACGACGTGTAGGTTTACCATAGATGTGTTACAGATAAGCAAAAAAAGAATAGCGAATAGGAAGAACCTGTTGTACAGTTAAGTTGCGAGACTAAACAGCAAAGG
>RZZW01000053.1 GCA_009929695.1 Clostridia bacterium
TCAACTCACGCACCTCTTGCGAGGTGCGGCGCGTGCGGTTCGCGTCGCCGCTGAACTCGAACAGGTTTCAACTCACGCACCTCTTGCGAGGTGCGGCGCGGTTCAGCGTGAAAACCCGCGTCGGCGTGTCGGTTTCAACTCACGCACCTCTTGCGAGGTGCGGCTTACGTCGTCCGTGTACTCGGTCAGCGCGTCCACGTTTCAACTCACGCACCTCTTGCGAGGTGCGGCCGACGCGGAAACGGGCGGCAATCCGATCTTCTTCGTTTCAACTCACGCACCTCTTGCGAGGTGCGGCATGTACGAATACGGGCGCGCGGCGGCGCAGGGAGTTTCAACTCACGCACCTCTTGCGAGGTGCGGCCCGATCATCATTGACACGTTGCCGGACATTATACGTTTCAACTCACGCACCTCTTGCGAGGTGCGGCCTTTTCCGGCGATCTCTCCGACTTTCTTTAACGGTTTCAACTCACGCACCTCTTGCGAGGTGCGGCGGGTTGAGCTTACAAGAAACGTGGTCGAAATCAGTTTCAACTCACGCACCTCTTGCGAGGTGCGGCTGCAGGCCGTCGCCTTTCTTCTCGTTACGATAAGTTTCAACTCACGCACCTCTTGCGAGGTGCGGCGGGTTGCGAATTAGGGTGAAGCACGGGCTATTAGTTTCAACTCACGCACCTCTTGCGAGGTGCGGCCGGCGGAAATGATTATGAATTACTTGCAGGAAAGTTTCAACTCACGCACCTCTTGCGAGGTGCGGCAACGAATTCACGGGGTACGCGCAGCAGCTTGGAAGTTTCAACTCACGCACCTCTTGCGAGGTGCGGCCGACGGCGAAGGTTACGTTGTCCGCGACGTGAAGGTTTCAACTCACGCACCTCTTGCGAGGTGCGGCCAATATGACGTTCATTTCACGCTGGAGGCGGAAGGTTTCAACTCACGCACCTCTTGCGAGGTGCGGCCGGTGTCCTCCTTGCTCCGGTGTCCAATGGTTGAAGTTTCAACTCACGCACCTCTTGCGAGGTGCGGCAAACCCGCGTCGGCGTGTCGAAGCTGGTATATGCGTTTCAACTCACGCACCTCTTGCGAGGTGCGGCGTTAAACATTTTAAAATTTAATAGTGTCGGTATGGTTTCAACTCACGCACCTCTTGCGAGGTGCGGCATTCCTTCGGAAATGCGGATCGTGAACGCTGTAGTTTCAACTCACGCACCTCTTGCGAGGTGCGGCGGCGTGTACGCAGAGCTGCAATAAACGCTTGCCGTTTCAACTCACGCACCTCTTGCGAGGTGCGGCCGCGAAGAACGGCGTTGTTTCACCAGCGGGGGGGTTTCAACTCACGCACCTCTTGCGAGGTGCGGCTGCCAAGGCAAAGATGTTCCGCTAGAGATAATTGTTTCAACTCACGCACCTCTTGCGAGGTGCGGCACGCTGCACTTGTATCCCCTTTCCGCTTTTCCTAGTTTCAACTCACGCACCTCTTGCGAGGTGCGGCTTTCATTTGCTATTTTCAATTCTATCTTTTGCTCGTTTCAACTCACGCACCTCTTGCGAGGTGCGGCTTGCCAAGGCAAAGATGTTCCGCTAGAGATAATTGTTTCAACTCACGCACCTCTTGCGAGGTGCGGCGCGCCGCCTCCCGCTCTTTCTCCATGCAATCGAAGTTTCAACTCACGCACCTCTTGCGAGGTGCGGCCGATAGATACAACCGCATTTAACACACAGCTTCGTTTCAACTCACGCACCTCTTGCGAGGTGCGGCTTATGGTTGCTTGATATGATAATTGACAGCACAGGTTTCAACTCACGCACCTCTTGCGAGGTGCGGCTGCTTCTTTGGGACACCCGCCGCGTATTGTTCAGTTTCAACTCACGCACCTCTTGCGAGGTGCGGCATTCACGGAGCTTTCCCCGCCTTGTAGCGGTTGCGTTTCAACTCACGCACCTCTTGCGAGGTGCGGCGAACGCTTCCGATCCTGCATCAATAATTGTGTTGTTTCAACTCACGCACCTCTTGCGAGGTGCGGCACGGAGCGGTGCAAATCGTCGTAGGACTGGCACGTTTCAACTCACGCACCTCTTGCGAGGTGCGGCCTAAACATCGACTTGACTTCCGATGACGGATTAGTTTCAACTCACGCACCTCTTGCGAGGTGCGGCCTATAAATTGCGCTATCATAGCGGTTGCGCGCGGTTTCAACTCACGCACCTCTTGCGAGGTGCGGCCGCTAGATTTGGGGAGGGGGCGGGGGTGGGACGCTAGAGGTGGACTTTTATTATTTTTGGTATTACTAGTTTGACCTTTTATTTGCTTTTTAATGCGCTTTTTTGCTTTATTTTTGGGCGAACCTTGCTTGGGAAACTGATTGAGTGAGGTTCGCCCGCGTTTGACTAAAGTTAAAGTATAATTACGCCCTCGGGGTCATATGAAGGTTTCGCGCCGATGTGTTCGATTTTGCCGTGCCAATTATTGCCGAGATAATAAAAACGCAGGCTATCTTTTTCCTCGTCAACAATTTGAGTGAGCTGCTCTTTGACTTTTAAAAATGTTCCATAATCAAGATTGGCTTCAAAGATAGAATTTTGCACGCGTTGGCCGTAATTTTGGCACACTTTTGCGACCTTTCGCAAACGTCTGCGCCCATCGGCGGTTTGAGTGCTGACATCATAACTGATAATAACCATCATGGCAATCACCTCTGCTTGTTGACAAAGCATGGATATTCGTCTATTTCGCCGCGAATATATTTTGCGAGCAGGCAGCTTTGCACATATGGAATAAGGCCGTACTGAACCTTTTGACCAAGATACGGATGCACGATTTCGGTGCGTTTTTTCTGCTGCCATTGAGTGAGAACCTTTTTGCGCCCTTCGTCATTTAACAGAACAGCCCCGCTCACTTGAGTATCAAAATCATTTTCGGACACCATTTTTAAATTTATCATGGTGAGTACAAGGCGCTCTATCACATGGCGGTATTCTTCAACAAGATCACACGCCAGAGATGCACGTCCGCTGCGCAGAGAATGAAAAAAGCCTATGTAGCTGTCAAGCCCGACGGCTTCGAGGGCGGCGGCGAAATCGCTTGTGGCTATTGTGTACAAAAACGACAGCATGGCGTTGACCTTATCGAGCGGGGGACGTTTAGTGCGAGTTGTAAAGGTGAAGCCGTCAGCCGTGCTTGAGATAAGCTTGTTAAACACGCGGAAATATGCGCTTGCGGCGCTGCCCTCGATGCCCATTATTGACGCTATATCCTTTGCGCTGTATACGTCTTTGGCAAACGTTGAGAGGGCAGAAAGCGCATTTTCGATTTCACTGTCCTCACGGAGCTGAGAGTTGTCGTGCACACTGCGCTTAATGAGTGAAGCGGCGTTTGAAATTTTGCAGGCGACTGTATTTGCGG
The DNA here is from genome assembly GCA_009929695.1 of Clostridia bacterium. Lineage (GTDB taxonomy): Bacteria > Bacillota > Clostridia > Oscillospirales > Ruminococcaceae > Ruthenibacterium. Next base: position 3,407 of record RZZW01000053.1, read on the forward strand.
CAAGAAGGAGAGCTTGTTTTGAAAACACCTCCATTTGCTTGATGCGCAAATGCACGTTGCCTTTTGTTTCGCCTGTGACTTTGGCGAGAAATTTTCCGCTTGGAGATATGAAATTTATAGGTATTTTGTTTTCGACGCATTTGCCCATGAGCACGGGTGAGCAGCCAAGATAGCTGAAACAGAAGATGCTTTCGACGTTTACTATCGGTATGCGAAATTTATCGCTGCTGTCAATGCGGCATACAATGTTCTCGCCGTCGAGTGAAAGATATGCTGTTTCGTCTGTGATGTATAAGGAATTTAGAAGCTTTTTCATAGTGTTACCTCTGTTTCTTCAAACACCTGTCGTTTAACGCTCGCGAGCGCTTTATGCTTAGGCAGACACACGTCAGCCATAGAGCAGCCGCTGCAATTTTGTGCTTTTTCTATTGGAGGTATCTCGTTGCTTTCACAGTGCCGCCGTATATCGGCAAGAATTTTTGTTATCGCGTGATAATAGTTGTCAAACTCCTCGTCAAACGGCAGTACAATGCGCTTTTTGACGTCTGCATAATAAAGAACACATTTGCAGTTACCGCCGAAAACGTAATCTACACACAGCTTTTGCGCAAAGACCTGAAGCGCGTCGGGCATGGAGTATTGTTGCGACTTTGGCATTGTAGGCTTATATTCAACTACCGTTATTTCGCATTTGCAGCCGTATTTTTCAACGTAAATTCCGCTGTTGCTGCGCGTAAATTCAAGGCAGTCGGCGACACCGTAAATATTCAGCGAGGGTTCGTCGTTGTATATATTCACTGAGCTTAGCGACCATTTGCCGTCACCTGTGGCAAGAGGCTTGCCGCTGTGTACGCGGCTGTGAATGATGTCGGCTTTTATAGTGCCCGCGTTTTCTTGCCAGCTGCAGTCGAGGTAGAGCATGCCCCACCTGTGCGGGCAGTAGGCAAAATGCTGTATGGCGCGAAGCTGAATAGGGAAGTCTGTTATATTTTCTCCATAAGCGTAACGCCGCTTGGCATAGATGTGTCTACAGTTACGCTGTAATCGGAGAATTTTCTTGCAGGTGCATCGTTGCTTTTGCGTTCAACTGCAATTTTGTCGAACAAAACATACGCGGGGCTGTTGCCTAGCGCACTGTCGTGCTTGAATACCCAAAGCTTGCGCAGGCTCATTATTCCGCGTGCGGCGCTGCGGTCTGTTTCAAACATATTCATTATTGCCTGCCACAAAAGCTCGGCGTCGTCCTCAGAAAAGCCTGTGATTTTTTCGGCAAGAGCGACGGAAACAAAGCCCTCGGCGCGGTAGAGAGCGTAGGGGATAATGCTCTTGCGCCCCATCTCGCTGCCGCCTGATTCCTGTCTGTCCTCTGTGGTTTTTGCCTGACGAGTGATTGTGATTTCTTGAATATACACAGGGTCAACACTGCGCGCAAAGCCTATTTGAACTGGACCGCGCACAATTCCACATGGGTCGTCGCCGGTGCTCATAACGGCGCCAAAGGTTCTCACGTCAAAATAGTTTTGACACATATATTTGCCGGCACTCTCGACGTCGCTCGCGTTTTTTACCTTTTGCTTTGTCGCAAGCCCTTGAGCTTCATACGCTGCCGTAAATTTTGAGTTAAGGCTTTTGTCAGGCTTAATAAGTATGTTGTAACCGGCTTCTCCCGCTTTTACAAGCTCGACATAATTGCGAATTTTGCGCTTTAAGCATACGTCGCTCACAATGCCGTGGTTAGTTTCGGGGTCAATGCGCGGGGAGTTGCCAGCGTCGGGGTCGCCGTTGGGATTTCCGTTTTCAACGTCGAAAAGCATAACGAAATCATACCTGTTTTTGATAGCGTCCATAATAATTATTCTCCTTTATTTGTGTTTTCTTTATGGCGAATTGTAAAATGAAGTTGCAATAGTAAAAAGAATATCCATAGCGATGAACCTGTGGTAGAATTGAGTCACCACAACACCAATTCTGAAAGGGTC
>RZZW01000039.1 GCA_009929695.1 Clostridia bacterium
TTACATATTGTCTGGACATGACAAACACCTCCTGTTGTAGTTTCTATTCTACAACAGGAGGTGCTTTTTTTCACTGTCCGTATTTCGGGGTATAGTCCAGTAAAGTAGGTGTGAGGTGATTTTTATATGATTTCTTACGCCCCTTTTTACAATACGCTTTTAAAAAACGGCATCACGGAGTATCAACTAATTTTTAAGCATGGCTTTTCCGCAAATATTTTGCATCGCATGAAGCATGGCGAAACCATCACCCTGCGCACACTGGACACGCTGTGCTTCATTTTAGATTGCAGTGTATCTGATGTCATTTGCTATGTCGCTGATGACGATAAAGACAGTAATTTACAGACTTAATATTTAATTAAAAATATTTCTCATTTTTCTATTGACATTTCTTTCTTATTGATATATTATATTAATAGCAACAGAAAACCAATATTCCTTTGGTACGCATACGGGGCAAGAAACCGTATATTTAATATAAAAATAAAAAGGAGATTTATTATGAGAAGCATTGCAAAACTTGATTTACAATACGCACACAGATTTTATGGGTTTAAGGGCGAGGCGCAGTATCTGCACGGACACACCGGCGTGCTGACAATCGAGGTTGAGGACACTATCAACGAAGGCGTCAACATGGTATTTCCGTGCAACGAAATTCAAAAGACAGTCTGGGACGTTTTGAAGAATTTTGACCACGCGCTTATTCTTCGCCAAGACGACCCGCTTCTGCCCGCAATTCTTGATGTTTACGAGAAGCAGGGCATAAAGGACGGCGCGCCGAGCAATCAGATGAAGGGTCCCGCCTTCAAAACAGAGCTTGCAACAGCGTATCCCGACTGCCGCCTTGTCGTGACAAAGGAAACCATGACCGTTGAGGGCATGTTGAAAATCGTCTACGACCTGCTTAAGGACAAGCTGAACATTGCAAAGCTTACCTTCACAAGCGGCGTAAATGCTGCTTCGGCTGACTTTGAGACAAACAACAAAATCGACCGCTGCCCGCTTTGCGGCATAGCCCTAGATGAAAACGGCGTTTGCCCGAAATGCGGATATAAAAAGTAAGCATTTTAGCAGATAAAATTACATAAATATAAAAACAGGCTTGTTTCAAAAACAAGCCTGTTTTTTTATCGTAAATGATAAACACTGCGTCCACATCTGGTTTGCGAAATGCCACGGCAACGTGCGTAGGGCGTGACGACCTCGGCACGCCGTGGGCTATGCGCAAACCGTCGGAAAACGGAGCGACGAGGGCGTCGCTCCCTACATTTGGGGTCACATATTACGGAGAACTGTAGGGGCGGATTCAATATCCGCCCGAAAGCCCGCGCAAATTTATATTATGATTGTTTAACTATATTTCGCTTCAACAAGCGTCTTTGTGTCGCGGGCTATCATCAGTTCTTCGTTTGTGCAGATGACAAGCGTTTTTACGCGGCTGCCTTCGGCGGAAATATCGATGATTTCCGCGCCGCGCTCGTTGTTTTTGTCCTCGTCGATTGTGAGGCCGAGATACTCCATGTTTTTGCAGACCTCACGGCGCACCTTTTTGTCGTTTTCGCCGATGCCGCCTGTGAACACCACGCAGTCAAGCCCGCCCATTGCGGCGGCGTATGAGCCGATGTATTTTTTGATTTGATAGTTGAGAATATCGCTCGCAAGCTGTGCGCGCTCGTTGCCGTTTGCAGCGGCAAATTCGACGTCGCGTTTGTCGCTTGAAACGCCAGAAACGCCGAGCAAGCCGCTCTGTTTGTTGAGATAATCGGCCATTTCCTGACCGTGCATGCCTGTTTTCTGCTCCATATATGTAACGACAGACGGGTCGATGTCGCCACAGCGAGTGCCCATGAGCACGCCGGCAAGCGGTGTCAATCCCATGCTTGTGTCGATGCATTTGCCGTCCTTGACAGCCGTGATGCTGCTGCCGTTGCCGAGGTGGCAGGTGACAATTTTGCTGTGCTCGGGATTGCCGAGATATTTGCGGGCAATCATACTTACATAGCGGTGGCTTGTGCCGTGTGCACCGTAGCGGCGGATTGAATATTTTTCATAAAATTCATACGGAATGCCGTAGATATACGCCTTTTTTGGCATTGTCTGATGGAATGTGGTGTCAAAAACGACGACGTTGGGCACATTTGCGCCGAAAACCTTTTTAGCACTGCGCAAGCCCTGCACATGAGCCATGTTGTGAACAGGCGCAAGCGGTGCAATTTCTTCGATTTTGTCGATAATATCGTCAGTGACAACCTCTGATTTTGTGAAAAATTCAGCGCCCTGAACTACGCGGTGGCCAATTGCGTCGATTTCGCTCTTATCTGCGACGACCGCGCCCTCGCCTGTTGTCATTGCCTCGACAACAGCTGCAAACGCCTCTGTGTGCGTCTGGAAATCCTTATCAGTCACCCATTTTTTGTCTTCCACCTGATGTGTGATTTTGCTGCCGTCGATGCCGATGCGCTCGCAAAGACCTTTGCACAGCACCTTTTCGCCGTTCATATCAATAAGCTGATATTTGAGCGAGCTTGAACCGCAGTTGATAACTAGTACCTTCATTACTTCTCCTCCAAAACTTAAGCCACGCGGCTTATTTACTATTTCTCTTATACATTATATAATGATAGAAACAGTTTTTCAAGGTAAACAGTCAAGAAAGGTTGCTCAAAACATGAAAATTGCGGGAATTATTGCTGAATACAATCCTTTTCACGCAGGTCACGCGTGGCAGATAGCCGCTTTGCGGGAAATGGGCTATGATGCGGTGGTGTGCGTTTGCTCGCCGAGCATCGTTCAGCGCGGGACGCAGGCGCTTATGCCCATCGAAATCCGCACACGTGCGGCGCTGTTCGGCGGAGCTGACCTTGTTTTATGCCTGCCCGCGCCGTATGCCGACATGAGCGCCGAGGGCTTTGCGGCGGCAGGCGTGAAAATTCTCGCGTCGCTTGGCACATGCGACACGCTTGCGTTCGGCGCGGAGGATAAGCTAAGTGACATCGAACGCGTCGTCGATGTGCTGCTTTCAGACGCTTTGGCAGACCGCTTGCAGCGTGAGCTTAGCTTCGGCAAACCGTTTGCCGCTGCGCGCGCCGCCGCCTCAGAGAGCCTTTTGGCGGGCAGCGCGGAGATTTTGCAAAAGCCGAATAATATTTTAGCCGCCGAATACTGCAAGGCGTTGCGCCGTCTTGATATAAAAAACGCACCCGCGCCGCTCGCTCTGCCGCGAAATGGAGCAGAGCACGATGCAAAATTAACTTTAAGCGACGAGAGCGGCTTTGCGAGCGCGTCGGCTCTGCGAGCGATTTTTGCACAAAACGGAGCTGCTATGCTCGCCGATTACGTGCCCGCAAAATGCCTTGATATATATATCGAAGCCGAAAAAAACGGTTTGGTTTTAGACGAAAATCGGCTTGAGACAGCAATTTTATCGCGTTTGCGAGCCATGAATGCGGACGATTTTGCCAAAATACGCGGCGTGAACGAGGGGCTTGAAAACCGCCTTGCCGCCGCAGCAAAAACCGCGACGACGCTTGAAGAAATGTATAGTGCGCTCAAATCAAAGCGCTACGCGCACTCGCGTATGCGTCGTTTAGTGCTCGACTGTGTGCTCGGCTTCACGCCCGATTTGCCGAAGCTGCCGCCGTATATTCACGTGCTCGGCGCAACGCAAAAAGGCCGCGAAGTGCTTTCGCTCGCAAAGGACAGCGCCACGCTTCCAATTTCCGCGTCCTTAGCGCAGCTTGCACAGACAAGCAAAGAGGCCAAAGCCGTCGCCGAAGCCCACGCCGCCGCCGAGGACTTAGCCGCCCTGTGCCTAAAGCACCCCAAACAATGCGGCACAGCATATACCAATGGGGTCATAATGGTTTGAACAGCATCGCTTTTGTCACACATTTGCAAGGTTCATGGTAGGTGACGGCGTCCTCGACGTCCCGCATCTGTTGGCGCAAATTTATATGTTTTTAATACCCAAATATAAAATAATGCGCAAAGCTCATATATTCTCGCACTAGCATCGGAATGAGCGCGGAGTTGTCGTCGGCGGCGGGATAATATACGGCTTCTATGCCGAGGTTTTGGCACATAAGAGATATGCGCGCCAAATGAAAACGGCTTGAAATGCACGCCACACGGCTGTACTCAACGCCTTTTTCGTCAAGTAATCTGAGCGTGTTGTCAAGGTTTTGGCGCGTGTTACGAGATTTATCCTCGGAGATTATTCTGGCCGCAGTTATCCCCTTTTCAAGAAGATATGTCTGCATGGCTGACGCTTCGGTGACAGGCTCGTCATAGCCTTGACCTCCGCTTACAACGCACAAAGCGGACGGCGACGCGTCAAGAACAGTCACTGCCGTGTCAAGACGCGCTCGGAGCGTCTTGCCTGGGCCATAGTCGTAGGCTTTGCAGCCGAAAACCACCGCAACCGTGTCCCCGCCCATTGCTTGTGTAGGCAACGCTGTGGGAAATGTAAAAATATACACGCACATCACAGCAAAGCTGGCGGCGTAAAAGCATGTGAGCGCGGCGTAAATTACCTTTAAGACCTTATACGCGCGCCCCAAATGCCGCATGAAAAAGCCGTGAAAAGCAAGCGGAACGACAGCAAGCACAAGCACCGCAACCGTTATAGAAACCGCGAGCGCACCCTCGGGCAGAAGCATAAGCTTTATAAAATAGCCGAGGTAAAGCGCGGCGGTGACAGCTCCGCCAAAAAGCGCAGCTATGCTTAACGGCTTGTCAATACGCGGCTTCTGCATCGTAAACCTCCGTATAAGCTGCGTCGTTTTGTGGCAGCGATGAGTTATAATTATTCACAAGCGCGTCGATGTTGCACATTGTCAGCACGCAGAAAAGCGCTGCGCCTGTACACGCGGCGACGCGTATCGGGCTGAAATTCACAAACTGCCAAATTATAATTCCGACGAAAAGCACCGCGAGCACGGCCATAAACCACAGCGTCAAAATGCGCCGCTGCGTAAAGCCGTATGCGCCGACGTACATAATCATTTTTGCAAATGCGCTCGCGAGTAAAAGCAGTGTCAGCGCGCTTATCGCGATGTTGAAAACGCGCAGAACTTTGCTTTCGCTGCGCGGAGCTTTTGCGAAAAGGTCAGCCGCAAACAGCATTGCGGCGTTCACTACAGCCACTCGGCACAGGCTGAAAAAGCCCTCGCGAGCGTACTCGCTGTAAATTTGCGTGCCGTAAAGTCTGCCCGAAAACGCGCTGAAAAGGCTTTTCGACTGCACAGCTATAAAAAGCACATACAGCGCCGCCAAGCCGCCAAGCACGATGTAAACCGTGTTTTGCGGGACGATATGCCGGCTTTTTGCTGTGTTTTCGAGCATTTTCGGGCTGAAAGCGGAGACTCGGCGCTTGTTAAGGCCGCCAAACGCAAGCCCGAAAAGATACGCGCCGACTGGCAGGCTTAACAGAACATTGAACATTGTTTCCGTAACCGTCAAAGTGCTGAAGTCGAAAACGGAGCTCATAAGCTCGTCAAAGCCGCTGTCAGCCTGCGACAGCATTGGAATTATGAACACTAAATCTAAAAATAGCAAAAAAACGCCTAAAATTGCGCCAAGAACATTTCTTTTGTCGGCGCTTGGGCGCAGGGTGAAAACGCTGCGTATACGTGCGAAAATATTTGCAAAAGGTACGATTATCAGTGCGTTTAAAAGGTCGAACGCGAGGAAATCTGACGTGTGCGGCAAAAGCGTGCCGCCGCAGGCGAGCAAGGTAAAATAGGCAGCGGTAATGTGAAGCGCAAGCCCTTGAACGCCCTCTAGAAGCTCGTTTGTAAAGGCTGCATATGACACGCCTATGCACAGCAAAACAGCAAGCCAAAACAGCCCTGCGCGCGGCATTTTTGCGCCCTTTGCGCGGATATAGCACAGCACGCACGCGGAGTAGATGAACACAAAAAATGTCATCCACCACCCGCCCTTCCACGCGGCATCGTATGCCCAACGCCAGTCAAGCTGTATTTTTACGTATGCGTAGCCTATGATGTAAAATATAAACGCAAATAATTTATCAGCGTTGTTGTTTGATTTTGTAGTTTCCATGTATTACTCTCCGTATATAGTAGCGAGCTTCACTCTTTTGTATATTCTAAAATGTCGGCAGGTTGGCAGTCGAGCACGCGGCAGAGGGCTTCGAGTGTTGAAAAACGTATCGCTTTTGCCTTGTTGTTTTTCAGCACCGACAAATTTGCGGGCGTGATGCCGACGCGCTGCGACAGCTCGCCAGCGCTCATTTTGCGCTTCGCGAGCATCATGTCTATGTTTACTCTAATTGGCATATTACCCCTCCTATATCGTAAGGTCGTTTTCGTTTTGCAGCGCTACTGCCCGCTCGAAAACATTTTTGATAACGCGAAGTATTATACCTATAAACGCCGCCAAGGCGCACAAAAGTATGCAGCTTACAGCCTTGAATGCGCCCGCAAAAAACACCGCCGCGCCTGCGAAGCAGCACCAGCTTATAATGCGCAGACAGCGGATATTTTCGTCCGTGAACACCTGCTCTTTTTCGATGTTAGTCAGCAATTTATACAAAAAATGTACCGCAATATAGGCGGGAATGGCGAAAAACAAAACGATAAGCGTGTACCGCAAAGTCGGGACAGTGCGCCCGAAAATGTACTTGCACAGCAACCCATACCACGGCGCAGCCGCACACGCAATGCCAAGACAAACACCAAACACCCAAAGACTTATTTTGCTTAATTTCAAACTGTTATTATTGCTCCATTGCATATTAAACCCCTCCGTGCAGAAATTAGTATATTGAGAATATAACACACTCAGTTATTGTTTGTCAAGTATTTTTTATTGATAAACAATAAATATTTGTTGTTTATCGAAACAAAAAGACGCTGACTTTTTATGGTCAGCGTCTTTTTGTGTGAGCTGGGGAGGAAACTACTTTTTGAAAACGTCTTTTACTTTATCAAAAAGGCTTTCGGCCTCGTTGATGACTTTTTTGCCAATGTCGCTGTTTTCTACATCTTTTACGACCTCGGAAACCTTGCCCTCGATTTTATCGTCGAGCGTGCCGGCTTTTGCGTCGGCTACGATGCCGTCGAACGTCTTTTTTGCGTCGTCAACTATGGCTGAGGTGTCGATGCCCGCGATTTTGGCTTTCACAAATTCAGCGGCTGCCTTCACCTGCTCGTCGGGCAAGTCTACGCCGAGGGTGTCCTCGATTGTTTTTACGGGGTCAGCCTTAAATTTTTCAGCAAGCTGATGGTCGTTTTTGATTTTGTCCGCGCAGTCGTCAAATTTTGCTTTGATTTCTTCAAAACTCATAATAATTACTCCTTACAGCTTTTTTGTTATAATTATTATACAGCTGTTTGCACAATTTGTGTTATTATAAAACAGTAAAAATTAGTCGATATTGGTATAAAAAGGGTGTCGAGAGATAGCTCAAGCCCCCGCCCTGCGTACATTGTAAAATTGTAGGGAACGCATTGCATGCGTTCCGAAGCCGACGGTTTGCGCAAAGCTAACGGACGCGCAATGCGCGCCCCTACAAGGGTTGCTGTATTGCCGTGAAAACCCCGTCATGGCGGACACGTTGCCCTCTGCAAGAGCGGGACGTCGAGGACGCCGTCCCCTACAAGGCACGTTGGAAATTTGCGTGAACCTTGCGGACGTGCAACCGAGGCGGACGAGCAAAGCTCGCCCCTACATTCCGCCGTGAATTTGCGGCGATTGTAGGGGCGGATTCCATATCCGCCCACAATTTCGCGCAAATTTGCGGTGTGGCGCATTTGTAGGGGTCGATGCCCACATCGACACGTATCCATGACGATGTGTAAACCTAAGCGGGACGTCGAGGACGCCGTCCCCTACAATTCACATTGTAAAATTGTGCAAACCCAACGGACGAGCGAAGCGCCGTTAAGCTGAGAAAGCTTGCAGCTTGTGCAAAATCGACAAAGTAGGGAGCGACACCCTCGTCGCTCCGAAGCCGACGGTTTGCGCAAAGCTAACGGAACGCATACAATGCGTTCCCTACGATGTCGAAAGAAAGTAACAGGTAGCGCACAAAGTAATAAATTTGTGTAAACAAAAAAGCTGCCGCGGATTTGCGGCAGCTTTTGATTATTTTGCGTATTCTATTGCGCGGCTTTCGCGGATTACGTTTACTTTGATTTGACCCGGATAGTCTAGCTCTTCTTCGATTTTTTTGGAAATATCGTGAGCCACTATCACAAGCTGGTCGTCTGTGACGGCTTCGGGCTTGACCATTATGCGAATTTCGCGACCCGCTTGAATGGCATAGCTGCGCTCGACGCCCTCAAAATTGTTTGCGATTTCCTCAAGGCTTTCCAGGCGCTTGATGTAGTTTTCGACGTTTTCGCGGCGCGCGCCTGGGCGTGCGGCGGAGATTGCGTCGGCTGCCATGACGATGAACGCAAGCGCTGTGCGCGGCTCAACGTCGCCGTGATGCGCTTCGATAGCGTGCACGATGGCGGGGTTTTCTTTATATTTCTTGGCGATATCAACGCCGATTTGCACGTGGCTGCCCTCAATTTCATGGTCGAGCGCCTTGCCGATATCGTGCAGCATACCTGCGCGGCGTGCCTGTGTGACGTTTAAGCCAAGCTCGCCCGCCATAAGTCCGCTCAAATAAGCGACTTCAAGCGAGTGGTTGAGCACGTTTTGGCCATAGCTTGTGCGAAACTTTAAGCGTCCGAGCAGCTTTACAATGTCTGGGTGCAGGCCGTGTATGCCAACGTCCATGACGGCGCGTTCGCCCTCGCGTTTCATTGTCAATTCAAGGTCGCGGCGGCATTTGTCGACTGTTTCCTCTATGCGGGCGGGGTGGATACGGCCGTCGGCGATAAGCTTTTCAAGCGTCAAACGCGCAACCTCGCGGCGCACAGGGTCAAAGCTTGAAAGCGTGATGGCCTCGGGCGTGTCGTCTATGATTAAATCTACGCCGGTAGCTGTTTCAAGCGCGCGGATATTGCGTCCCTCGCGCCCGATTATGCGGCCCTTCATGTCGTCGCTCGGCAGTGCCACGACGGACACCGTCGCTTCGCTTGAATGGTCGGCGGCACAGCGGGCTATTGTCATTGTGAGAAGCTCGCGAGCCATCTCCTCGGCGCGATCCTTCAAATCTGTCTCATAAGAGGCAATGTGCATGGCTTTTTCATGCGTTAGCTGCTCGTCGAGCTGCGACAAAAGAAGCGCTTTTGCGTCCTCTTGAGAGAGGGCGGCGATAGTTTCAAGCTTGTCGATTTCGCGGGCTTTCATCTGCTCGATTTCAGCGAGACGCGCCTCTGCAAGCTCTCCGCGCTTGCGGATTTCCTCTTCTTTGTCCTCGATTGCTGTTGTTTTTTTGTCTATGGCTTCTTCTTTTTGGTCAAGGCGACGTTCCTGTCTTGAAAGCTCGTTGCGGCGTTCCTTGATTTCCTTGTCGGCCTCGGTTTTCATTTGAAGAGCCTGATCCTTGGCTTCGATAAGCGCTTCCTTGCGCTTTTGCTGCGCGGTTTTCATTGCGTCGTTTACAAGTCTTGTGGCTTCCTGCTCGGCAGAGCCGATCTTCTCTTCAGCGATTTTTTTGCGGTAAGAAACACCGATAAAAAACGCCGCGACGCCCACGATTGCAGCTACCAAGATAATTGCAATAATCCACGGTAACATCAGGGGCTCACTCCTATTCTTTTATCTTTTTTATTATGAATAAAAATAATAGTGTGGGGCAGATATTCAGTTTTTGTTATAGCTAAGGCAAATTAATGCGTAATCTGCCCCAATATTACATTAAATCATTATTCTTATTTTAAGGCTTTGTCACTGTATTGTCAAGAAATTGTTATAATTTGTACATTTTTTCTGCTTGACATTTAATAAATGCGGGTGTAACATTTAGGTAATCTTATCCCGATAAAGCGTTGAGGCGGACAAACGGCGCGCAATAACGCACACAAGAGAGGGCGGCAAAAGCTGAGAGCCGCCTTGTGCCAAAACCGCGTTTACCACCGCCGAGCACGAGAGTGAACTCTCGTCGGAATGCCGCTCCGTTACAGGCGGTTAAAGCGGCGCGTGATTTTTTTGCGCGCAATTTGGGTGGAACCGTGGGCTTTTTCGCTCACCCCGTATTCGTTTATACGGGGTGAGCTTTTATTTTTATATAGGAGGATTTGCACATGAAAATCACACTAAAAGGCGACGTTGTCAAGGAATTTGACAGTGGCGTATCCGCCGCGGACGTGGCAAAAAGCATCGGCATGGGGCTTTACAAAAGCGCCTGCGCCGCACAAATTGACGGCGAGGTTGTCGATTTGCGCACACCTATCACAAAGGACTGCGCACTCGACATCTTGACATTTAACGACGAGGCGGGCAAAAAGGCCTTTTGGCACACAGCTAGCCACATGCTTGCGCAAGCTGTAAAACGTCTTTATCCGTCGGCAAAGCTTGCGATTGGCCCTGCTATTGACGGCGGGTTTTATTATGATTTCGACGTAGAAAAGCCGTTTTCGGCGGAAGATTTGACAAAGCTTGAAGCCGAGATGAAAAAAATCTGCAAGGAAGCAATTGCGCTTGAGCGCGTTGAAATGACGCCCGACGAAGCGCGCGAAGCCGAAAAGGACGAGCCGTATAAGCTTGAGCTTTTGGAAGAGCACGCGGGCAAGGGCGAGAACCTTATTTTCTACAAGCAGGGCGATTTTTACGACCTCTGCGCGGGGCCGCACCTCATGGACACAAGCGCTGTCAAGGCTGTTAAGCTGACAAGCGCGACGGGCGCATATTGGCGCGGAGACTCGAAAAAGGCTATGCTATGCCGAATTTACGGCACGGCGTTCCCGAAGCAGAGCGAGCTTGATGCGCATCTTGCCGCTGTTGAGGAGGCGCGCAGCCGCGACCACAACAAAATCGGGCGCGAGCTTGAATATTTTACAACAGTTGACGTTGTCGGTCAGGGCTTGCCTATTTTGCTACCTAAAGGCTCGCGCGTCATACAGCTTTTACAGCGCTTTGTCGAGGACGAGGAGCAAAAGCGCGGCTATCTTTTGACAAAAACACCGCTTATGGCAAAGCGCGAATTTTATAAAATAAGCGGACATTGGGATCACTACCTCGACGGCATGTTTGTGCTTGGCGACCCAAACGACTACGAAAAAGAATGCTTTGCACTGCGCCCGATGACGTGCCCATTCCAGTATCAGGTATTTCTAAACCGCAAGCGCAGCTACCGCGATTTGCCGATGCGTCTCGGCGAGACGAGCACGCTTTTCCGCAATGAGGATTCGGGCGAAATGCACGGTTTAATCCGCGTGCGCCAGTTCACAATAAGCGAGGGACACCTCATTTTGCGCCCCGACCAATTGGAAGAGGAGTTCAAGGGCTGCCTTGACCTCGCGAAGTTCATGCTTGAAACGCTTGGGCTTGAGGAGGACTGCACCTACCGCTTCAGCAAATGGGACCCGAACCGCAAGGATAAATATGAGGGCACGGCCGAGCAGTGGGATTTGGCGCAGAACACGATGGAGAAAATTCTCAATCACCTCGGCGTAAATTACACAGTCGGCGTAGACGAAGCGGCATTTTACGGGCCTAAGCTCGACATTCAAATTAAGAATGTTTACGGCAAAGAGGACACGCTTATCACTATACAAATTGATATGCTGCTTGCGCAAAAGTTTGGAATGTATTATACCGATAGCGACGGAGAGCAGAAGCTGCCGTATATTATCCACCGCACATCGCTTGGCTGCTACGAGCGCACGCTTGCGCTGTTGATTGAAAAATACGCCGGGGCAATGCCTGTGTGGCTTGCGCCGGAGCAGGTGCGCGTGATACCGATAAGCGAGGCACATCACGATTACGCCGAGAGCCTTGTGAAAAAGCTTGAAGCCGAGGGCATACGCTGCACAAGCGATTACCGCAGCGAAAAAATGGGCTACAAGATACGCGAAGGGCAGATTGACAAGATACCGTATATGCTCGTTGTAGGCGCACAAGAGATGGCGGACGGCACTGTGGCAGTGCGTGCCCGCAAGGAAGAGCGCGGCGGCACAATGCCGATTGAAAAGTTTATCGAAAACATCAAAGAGGATATCGCAACTAAAGCAAGATAACGCAATGTCGCGGCAGCGGCAGCCGGTAATACCCGACTGCCGCTGCCGCGATTTGGGTTTTTATTGCTTTGTGCAAACAAACCGGAACGCATAAAATGCGTTCCCTACACCTCGCCAAAATTTGCGGCAAATCGTAGGGGCGATTCACGAATCGCCCGCGCGGTTGGTTGCGGGCGGATAACATTCACCTCTACGTGCGATGTATTTGCGTCTTGTGTGTATTTATGTTATAATTAATTACATAAAATTCTTGCGGAGGTTATTTATGACGCAGGACGATATTTTTAATGTGTTTCATTATTTTACGCTTTGGCAGCTTATAATTATCGGCGCAGTGCTGATGGCGGCGACGTTTTTTATATCGCTGACTAAGCTCTCCGGCCTTGGGCTTATTGCGCCGATTTTGCTTTTTATCAACCCCATGTACAACGTTGGGCTTGTGGTTTTTGGCGTGGTGCTGCTTGGGATTTATTTTTCGGGGTGGTATCTCGGCACAAAGCGGCGCGAGCGCATTGCAAAGGAAAAACGCGACGCGGCGGACGCTTTGCGCATTGCAAAAAGAGACGCTGAAAACGCCGCAAATGTTAAATACGAGGAAAATAGCAAAAAACAGCCTTGACAACAGCACCCTAAATGACATAAACTATATAAGGTAAGCCGCACGGTTTCCGTGTGGCTGTATTTTTTTGAAAAAGGACGGTGACAGCAGCGTGGAGGGTGATCCTCATGGGCGATTATGCCCGAAAAATAAAAATACCGCCGCGCGCTGCACTTTGTAAACCCTGCCGCGCCGCGGCGCAGAAAGCAGGGACAATATGGTAAACTTTTTTTTGAGCGACCACGGAATTTTAAACGAGGTCGACACGCTTGTCGCGGGCGCATGGGTCAACATGTGCGCGCCGACGGAGGAGGAGCTTGCGACTGTGGGCGCACAGCTCGACATCGACCCAGGTCTGCTTCGCGCAGCGCTTGACGAAGAGGAGCGCAGCCGCATAGACTTTGAGGACGGCCACACCCTTATCCTCGTCGACACGCCGACTGTTGAGGTTCAGCAGGGGCGCGGATTTGAGTATTCCACAATACCTTTCGGCATTATTTTGACAGAGAGCAACATCGTCACGGTCTGTTTAAAAGAGAGCGCGCTCTCGCGTGCATTCAGCGACAGCCCCGTGAAAAACTTTTCGACAAAAAAGAAAAACCGCATGACATTGCAGCTTTTATACCGCAATGCAACGCTGTTTCTATATTATCTGCGCGAGATCGACAAGGCTAAAAACCGCGTTGAGAACGAGCTGCATATCTCGATGAAAAACAAGGAGCTCATTCAGATGCTAGGTCTTGAAAAGAGCCTTGTGTACTTTTCGACAAGCTTAAAGGGCAACGAAACTGTGCTTGAAAAGCTGATGCGAATGGATTTTGTGAAGAATTATCCCGACGACGCGGAGCTGCTTGAGGACGTTATCATCGAGAACAAGCAGGCGATTGAGATGTCCACAATTTACCGCGACATTTTGTCCGGCACAATGGACGCATTTGCGTCGGTGATATCAAACAACCTGAACATCGTCATGAAGGCTCTCGCCGCCGTGACTATTATTTTGACAATCCCGACAATAGTTTTCGGCTTATGGGGCACAAACGTCCCACTGCCATTTGAAGCAAATCCGTTTGGATTTTGGATAGTGATAGCCATCGCCACCGCATTAACTGTTGGCGCAACAGTGCTGATGGTGCGCAAGAAGTGGCTTTGAAATTATATTGGTAAATTAAAACGGACGAGCGAAGCTCGCCCCTACAATGCAGCGAAGTGCGTAGGGGCGAGCTTCGCTCGTCCGTATATTTTTTTTACAATTTATGATTTTTCACATAATCCGCAATAAGCAAAATGATCGCTATGAGAATAACCACCGCCTCCGAAAGCAGGTTCCAAACGTTGAAAAGCGGGAGTGCAATATATTTTGACAGCGCCAATAAAACTAAGCCGCTCAAAACGACTGACGCAAAAATCGTGAATGCTGCCGCGAGCGACGTTAGAACGCCTTTGCCGCCGCGGCTTATAAGCGGCGTGAATATCAGCCACGCCAGCACGCTTGAGCTTATCGGATAAAGCGACCAATTATACTACTCTCTCCGAAATGACAACCGACTTACGGTTTAGCTGCCACACTAAACCGCCGGTATACAGTGCCCGTTAAAGCTTTTCATGTTAAAAAACATACCTTTTGTGCAAAATTCGGCATAAATTTTCTTTTTTATGATAACATACATATGTTTGATATGAAATTTATGGAAAGAGGATTTGTTATGAAAAAAGTAATTGATAAAACTATTTTGGCTGTTTTGGTTGCTTCACTGCTCACAGGCTGCGCGGCGAACACCGTGCCGACGGCAGCACCCGCTTTAACTGTTGAGGACACTCTCGCGGGCATTTCTGTGCGCGAAAAAGTCGGGCAGCTTTTTATAATTCGTCCCGACAGCCTTGATTTGGCGCTGTCGCAGGAGAATATAAACGACTCAAAGACAGAGGGCTCGACAAAGCTCACCGATGCTATGAAGAAAACACTTGAACAATATCCCGTCGGCGGTGTGGCGGTGTTTAAAAAGAACGTTGTCGACCCAAAGCAGCTTACAGCGTTTATAAAAGACCTGCAAGCGGCGTCACAAATCACACTTTTCACGGGCATTGACGAGGAGGGCGGGCGCGTTGCGCGGCTTGCAAACCACGCGGAATTTATCACGCCGCAATATGACAGCGCGGCAGCCGTCGGAGAGACGGGAGACAGCAAAAACGCCAAAGAGATGGGCGCTTCGATAGGAGGCTACATAAGCGAATACGGGCTTAACCTCGACTTTGCGCCGGACGCGGACGTGAACACAAACCCCGACAACACCGTAATTGGCGACCGCGCGTTTTCGTCTGACCCCGCTGTCGCCGCCGACATGGTTGCCGCCGCGATAGAGGGCTTTCACAGCAGCGGTGTTATGTGCTGCATAAAGCATTTTCCAGGCCACGGAGACACCGATACCGACACACACTACGGCTGTGCCACAACGACAAAAACATGGGACGAAATGCTCGCGTGCGAAATGCTGCCGTTTAAGGCGGGCATAGCGGCGGGCACGGATATGGTTATGTCGGCGCACATCACAGTGCCAAACGTCACAAGCGACGGGCTGCCCGCGTCGATTTCAAATGAAATGATAACGGATAAGCTGCGCGGCGAGATTGGCTACGACGGCGTTGTTATCACAGACGCGCTTGCGATGGAGGCGATAACCGACTTTTTCTCATCTGAAGAAAGCGCTGTAATGGCGATTCAAGCCGGTGCCGACATACTTTTGCTGCCGGAGAATTTCACAAACGCCTTCGACGCCGTTGTTGCCGCCGTAGAAAACGGAACAATAACCGAAGCCCGCTTAGATGAGAGTGTTGCAAGAATATTGACGCTTAAAGCGAAATATAATTTGATGTAATTATCGAAAAACCACTATTCATCGTAGGGCGTGACGACCTCGGCACGCCGCAAGTTATACGCAAATCTTACGGCACGCCGAGTCGTCGTGCCCTACGCGCATTGTAAATTTGTGTGAACACTTTCACCTCATCAGTCGCCTTCGGCGACAG
This sequence comes from Clostridia bacterium, assembly GCA_009929695.1. Lineage (GTDB taxonomy): Bacteria > Bacillota > Clostridia > Oscillospirales > Ruminococcaceae > Ruthenibacterium. The sequence goes on from RZZW01000039.1 coordinate 15,730, forward strand.
CTTCCCCTCAAGGGGAAGCCTTTAAAGCCTTCTCCCTTGGGAGAAGGTGGCGCGACGAAGGAGCGACGGATGAGGCGTGACATTCAATTTAAATTTGACAACCTCCGCCCCGCCTGCTATAATAATGTAAATTAAATATCAGCTGTCACCGGGCAGCTATGAACAAGAGCATTTGTATGCACGTCGTAGGTCTTTGAAGATGTGCATTTCAGGTGCTTATTTTTTTGGAGGTTTTTATGCTTTTGCACAACCCTTTTCGCACGCTTAATAAATTTGAATGGCTGCTGTGGCTTTGCTCACTGGCGGTTGTCACAGGGTCGTTTATGCTTGGCAGTGCGGGCAATCCGCTGTCGCTTATAGCTTCATTAATCGGCGTTACAGCGCTGATTTTTGTCGCGAAGGGCAACGTTTGGGGGCAGGTGCTGACGGTGGTTTTCAGCTTGCTTTACGCTGTGATTTCGTGGCAATTTAAATATTACGGCGAGATGATAACCTACCTCGGCATGACGGCGCCCATAGCAGTTATGAGCGTAATTGCGTGGCTGCGACACCCCAGCGGAAGCGGGAAAGCCGAGGTAAAGGTTGCGCGATTAAACAAAAGCCGCGTGGTTGTGATGCTTATACTCACAATTTTTGTTACGTGGGGCTTTTATTTTATTCTCAAATATTTTGACACCGCGAACCTTATTATAAGCACAATTTCGATTGCGACGAGCTTTCTGGCGGCGTATCTTATGCTTTTTCGCAGCACCCTATACGCGCTTGCGTATGCGGCAAACGACGTCGTTTTGATAACGCTGTGGGTGCTTGCGACGATTGAAAACCCCGTTTATATGCCGATGGTCATATGCTTTGTCATGTTTTTATTCAACGATATTTACGGATTTTTGAATTGGCAGCGCATGCGGCAAAAGCAACGCGGCTGAAAGAAAATGTTAATTTTATCACCTCTGCCCTTTTGGCGGAGGTGTTTTTGCGTTGCATACAAAATGCAAACAAACTTTACAAAACTCTGCAAAAAACTTAACATAGTTGAAATTTTTGTGTATTATATATAAAACCGACATTAAATTTCAGCGTTTTGTTGCCTAGATATACTAAAAAAACACTTGAAAAACCACCCCTAAACGGTGTATCATTATATGTATAAAATACTATGCGTGCGCGGCACGCGGGAAGGGGTGTATTTTGAAAAATAAAAAATCAACAACCGATTTACCGGTTTATCTTTTTAAGCAGGGAACAAACTTTGAAGCGTATAAATTCTTTGGCGCACACTTTGACAAGCAGGGCGACAAGGAGGGCGTGACATTTCGCGTTTGGGCGCCGCGTGCAAAGGCGGTGTCAGTTGTCGGAGATTTCAACAGCTGGATACCCGGCGCCGCGCCGATGACAAACGTCGACGACAGCGGCATTTGGCAGTGCTTTTTAGAGGGTCTAGCACAGTATGACATATACAAATATTGCGTGACAACGCCGCAGGACGAGCTCGTGTTCAAAGCCGACCCATATGCGTTCCACGCCGAAACACGCCCGTCTAATTGCAGCAAAATATACGACATAAGCGGCTATGAATGGCACGACGACGCGTGGCAAAAGGCGCGTGAAAAATCAGACCCCATCAACGAGCCGATGAACATTTACGAGATGCACGCCGGCAGCTGGAAGATGTACCCCGACGGCAACCAGTTTGACTATAAAAAGCTTGCCGACACCCTTGTGCCTTATCTTCTTGAGACAGGCTACACGCACGTTGAGCTTATGCCGCTGTCGGAATATCCGTTTGACGGAAGCTGGGGCTATCAGGTTACAGGCTACTATGCGCCGACGAGCCGCTACGGCACGCCGCACGACTTTATGTATTTCATCGACAAGTGCCACAAGGCGGGCATTGGCGTTATTATGGACTGGGTGCCCGCGCATTTTCCGAAAGACCAGCACGGCCTATACCAGTTTGACGGAACAAACTGCTATGAGGATCAAAACCCGCTGCGCGCCGAGCACAAGGAATGGGGCACGATGGTTTTTGACTACGGCAGACCCGAGGTGGCGTGCTTCTTAATCTCAAACGCGCTGTTTTGGCTGACGCAGTATCACGTTGACGGCTTGCGCGTGGACGCTGTTGCGAGCATGCTTTACCTTGATTACAACCGCAAAAACGGCGAATGGGCGCCGAACAAATACGGAGAAAATAAAAACCTTGAAGCGATAGCATTTTTGCAAAAGCTTAATACCGAAGTGTTTGCAAGAAAGCCGCACGCGCTGATGATAGCCGAGGAGAGCACGGCGTGGGCAAAGGTGTCGCACCCTGTCTCCGAGGGCGGCTTAGGCTTTAATTTCAAGTGGAACATGGGCTGGATGAACGACATGTTAAGCTACATGAGCACCGACCCGCTGTTTCGCTCGGGCAATCACAACAAGGTTACGTTCAGCTTTTTCTACGCGTTCAGCGAAAATTTCATTTTGCCGATTAGCCACGACGAGGTTGTGCACGGAAAATGCAGCCTTATAAATAAAATGCCAGGAGATTACGACCAGAAATTCGCAAATTTGCGGACGTTTTATGGTTACATGATGTCACACCCCGGTAAAAAGCTGCTGTTTATGGGGCAGGAGTTTGGGCAGTTTGTGGAGTGGAACGAGGATAAGCCGCTCGACTGGATGCTGCTTGACTACGAGCGCCACGCGCAGCTGCTTGACTATGTTAAAAAGCTAAACGCGTTTTACAAGGCGATGCCCGCTTTGTGGGAGGACGATTACACGTGGAACGGATTCCAGTGGATAGTGCCCGATGACTCGCTGCAAAGCATAATCTGCTTCTTGCGCCGAGACAAAAAGGGACGCGAGATAATTTCGATATGCAACTTTACGCCTGTTGAGCACCCTGACTACCGCATAGGCGTGCCAAGGGCAGGTACATATAAAGAGCTGCTAAATTCCGACGCGGAGAGCTTTGGCGGAACAGGCGTGAAAAACGCGCCGATGAAGGCCGACAAAAAGCCGATGCACGGCATGGATTACAACATTTCCGTGCATATTCCGCCGATGTCCACCATATATATTCAAGCGCCCGCGCCCAAAACGGAAAGCGTAAAAGCGCCGGAAAAGGCGAAAAAGACGACGGCGAAGAAAGCTGCTTTGAAAATGTAGCCAAAACGTTTCACCTCATCAGTCTGCTTCGCAGACAGCTTCCCCTCAAGGGGAAGCCTGCGAAAGCCTTCCCCTTTTGGGGGAAGGTGGCACGCGAAGCGTGACGGATGAGGGGTAAGTTTCGCGCAACCCCACCCGCTGCCCCATCAGTGGAGACTGATGAAAAAATATAAAACGCGCCTTGGAAAAAGGCGTTTTCAAGGGGAGAAAAACATGAAAGAATGTATCGCAATGCTGCTTGCAGGCGGTCAAGGCTCACGTTTGTACGCATTGACCAAAAAGCTGGCAAAGCCCGCAGTGCCGTTTGGCGGAAAATATCGCATTATTGATTTTCCGCTGTCGAACTGCGTAAATTCAGGCATTGATACCGTCGGTATTTTGACGCAGTATCAGCCGCTTTTGCTCAACGAATACATAGGCAACGGACAGCCGTGGGACTTAGACAGGCTGTACGGCGGCGTTCACGTGCTGCCGCCATATCAGACGGCAACAGGGTCTGACTGGTACAAGGGCACCGCAAACGCAATTTATCAAAACATCAATTTTATCGACCGCTACGACCCCGAATACGTCGTGGTGCTGTCCGGCGACCACATCTATAAGATGGACTACAGCGAAATGCTCGATTACCACAAAGAAAAGGGCGCAGACTGCACAATCGCCGTGCTCAACGTCTCGCTTGAAGAGGCAAAGCGCTTTGGCATTATGACGGCCGACGAAAACAACACCATCACAAAATTTGAGGAAAAGCCGAAAGATCCGAAATCGACGCTTGCGTCAATGGGCATTTACATGTTCACATGGTCAAAGCTGCGCGAATATCTCGTGGCTGACGAAGCGGACAAAGAGTCGTCGAACGACTTTGGCAAAAACATTATTCCGAACATGCTTGCAGACAAGCAGAAGCTTGTCGCGTGGCCGTTTGACGGATACTGGAAGGACGTTGGAACAATCGACAGCCTTTGGGAGGCAAATATGGATTTGCTCAACCCGAACGTTCCGCTTGACGTTTGGGACCCGAAATGGAAAATCTACGCGCGCACACCCGGCGAGCCGAGCCACTTTATCGGCGATCATGCGCACGTTGACAACTCAATGGTCACAGAGGGCTGCATGGTTGAGGGCAGCGTGCTCAACAGCGTGCTTTTCGCAGGCGTAAAAATCGGCGAGGGCGCAGAGGTTGACTCGTCAATCATCATGCCCGGCGCTGTGATTGAGGCGGGCGCAAAGGTGTATTACTCGATAATCGCCGAGAACGTCGTCGTCAAAAAGGGCGCGACGGTTGGCGCAAGGCCGGAGGACGTTGAGGATAAGTCGAAGTGGGGCGTCGCTGTTATCGGCGAGGGCAACACGATAGGTGAAAACGCCAAGGTGGGGCCGAAGGCAATGCTTGAAAAAGATGTCGGGGAGGGCGAAAACTTATGGTAAACATTAACGCGCTCGGAATTATTTTTCCGAATACATACGACAGCCTTGTGCCGCAGCTCGTACAGCACCGCACAATGGCGTCTGTCCCCTTTGGCGGACGTTACCGCATGATCGACTTCACGCTTTCGGGCATGGCGAACGCCGGCATCGAAAACGTGACGGTTATCGCGAAAAAGAATTATCACTCGCTGATGGATCACCTCGGTTCAGGCCGCGAGTGGGACTTAGCGCGCAAGCGCGGCGGTCTTAACATCGTGCCGCCCTTTGCGCAAAACAACGTCAACGTATATCACGGACGCGTTGAAGCACTGAGCAGCATTCTTGACTTTTTGGGCAACCAAAAGGAAAAATATGTGCTTATAAGCGACTGCAACGTCGCGCACGACCTAGATTTCGCGGCTCTGATTGACGCGCACGTAAAGAGCGGCGCGAACGTCACAATGGTGTACGAAAGATGCGAAATCCCCGAGACAGTCAAGACAGAGAACTATACGCTCGCGCTCGATGACAACGGCAAGGTGACGCAGATACGCACAAATGACTACCGCAACGGCGTGCAGAACCTCTCCATGAACATCATCGTGATGGACAGAGAAGAGCTTATAATCATGGTCAAGGACGCGATGGTGCGCAATTATGTGTATCTTGAGCGCGATGTTTTGGCAAACAGCCTTAACATTTTAGACGTGCAGGGCTACGAATACAGCGGCTACCGCGCGCGCATTTGCAGCATGAAGAGCTATTTTGACGAAAATCTGCGCCTCATCGACAAAGAAAACATGCATGCGCTGTTCCCCGAAGAGCGCCCCGTTTACACAAAGGTGCGCGACGAAGCGCCTGTGCGCTACGCGATGGACTGCAAGGTGAAGCACTCACTGCTCGCCGACGGCTGCATCATCGAGGGCGAGGTCGAAAACTGCGTGCTGTTCCGCGGCGTAAAAATCAGCAAAGGCGCAGTGGTTAAAAACTGCGTGCTGATGCAGGGAACGATAATCGAGCCAAACGTGCATATTGAATACGTCACCACCGACAAAAACGTCACCGTCACCGACGGCAAACATTTAGAGGGCACAGACAGCTTCCCTGTTTATATTGAAAAAGGCACTGTGGTGTAAATTTACACCGTAGGGCGTGACGGCCTCGGCACGCCGCTAGTTATGCGTAAACCTTGCGGCACGCCGAGTCGTCGTGCCCTACGCACTTTGCAGGAATGTAGGGACGCCATACATGGCGTCCGCCGCAGCGATGTACAAACCGACGCGGACGCGCAATGCGCGCCCCTACAATTTTCGGTGAATTTACGGTGAACCGTAGGGGCGGATTCCATATCCGCCCGCAATTTAGCGCAAATTCATAGCGTGGCACATTTGTAGGGGTCGATGCCCACATCGACCCGCAGCCGTGGCGATGTGAAAACCTTACTGACGAGCGAAGCTCGCCCCTACAAAGGTTTGTTATTCCACCATAAAAACTGCGTCATGGGGGACATATTGCCCTCTGCAAGAGTGCCCTCTGCAAGAGTGCTCTCTGCAAGAGCGAGGACGTCGTCCCCTACTATTATAATTTTAAACAACCGGAGGAAAATTTTGTCTGAACGTTTTATGAAAACCTACACACAGGGCGTGATGACAACAATGGAAATTTGGGTTGATAAACAAACAGGTGTCAATTATCTTTACCATGCGAGCGGCTACAGCGGCGGTTTAACTCCGCTGCTTGACGCTGACGGCAAGCCTGTCGTCACGCAAATAAGCGACGTCGATTACGATTATTCGCCCAAATACTAAAATCTTAAGCAAGGAGCAACAGATATGAATGTTTTATTCTGCGCAAGCGAGGCGACCCCATTTGCCGCTTCGGGCGGGCTTGGAGACGTGGCGGGCAGCCTGCCGCGCGCCATACGCAACCGCAAGGTGGCGTGCCGTGTCGTACTTCCGCTTTACGGCGACATGAAGCCGGAATATCGCGAAAAGCTTACATATGTGACAAATTTCACAGTGCCTGTGGGCTGGCGTAACCAGTACTGCGGCCTGTTTGAGCTGACGCACGACGGCGTAAAATATTACTTTTTGGATAATGAGTACTATTTTAAACGCACAGGATTATACGGCTTTTACGATGACGGCGAGCGATACGCGTTTTTCTCGCGCGCGATACTTGAAATGCTTTTCCACATTGATTTCGCGCCCGACATCATACATACAAACGACTGGCAGACGGCGCTTGTGCCTGTCTACCTCAACCTTTACTACCGTCATCTTGACAAATTCCGCAGCATAAAGTCGGTTTTCACCATCCACAATATTCAGTATCAGGGCAAATACGGCCTTGAAATTCTTGAGGACACGCTCGCAATTGGGCGAAACGACTCGGCAATTCTTGAATATGACGGCTGCGTGAACTTCATGAAGGGCGCCATTGAGTGCGCCGACAAAGTGACGACGGTGTCTCCGACATACGCGTATGAAATTCTCGACCCGTGGTTTTCGCATGGGCTTGATGGGCTTTTGCGCGACAAGCGGTATAAGCTGTGCGGCATTTTGAACGGAATTGATGTTAAAAATTACAATCCTGCGACAGATCCGAATATCGCGGCGAATTTCGACGAAAAGAATTTTGCTGAAAACAAGCTTCTTTGCAAAAAAGATTTGCAGCAGCTATTTGGGCTCAACGAATGGCCTGTGCCGGTTGTCGGCATGGTGACGCGGCTTGTGGCGCACAAGGGGCTTGACCTTGTTTGCCATGTGGCGCAGGATATTGTGAACAGCGGCATGCAGCTTGCGATTTTAGGGTCGGGAGATTCCGATTACGAGCGTTTCTTCAGCGAGCTTGCGGCTAGAAATCTGGGCGCAGTTGGCGTACAGATTGCATTTAAGCCGGCTGTTGCACGCAAGGTATATGCGGGCGCAGATATGTTCCTGATGCCGAGCAAGTCAGAGCCATGCGGCTTATCGCAAATGGTTGCGCTGCGTTACGGCACAGTGCCGATAGTGCGCGAAACTGGCGGGCTTAAGGACTCGATAAAGGATTCGGGCGACGGAATCGGCAACGGTTTCACGTTCCGCAGCTACAACGCACACGACATGCTCAACGCGTGCCTGCGCGCAAAAGAGGGTTACGACCACTACGACGGTTGGAAAGAGCTGGTAAAGCGCGATATCCAATGCGATTTCAGTTGGGGAGCAAGCGCCAAGCAATACGTAGACATGTACGAACAAGTCTGCCAACTCTGGTAGCACCTGCGCCACCTGCGGCGTGGCAATGTGTCCCCGTGGGGTTTGATTTTATATTTTAAGCAACGTTACCTTTATCGCTTTACGGTTTAGCAAAGTTTTACCTGCGGTGCGGTAATGTGTCCCTTTGGAATTGGTTTTATATTTTATCAACGGTTCCTTTATTATTTTTTATATTACATAAATAATGTAGCGCAAGAGCTTTGCTCTTGCGCTACAAAAATTATATCCATTTGAGAAAATTCGGTTCTACCGTGTATTATTTTTTTCTATTTCGGCAGCCATTACCGAACGAGTATTTTCGCACAGGGATTGGGTTTTCCGCTTTTTCGATGCGTCCGCGGGGGCATATATAGGTTCAAGCATAGAAAATTCGAGCACAGTTTTCCCTTCGCTTTTCACTTTTTTTATGACGCACGGCAGCACGGGGACGTTATTTTCAGCCGCAAATTCAAACGCGCCTGTTTTGAACGGTCTTAGCTCTTTGTAAGTCTTTTTGCGTTCTCCCTCGGGGCAAACTACGACGATATTTCCACTTTTTAGCGCCTGCTTACAACGGCTTTTATACATTCTGTAGCCGCTCGCATTTTGCGGCAGCGGCCATGCGCCAAGCAACTTTATGAGGCCTCCGACAATCGGTATATTGCAATTTTGCTGAATTGTCACGTAAAAAATGCGATTTCGCGTTATTGCGCACGCAGCCATAATGCAATCAAGGCAGTGCACGTGGTTATAAACCATGACTGCACCGCCATTTAGCTTTTCATAATTTTCTTTGCACGTTATGTGAAAACCGTAGATTAACCGAAGCGCCGGCGGAAAAATTGTGCGAATGACAGAATAAAGAAACCTTCGAGCGGCGCGGCGAAGAGGGTTTTCATATAGATAATCGCGCAAAAAGGTGCAGTCGCTTGCTTCTTTTGTCTCGGGCACACTCTCACTGCGCGGGCACACGGCGTATTCGCTCGGCTGTTCTCGTGTCACTGACACGCCGTCCCCTCCTCTATCGCCTGCCTAAACATCTCCTCGGCTTTGGCGACACATGCGTCTATGTGGTATTTTTCGCCCGCTTTGGCATACTCGTGCTCCATCCGACAGCGTTCGTCGTCATTGTCGAGCCAATAGTCGATTTTTTCCGCAAGCGCGTCCGAGTTGTTCGCGGGGAAAAAACTGCGCTCGTCAAGCGCGAACTGCGGCGTGGCAGATTTCGGCGAATTTGCAATCACAGGCACAAGGCCACTTGCGAAAGCCTCGATGCAGGCTATTGCCTCGATTTCAACGTCGGCAGCATGGACGTACAAATCACTCATCGAAAATATTCTGCGCAGCATTTCGCCCGAAAAGAACTGCATCATCGGGCGGTTTTTGAGCTTATGCGCGCGCATTTGAAGCAAAATCCGCGTCGGTCCTTTGCCCGCCATAACAAGCTGAATTTCGTCGGCATGGCGACACTTTGAAATTGCGTCGATAAGTATATCCTGCCGCTTTTCAGATGAATAGCGCCCCACTGTAACTACGAGCTTTTTATCCTTGAATGCGTCTAGCTTGGGCGCTTTCATGTAATGAAATTGCTCACTGATGCCGTTTGAAATGACGTGAAGCTGCGCTGTGTAGCCGTGCGCACGAAGCTGGCTTGCGATAAACTCGCTCGGGCAGTGAATATGCGTAAAACGATTGTAAAAGCTGTCACGAAAGCCATTGTAAAGCGCTTTATTGACAGTCTCGTTATTTTTCATGCCCAGGGTGGAGGTAATGTTTTCGGGTTGAACGTGAAACGCCGCCGTGTGCGGCACGCCCATATCCTCGCAAAGCTTAAGCGCAGAATGCTCAAGAAAAAACGGCATAAGAAAATGTGCTACGTCAGCCCATTCAAAGGCTTCACGCAGCAGTTTTTTGTCCGCGACGGCAAAGCGCATGCCCTGACTGCCGATTATCGCCCCCGCTATGGGCAAAAAATATATGCGCGGCATGACGTATTTATTGTCGCCCTTGCGCCCGCAGGCAGCCACGCGCACCTCGTTGCCATGCGCGGAAAGTGTCTGCGCAAACCTGCGCGCACTCATTGTTGTACCGTTGTTAGCACTGTCGAACTGATCTATTATAAGCAAAATTTTCATCTGTGCACCTTGATTTAAAATAGTATACTCGGTCATTATACCACTTTTTATGTGCGCATTCAACCTTAGGCTACCTGTTGACGGACGCCGCCATGTAGGTTTGTCAATGATACGTTACACCAAAAGCAATAAAATCATGGAGAATTTTTTTAGGAGACTGCCAGTTAAGAGGGCGCATGGGAAACGCATTG
>RZZW01000040.1 GCA_009929695.1 Clostridia bacterium
GTTGCCTGCTGAAAAATATCAACGAGGAAAAGTTGATTGAATTGATTCGGCACAATTTAACGTCACTTGAAAACATTATTAATTATAATGATACAAATGGGCGTATCGTACTTGGCGTTCTTCATCCGACTCAAGGAACTGAACCTATTGACCCGCCGCAGCCTCTCGGAGTACATCACGGGAGACCTCGGCTTAGGAAAGCAAGGTGTCAGACAGTGAGAACAGTCAGAGCATATTGCCAGAAACCACGCGTTAGTCCGGAGGATCAGTGTAAGCTCGCCCTGTCCCGCCAAGAGGCGAAAGAGTTGATGATGCGCGACATCAATTGTCCGTATTGTGGTTTTCTGGTTGACCGCGTGTTCTCGGACGCTGCCGGACACAAGATGATCTTCTGTAAGAAATGTAAAGAAGAGTACCCCGTCAACCTCGGCTACTTCCGAAGGATGAGAGTATGGCGGCGCAAACACCGTTACAGGCGTGAACGCCAGAAAAGATAGATACCCGGCAAGTTAAATAGAAAACTGAATAGTCAGCAATACGACTTCTAATCGAGCAAGCGGAGAGAATCAGATGAAAATCTGAGGAGACTGCCAAGCGCCGTACAAAGCCGGATTGGTTTACAGAATAACTGTATCCATTCCGCTTTATACGGCGCTTTTTTGTGTTTACAGGCACATTTGCCCGATTGCTTTGTACTGCGTTATGAGTCCTTTCCCTCAGAGTACGGTTCTGTTTGCTCGGGAAAGGACTTTTTATGCACCCGTGGCTCTGTTATATCGCCAAGTACCCGTAATCTCCGAATTTTTGACTTACCCAAAATCAAAAATTCAAAGGAGATTACAAAAATGAGCTGGAACAACGGCTACGAAAGAAAAAAGTTTGAGCTTTTACAGCAGAGACTGGCTGCCAAATACAGAAAGCTCGGTATGGCCGAAGAACAAATCGAGGCAATATACAAGTTTGATCTGGAGCAATTCAAAAGCGAACGGCGCTTTTACTCGCACACCGTATCATTCGAGCCTAACAAGTTTGATCCCTACGAGGACGCCGAGGACAAGTCCCCGCTGCTCAACCTGTTCTCCGCTGTTCTAACAACTTCCATAGACAGCTCCGAAGCCCACAGCCGATTTTGGTGGATAGAAGAACTGGACGACGCGGAGCTTATCAAACGGGTGAAATCACTGTCGGAAGACGATCTGGAGCTGCTGACGCTCTATGTCTTTGATGGTTATAACCAGACTGCCCTTGCAGGATTATTTAATGTTTCGCAGCAGTGCATCAGCAAGCGAATTAAAAAAATTGAAAAAATCTTTCTGATTCGGTTGTAAAAACAGCGTTTTCGCTGGCTACTACTTGAGAGACAAATTTATTGCAAACCAAAAACAGTAAATAGAGTTTTCTCCGGTTCATCTGAACCGCCGTTCCTTGAAAATTGAATATCATTCATCAGGTACGTCCCCTGCGTTATGGGTAATGAGCCCTAAGCCGATTTCGTGAGTGCGCCGTGACCTCTGTAAAGAGTAGCGATAAAACTTACACGATAAAAACTGGATTGCTTCCGGTGGCGGCGATGACAGACGCCGGGGATAATGATACTTCTGTAGCCGAAAGGCGCAGCCTGCGGAGAACCCGGGGGAGGTTGGATTCCTATGGAGCGGTCAGCAAGCCGCCGCCTGATGACTTCCCTGAGCCAGTTCACTGGCTCGTGGCTCTTGGGCGTCGAGGACAAATAGAGAGCCGTACATAAAACTAAGGAGTCACATTATGAAGCATTCAGAAAAATACAACAGTGAGAGATACCTCGATATGACGGCTTATCTCGCTCTCAGAAATATCGAAAGGAAGAATCCCAACATGAACGAAGATTGGATTTATCGCAGAGGCGACATATACCTCGCAAATCTCGATCCGTTTATTGGCAGCGAGCAGGGCGGCACACGTCCCGTTGTCGTTCTCCAGAATAATGCGGGCAACTACTTCAGTCCCACGCTCATCGTTGCACCTATCACCTCCCGCTGCGACAAACGGCGTGACCTCCCGACACATTACTACGTTGAAAGCACCCGTGGTCTTGACGGGCCGGCAATCGTGCTGCTTGAGCAGCTCAAAACCATCGACAAGCGGCGTGTCCGCAAGTACATCGGTAAGATGAGCGTCCGTCAGGTTGAGGATATGGGCGACATCATCTAGCAGACGGTCGGCAACGGCTGTCGGATTCCCGAATGCGAGGAAGCACCGTGATTTTGAAAGGAGCAGTATATGAATCTATACCCGAGCAATAAAACAGAGCGCCCCTTGGTTGACATCAGCACGGTCGCCGTGGACAAAAGCTTGCCAAAGGAAGAACGACTTGCAGAATATGTGAGGCAGATCAAGAATCCGTACTGCTTCACCTGCGACGGCTTCACCGTTCATGCCAGCTTTACAAGCGATGGCATTTGCATGGAAAACCGTATTCAAGGGATTATGAAATGAGCAACAATCGACATCCTCGCGCGTTTGAAGGGGACGCGGTATAATTACTGCGGAAAAGGAACCCAGGCTCAAACCCAACAGCCACTCTTTTCAACGCGGGATAATTCCGGGAAGAAAGGAGCGCCTTATTATGGCTAAATTCAAAGCGGCAATGTATATCCGGCTTTCCTACACGGATGACAAGACAAACGAAAGCGACAGCGTAGGAAATCAGCGCAAGCTGATAGAAAACTTTGTGGCGCACAACCCGGACATCGAGGTTGTCACCGAAAAAATCGACGATGGTTACAGCGGAATCCTGTTCGACCGTCCGGCGTTCAAAGAGATGATGCAGGACATCACCGATGGTGTCATCAACTGTGTTATCGTAAAAGATCTCTCTCGTTTGGGCCGTGAGTATATCGAAACGGGACGCTACCTCCGTCGCGTTTTCCCCGCATATGGCGTCCGCTTCATCGCAATCAATGACAGCATTGACACTGCCCGTGAAAACGCCGGGGATGATCTGGCTGTCTCGGTCAAAAACATTATGAACGAGGCATATTGCCGGGACATCTCCATAAAGACCCGTACACTTACTATTACTGCCCGACTGGGAAGAGGCACGGGTGCAATACCCCCGTGATGGTCAAGGAAAGCGACCTCACCGACTGTGTGCGCGGCATTCTGAAAGGCCATATAGATAATGTGGTCTCGCTTGAAGTGCTTCTCTCCGGCATCGACCGGCAGCTCATCAATCAGCAGCTCGCCCGCGAATATGGCGAGCAGATCACCGCCAACGAGCGTCAGCTAGAAAAGGTCTTGGAGTTCAAATCCCGCCTATATGAGAATCTTGTGCAGGGCATTTTGAATAAAGAGGAGTTTGCCGTGTTCAAGGGCAAGTATTCTGCGGAAACGGAGCGTATGCGAGCAGCGATTGCCGAGTTGAAAGGTAAACTGGAGGACGTGCTTGAAAACAAGAGCGAGCGCAACCGCTGGATGGCGCATTTCCAAGAGTTCTCCACGTTGGAGACTTTAGACCGTAAAGCTGTCGTTCAGCTCATTCAGAGCATAACCGTCCTTGGAAAGAAGGAGCTTTCAATCCGCTTCAATTACGACGATGAATATGAAAAGGCGCTTGATATCGCAAATCAAGCCGCCATAAGAAAGGTGGGATAAGGCATGGCTCGGACAAGCAGAAAAGCACAGGTAAAGGATACTCAGCCGGAAAAGGATTTGACCGTCCGCGCCGCGCTCTATATCCGCCTGTCTGTCGAGGATAAGCACACCCGGACTATTTCCATTGAGACGCAGATGTTGATACTGGAGCGTTTTCTCGAAAAGCACCCTGACATCTTCGTATATGACAAATACATCGACAACGGCGCGACGGGCACAAATTTCCACCGTCCCGCGTTTCAGCAGATGCTCTTGGACATTGAGGCTGGCTATATCAACTGCGTCATCGTGAAAGACCTTTCGCGTCTTGGACGTAACACCATTGACACCGGCTACTATATCGAGCAGTATTTCCCCGTGCGGAAGGTGCGCTTTATTGCCGTTACCGATCAATATGACAGCGCCGACCCTAGCGACATCCACGCCGGTATCATCCTGCCTCTAAAAAACATGATAAACGAAGCCTACGCGCTCGATATAGGCCGAAAAATCAAGGCGCAGCAGCGGCAAGCCATGAAGGATGGTGAGTACGTCGGCGGTAGAACACCCTATGGCTATATCAAAGCCAAGAATAACTGCCATCAGCTTATTGTTGACCCCGTGGCTGCCTCAGTCGTGAAGCAGATGTTTGAATGGGCATCGGAGGGTGACGGCATCAACACTATCGTCCGCAAGCTGAACGAATCGGGCGTAATCTCTCCCAGCCATTATAAAAAGGAAATCGGGCAGATAACTCACGAAAACCTGATAGGCAGCGGAAAGTGGCAGACTTGGACAGTGGCAAAAATCCTGCGCTGCGAAACCTATACCGGAGACTTGGTGCAGGGACACTCCAAAACCGTTGATCATCAGCAGATGAAAGCCGGTTCTGATAATCTCATTACCGTCTGTGACACACATGAAGCCATCCTTTAAAAGGTAAAATCGTCTGCGGCTGCTGCAAGCATGTCATGTCCCGAAGCTCCAGTAAAAACAAGTATTACTACTGCCGGTTTTCGGAGCCGGACGAAACGCTCTCCTGTCATGGACTGAGAATACAGACCGAGCAACTGGAAAAGATCATCTTCGATGTGCTCAAAAAGCATATTGACCTTATGTCGGACAACGAAAAGGCTATATGCAAAACGGGCGCTACATCCGTCACCTCCGAGTGCGAGGAGCAAATCTCGGCATTGCAAGAAGAAAAGATGCGTCTTTATGAGCGGTATGTCGGAGGCGAAATCGACGCTGCCCAGTATTCTGCGGAGAAGTCCAACCTAGATGCTGTGCTCCTGAAAACAAAAAGCGCCCATGCCGCATTAACGGCAGAGGCGAAGCAAGCACAGGAAAAGCACGATGAGCAGGTACAGCGCCAGAGTATAATCCGTGAAGTCCGCGATGCCGATGCCATCACCCCGGCGTTGGCCGACGAGCTGATTGACAAGGTATATGTGTTCCCGGATAGTACGATAAAGATCGCCTTTAGTATGCCAAACCTCTTTGAAGCCCTTGTATAATCCGAAATGAGCCTCATACAGCTTCCTTTCTCTGCACGAGGCTCATTTTTCGGCAAACCCCCAAATATTTTTTTGTCGTGTGCTTGACATACGGGTGGCGTAGGTCGTGTATGCGTATTGTTGACGGCAAGCTTGCGGCTGCAAGTATGCGCTTGAAATGTGTTTGCATAGTGGGGCGGCTTAAATGCTCGCCTAAAGGGTTTGTAAATACAAGCCCCCACTCATTAGCCCACGCTTTGCCCGCTTTGAGCTTTGCGGCGCGTTGGGCTTGCTGCACATCTTTGAGCATTTGCATGATGAAAGGCGGCGCGTCGAGTGTGCGGGGCTTACCGTTCTTTGTCTCGTTTAAGATATAATAACCCGCCGCCGTGCTGCTTTGAAGCTGCTGCTTTACGGTTATGACAGCCTTGTCAAAATCTACTTGCTTCCATGACAAGCCAAGCGCTTCACCTTTGCGCAAACCGCAAAATAAGCATATCGTGATAACCTTTTCGTAAGGGTCGTCCTTTGCGGTGTCAAGTAAAATATGCATTTGTTCAAGTGTCAGCGGCTTTATCTCTTGCTGCTGCACCTTTGGCAACTTCGCAAACTCGCAAGGGTTATGTGCTATGCTGCCCTCACGGCGGGCTTGCTCCAGTGCAGAGGACAAGCAGCCGTGCACGTTTTTCACTGTCTTTGCCGACAGCCCTTGCTTTTGCAGCTTGCGCACAAGCCCTTGTATGTGTGATGTATTGAGGTCGCACAGACGCACAGAGCCGATGTAAGGCTTTATGTGCTTGCGTATCTCAACCTCATAGGCTATGCACGTGAACGGCTTTAAAAGCCCCTCGCAGTAGTTTTTGTACCATTCATCAAGCCAAACAGAAAGCAGCTTCTTTTCTTGCTCCTTGTAGGTGTGGTTATCCACGGCAGCAACGGCGGCGGCTAAAGCTTTTCTAACGCCCGCCTGCGTGTCGCCGTAAACGCTTTTTCTTATCTGCTTACCGGTGGCGGGGTTATACCCTACAGTGAAACGAGCTTCCCACTTGCCGTTGGGTCGTTGCCGTATGCTCCCGCCGCCGCTTGCGTTACGCTTTGCCATTTCAAAGCCTCCTTTCTTGCAGTGCGTCATTGTAGCCTTGTTGATACGCTTCATTTTCGCACATTATGTAAAATTCAAATAGTCTGCGTGTAGTCTCGTTTATTTCGCCATTGTCGTTCCCCCACGCTTCGATAAACTCTTTTGTGCTATGCGGATATTTACTCATCGTTTCACTTCACCTCACTTGAAAATGCAACGGCTTTACCCATGATTGCTATATTTTCGATTGCTTCGCCGCTGTATACCATGGGCGGGTATTTTGCATTACATGGCACAAGGGCTATTGTACCGCCTTGAATGTAGACGCGCTTTAGCATGATTTCTTTGCCTATTCTTATGGCTGCTATTTCGCCGTTTTCGACTGCGGACTGTTTGCGTATAAAAACTATGTCACCGTCGTTTATACGTGCGTCAATCATGCTGTCGCCTTTACAGCGCAAAGAGAAATCAACGTGCACATCATCAGGTATGGTGCAGCTTTGTGAATTTGCCATAACAAAAACCCGCTTTCTTTATGCAGAACGTCAATGATGCTTGCAAATGTAGGCAAAGCGGGCTATAATTTAGCTACAACCCGCTTTGCGGTTGGTGGTGGCTCTTACATCGTTGCTTTGGTCGGCGGTTGATGTAAGGGCTTTTCTTATGCCACTGTGAAGCGGCGCGATACTGTGGGCTTGTCGGTGTTGAAACATGGGGCGGAGACGTTCACAGTGCTATAATGCCGTAGCTTCAACCATGTATGCCCGCTTTGCCGTTCCCTTGTTCCTTGACTATATTGTACACTTTTTAGACCATGATATCAATAGGCAATATGTACAATCTTTAGACCTTGTTTGTGTGAATATTTGTTCTTGTTTAAGTACATATTATGTGCTATAATGTGTACATTGAAAGAGTATGTCACAAGAAAGGGGCTAAACATGGGCATAAAATATGATAAACTTTTTTCGCTTGTAAAAGAGCGAGGTAAAACTGAATATTGGCTTCGACAAAATGGGATAAGTCCGTCAATTCTAAATAAGCTAAAGCACAAAGCGGGCGGGCTTGACGCGCGCACCATAGAAAAGCTTTGCCGCCTGCTGCAATGCCAACCGTCCGACATTATGGAGTACGTCGAAGACGAAAAAACGATTGACTAAACATACCATATGTGATATATTATAACTGTGAGGGCATATTATGGCTTGGGGCGTAGAATTTTACGAAACTGAAAGCGGCGGCATACCCGCAAAAGAATTTATAGACGGCTTAGATGTCAAGCTAAGAGCGAAAGCCGCGCGTGATATTACGCTGCTGCAAGGTGTCGGTAGCGCTTTGCGTGAGCCGTATTCTAAAAGCATGGGCGGCGGTTTGTTTGAATTGCGCATAAAAAGCGCGGGTGACATTGCGCGTATATTCTATTTTTTCTTTGTGGGCAATAAAATTATTCTTACAAGCGGTTTTATCAAAAAGACAATGAAAACCCCACCGCGCGAGCTTGAAAAGGCGCGCAAATACAAAGCCGATTACGAAAGGAGAGCGCAAACATGAAATTTAATGACTATCTTGCACAGCAAATGCAAGACGCGCAATTCAAAGCTGAATATGACGCGCTTGCACCGCAATATGAAATAATACGCACCGTAATTGCAGAGCGAGACGCGCAGCATTTAACGCAAAAAGAGCTTGCGCAGCGTTGCGGCATAAAGCAAAGCAATATAAGCCGTCTTGAAAACGGCAACGCTAACCCCTCTTTGGCTTTCCTGCAAAAAATAGCTAAAGGCTTTGGGAAAGAACTGCACATAGAATTTAGATAATCATCACCGCCCCGCCCGCTTTGTATGCTTAATGCTGCAAAGCGGGCTTTTTGCTGCTCATGCGCTCACGGCGATTTAAAGGCGCTTTTAAGACGTTTTAGCTTGAAGCTGTATGTTTGTCCCTCACTTTTGTCCCTCTGCAAGGACGGACAAATACGTGTTTTTGTCTGTCTGTCCTTAGAGAGAGACAAAGACACGGACAGACAATTACTGTTTTTGTCAGTCACTTTGCGAGGGACAGACAGAGACATTTTCTGTTTTTGTCCGTACATTGCCGTCCTCAATTTTATAACCTCCGTGCTCCTTAATGTATCTTCGCACGGTTTTTTCTGATACTCCGAGATACTCTGACAGCGAAGTAAGTGTTATGTTCTCATCAACCGCGCACGCTGAATATGCTGTCTCGATTGAAGATTTTCGCTCTTTTTCTTTTACGGCTTTAGGTTTACGGCTTTGCCGTGCACGCTGCCATAACGGCGCGTCGCCCTCAGGTTTTATGTCGCCAAGCACACCGCTTGTGTCGGTTCTGTGCACCGGGTAATCAAACCACATATTGACAGGCGCAAACTTTGGAAACTCTCTTAACGTACCCTCTACGCGCCAAGCAGTGAGGTTTTTTATATCCTTTTCGGTTTGGCGCAAATCGTCTAAAAATAAATTATAGCTTTCTGTTTTAAGCAGCGTTTTGCATAAATCAAGCATTGCACGCTTGCTGTATAAATCGTCTTGTGACGCTTCATTTTCCATGCGAAAACGCTTAAGCCATTTCATGCAAAGCGCGCATACGGCCTTGTTTTCCTCCTGCTCAAGCAAACCCTCATTTGTTTCAAGCTCTATTAAATCAAGCAGTGCGTCAGGGTCGCGTGCAAATACGCCCGAGCCGGACGCACGGTCCATGCTGCGCTTGCCGCCTTGGCTGCCTTTTGAATGGTGGTGGCAATATATAACGGCGCAGCCAAGCTCGGTGCACACCTTGTCAAATTGGTTGCAAAAGTGTGCCATCTGGTCGGCGCTGTTTTCATCGCCTGTTATTACCTTATATATAGGGTCAATCATAATTGCAATATAGTTTTTCTTGGCTGCTCTGCGAATGAGCTTAGGTGCAAGCTTATCCATAGGCACACTACGCCCGCGCAAATTCCATATGTCGATGTTTTGCAAATTGTTAGGCGGCAAATTAAGCGCTGTGTAAACATCATGAAAGCGCCGTATATGCATATAGGGATAAAGAAAGAACAAAGGAAATATTGGCTCGTGATGCAGGAAAAGAGGATAAAAATCTGATGTTCTATTGTCCCAATCAGAACTGTGGTGCCGAACTGCATATTTGCAATTTAGAGGGCGTTTCATCTTCGTATTTCAGAGCAGGAAAATTAAAAGGACATTGCAAGGGGTGCGATTTTGGCTCGTCAAATGATTTTGACTCGAGCAAATATGATGAAAAGCAATTCAAGTTTGATAGTGCATTAGAATTACTAACTGTTGAAAGTCAGCAGCAATCGAAAAAGAAAACACCATCTGAACATAAAAATGGTGAACCCACGCCAAAGCCACCACATACAATTTTACAAATATATAGAATGTGCAAATCTCTTCCTTGCAAAGAAAGTTATAACGAAGAAGTTATAGGACAAATGTTACTGGATAATCGCAGTGCATATATGTATCCAAAGGGTGTATTTGGCTGGCGGCTTATTGAGGGTAAATGCAAAGTGGGCAGTTTTTACGATAAAAGCAAAAATGAAATCCACTTGATTTTTGAAGCCGACAAAGTAAAATATAATTTCATCTTGCACTTTGTAGATAACAGCCTTTTTAAAGATTTAAGGAGTAAACTGTACAATAATAGGGATAAATTAATTGTTGTTGCTTCAAAGTGGAACAAGACTGAAATATTCAACGTGTTCAGCGCAGAAATTACAAGCAAGAAACAACTGGCAATAATTAAATAGACTTGTTTTAAATTGTATGGTATCCTGCCTTTATTGAAAAAAATGAGGGATAGCCTGTTAAGGTTATCCCTCATTTCGCTATTTTGGCTTCTGCGGCTTTTTAGCCTGTTTCTGTTCCCGCCAAGCCTGTATTTGTGCTTGCCCCTCTTGGCTATCATAAAATGCCTTTAGCGAGGGATACAGCACCTCTGCAAGGGCTTCAAGCTCGTGTTTAGGGATTGTTCCCTGTTTCTTGGCTTTCGCCATTGGGAACACCCCCTAACCGCTTGCGCTTCTTGTTGTAGTGGCGGTAGTTGATAACATTGCAGATTTGTCCGTCATCATCAGTGAGCTTAATTGTCTTTTCATAGGTTAGGGCAGCATCACCCACTTTTTCCATTGCTTCGGCGTTGGTACAATCGGTAATGGTTGGTGTTACAATGCCCCTGCTCTTGCGAAAAAGCCGAAAGCCTGACAGCTTCGAGAGTGTAAGGCATACGCCGAAAAGAACGGTATTACCATTTTAAGCACCTACATTGACAGGGCTTTGTCTGCCAAGACCGACAACCGCCCCGAATTTCAGCGAATGATAAAGGACAGCGGCAAACAGCTTTTTGATATGGTGCTTGTATGGAAGTTAGACCGTTTTGCCCGAAATCGTTATGACAGCGCACACTACAAAGCGACCTTGCGAAAAAACGGCGTAAAGGTTGTATCGGCTACCGAAACCATCGCAGAGGACAGCACAGGCATTTTGCTTGAAAGCCTGTTAGAGGGATATGCGGAGTTTTACTCTGCTGAACTTGCCGAGAAAGTACGGCGAGGATTGACTGAAAACGCATTAAAGGGCAAGGCAAACGGCGGTTCTATTGCCTATGGCTACATCAAGGACAAGGAGCGATTTTTTCAGATTGACCCCATTACCGCCCCTATCGTGGTTGAAATTTTTGAAAGCTATTCCAAAGGGGCAACCATTCAAGCGATTGTAGAGAGCTTAAACAACAGAGGGTTGTGCAATACTCGAAATGGCAAGTTTACAATTAACATTGTAACGAATATGCTGAAAAACCGCCGTTATATCGGTGAGTACAGTTTTGGCAAAATCGTCTTGCCCGACAGTGTACCCGCTATTATTTCCAAGGAACTGTTTGACCGAGTAGCCGCCCGAATGGAAAAGAACAAGCGAGCACCCGCAAGGACAAAAGCCACCGAAGAAATGTATTTGCTAACAACAAAGCTCTTTTGCGGAAAATGCGGCGCAATTATGGCAGGTGAAAGCGGCACAAGCAAGACAATGCGTAAATATCATTATTACAAATGCGGTAACGCAAAACGTAAAAATGGCTGTGATAAAAAGGCAATCAAAAAAGACTGGATTGAAAATCTTGTGGTAGAGCAGGTTTGGCGGGTGCTGTTTGATGATAAGGCTATGGAAAACTTAGCTGATATGCTGATAGCGCACCAAAGCAAGGAAAACACCGACTTGCCTTTGCTCAAACAGCAGCTTGCCGAAACGGAAAGTGCCATTGAAAATATGCTCAATGCCATACAGCAAGGCATTTTTACTAAATCAACAAAAAACCGTCTTGATGAATTAGAGGACACAAAGGAACGGTTGACCGTCAGCATTTTGCAAAACCAAATTGAGCAGCTCCACCTAACCAAAGAGGATATATTGTTGTGGCTGCACCAGTTCCGAGAAATGGACATTGCCAATATGGAGCAGCGACAACGGCTCATTGACAGCTTTGTAAATGCAGTTTATGTGTATGATGATAGGCTGATACTTACTTTTAATTACAAGGACGGTTCAAAAACCATTCTTTTAAGCGATATAGAGAGTTCGAATTTGGCGAGTGTCACTCCGCCAAAAAAGATTGTCGGCATTTGTCGACAATCTTTTTTTGTATGCTTTACATTACCTGAAATGAAGGTTGACTTTTATCGAAATATGTGGTATAAATAGCAGTTGTAAAGGCAATGACAAAGACAGTAGTTATGCAAGCGACGCTAAAGCGAGCAGGGGACAGTGCAAGCCCTGTGCAGGTAGCCGCATAATGAATATCACTTTTGAGCCGCAGGCTGAATTTTATAGTAAGCCGTGCCGGATTTCCACCGTTATCTGGAGCGTGTATGCACATTTAGTAATGTAAGTACGCAGCAACAAGGTGGTAAACGAAGCAGAGCATTCGTCCTTTTGCGGGGACGAAGGCTCTTTTTGGTATATACGGAGGTTAAAAGATGTACGAAAAAGTATCCACTGACCTTAATGCTATCGACCGCGAAAAGCAGGTTGAAGAATTTTGGAAGGAAAACAAAATCTTTGAAAAAAGCATGGAGCAGCGCAAAGCGGGCGAAACCTACACGTTTTACGACGGCCCTCCCACAGCCAACGGCAAGCCGCACATAGGCCACGTTGAAACGCGCGTCATAAAAGATATGATTCCGCGTTACCGCGCCATGAAGGGCTGCATGGTTCCGCGCAAAGCGGGCTGGGACACTCACGGCCTGCCTGTTGAGCTTGAAGTCGAAAAACTGCTTGGGCTTGACGGCAAGGATCAGATAGAAAAATACGGCCTTGAGCCTTTCATCACAAAATGCAAAGAGAGCGTTTGGAAATATAAGGGCATGTGGGAGGACTTCTCCGACACTGTCGGCTTTTGGGCTGATATGGACGACCCTTATGTCACCTACGACAACAATTTCATCGAGAGCGAATGGTGGGCGCTAAAGCAGATTTGGGACAAGGGCTTACTTTATAAAGGCTTTAAAATAGTCCCGTACTGCCCGCGCTGTGGCACGCCGCTTTCAAGCCACGAGGTGGCACAGGGCTATAAGGACGTAAAAGAGCGCAGCGCCATCGCCAAATTTAAGGCGAAAGGCGAGGACGCGTATATCCTCGCATGGACGACAACGCCGTGGACGCTGCCGTCAAACGTCGCGCTTTGCGTCAACCCCGACGAGACATATATAAAGCTTAAAATGCACGACGACGGCACGGTTTATTACCTTGCCGAGGCTCTTGCCGACACTGTTCTCGGCGAGGCAACATACGACGTGCTTGAAAAATACAAGGGCACAGACCTTGAATATAAAGAGTACGAGCCGCTTTTTGACTTCGTGCAGCCCGACAAAAAATGCTGGTATGTAACTTGCGACACATATGTAACACTCACAGACGGCACAGGCGTCGTTCACATTGCGCCCGCCTTCGGTGAGGACGACGCAAACGTCGGCAGACGCTACGATTTGCCGCTTGTTCAGCTTGTAGACGGCAAGGGCGAGATGACAGCCGAGACAAAATGGGCGGGCACCTTTGTAAAAGACGCAGACCCGCTTGTGCTTAAAGATTTGCGCGAGCGTGGGCTTTTGTTCAGCGCGCCTGTTTTCGAGCACAGCTATCCTCACTGCTGGCGCTGCGATACGCCGCTCATTTACTACGCCCGCGAGTCGTGGTTTATCAAGATGACCGACGTAAAGGACGACCTTATCCGCAACAACAACACAATCAACTGGATACCCGAGAGCATCGGCAAGGGACGCTTTGGCAACTGGCTTGAAAATATTCAAGACTGGGGCATAAGCCGCAACCGCTACTGGGGCACTCCGCTTAACATTTGGCAATGCCCCGACTGCGGCGAAATGCACAGCATAGGCAGCATAGAAGAGCTTAAAGCCATGAGCGACAACTGCCCCGACAACATTGAGCTTCACCGTCCGTACATCGACGCTGTGACGATAAAATGCCCGAAGTGCGGCAAGCAGATGAAGCGCGTGCCGGAGGTTATCGACTGTTGGTTCGATTCAGGTGCAATGCCTTTTGCACAGCACCATTATCCGTTTGAAAACAAAGCCTTGTTCGACGCGCAGTTCCCCGCAAACTTTATTTCAGAAGCTGTCGACCAAACGCGCGGATGGTTCTATTCACTGCTTGCAATAAGCACGCTTGTGTTTAACAAAGCTCCGTATAAAAACGTAATCGTCCTCGGCCACGTTCAGGACGAAAACGGACAGAAAATGTCAAAATCAAAGGGCAACGCAGTTGACCCGTTCGACGCGCTCGCCACATATGGTGCGGACGCAATACGTTGGTATTTCTACACGGCGGGCGCACCGTGGCTGCCTAAACGCTTTGCGGGAAAAGCGGTGCAGGAGGGTCAGCGCAAGTTCCTCGGCACACTTTGGAACACCTATGCGTTCTTTATCCTGTACGCCAACATCGATGGCTTTGATGCGACAAAATACACGCTCGACCGCGACAAGCTCTCCGTCATGGACAAGTGGATACTCTCTAAAATGAACACGATGGTCAAGGACGTAGACGCAAACCTTGACGCCTACCGCATACCCGAGGCCGCACGCGTCTTGCAGGAGTTTGTGGACGATTTGAGCAACTGGTACGTCCGCCGCAGCCGCGAGCGCTTCTGGGGCAAGGATATGCCGCAGGACAAAATCAACGCCTACATGACGCTGTATACCGCGCTTGTCACAACAACAAAGACAGCCGCGCCGATGATACCGTTCATGTGCGAGACAATTTACCAAAACCTCGTGCGCAGCGTGGACAAAACAGCGCCCGAAAGCGTGCATCTGTGCGACTTCCCGACAGTCGATGAGGGCTTTGTCGACACTCAGCTTGAAACCGACATGGACTTGGTGCTCAAAATAGTCGTGCTCGGACGCTCCGCGCGCAACGCTTCAAGCATCAAAAACCGTCAGCCGCTTTCAGAAATGTTTGTCAAGGCAGACGAGACACTCGGCGAGTTCTATAAAGAAATCATCGAGGATGAGCTCAATGTCAAGGCAGTCACCTTTACAGACGATGTGTCCAATTTCACATCATATTCGTTTAAGCCGCAGCTGAAAACGCTAGGGCCAAAGTATGGCAAACAGCTTGGCGAAATCCGCACAGCGCTCGCAAACCTCGACGGCAGCGCCGCCAAAAAGCAGCTTGATAAAGACGGCGTGCTTAAACTCACGCTCTCAACAGGCGAAATAGAGCTTGCTGAAGAAGATTTGCTGATTGAAATGATACAGTCAGACCGTTACTGCACAGCCGAGGACGGCGGCATAACAGTCGCGCTCGACACTAAGCTGTCTGATGAGCTGATTGAAGAGGGCTTCGTGCGCGAGCTTGTGAGCAAGCTTCAAACAATGCGCAAGGAAGCGGGCTTTGAGGTCGAAAACCACATCACGGTTTACGCAAAAAACAACGAGAAAATCATCTCTATAATGGAAAACAACAAGGCGGAAATCTCTCACGACACCCTCGCCGACAACATGCTCACAGGCGAAGCCGACGGCTACGTCAAGGAATGGGACATAAACGGCGAGACAGTTACGCTCGGCGTGAAAAGAGTGTAAGGGCGCATTAAAAGTAAATGAAAAAGGAAGAGTGAAAAGTGAAGAATTATTGAGTGATTTCTGATGAAATCACATTTTAATGGTTTGTGCCTCCTTGCAAATATGGCACAAACCGTTAAAATGTGGCGCTTTTGCGCCACTCCTTAATTTTTCATTTTTCACTCTTCGCTTTTCATTTTATTTTTGATACAGCCGTTTATTTCACAAAAATACAATTTTTGCACTTGTTTATTTTGTGAATTTATATTATAATATTATCTTGTGCAATATTGCTTAATTTTGAAGCAATATTAATGGGAAGGTACAATAAATATAGAGGGAGAAAATCTTATGGCACAGTTTGGCGGTATGAAAAAAGAGGAGCTTTCACAGCAGCTTGAAGCGCTGAAAAAGCAGTATGCAGATTATCAGTCGGAGGGCTTAAAGCTCGATATGTCGCGCGGCAAGCCGTCGCCCGCACAGCTTGATTTGTCTATGGATTTACTTAAAATCACAGACTATAAGGGCGAGACAGGCATCGACGCACGCAACTACGGCAACCTTGAGGGTATGCCCGAAGCGCGCAAATTCTTTGCGGACATGCTCGGCGCAAAGCCCGAGGAGACAATTGTCGGCGGAAACTCAAGCCTTAACCTCATGTTCTGCATGGTTGACATCGGCTGGCGCGTCGGCTTTCCAAACAGCAAAAAGGCATGGCGTGAGGAGACTAAACCGAAATTTCTTTGCCCCGCACCGGGCTATGACCGCCATTTCCGTGTCACCGAATATTTTGGCTTTGAGCTTGTGACAGTGCCGATGACAGCCACCGGTCCCGACATGGATATAGTCGAAAAGCTCGTCAAGGACGAGAGCGTAAAGGGCATGTGGTGTGTGCCTGTCTATTCAAACCCCGACGGCTACACCTACAGCGACGAGACTGTAAAACGTCTTGCCAAAATGGAGACAGCCGCCCCCGATTTCAAGATTTTTTGGGACAACGCCTACTGCGTACATCATCTTTCAGATGAAAATCACGATACAGTGCTCAACATTCTCGACGAGTGCCGCGCCGCCCGAAACGAGGACAGACCGCTTATGTTCTGCTCGCTTTCAAAGGTCACATTCCCCGGCGCAAGCGTCGCGGCAATGGCGGCAGCACCCGCAATGACGGCGTATATGGCGGACAACCTTTTCCCGATGACAATAAGCTTCGACAAGCTAAATCAGCTTCATCATGTGAAATATCTCAAGGACATGGACGGCCTTGCCGCTCATATGAAAAAGCACGCCGCAATAGTCAAGCCGAAATTTGACGCGGTGCACGAGATATTTGATGCAGAGCTTGCAGATCTTGATGAAACGTACTGGACACGCCCTAACGGCGGATATTTCATAAGCCTTTACACAATGCACGGCTGCGCAAAGCGAACGGTTCAGCTTTGCAAAGAGGCGGGCGTTGTGCTCACAGGCGCAGGCGCGGCATACCCCTACGGCATTGACCCCGAGGACACAAATATCCGCATTGCGCCCACATTCCCCACGCTCAAGGAGCTAAAAGAGGCGGCACACGTGCTTTGCGTATGCCTCAAAATTGCGACTATTGAAAAGCTGCTTGCAGCCTAATAGATAATTATTATTCCGGAGGAGATTCCATGAAGACAAAAGGAAAACCCTGGCAGTTCTTTGTAGTGGCACTGCTGATATTGGCGTTTACTTATACCTCTTTTTACGGTATTAAAACGCAGTATGGCGACACTACAACAACGTGGATTAAGGGTGCTGAGGACATTCGTTTCGGCATTGATATCCGCGGAGGCGTTGAGGTTACATTCATGCCGTCAGGCGACTATGATGCGTCTGAGGACGAGATGGCCGCGGCGGAGTCTGTCATTCAGCAGAGACTTGTAAACCTTAACATCACCGATAGCGAAGTGTATACGGACGCCAACAAAGACCGTATCATCGTGCGCTTTCCGTGGAAAGAGGGCGAGACGCAGTTCAACCCCGAAGCCGCTATCGACGAGATAGGCGCAACAGCCGTGCTCACCTTCCGTGAGGGCAACGAGCAGGACGCCGACGGCAAACCGTCAGGTGCTACGGCCGACAATATCATCTTGACAGGCTCTGACGTCGACAGCGCACAGGCGGCAGTCGATAACGACCAAACAAGCAGCTATTACGGTCAGTATTACGTATCTCTCAGCCTTAACGATTCCGGCAAGGAAAAGTTTGCCGAGGCGACACAGCGTCTTTATGAAGAAAAAGGCACGATCTCCATTTGGATGGACGATACCATGATTTCCGCACCGTCAGTTTCAGCCGCCATCACAGACGGCAACGCCATGATTACTCTCGGCGGCTCTGACGACGCAACGCGCGACGAGGCAATCACGCTCGCGAACCAAATTCGCAGCGGCGCTCTGCCTTTCTCGCTCAGTGCTGAAAACTATAGCACAATAAGCCCAAGCCTCGGCGCAAACTCGCTTCAGGCAATGGTTATGGCGGGCATAATAGCGTTCATTTTAGTGGCGCTGTTTATGATTTTGAACTACCGTCTGCCGGGCACAATAGCCTCGCTTGCGCTGCTTGGCCAAACGGCAATGACGCTCGCGTTTGTATCGGGCTACTTTGCCGTTATGAACAGCTTCACGCTCACACTGCCGGGCATCGCGGGTATCATACTTGCGATAGGCATGGGCGTTGACGCAAACGTCATCACAGCCGAGCGCATCAAAGAAGAGCTTCGCCGCGGCAAGAGCCTTGACGGAGCGATAAAAGCCGGCTTTGACCGCGGCCTTGCACCGATTATTGACGGCAACGTCACGGTTATGATAGTCGCGGTTATCCTCATGGGCGTATTTGGCCCCACAACGGGCTTCTTTGCGCAGATACTCACACTGTTTGGCTTTGGCGCGGCAACATCCGGCACAATATATTCGTTCGGCTACACGCTGCTCGTCGGCGTTCTGCTCAACTTTGTGTTCGGCGTTATCTCAACACGCATTATGCTAAAGGGTATTTCAAAGCTTAAATGCTTCCGCAACCCTGTGCTTTACGGAGGTGTAAAAAATGAAGAAAGAGCTTAACATCGTCGGCAACCGCAAAAAATTCTTCATTTTCTCCGCCTTGCTGATTGTCTTTATCATAGCCTACTCGCTTATTTTCGGTGTGCAGATGGATATTCAGTTCAAGGGCGGCGCAATGATCACCTACAGCTACGAGGGTGAGCTTGACGTAAAGAGCCTTCAAAACGATGCGCAGGCAATTCTCGGTAACAACATATCTGTGCAGACAGGCGACAACATGGCAACAGACGCTAAAACGCTGACGCTGACTCTGCCCGGCACAGAAACTGTCGACACTGAAAAGGTGAGCGCGCTAGACGAAAAATTTGGCGCTGACTACGCGGATAACAAGATAAGCCAGCTTGAAATGAACAACGTCAACCCCTCAATGGGCAAGGAGTTCTTCGCAAAATGTATCGTCGCCATAGTTATGGCGTCGCTGCTGATACTTGTCTATATCGCTATCCGCTTCAAAAAAATCGGCGGCTGGCCTGCGGGCTCAATGGCTGTTGTCGCTCTTATACATGACCTTTTTGTCGTGTTCGGCGTGTTCGTCATCGCGGGCATACCATTAAACAGTAACTTCATCGCCGCAATGCTCACGATACTCGGCTATTCAATTAACGACACAGTTGTCATCTATGACCGCGTGCGTGAAAACCGCGCTTTGATGGGCAATAAAGCTGACTTTGGCGCGCTTGTAAACACAAGCATAAACCAAAGCCTGCGTCGTTCAATCAACACAACTGTCTCAACAATGCTTGCACTTGGCACAGTTTGCGTCGTCGCGGGTATTTACGGTCTTGACAGCATCTTCACATTCGCGTTCCCGCTCATCATCGGCATGGTGTCGGGCGTGTACAGCACCATCTTCATCGCAGGCCCGCTGTGGGTTGAATGGAGCATTCACCAAAGCAAAAAACCGCTTAAGAAAAAAGCGTAATTTAATCTAAACGGCGCTGCCGCAAATTTGCGACAGCGCCGTTTGCTGTTTTTTAAACTATTTCGGCAAATAAATATACTTTCCGTATTGCAAAATAATACAATATGTGTAATAATAGTAACATTGAGGTGTTCATAATGAAAAGTGGCGTGTCGACATCGTGCTTGTATCCGCTAGAGACGGCGCAGGCGCTTACAGAAGTTCAAAATGCAGGCGTTGAGAATGTCGAGATATTCCTTAATACATATAGCGAGCTTGAGCCGCCATACATTGAAACACTTGTCCGCACCGCGCAGGAGAAAAACACAAATGTCCTCGCCGTGCACCCGTTTAGCTGTTCTATGGAAAGCTTCTTTTTTGCAACGGACTACCCGCTTCGTCAAAAGGACGGCTTTGCATTTTACGAAAAATATTTTATAGCCGCAAAAGCGCTCGGCGCAAAGCTTTTTGTCTTTCACGGCGACTATACAAAGACACCGTTCCCGTTTAAAAAGCACTGCGAAAACATTGTGCATTTAAGAGAGCTCGCGCGTGAATACGGCGTCGAATTTTGTCAAGAAAACGTCGCGCGCTGCAAGTGCGGCCGCATAGATTATATAAAGCGTATGCGCGAATATACAAACGACGACATAAGCTTTGTGCTCGACGTAAAACAGGCGCGCCGCGCAAAGCAAGACCCACTTGAAATGATTGACGCGATGTCAGGTAAAATCGCGCATATCCACATGAGCGACGAGACAGAATTTTGCGACTGCGCGCTTCCCGGAGAAGGCTGTTTTGATACAGGTGCGTTTTTTAAGCAGCTAATAAAATCGGGCTTTGACGGCAGCATCGTCACCGAGCTTTATCGCGGAGATTTTAAAGAAGTAGCACAGCTTGCACAGTCTGTAAGCTACATAAATGAGCAATTTGCCTTAGCTAAGGCATGAATATAAAGGAGTTTTTGCGATATGAAATGCCCCTATTGCGGTGAAATGGAATCAAAGGTTATAGACTCTCGCCCCGCCGACGACGGTGACAGAATACGCCGCCGCCGCGAATGCCTCGCGTGCGCCAAGCGCTTTACCACCTACGAGATTGTCGAGACAGTTCCGCTCATGGTCATCAAAAAAGACAAGTCCCGTCAAGCTTTTGACCGTCAAAAGATACTTAACGGCATGGTGCGCGCGTGTGAAAAACGCCCTGTGTCATACCAAATGCTTGAAAACGCCGTAAATAATATCGAGCAGACGCTCTTAAATTCATACGAGCGCGAGGTAACTTCAATCTATATCGGAGAGCTCACTATGAAGGAACTCAAAAATATAGATGAGGTAGCCTACGTCCGCTTCGCGTCAGTTTATCGCCAGTTCAGCGACATAAACACATTTATGGACGAGCTCAAAGACATCCTCGACAAACGTGCCGTTGCAAAATAGTTCCTAGTTGGCTCCCTCTGACGAGGGAGCTGTCAGCGAAGCTGACTGAGGGAGAGATACAGCAAACTTACAAAATTATCGTTATCTCTCCCTCCGTCGCCTGCGGGCGACACCTCCCTCGTCAGAGGGAGGCGATAGCAAACCACACACCCGCATTAAAAAACACTAAAAAACAAGTGTTCAAGCATGCTTAGCTGTTCGCTTGCCTTGTCAACCTCGCTCATCAAATCGCGCGCTGTCTCGTCGTTTGCGTAGGCTTCAAGCCCGTGCAGGTTTACAGACACTGCCGATACGTTTTCTCTTTTAACAAATAATTCAAGCATATGCTGCTTTGCGTCAAAATCGCGAAGCAGCTTTTTTATTTGTTCCTCCGCACCCTCATAATCCTCGCTTTCCGCGCAGCTTCTTATCTCGTCAAGCTGTTCACGCGCCGTGTTCACCGTGCCTTTGACCTCAAAGTGCCCCCACAGCGTAAGCGCTGTAACTATCGCCACGATAATGAGCGGCACAAATTTTTTACGCATCATCGCAGCTCCTTTTTAACAAGCGCAGTCTCGTGAGCGTCGTTGCATAAAAGTATAAGCACATCGCAGAGCCCGCAGTTGTCGTCCTTGCATTTTTTCTCGATAAATTTTTCCCCAACGCCGTAAAGCGCCATATTATCCCTGCACAAAACGCCGTCAATCACCATCGGCAGCGACGGACATTTTGCCTTTGGATTTTCAAATTTAAAGCTACCGTTCACAGCTTCGCACGCCGCAAAGCTTTTTTGCACGCTCACTGTTCCGTTTGTCTCAACAACGGCCAAAGCCACGTCCTCAAGCTCAAAAATATCCTTGCCGCGCAAGGCTTCAAGCAAATCATCAGCCGAAAAGCGAAGCTCCTCAAGCGCCGTTTGAATTATTTTTCCGTTTGAAATTATCACGCGCGGCGAGCCCGAAACAAGCCGCGCCGCCTTGTGAGATTTTGCACATATAGCCGATAGCACAAGCTCGCCCGCAACTATTAAAAACACCGGTATCATGCTTGAAAACAGCGGCAGCTCCGGCGCTTCAATAGATATCGACGCGAGGTTTGATATCAGTATTGTCGAGGCAAGCTCCGACGGCTGAAGCTCGCCAAGCTGTTTTTTGCCCATTAGACGCATGGCAAGAATTACGAGCACATAGACAAGAAAGGTGCGAAAAATCACAAGCAGCATATAATCATCTCCGCTTAAAGTATTCATTTAAGTATTACCTAGGCGTTTAAAATAATACGCGCGGACGCATAATAGAAGCGAGGTGAGCAGATGCAGGACACACTTTCAAAAAGCGCCGACAAAAATGTCTCCGCGCTAAAAAACTATTTTAACAGCTCGATAGATTTCTACACAAAAAAGGTTTCGATATGCGGTTTTGAGTGTCAGATATGTATGTTTGAGGGGCTTTCAAGCATAGAGCGCCTTTGGATAATGATGCTAGACGCAATGAGCAGCTTGGAGCAAAACCCAAACACCCCCGCCGAGCTTTTCGACTGTATTATGCGCGAGACGGATATCCCGATGGAAAGCAAAATTGTGGCCTGCCTTGATGACGCTCGCAAGCACATCACGGCGGGCGCAAGCGTTATTTTTATAAATGGGTACGATAAAGCGGTTGTTATTTCAACGCAAAGCATGCAGTACCGCTCTGTGTCAGAGCCGTCGGGCGAGGGGAATATACGCGGTAGCAAGGAGGCTTTCACAGAGCCGCTGCGAGTAAATATCAGCCTTGTGCGCCGCCTTATCCGCACAAACGAACTCACGACTGTGACGCTCACGGCGGGCAAACGCACAATGACAGAGGTCGCGATTTTATACGACCAGCAGCTTGTCCCAAAGTCGCAGATAGACAGCCTTAAAAAGAAGATAGAAAATTCTCCGCTGCCGTTTGTTTTCGATTCGTCATATCTTGCGTCGTTTATCTGTAAAGGCGGCTTCTCGCTTTTTTCGGCGGCAGGCTACACCGAGCGCCCGACTGTCGCGGCGGCAAAGATATGCGAGGGCAAGGTTGTCGTGCTTGTCAACGGCAGCCCGTTCGCGATGATAGTGCCATATTTTTTCAGCGAAAATTTTCAAAGCCTTGATGATTACGCTGAAAAAGCGTATTTTGCGTCGTTTGTCAGGCTGTTAAAATACGCCGCGTTTTTCATAGCAATAATGCTGCCTGGCGTGTTTGTTTCAGCCGCGGGTTTTACGCCGGAGGTGCTGCCACAACAGATGCTTTATAAGGTCGCCGCGTCCGAGCAGGCTACGCCACTACCGCTTTTTGCGGAGATGCTTTTAGTCAATTTTATGCTTGAAATAGTGCGAGAAGCGGGGCTGCGTCTGCCAAAGCCTGTGGGACATTCCGTGAGCCTTGTCGCGGCGATAATAGTCGGTGATGCGGCTGTAAACGCGGGGCTTTTGGGCACGCCGACAGTCGTTGTGGCAGCGCTCACGACGATAAGCACGTTCTTAACGCCGTCACTCTATGCGCCCGTGACTGTGCTTCGCGTGCTGTTTATTCTGGCGGGCGGCATACTCGGACCTATATGTATAGCAGCTTTATTTTTCTGCATGACGGCGGCTGTATGCGGCATGCGCACGCTTAATTATGATTATTGCGCGCCGATTATACCTCTGCACAAAAGCTTTTTTAAGGACGGCATTTTGCGCCGAAGCTGGAGCAGTACCGCAAAGGACGATTTTAAAGTAACCGATTTAAAGGACGACGGCAATTGAAAAAGGTAAAAGACACACAGCTTGCATTTCTTGTTTTTGCCTGCGCCGCAGTGAGGCTTGTGACGGCACAGCAGGTTTTCGGCGCGTATTCGGCGCAGCTCACGCTTGTGGCGCTGCTCATAAAATACGCGGCGCTGTTTGCCTTGCTGTTTGTCACAAAAAAAGCAAAAATAAACGTCATGTCAACTCAAAGCGCGTGGCTTGCGGCGATAATATTCGCGTCCTCATGCGCGGCGACGGCACTCGACACAGAGAGCTTTTACCGCTACGCTTGCGACGAGCCGCTCGACGCACGCATGGTGATTTTGCTTGTGCTTGCGGCTGCTGCGTGCGCACTTTTTTGTGGCGACGGCACAGTTGCCCGCACGGCGCAGATAGCCGCGTTTTTGCTTGTGATTGCGGCAGCAGTGCTAGCATTTTCAAACATAAAAAACGCCGATATGTCAAAGCTGAGTATGCAGCAGCTAACACTTCAAAACACAGCGCAGCCGCTTTCGCTTTTGTCATATATCCCCGCCGAAGCGCTGCTTTTGGTGGCGTTTTGCAGTGATAATCAGC
The DNA here is from genome assembly GCA_009929695.1 of Clostridia bacterium. Classification (GTDB taxonomy): domain Bacteria; phylum Bacillota; class Clostridia; order Oscillospirales; family Ruminococcaceae; genus Ruthenibacterium. Next base: position 24,008 of record RZZW01000040.1, read on the forward strand.
GGTTTAAAAAGGGCGCATTTGTGCTGCTTGGCACGTTTTTGTTTTTTGCGGTGCTGCTTGTCTCGACAGAGCTTGTGTTTGGCAGCGGCACGCAAAGCGAGCTCCGCCCACTTCAGATGCTTACGCGCGTCGGCAGCATTTCGGTGTTTAAACGGCTTGATGCCGTGTACGTTTTTGTGTGGATTTTTGCGCTGCTCGCCAAAACCTCGTGCATGTTGAGCGCTGCAAGAAGCGCTTTTCAGGCGTATTTTATCGAAAAGCACTCGTCTTTATACGCGCTTTTGCTCACGCTTTTGTTCACCGCATTGCTGTCATACATGAGCGTCGCAAGGCAGCGGGACATCACGACGGCGTGCATATTTTTGTGCATTATAATTGCGCTTGTGAAAAAGAGAGGACAAAATAATGCGTGTTAAAATTGCCGTTTTGCTGCTTTTTTCAATGCTCCTCTGCGCATGCCAAAGCGGCAGAGGGCTTTCTCAAAGAGCTATCGTCAAGGCGATATTTGCGGACGAGGAAAATGGACAGAGCGTCGTGTCAATCCTCGCGTTTGAAAGCGAGCCGGAGACTGATATCTCGTCTGCTCAGGGCAAGCCGAAAATATATACAGGCAGGGGAGACAGCCTTGACAGCGCTTTCAAAAACGCCGAAAAAGCCAAAATAAAACGCTTTTCTACGCGCATAACCGTTTGCTTTTGCTAGGTGAAACAGCGAGCGGTGACATCGCGCCATATATAGAATATTTCGGAGCGGGCAGCAGCTTGCCGCGCGATATGGCTCTCTTTGCCGCTAGGCTTAACGCCGACGCTTTTCAAAAATGGGAGGAAAACGCCGACGTTTTAATCCGCGAATGTGAACAGCTTGCCGACAACGGTTCAAGCGCACTTTTTGAAGTGAAAGCCGCCGACAAAATGTCGGGCTTTATCCCGATTTTGTACGCCGACGCAAAAACGCAGAGCGTTTCGTCAGAAAGCCTCGCGCTTTTATATGACGCAAAGCCGTTTGTGATATGCAAGGAGGACGCGGCGCAGCTTGTTTTGCTTTTATGCGGAAAATCAAACACATTAACGCTCACAGCGGAGAATTACAACGCCAAAACTCAAAGCGTCAGCATAGCGAGAAGCGCAAATAAAAAAAGCCTTGACGTTCGTCTGAACGCAAAGCTTTTATATGTCACCGAAAACGGCGAGGTGTTAAAAGGTGAAAGACTTGAAGCTGCGCTCACGGCATTAAACAGCCACACAAACGAGCTTTTGGCACAGTTAAATTCACTCACGTTTGAAAGCGAGCGTGACATCTTCGGCTTTTCATGGTGGTACTCAATGCGCCAAACAGCAGGCGAAAAGCCAGAGAGCGTTTCACTTAGCTGTGAGCTTCAAGCCGATGAATAAGTTATTAAAATTCAAGCTTCATCGTTTTCATTATGTCGATATGTAGGTTTGTCAATGATACGTTACACCAAAAGCAATAAAATCATGGAGAATTTTTTTAGGAGACTGCCAGTTAAGAGGGCGCATGGGAAACGCATT
>RZZW01000006.1 GCA_009929695.1 Clostridia bacterium
ATCTGTCATTCTGAGGAGCGAAGCGACGAAGAATCTTAAAACCTACCGCAATGCGCAAAAGATTCTTCGCTTCGCTCAGAATGACAAGGGGTTTGCACAGCGCCGCGGCAAAGGACGCCATGTATGGTGCAACTACAATGCTACAAAGTGCGTAGGGCACGACGACTCGGCGTGCCGTAAGATTTGCGCACAACTAGCGGCGTGCCGAGGTCGTCACGCCCTACTGTGCATAGCAAAAATAAAAACCTGCGCCTTTGCAAATTTACAAAGGCGCAGGTTTAATTTTATTTTGCAACATCAATTCTTGTCAGTGCGCGGGAGAGCTTGGCTTTGGCTAGGCACAAGTCCTCGTCGGTTTTGGCGTCGCTCACTAGCTGTTCGGCGCGGGTTTTGGCGCGTTCAGCGCGGTCTGCGTCAATGTCGGTGTCCCACTCAAATGTGGTGGCGCACAGGCGCACGTTGTCGTCTCGCACTGTCAGCACGCCGCCGCTGCACGCCGCTTGGCGCTTTTTGCTGTCTATTGTAATCTGCGCCACGCCGGTGGCAAGCGCCGTCACATAGTAGGTGTGGCGCGGCATTATGCACACGTCGCCGTCGATGGTGCGCACAATAATGCGCTCGGCCTCGCCGTTGTAAAACTCTCCGTCGGGCGTGACAATATTAAGTTGAAATGTCATAAGGGCACCTCTTTACAGCGTTTTTGCCTTTTCTACGGCTTCCTCAATTGTGCCGACAAACAGGAATGCGCTCTCGGGCAAATCGTCGTGCTTGCCGTCAAGAATTTCCTTAAAGCCGCGAATTGTCTCCTTTAATGGGACGTATTTGCCCTCCATGCCGGTGAACTGCTCGGCGACGCTGAACGGCTGTGATAAGAAGCGCTGCACCTTGCGCGCGCGGTTCACAAGCAGCTTGTCGTCCTCCGAAAGCTCGTCCATGCCCATGATGGCGATGATGTCCTGCAATTCTTTATAGCGCTGCAAAACGCGCTGAACCTCACGCGCAACCTCGTAATGCTCGCTGCCGACAACGTCGGGCGCAAGTATGCGAGAGCTTGATTCAAGCGGGTCAACGGCGGGATAAATGCCGAGCGAAGATATGCTTCTGCTCAAAACAGTCGTCGCGTCAAGATGCGCAAACGTCGTCGCAGGCGCGGGGTCTGTGAGGTCATCGGCAGGCACATAAACGGCCTGAACAGACGTTATAGAGCCTTTTTTTGTAGATGTAATGCGCTCCTGCAAAGCGCCCATTTCTGTCGCGAGCGTCGGCTGATAGCCAACGGCTGACGGCATACGTCCAAGCAGAGCCGACACCTCGCTGCCCGCCTGTGTGAAGCGGAAGATGTTGTCGATGAACAGCAAAACGTCCTGATTTTCCTTGTCGCGGAAGTATTCCGCCATCGTCAAACCGGACAGCGCAACGCGCATACGTGCTCCGGGCGGCTCGTTCATCTGGCCATACACGAGCGCGGTTTTGTTGATAACGCCGCTCTCCTGCATTTCGTTGTAAAGGTCGTTGCCCTCGCGCGTGCGCTCGCCTACGCCTGTAAAGACAGAAAGGCCGCCGTGCTGCTTGGCAACGTTGTTGATAAGCTCCATTATAAGCACTGTTTTGCCCACGCCCGCGCCGCCGAAAAGGCCGATTTTACCGCCCTTGGCGTATGGTGCGATGAGGTCGACAACCTTGATGCCTGTCTCAAGGATTTCCGTCGTCGATTCCTGCTCCTCATACGAGGGGGCGGGACGGTGAATAGACCAGCGCTCCTCTGTTTCTGGCGCAGGCATATTGTCGACAGGCTCGCCGAGAAGATTGAAAATGCGGCCGAGCGTTTTTTCGCCCACAGGCACGCTTATCGGCGCTCCGGTGTCAACGGCATCAACGCCGCGCACAAGGCCGTCGGTGCTTGACATAGCGATGCAGCGCACGATGTCGTCGCCGACATGCTGTGCCACCTCAAGCGTTATTGTCTTGTCTCCGTTTTGAACCTTGATTGCGTTGTTCAAATCGGGCAAATGACCGTCAGAAAATTTTATGTCGAGCACAGGCCCAATAACCTGGACAACTGTGCCGATATTTTGCTCATTCGTTTGCATTGGCAAAAGTCCTTTCCGGTATAATTGCGCAAACCTTGCGAAAATTTACGATTTATATGTGCTTGCAATCCGTAGGGGCGAATTTTGCAAAAACCGGATACGCCGTTACGCCTCTGCGCCCGCGACGATTTCGGTGATCTCCTGCGTAATGGCACCCTGTCTTGCGCGGTTGTATTTAAGCGACAAATCAGCTATCATGTCGCCCGCGTTTTTGCTTGCGGCGTCCATTGCGGTGCGGCGCGCGCCCTGCTCGGACGCGACGCTCTCAGCCAGCGCACCGTATATAATTCCGCCCACATATTCGGGCACGATGGCGTTATATACAGCCTCGGCTGACGGCTCGTACAGCACAAGATTTTCCGCGCCGTTTTTTGCTTCCTTGCGCTCGTAGCGTATGGGCAGAGCTGTCAAAACAGCCGGCTCTTGCGAAAGCATCGAAACAAAGTTTGTGTACGCCACAAACAGCCTGTCAAAATCTCCGCGCGCGTATTTGTCGCATAAAAGCTTCGACGCGGCGAAGCAGTCTCCGAGAGAGACGTGCTCCGCGACGGAGTAAGCGTCAGTGACGATTTCAATGCCGCAGCGGTGGCAGTATTCAACAGCCTTTTTGCCTATCGGCATAGCGCACACAGGCGCGCCGCTCATGTGCGACTGCACATTTTTGAAAAGGTTAGAGTTATACCCGCCCGCAAGCCCTCTGTCGCCCGCGATAATGATGTAGCACTCCTTTTTAACCTCGCGTTTTTGTACAAACGGCGACGAAAAATCGGTGTTTCCGTAGGCGAAATCATTCAGCGCGGCGTGCAGAGTGTTGAAATATGGGCGCGTGCTCTCGGCGCGCATTTTGGCGCGTCTTAGCTTTGACGAGGCAACAAGCTCCATGGCTTTTGTTATCTGCATGGTGCTCTCAACGCTTTTTATGCGAAGCTTGATGTCCTTCATGTTGGCAGCAGCCATTTTCCTGCCCCCTTAATTATGTGATGCAAGAAAACGCTTTGTGAAGTCCTCAAGCGCTTTTTCAAGCGATTTGACAGTCTCGTCTTCAAGCTTGCCGGTTGTTTTGATGGGCAAAAGCACATCATCCGCGTGAAGATTGTCAAAATCCTCATACATCTCCTGCTCGTAGGCTTTCACAAGCTCAAGCGGCACATCGACAAGATAATTGTTTGTGACGGCGTACAAAACGCACACCTGTTTTTCCATCGCGACAGGCGCGTTGCGGTTTTGCTTTAGCACCTCAACAATGCGCTCGCCCTGCGCCAAACGGCGCTTTGTGTCAGAGTCAAGGTCGCTGCCGAACTGCGCAAAGCTTTGCAGCTCGCGATACTGCGAATATGCAAGCTTAAGCGTGCCGGAAACCTTTTTCATAGCCTTTGTCTGAGCGTTGCCGCCGACGCGGGAGACGGAGATACCGGGGTTGACAGCGGGCATAACGCCTGAATGGAAAAGCTCGCTCTCAAGGAATATCTGGCCGTCCGTGATTGAGATGACGTTTGTGGGGATATACGCCGAAACGTCGCCCGCCTGCGTCTCGATTATCGGCAGCGCGGTTATAGAGCCTCCGCCGTATTCGGGCGCGACACAAGCCGCACGTTCTAATAGACGGCTGTGAAGATAGAATACGTCGCCGGGGTACGCTTCGCGTCCGGGCGGGCGGCGAATAAGCAGAGAAAGTGCGCGGTAGGCAACAGCGTGCTTGCTTAAATCGTCATAGATTATAAGCACGTCCTTGCCCTGCGCCATGAAATATTCCGCCATAGCGCAGCCGGAATACGGCGCGATATATTGCAGCGGAGAAAGCTCCGATGCAGACGCGGAAACAACAGTCGTATATTCCATTGCACCCGCCATTGTCAGCGTTTCAACAAGCTGTGCAACAGTTGAACGCTTTTGACCGATGGCGACGTAAATGCAAATTACGTCCTGTCCCTTTTGGTTGATTATTGTGTCCGTCGCAATGACGGTTTTGCCCGTCTGACGGTCGCCTATTATAAGCTCGCGCTGGCCTCTGCCGATAGGTATCATGCTGTCGATGGCCTTGATGCCTGTTTGCAGCGGCACAGAAACGCTCTTGCGCTCGATGATGCCGGGGGCGTTGTTCTCGATTGGGCGCGTCTCGGTTGTCTCCATTGCGCCCTTGCCGTCGATTGGCTGTCCGAGCGCGTTTACAACGCGTCCGATAAGCGCTTCGCCGACGGGTACAGACACCACGCGCCCTGTGCGTTTTACGGTGTCGCCCTCTTTAATTCCCTCGTCTGTGCCGAGGATAACAAGCGAAACGCTGTTCTCGTTGAGGTTGAGCGCCATGCCGTACTCGCCGTTCGGAAACTCGATAAGCTCGTTCGCCATACATTTTTCAAGCCCGTAGGCTGTCGCGATGCCGTCGCCGACAGAGATTACCGTGCCTGTCTCGGTGTTTTCGATTTTATTGCCGTAATTTTTGATTTGCGCCTTGATGATTTTGCTGATATCTTCAGGTTTGAGCTGCATTATCTCACCAACTTTACTTTAATTGGACATAAGCGCCTGCCGCACCGCGGAGAGGCGTCCGGCAACAGAGCCGTCAAGCTCTGTTCCGTCATAGCTTACCTTCACGCCGCCGATAAGCTTTTCGTCGACGATATTTGTAAGCAATATTTTTTTGCCTGTGATGTTGCCCAGCTTTTGGGCAAGCGCCGTTTTTTGCTCGTCGGCAAGAGCCGCGGCTGACGCAGCCGTGACGGGCATTATGCCGCGTGCCTTGTACAAAAGCTCAAGATACGCCCTCGCGCATGCGGGCAGAGCTTCAAGCGCCGATTTTTCGCAGAGAATTTTTATGAAATTGACAACATACGCGTGCAATTCGCCGCCGAGCGCCTCATCTATAAGCTGCGTGCGCGTCTCGCGAGGTATCGACGGCTCTGAAAGCAGCTTTAAATAATCGGGGTTTTCGGCAAAAATTTGCTGCGCAAAATCAAGCGAGGTCAGCACATCATCTGCGACGTTTTCCTCATACGCAAGCTCAAACAGCGCTCTGCCGTATTCCTTTTCGCCGCCCGTCATGACGCGTCACCGACATGGCTTATAAAATCGTCGATAAGCGCCTTGTGGGTGTTCGGGTCAATCTCCTTTTCGACAACCTTGCCGGCGATTTCGATAGCTATGCCGGAAATATCGTCCTTGAGAGACGCGGCTGCCTTTTTGCGCTCTGACTCAATGTCCGCCTCCGCTTTTGTCTTTATGGCGGCGGCTTCTGTTTTTGCTTCTATAAGCATTTCCTCGCTTCTCGCCGTGGCGCGAAGGGTGGCTGTTTTCACAATATCCGTCGCTTCCGATTTCGCCGCTGAAAGCCGCTGAACATACTCTATTTCAAGCTCTCTTGCGGCTGTGTTTGCCCTGTCTGCCTCGTCGTAGGTGGCGGCAATTTCAGCCTGACGCTTGTCTAAAATATCCTGCACAGGCTTGAAAAGAAACTTTTTAAACAGCCACGCAAGAAGTAAAAGGTTGCATATCGTAAATATGAAGCTCCACGGCATTATTGTGACTAAAGACTGGTGTTCCAAGTTGTTTCCCCCTTAGTTTGGGTTTTGTTTTTGCTTTAGCCGAGCATTCCCATGAATATGCCGGGCGCAACGAAGATGAGCAAAAGACCTGTAACAAAGCCGTAAATACCTGTCGTCTCCGCGATAGCGCAGCCGAGAAGCATTGTAGAGGTCACGTCACCCTTGCTTTCCGGCTGACGTCCGATTGCCGAGCAAGCCTGACCAACCGCGTAGCCCTCGCCGATACCGGGGCCGATACCCGCTATAAGTGCAAGACCCGCGCCAACAGCGCAGCCCGCCAAAACAATTGCTTTTTCCATCATAAGAAAAGTCCTCCTAAAAAATTATTAACTGTTTATCAACACGCCGGGGAAATTATTCCTCGGCTGCGTTTGCAATGTAAAGCGTTGTGAGCATACAGAATATAAACGCCTGCATAAAGCTTGAAAACAAGTCGAAATAAATCGACAAAACGGCGGGAATACCGAACTGCAACAGGGGAATATTCGACAAAAAGCTGCCGACAGCGCCGGGAATAAGCCCAAACAGCGCGCTTGACGCAAGCGCAAGCGCCGCATAAACAAGCGCCGTGATAACGCTGCCCGAGACGATGTTGCCAAAATGACGAAACGCCATCGAGATAGGCGTCGCAACCTCGCTCAAAACGTTGAACGGTGTGAGCACTGCGATGGGCTTTGCGAACCCAAGCAGATATCCGCCAAGCCCGCCCGCCTTGATTTTATGGTAGGTGATGAGCACAAACACAAGCACAGCCCACGCGAGCGTCGTCGACAAATCGCTCGTCGGCGGGTACATGCCTATGACGCTGAGTAAGCTCGAGAACACCGAAGCCGCAAATAAAGCCGCGACAAACGGCGTAAAATAGGCGAATTTTTCGCCCATATTTCCCTGCACAAAGTTTTTCGCAAGATTTACAATGTATTCGGCAATAATCTGGCGCTTGCTTGTCGGGCGCACTTTTAAATCGTGCGTCAAAAACAGGCAAAGCAAAAATAAAACAAACGTCACAATCGCGCCGTTTACAATAGTTTCCGTGATGGGAATGCCGCCAAGCACAGGAATAGTGAAATAAATTTTTGCGCCCTCTATGGTAACATTCATTCTTTTTTCTCACCGTCCTTTGATTTATCGGGCTTGTACATACCCATAATCTGCATTACAGCAATAGTCAAACGCGGAAACAGCAGCGGAATAACCGTCGCTATCCACGAAAAGCACGAAAGCTTTACACCCAGCACAACAATTGCTATTGTGCCCAGCATTCTAAGCGAATACGAAAGCTGCAATTTAAGCTTGCTGCGGCTCTCGCTCGCCTCGGCAGTCGCAAGCTGCACACTTATGCCAAGCAACAAAAAGTTAATTATAGCCCACGCACAGCCCATCAAAGAGCCATATAAAACAGGCATGTCCCATTTTCCGATGAAAAAAAACACAAGGTTAAGCACAGCGCCAAGCGCCACAGTGCCTATTGTAATGTGAAAAAGCTCTTTCTTCACAGCAGGCTGAAGCTTCATATTGTCACTCCAATTTTAGTTTATTAATTTGCACAAATATGCACGGGGCGGAGAACCCGTCCCCTACAACTGTTCTAAGGCAAGCGTGTAGGGGAGGCGTTTCGCCTCCCGTCGATTTTGCGCCATACGGAAAGTGCGGTTATTTTTTTTCGCCGTTTTTCTTCATAAAATACTTCGCAAACGACGCAAAGCTGCTTATTGCTCCGCCGACGCCGAGGATAATCGCGGGTATAAATATCCACGCGCCGAGCGCAAATTTTTCGCGCAGCCACCACGCGCCGAGCAGGCATAGGATGATGGGCGTCGCAAGCGAAAGGCCAAGCTGCGTAAGCCACGTCAAATATTGCATCGCCACAAGCAGAGGGCTTTTTTTCATCATATTACCCCCGCAAATTTGTAAATTCAATTGCATTCTCATCTATTATACACAGAAAAACAAGCAGTTGCAACCTTAAAATAAGGCATTTTCAACATTTTTGCTTTTTTGCCCGCCATTTGCATTTTACATCGCTTTTACTATTGCTTTTATACCTAAAAAAATGGTATTCTTAATTGCATATGGGAGATTTTTTGACGGAAAGAGGAGAATTTTGTTGACAGGCTTTGACAACAGCTTATATATCCATAAGCAAAAGGAAAAAATATTAGAGCGTATCACGCATTTTGACGGCAAGCTATATCTTGAATTTGGGGGCAAAATCTTTGACGATTACCACGCCGCCCGCGTGCTGCCGGGCTATGACGCAAACTGCAAAATACGCCTTTTATACGAGCTGCGCGACCAAGCGGAGCTCATAATCGCCATCTCCGCCGGAGATATCGAAAAAACAAAGGTGCGCGCCGACCTCGGCATAAGCTACGACATGGAGGTCTTGCGCCTTTTAGACGACATCAAGCACATGGGTATCGAGGTCAACAGCATCGTCATCACGCAGTATACAGGCCAGCCCGCCGCCGATGCGTTCTCCACAAAGCTCACAACGCGCGGCATCAAAAACTATATTCATCGCCCGATAAAAGGCTATCCCACCGACATCGCCTACATTTGCAGCGACGACGGCTACGGCGCAAACCCTTATGTCGAGACAACAAAGCCGCTCGTCGTCGTCACAGCGCCGGGCCCCGGCTCGGGCAAGCTTGCAACGTGCCTTTCACAGGTGTATCACGAGCACAAGCGCGGCTTAAAGTCGGGCTACGCAAAATTCGAGACGTTCCCCATATGGAATATCCCGCTCAAGCACCCTGTCAATTTGGCGTATGAAGCCGCGACGGCAGATTTGGCCGACGTGAACATGATTGACCCGTTCCATTTAGAAGCCTACGGCACAACAACCGTCAACTATAACCGCGACGTGGACGCGTTCCCGATAGTCCGCAACATACTCTCATGCATGTCAGACGGCGAGGACGATATGTACAAATCGCCCACAGACATGGGCGTAAACATGGCGGGCTACGCTATAACAGACGACGCGGCAGTGCGCGAAGCGGCAAATCAAGAGATTATCCGCCGCTATTTTAAAGCCGCGTGCGACCACAAGCAGGGCAAAGGCACAGCCGAGGCCGAGGACAAAATTAAGCGCATAATGCAGGAGCTGCATTTAGAGCCGAAAAACCGCGCCGTAGTTGAGCCCGCGCTAGAAAAAGCAGCGTCCGCAGGCGTTTCCGCAAGCGCAATACAGCTTCCCGACGGCAAAATAGTCACCGGCAAAGCGAGCAATTTAATGAGCGCGTGCTCGTCGTGCGTACTAAACGCCATAAAGACACTCGCGAGCATAGACGACTCGCTGACGTTAATAAGCCCGATAATTTTAGAGCCGATTTTGAAGCTTAAAATAGATATTTTAGGCAGCCGTTCAAGCGTGCTGAAGGTCGATGACGTGCTCGCAGCACTGTCGATAACCGCCGCCACAAACAGCATGACAGCAAGCGCCATGGCCGCCCTGCCAAAGCTGCGCGAGTGCGACATGCACTCAACAACCATGCTCCACACCGGCGACGAAGGCACTTTGCGCAAACTGGGTCTGCGCCTGACGTGTGAACCCGAATTTCCGAGCAAAGACCTATTCTTTTAAAAGAAGCAAAATTAAACCCCGTAGGGCAAGGGCTCTGCTCTTGCCGTAGGCAGCCTAAAGAGGTCACTTACGGCAAGAGCAGAGCCCTTGCCCTACAGATATGCTACCTAAAATACACTATTTTTTAAGTGTGCATAGTGTCACAAAATATGCTCCGCAGGCGCTGTAATCATAATTTGTTAAACGCATGGGCTTGCGTTTTGGCAGCTCGCTCATTTTACAACATAAAAATAAACCAAAACAATAACCCCAAGCACAATTCTATACCACCCGAAAATCTTGAAATCGTGTTTGCGGACGTAGCCCATTAGCCATTTTATGGATAAGAGCGACACCACAAATGCCGATATCATGCCCACCGCGAGCAAAATTACCTCTGTGCCTGTGAATGCGAGGCCGAATTTTAGCAGCTTTATAAGGCTCGCACCCGCCATGACAGGTATCGCGAGGAAAAACGTGAATTCCGCCGACACCGTGCGGCTGCACCCAAGCAGCATCGCGCCGATAATTGTCGACCCGCTGCGGCTTGTGCCGGGGATAAGGCTAAGTACCTGAAACGCGCCTATGCCAAGCGCCACAGGGTACGTCATGCGGCTCAAAGAGCGTATCGCGAAGCGCTTATCCTTGTAGGCGTACTCCATCACAATAAAAATAATACCGTAAACTATAAGCGCTATCGACACGACGGTCGGGTTGTGAAAATGCTCGTCGAACCAGTCGTCAAGCGGTATGCCGATAATCGCCGCGGGCAGCATTGCCACAAGCACCTTAAACCACATCGTCCACGTGTCGCGCTTGCAAAAACGGTCAATGCCGTGCTCTTCGCTTTTCCAGCAAAACGGCCAAAGCTTGTTCCAAAACAGCACTATAACAGCAATTATTGCGCCGAATTGTATCACAACGTCAAACATTTCCTTAAACGCGTCCGACGCGCCAAGCTGTATAAATTCGTCCGCCAAAATAAGGTGTCCTGTGCTAGAAATCGGCAGCCATTCGGTGAAGCCTTCAATCACGCCAAGAAATAACGCCTTTAAAATGTCAATCATATTGTAACCCCTCCATATAAATCTACAAAATCTCTGTAGGGCGGGGGCTTGCTCCCACCGTTGTAACAGCATGCCGTAGGTTGCGGCGGGAGCAAGCCCCCGCCCTACGCGTATCGCAGAAAAATTTACAAATCAATCTCAAGCGCAACAGGGCAGTGGTCGCTGCCGTATATGTCGTTTAATATATATGCCGCCGTTATGCTGTTTTTGAGCCTTTCGCTCACAATAAAATAGTCGATGCGCCAGCCTGCGTTTGTCACACGTCCGTTTCGCAAATAGCTCCACCACGTGTACGCGCCTGTCGCGTCGGGGTGCAGCACGCGAAAGCTGTCGCAAAAGCCGCTGTCAAGAAGCGCCGTCAGCTTTGCGCGTTCCTCGTCTGAAAAGCCCGGCGTGCCGATGTTGTTCTTCGGGTTTTTAAGGTCGATTTCCTCGTGCGCAACGTTTAAATCTCCACAGTAAATAACAGGCTTTTTCGCGTCGAGCATCATTAAATATGCGCGCAAATCATCCTCCCATTTCATGCGGTAGTCAAGCCGCGCAAGCTCGTTTTGGCTGTTTGGCACATAGGCGTTCACAAGGTAAAAATTTTCAAATTCAAGCGTTATCGCGCGCCCCTCGTGGCTGTGGTCGTCATGCCCAATGCCAAAGCTGACGCTTATAGGCTCTTTTTTTGAAAAGCAAGCCGTTCCCGAATACCCCTTTTTCTCGGCGCTGAACCAGTGCTGAACATATCCCTCCGGCTCAAAGCTAGCTTGCCCCACCTGCATTTTTGTCTCTTGAATGCTGAAAATATCAGCGTTTTCTTTTTCAAAAATTTCCGCAAAGCCCTTTGTAAGCACAGCGCGAAAACCGTTTACGTTCCAAGATATAAGCTTCATCATACCACCGTCATTATTGTTGTTAATGTTAGCGCGCACAGCAGATATATCACCATGCCCACGCTCGAAAATTCACACCTCAACGCGCGCTCGGGCAGCTCCTCGCCATTGTCGCGCAGATGGATATTTCGCCCATACAAGGCGAGCGTTATGCCCGTGTAGAGAATTGTCAAAACGATAAGCCCATAAATCATAGCGGGCGCATATGTGCCACCGCTTGTCATCAGCGTGGGGACAATAAGCGAGCCGATAAAATTCAGCGCCATGTGCATAAAAATGCAGTAGCGCAGCTTTCCCGTGCGCGAATAAATCATAGCGAGCACAGCGCCGATGGCGGCGGCGTATAAAAGCTGTGAAAGATTGCCGTGAAACGCGCCGAAAATGACAGCGCTCGTAACGACAAATATCCTCTCGCCGTATCGCCCCACAGCGCGCCACAGCATTTTGCGGAAAATGATCTCCTCAAAAATCGGCGCCGCAATGCACGCGTAAAGCACGGTAAAAGCAATTCCGCCCATTTCAACGCCCTCTTGCAGCGGGTTTATGACGGCTCTGCCCTTTAAAAATGCGATAAAATATGTGATGTAGTTTGACACAATGTTCAAAAAATACATCATTCCGAGACAAAAAATCAGCAGCAGCAAAAACCTGCCAACGCTTATTTTGCGCGTGTCCGCATTTACCGCAGCAGGCATTTTGCGTATGATGGCAAGGTATGCCACAAGCGCCAAAATGTAAATCGGAAGCGCCGTTACAAGCGATAAAAATATATAATTGTCAGTGAGTGCAGGGAACACAAATGCGGCGATATTGACAAACCCCATCTGCAAAACAGTAGCGCCGCCCAAAATAAGAAAATACGCAAACCCCGTGCGCGTCATAGTCTTTTTAAATTCAGCCATGGTAATCTCCTTTTCTGCTTTTTATATTGTATGTCAAAACAAGAAAAAACGCAAGAAAAATGAAAGTGTAAAAACAATATGAACTTTATTCATTGAATAGTATTAAAACAACCTAATTTTGCTATAAAAAATTTTGTAACAATTGCAACATTTCTTCGTGTTATTCAATAAGGAAATCAACATAAAACTTTTATAAAGAAAGAGGCAATAACATGTTAAAAAAGGCAATGGCATTTTTTGTGGTTTGTACAATGGCAATTTGCATTCCGTGCACGGCATTTGCTGAAGAAAAAACAAGCAATGAAGTCGGTGATCAAGTAACTATAACAATGACTGCCCCGACTGGAGAAGTAACACAACACGTTATAGATATAGAAAATTGTACTCGTGTTGAAACTGATGCAAATGGTAATATTTTGCCTCAAACAAAGGGTACGACATCTGTAAATATGCACAAGGTTGCTCAGGGCTCTAAAATGACTTATTATTCTACCACAGGATCATCGTTTTACATTGCATCGGGAACATATGTAACGTTCAGCCTTAACCTTAGTGCCTCGGGTGCGTATAGGATGGGCTACAAAAATTCAAGTGGAACGCAATATCAAAAATATAGCGGAAGCAGTAGCAGTTCACCATCATTTAGCACAACAATTTCTTCAACTGGAAACTATACGTTTTATTTTACTAATGCATCTGCTTCATCTGTAACCGTATATTCCGGATCAATTTCATTCTAAATATAATAGTCAAATACTAAGTTGGTTTCCTGCGTACGGCATATAAGATTTTTCTTATATGCCGTATTTGCTTTGGTGGCAAAATTAATGTTATAATTTTTCAAATGATACTTGATTCAATTTGTTGAAGCCGTAATATGGCTGTAACATATTGTAATTTATTACGTAATATTAGATGACCGCTTCTTACATATAAAAAACAGGAGAAAAACAGATGAAGCAGCTTCTATCCGAATTGGCAATTCGTATTCGCGACGGCGATACAGCGGCTTTGGAAGAGATAATGTCACGGTACACTCCGTATTTATTTACGATTGTCAGCAATATGGCAAAGGAGCAATTGACAGAACAGGATATAGAGGAAACGGTGTCAGATGTGTTTTTGCGCTTTTGGAAAAACCGAGCCTTGCTCAAGCCCGATTTGTCGCTGAAAAGCTATTTGATAAGGATAACAAGAAACTTAACTATCGACAAGCTGCGCAAGCAAAAAAATATTGAGCTGCCGCTTATTGAAGAATTGGAATACGCCGAGGATTACATCGAAGCCGAGGTTGACGCAAAGGAGCTTTACGCCTCGCTGCAAACATATATTGACAGCCAAACGTCGCAGGATAAAGAAATTTTACTGCGCTATTACACAAGCTTTCAAAAAACAAAGGATATTGCGAAAGAAATGCACTTGACCGAGGGTGCTGTCCGCACGCGGCTGTGCCGTTTGAGGGCAAAGCTTAAATGCTTTTTAGAAAAGGAGGATTGTCACTATGCCGAATAAAATGAGTTTACACGAATTATTTGCCTTTGCCGAGGAAACGCCAAAAGCCGCGTGCTCGCAGGAAGCTTTAAACCGCATTAAAGCAAATGTAAACGCGCAAATATTAAGCAAGCCGAAGCATAATAAAATAATACGCATAGTAATAATTGCGGCAGCGATTACATTAACGGCCGCCGTAACAGTCGCCGCCGCAGGGCAATGGCTAGGCTTGCGTCCGTTCAATAAGCAGGAAAAGCAAAGCATTAAGCAGCCGGCCTATGCTGTCTTTTCACAGGACGCGCCGGAAGCAAGCGAGCCTCATATCTTTGGTGAGACTGCTCAAATTATAGATGAAGAATATTTAGATGGTACTCGCAGTTTTTTGTTTACATCAATTGATACATGGGCAACAGAGGAAACAGGTGCACAGTACAGCATACCTGAATTTGTATTTGAGAACGGAGATATCGCAATATTCACAAAAAGCGACACACAAGGTTGGGGCTTGCAAAAAGGCGACACGCTAACGCTTTCTTTTGCTCAAAATGTTAAAGAAAACCCAAGAGCGGACGCGATAGGGGATAATATTTCTATCGGAATTATAAAAAACGGTGTTCCGCATACCCTCACGACAGAAAAGAATTTGACGATACAATATGAATACACCGCCGATAAAGACGGCACCTATTACTTTTTCGTCCAAAACGCATCGGCGGCTTCTGTTGTTATAAAGCAAGGCACAATTGCACACAATGAAGATTAAAGCACCGTAGGGCAAGGGCTCTGCTCTTGCCGAAACCTACGTTAAGCGGTTGCAACGGCAATAGCAGAGCCCTTGCCCTACAGATAGCGTTTTGTAAAGTTTTAGCAGTTATAAAATGCTGCGTTTTTATATCGTCTTAATTTTCCTCCACTTTCCGCTTTTCCAACGTATTATGAATACTGCTCCGCGCACGTTTTCGTCGGCGGTGAAGCCGAGCCACAGGCCTACAAGCCCCATGCCTAGATGCACGCCGAGCAGCCAGCCAAGACCTACGCCGAGTATCCACTGGCTTAGTATTCCTACGACAGTCGGAAACGCCACGTCGCCCACTGCCTGCAAATTGCGCACCATTACTATATTCACGCTGCGCCCTACTTCAAGCGCTACTTCAATAAGCATAATTTGCTGTCCGAGCGCTATTATCGCGGGGTCGTTTGTCAAAAGCGAAAACAGCGGCGTCGCGACAGCCGCCATAAGCACCGCCACCCCCACGTTTATAGGGCAAAACAGCTTTATCACCTTGCGGCAGCAGCGGTCAGCGCCGTCGAGGTCGCGCGCGCCGATGAGATAGCCTATAATTATCTGCCCTGCCTGCGACACCGCAGCGATAAGCATGTATATACACGTCGCGAAAATATTCGCATACGCGCGCGTCGTAACAACGTAGGTGCCCATCATATTCACAAACACAAGGCAGCTCATCTGTGACAAGCTGTAAGAAAAGTTTTCGCCCGCCGACGGCAGGCCAATCGACAAAAGCCGCTTGAAAAGGTGCTTTGGAAACGGATTTAACAGGGCAGGGGACAGCTTTGCCTGCGGCGTGTTGCGGAAAAACGCCCATGCCATAAGCGCAAAGCCGAGCACGCGGAAAATGCTGCTCGACAGCGCTGCGCCCGCCGCACCCATGCGCGGGAATGGCCCAAAGCCGTTTATGAGTACCGCGTTGCCGATGATGTTGCACACGTTCACAAGCCCGGTGATGTACATTATCGTTTTCATTCTCGCGCCCGCGCGCAAAAACGCCGAAAACGTCAGCATAAGCGCCTGAAGCGGCAGCGAGAGCGCCGTTATTAAAAGGTAAGCCTGTGCCTCGGCCTTGACGCTTTCAGGCACCTGCATAAAGTCGAAAATCTGCACGCGGAACGCTATAAGCAGCACCGCCAAAGCCACCGAAGCCACGGCGTTTACAGCCACAGACAGCGTATAAATAAGGTTGACGCTGTGCATGTCCTTTGCGCCGCTGTACTGCGTTATAAGTATCATCGACGCGAGCGTTATGACGTTGAAAACGAGGATAACAAGCGTGATAATTTGGTTCGCATTGCCGACAGCTGCCACGGCGGTGTCGTTAAAATGCGAAAGCTGTATCTGATCCATATTGCCGACAAGAAGCTGCAACATAAGCTCGACAAAAATAGGCCAGCTCATCTTAAACAGCGTCTTGTTTGAATAATCAATTTTCTGCGCAGTCATGATGTCCTCCGTGCTTATTTGTGTATTGCAAACGTATGTATTATACGATATTTTTGTGCAAGGTGCAATAAGGAAATTAAAAATATTTTATGAGGTTACGTTAAACCAAAGTATGGCAAAGAAAAGAGAAAAAAGAAGAAAGAAGAAGTAAGGAGTGAAACCTGCGGTTTCACATTTTAACAGATAATGCTTTCTGTCAGAATGTGATGCCAACGGCATCACTCCTTAACTTTTCTTTCTTCTTTCTTCTTTCTTATATAAATCTATTTAACGGTCAACTCAAGCTTGCCCTCAACACAGTCCACCGTCAGCACGCTATCAGGTGCGGGGTCGTCACGGATGATTGCTTTGGCGACGAGCGTCTCGATATGCTGCTGAATATACCTTTTAAGCGGTCTTGCGCCGTAAATTGGGTCGTAGCCGTTGTCGACTATAAACTGCTTTGCGCCCTGTGTGACATTAAGCGTAAGCTGTTTGTCGGCAAGCCTTTGCGCAAGCGCCTTTATGAGCAGGTCAACCACGCTGCCTATTTCTTCTTTTGTCAGCGGCTTGTAATAGACAATCTCGTCAAGGCGGTTGAGAAATTCCGGTCTGAACGACGCTTTGAGCATTCCGTCAACCTCTTTGCGCGCGTCGTCGCTTATCTCGCCGTTCTCGATGCCGTCAAGTATCACAGCCGAGCCGAGGTTGCTTGTCAGGATGATTATGGTGTTTTTGAAGTCCACCGTGCGTCCCTGACTATCCGTTATGCGCCCGTCGTCGAGCACTTGAAGCAGTATATTGAACACGTCGGGGTGCGCCTTTTCGATTTCGTCAAACAGCACCACGCTGTACGGCTTGCGGCGCACGGCCTCTGTAAGCTGCCCGCCCTCCTCGTAGCCGACGTATCCGGGAGGCGCGCCGATGAGACGGCTCACGCTGTATTTCTCCATATACTCGCTCATGTCTATGCGCACGAGGTTTTTCTCGTCGTCAAAAAGGCTCTCGGCAAGCGCCTTTGCAAGCTCTGTTTTGCCAACGCCAGTCGGCCCGAGGAATAAAAAGCTGCCAATCGGCCTGCGCTCGTCGGCAATGCCCGCGCGGTTGCGAAGTATTGCCTCGCACACGCGGTCAACCGCCTCGTTTTGCCCTATGACGCGCTTGTGTAAAATGTCCTCAAGCCCAAGCAGCTTTTCGCGCTCGCCCTCGACGAGCTTCGAGACAGGTATGCCCGTCCACCGCGCCACAATGCGGGCGATTTCCTCGTCCGTCACCTTGTCGTGCAGCAAAGTTTCGCTGCTCTCCTTGCGCGCCTCGGCGGCGGCTTCTTCGGCTTCAAGCTGTTTTTGCAGTGCCGGTAAATTGCCGTATTTCAGCTCGGCTGCCTTGTTGAGGTCATATTCGCGCTCGGCCTTCGAAATGTCGGCATTCACCTGCTCAATTTCCTCGCGCAGCTTCTGCACCTTGCCTATGACCGACTTTTCATTTTCCCACTTTGCGCTCATCTCCGCGAATTTCTCGCGCATGGACGCAAGCTCCTTTTGCAAATCGACAAGGCGTTCCTTTGAAAGTTTGTCAGTCTCCTTTTTCAGCGCCGCCTCTTCGATTTCAAGCTGCATTATCTTGCGGCGCAAATCGTCCATCTCGGCGGGGGAGGAGTCCATTTCGGTGCGTATCATCGCGCACGCCTCGTCAACAAGGTCAATCGCCTTGTCGGGCAAAAAACGGTCGCTTATATATCTGTTCGACAGCACAGCCGCCGCGATAAGCGCGTTATCTTGAATTTTTACGCCGTGGTACACCTCGTAGCGGTCTTTGAGCCCGCGCAAAATCGAGATTGTGTCCTCGACGCTCGGCTCGTCAACCATGACAGGCTGAAAACGCCTTTCAAGCGCCGCGTCCTTTTCAATATATTGTCGGTATTCGTTGAGCGTCGTCGCGCCTATGCAGTGCAGCTCGCCGCGCGCAAGCATCGGCTTTAAAAGGTTGCCCGCGTCCATCGCGCCGTCTGTTTTGCCCGCACCGACTATCGTGTGTAGCTCGTCGATAAAGAGAATGATTTCACCGTCGCTCTTTTTGACCTCCTGCAAAACACTCTTTAAGCGCTCTTCAAACTCGCCGCGGTACTTTGCGCCCGCCACAAGCGCGCCCATGTCAAGGCTGAACACCTTGCGGTCTTTTAAGTTTTCAGGCACGTCGCCCTGCACAATTCGCTGTGCCAAGCCCTCCGCGATAGCTGTTTTGCCAACGCCCGGCTCGCCGATAAGGCAGGGGTTGTTTTTTGTTTTGCGGCTCAAAATGCGTATGACGTTGCGTATTTCAGCGTCGCGCCCGATTACGGGGTCAAGCTTTTGCTGACGCGCCATTGCCACAAGCTCTTGGCCGTATTTTGTAAGCACATCATAGGTGCTCTCGGGGTTGTCGCTCGTCACGCGCTGATTTCCGCGCACGGCGGCAAGCGCGCTTAAAAAGTCCTTTTTATTTATGCTGAACTGCCGTAAAACGTCCTTAACAGCGGCGTTTGGCGCGTCCATCAAGCCCAGAACGAGATGCTCAACAGAGACATATTCGTCCTTCATCTGCGCCGCTGCTTTTTCTGCGGCGTTGAGTGCGCGGTCAAGCTCCGGCGTGATATATACTTTATCCGCCTCGCGCCCTGTTCCGCTAACGTGCGGCAGCTCCTCAATTTTTTTTGCGAAAGCCGCCTCAACGTTTCCGGGCTCGCTGCCCATTTTTGTGAAAAGCTGCGCCGTCAAGCCGTCCTGCTGCGCCAAAAGCGCATAGAAAAGATGCTCAGGACACAGCGCCTGATTTTGATATTCAACCGCCAAAGACTGTGCCGCCTGCAAAGCCTCCAACGATTTCTGCGTCATTTTTTGTGTATTCATACTCTGTACCCTCCTATTGATGTGATTTTTATAGCTCCGCCGTCAATGCACTTAAATTTTCTCTGTACATTTTTTCAACGGCTGAAACGGCGGCGCGCGGGGCGTCTAATTTGTCGAAATACTCTTTTAAACAGCCGTCGAACAGCGCTACGTAATCGGCTATTGCTTCGCCGGCTTTGCCTGAATCTGCGCCGTTTTTAGGCATCAAAAATCTGCGCGTGTATTTTCCGTCGGCGGCTTCATATTCGCGCTGTTCGCCGCCCAAATACGCCGCTTCAAGCTTTGCCCAAAGGTGATAAAACTGCCCTAAATACAGCAAAAGTGTTGGATTTTGCGTGCGCAAACTTGCCCTAAGCTCACCTAAATACGTCTGCGAATGCGGGTAAAGCTCCACAACATATTTTACGCTCGGGTTATATTTATATTGTAAAGCGCTGCGCAAACTCAGCATCGCGTCGCTTGCCGAAATCATCGGCTGCAAAATGCTCTGCCGTTCAAGTATTCCGCTCATCGCCGAAAAAATGTTCTGCATACGCACCTCGGGCGTGTCCATGCTCACATATTCAGCCAAAATGCGGTTTATCATGTTGCTGCGGCTCGTCGCGTTTGCATACGCAAGGCGGTCAACCGCGTTCACCACATCGTCCATCAGCATAATGCTGTACACACTTTTTTCCATGTCATCAGCTCCTTTTCCTTTGCTGAATTTATCGTACCACTAACACAATAATTTGTCAAGCGAATTATATAATATTAACAACGAGTTTACAATTGCGCAATAATTTTGCCGCGTTGTCATTCTTCACTTCGCTAAAAATGACACCCCGCCCTACAGTACAGGCAGTTTGCGCGTTGAAAGCGGACGAGCGAAGCTCGCCCCTACATTGAATATTATTAAATTGTTATAAAAGGAATACCTCTACGCCGCCCAGTCGCAGTCCTCGTCGGGGATTGAAAAATCGTCCCAACGGTTTTCACGCGTCGGCTCTGCGCGTTCGCAGACGTAAATTTCCTCGTCCTCAAAAATTCCCTTCGGTGCAAGTGCTGACATGCAAATCATAATAAAGCCATCCCTTCAAATCAAACGTGTGTTTTGTTTCGATGACTTTATTATAGTCTAATATATGTCCCATAAAACGGACTTTTAAATACTATTTATACATCGCGCAAATGCTCTCGCAGTGCTGCTTAAACATATCCACCGCCGCCGCAGGCGCAAGCAGCTTTGCCTGTGCCCCAAAGCTCGCAAGCCACCCCATAAGCATCGGCGACAGCACCGCTTTTATATGTATTTTAAAGTGCCCGTCGTCCACCTTGGAAATAATGATGTCCTTGCCAAAGCGGTCTATCACAACGTTTGCAAGCTCGTTGTCAAACATTATCTCAAGGCTGCTCGCCTCGCCGCCAAACATTCCAAACATCTGCTTTGCGTACAGCGCCATGTCAAGACCGTCAAAATACTTGCGCCCCGTGCGCTGTGCTGTGTCGATTTCGATGCTGTTCATTTTGTCGACGCGGAAATGGCGTATATCGCCCGCCGCCTCGCTGTAAGCCACGAGATAATAGTTCTCGTCGTCGCGCATTAGGGCATAAGGCGACACGCAGTATCTCGCGCCGTCGTTGCGAAATTCCATCTTTTTGTCGGCGTTCCACTTGAAATATTTAAAGGTGATCTGTTTGTCGTTATTTATCGCGCTGTGCAGCTTGTCGATGCTGTAATAAACGCTCTCGTTCATGCTCTTTACGCGGTTTGCCACATACACCTGACGCTGCAAATCCTGCGCCGCCCAGCGGTCTGTCAAGCCCTCAAGCTTTTTTATGAGCTCGCGGCTCTTTTTTGCCGATAAAAATTTGCTTGATTGCACAGCGTCCACAAGCAGCTTCAGCTCCGGCAGCTCAAAATCGCGCGAGGCAAGCCAGTATCCGCCGTTGCGCCCACGCTCCATCAAAATATCCATGCCGTACAGCATAAGCGCGTCTATATCGTTGTAAACGCTCTTGCGTTCTGCTGTTATGCCGTGCGTGGCAAGCTTGTCTACCATCATCTGCACAGTTATTCTATGCGCCTCGTCGCTTTCATGCAGCAGCATGTCCGCGATATAAAGGGTTTTTAGCTTTTGAAATTCGCTTCTAGACATAGTGCACATCTCCTAAATAATTTATTTGTGCTTGTTGCTATTTTTTGCGTCTAGGTGTAATATTATAGGTATATTAAAGCTATTATACTACATTTTAGATGAAAATAAAAGGGGTTTGTTCAATTTGAATACTGATATGACGCAGGGCTCGCCTGCAAGCGTGCTGTGGCGGTTTTCAATGCCAATGCTTTTGAGCGTGGTGTTTCAGCAGCTTTATAATATCGTGGACAGCGTTGTCGCAGGGCGCTTTATAGGCGAGGACGCGCTCGCGGCTGTCGGTGCGTCATACCCGGTCACAATGCTGTTCATGGCGGTGGCGACAGGCTGCAACATCGGCTGCGGCGTCATATTCAGTCAGCTTTTCGGCGCAAAGGAGCTAAAGCGGCTCAAAACCGCCATTTCAACCTCTTTCATATCAGTTCTTGCGCTCGCCGCATTTTTGACGATTGTCGGTCTTGCGGCATGCGGCCCCATTTTGAACGCCCTCTCAACCCCTCAAAATATATTTTCCGATTCCGCTGTCTACCTTAATATATATATACTCGGCTTACTTTTCTTGTTTTTATACAACCTCTGCAATGCGGTTTTTGTGTCGTTTGGCGACAGCCGCACGCCGCTTTATTTTCTCATCGGCTCGTCTGTCGCAAATATAATCGCCGACGTGGTTTTTGTTGTCACGTTTAAAATGGGCGTCGCGGGCGTTGCGTGGGCGACGTTTATGTGTCAGGGCGCGGCGTCGCTGCTCGCTCTTTTCGCGGTTTCAAAGCGCATAAAGGGCATTAAAACAGAGCCGTACAGCCGCTTTTCATCGCGAGAGCTCGCGCGTATATCAAAAATAGCTATACCTAGCATTTTGCAGCAGAGCTTTGTCTCCGTCGGCAATTTGTTTATCCAGTCGCTTGTAAACAGCTTTGGCTCGGCTGTCGTCGCAGGGTATTCAGCGGCTGTAAAGCTAAACACCTTTGCACTGACGGGCTTCACGACGCTCGGCAGCAGCATGTCAAGCTTCACGGCGCAAAATATCGGCGCAGGTAAGCCGCAAAGGGTTAAACAGGGCTTCAAGGCGGGCGTGGGTATGACCGTCGGCATAGCGCTCGTGTTTTTCGGCTGCTATTTTGGGCTTAGTAAAGAAATGATAGGCATTTTCATCACAACGCCAAGCGGCGAAGCGCTTGAGCAAGGCGTGTTGATGCTGCGCATAATCTCGCCGTTTTATCTCGCGGTGTGCTTAAAGCTGATAGCGGACGGCGTTCTGCGCGGGGCAGGGTGCATGGGCAGCTTCATGGTGGCGACGTTTACAGATTTAATTTTGCGCGTTATACTTGCGTATGTGTTTGCCCCGAGCCTCGGCGCGTTAGGAATTTGGCTCTCCTGGCCGGTCGGCTGGATAATCGCGGCGATACTTTCGCTGACGTTTTACTTAAAAGGCGGCTGGAAAACAAAAAGTATGCTGAAATAGAAAAAATATTGCAATTATGTATTGACAAAACAAGGCGTAGATAATATAATATTTGTTGCAGCGTAGGCGCGACGTAAGGTTGACAGTAGGCGCATCGTAACATGCGGCCCCTTGGTCAAGCGGCTAAGACGTCGCCCTCTCACGGCGAAATCGGGAGTTCGATTCTCCCAGGGGTCACCATTTTTTCTATTTTATATTCCTCAATAGCTCAGTCGGTAGAGCATGCGGCTGTTAACCGCAGGGTCGTTGGTTCGAGTCCAACTTGGGGAGCCACAAACAGCGTCGCTGTTAAGCAACGGCGCTGTTTAATTATGAGGAGCCCTAGCTCAGTTGGTTAGAGCACTCGGCTCATAACCGATCGGTCCAGGGTTCGAGTCCCTGGGGCTCCACCACCGCTTGCAGCGGGGCAATACGTCCCCGCTGTAAGCGCTTTTTATTTAAAAAATGTAAGACAGGCGGATATCAATTATACGATATCCGCCTGTCCTTATTTTTGCTCATTTATAAAATTCACACCGTGAATTTACACTGAATTGTAGGGGCGAGCTTTGCTCGTCCGCTTTGGTTCACGCAAACCTACCTCATCCGTCGCTCCTTCGTCGCGCCACCTTGAGGAGAAGCTGTCGCCCGCAGGCGACTGATGAGGTGAAAACTTGCGGCTTGCATAAACTATTGGTGTCCCATCACGCCATCTCCGCCACCTTGTTTGTCAGGCTTCTTTTTATAAAATACTTATAATAATCGTCGGTGATTTTCTTCTTTTCTCGAATGCGGTACGGTATGCGGCTGCCGTCCATAAGCACGAAGGTGTCGTCCACGTGGTCAACGCAGTCAAGATTTATAAGATAGCTCTTATGGCATCTGTAAAACCGTTGGTCGTCCGCGAGCGCGGCTTCTATCGCGGCCAGTGTCTCCGTGCAGCGCAGCGTGTTTCCGGTATTGGTGTGCAGATATATAAGATGGCTCA
The DNA here is from genome assembly GCA_009929695.1 of Clostridia bacterium. Taxonomy (GTDB): domain Bacteria; phylum Bacillota; class Clostridia; order Oscillospirales; family Ruminococcaceae; genus Ruthenibacterium. The sequence goes on from RZZW01000006.1 coordinate 23,209, forward strand.
AGCTTTCAAAATATAAAATATCGTTGTAAAAACAGTTGTACACACTTCCGTGCACGTGCAGCGTCAAAAACGGACGGTCAAGCTTGTCAAGCAGCTTGTCGAGCAGCGCCCACAGCCGTTCTTTTTGCACCGGCTTTAACAAATAGTCCTCCGCACCAACGCTGTAGCTCTCAACGGCATAATCTCGCGTTGTTGTCAAAAAAGCGAGCGGCGTTTGGCAGCCGCTTCTGCGCAGACGGTCAGCCGTTTCAATTCCGGTTATGCCGCCACCAATACGTCGAGCAGCAGCAGGGAATAGTCGTTGCCCTTTTCCTGTATGTCGTAAAGCAGGCTCTCGCCGTCAGAATAAGAAAAAACCTGTAGAGTAACGCCTTTTTCGGCGCTGTACTGCGCAAGCATCGCCTGCAAAATGGCTAGCTCCTGCGGTTGGTCGTCACAAATTGCAATTCTCAATTCGCAGTTACCTCCTTAAGCGTTTGCGCCAAGGGCAGCACTGCTTCAAACACAAAGCAGCCGTTCTCAATCCGATAATCGCAGAAGCCCTTGTGCATGCCTATAATATATTCCATGCTCGCCAAGCCGTACCCTAAATGGCCGGTTTTGTCGCTGATGAGCCGCCCTTCCTCGTTTTTCGTCACAGCTTGCGCAGAATTTTCGCTGCTGAGAATAAGGCTGTTTTTTTTCCATTTTAAATGTGTTGCGCATGTGCCGATCGGCGTCTTTAGGCAGGCGCAGACAGCTTTCAAGCTCGTTTTGAAGCAGATTTCCCACGAGTGTTGTCAAGTACACATCGTCAATCGAGAGATGCTCGGGAAGCTGCAAATTCCACTCCGTGCATATGCCCGCCGCCTTAGCGCAGCTGTCGTAGTAGTTCACCAAAATATTCACAGTATCATTTTTTGTGAACACAGGCATGTCGTCGCTCAAAGCTGAAAGGTCAGCTTGATAATCGGCTAGATAGGCCACAAGCTTGTCGTAGCTTTTTGTTTGAGCAAGCCCCGCTATGATGTTCATGTGATACTTCATGTCGTGGCGTATGCGGCGCATTTCGTCATATCGCTCCGTCATCAGCGTGTGCTGACGCTTGCCAAGCGTGAGCTGTGCGCGCAAGGCCTGCTCGCTTAAAGCTGTCTCCTTTGCCTCCAAAGCGTTATAAATAACCTGTATCAGCACTATCACCATCAGCTCCATCACCGCCATCATCAGCATGGCGACAGGCATGTCCTGCGGTCGTTCATATATTCCGGTGGGATACGCTGAAATCACGTTCATAAGTATGTACATTGCAAAGGTTATGAGCATTAAAACAACCCAACCCTTTTGCACAACGCCCAGTGCCTTGCGGTATTTGTCGCCTATCAAAAAGCGCAGCGCCACGCACCACAGCGCAATGGCGCACGAGCGCATGATGGTGTCCACCCAAAAATTTCCGCCGGAAATAAGCCACGCCGCCAAAAAAGCAAGCATATCAATAAGCGCAATGCTCAAATCGCTTATGCAATAAGTTACCACAAACTTTACGCCGCGATATTTCGACACGATGAGAAAATACACAAGGCTCGGCACTGTCAGTGTCAGCACCGTCCAGTTGGCGTCGCGCCACCCGCCCTTTATGATGTTGCCACCGATGCATATAACCAATATGAACGCCGAAAAAAACGCCGTGGCAATTGTTACCTTGCGGCGGTCATATCGAAACTCGGAGAGCTGAACAAACAGAAACATCTGTGCAACAACAAGTGCAACGGTGTTCACAATAAGGCTGGCAAGCTCGGCAGCCGGCATGACAACACGCTCCTTTATACTGTACTTCGGTTATCCCTTAACATATTCCCATGTTAGCACACCGCCCCGCCCTACTGTACACCTACATACGCTTACGCACTTTGCATAAGCACCCCTCATCAGTCGCCTGCGAATGGGAAGCCTTCCCCTTTAGGAGAAGGTGGCGCGACGAAGGAGCGACGGATGAGGCAGCTTTGCGCAAACTATCCTCTTGTCATTCTGCGCGAGAGAATCCCACCACCGCTGCGGCGGTTCCCCTCCCTTTAACAAGGGAAGTAAGAGGCGTGTGCGAAACCGTAAGACCTCCCTTGTCAAAGGGAGGTGGCACGACGGAGGAGTGACGGAGGGATTCCGGCTTTGCACAAACTCTCCTCTTGTCATTCTGAGCGCAGCGAAGAATCTTTTGCACATCCCCCTAGTTTTCAAGCTTCTTCGCTGCGTTAAAAATGACAAAGTCGCACCAAATGCACGGTAAACACCGCAAAAAATTGATAATTATTATCAAATTTGCGTCTTGCGCTCAAAAATCTGCGTCTTGCGCAATCTTGAACACAAAATCTTGTGTTTATTGTATAATTGGTGACATAAATGCAATGTTTTAGTGAATTTTCTATAAACGCGTCAAGGAGAGTAAAATCATGAAGTTAAAACGTTTTTTGGCGGGTCTGCTTGCGGCAGGTATGCTGTTTTCAACTATGCCAACAGCAGCCTTTGCCGAGGGCGAAATAGTCGCCCCCGAGGCGGTGTCAACTGTTCAATCAGCCGAGCCCGCCCCCGAGGCTGACCCATCAATCCCCGCGGAAGCTCCGGCACCGTCCGAGGTGACGCAAGCCCCCGCTTCTTCAGAAGTGACGCAAGCCCCCCGCCTCATCCGAGGTGGCGCAGGCTCCCGCTTCATCAGAAGCAACCCAAGCTCCCGCCTCCCCCGAGGCGACGGAGAACATCGTCGCGCCCTCAGACGTGGCACAACCCCCCTCATCAGAACCCGAAGCCCCCGCGCTATATGATGCGGCGCAGCAGGGCGGCAGTGGGATAGATTTTAGTGGAGATCTCAATAATTATTCCTTTGGTGCTGCGCTTTCGGAGGGTGGCTACCATCTTACTGCCAATTTGACGCTTGATAGCTATGCAAATTTTACGATTAGTGCTGGCACTGTAAACATCAACCTCAATGGTTATACCATTACAGGTGCTGAAGACCAAAGTATCTTTAGTGTCGAGGATGGCGGAATACTTAACTTATATAATGAAAACATCGAAGACACCACAGGCATCCTCACTCATGCAAGTGGTAAAGGGGGTCAAGCTGTCTACGTATCAGGTGGCTCATTCAATATGTACGGCGGAACAATTACCGGTAATAACAGCAGCGGCGTTTATGTTGAAAACACCGGCATCTTTACCATGTACGGCGGCTCAATAACAGCAAATACGGTAATCGATGATGGCTACGGCAAAGGCGGCGGCGTTTGTGCAGAAAGAGGCGGCAACTTTATCATGCGCGGCGGCTCGATAACAAATAATACTGCTGATGATATGGGCGGCGGTGTTTATGTGGACGGCAGCTTTGCCATGACAGGCGGCTCAATAACAGACAACGCTGCTTTGAATAACGGTGGCGGAGTTTATGTAAGAAGCGGCGCTGTCACCATCGGCGGCACTGCACAGATTACCGACAACAAAAATGACGGCGACGGCGCAGCTAACAACCTTTATCTTGCAAGTGGCAGAAAAATAACAATCAGCGCTACCACTGCTCCCACAACAGGCATGTCAGTGGGCGTCAGCATGCAAAGAAACGGCGTGTTTACAGACGAAAGCGGTGCAGGCTGCTCCGACTATTTCACAAGCGACAGCACAGCTCACCACGTAGAAGAAGTAAACGGCGTATTGTCCATAGCGGACGGTCCGGCTCAAACAGGGCATAAACATAACAATATCCTGTTTGACCAAGAACTCACGCTGACAAGCGGTGCGGTTGCGGCGGGCAATTATTATCTTGAGAAAGACTTGACGCTTGAAGGTGGTTTGGATATCACTGACGGCAATACAGTAAGCATTTGTCTTAACGGTCACAAGATTATAGGCGTGGATCTCTCAAATGTATTCAATATCGATACTCTGCCGACAGCCAAAGAGCAAAGCTATACTATCACGCCGATGGCAATCACAGCCACAGTTACAGCCGTTGATAAGCCATATGACGGCACAGACACAGCCTCCGTCAGCGCAACAGCAACAGGCGTTACAGGCGACACAATCACAATCACAGGGCTTACAGGCAAATTTGCACAGAAAACAGTCGGCAATTCAATAAAAGTAACTGTCGACAGCAGCAAAGCCGCAATTGACGCAGCATTGCAGTCAAGCTATACAGTCACATATAGCAGCACAACGAACGCAAGCATCACACGCCGCGCGGTGACTGTAAAGGCAAAGCCGCAATCGAAAAATTATAAAGCCGCAGACCCCGCCACCTTTGACTACGATGTAGAAAATATTGTCAAAGGCGAAACCTTGAAGGGCAAGTTGACCCGCGACGCAGGCGAGGACGTCAAAGTGGGCGGCTATGCAATCACACAGGGCACATTGACGAACGCAAATAACCCGAATTATGCCATAACCTTCACAAACGGCACGCTCACTATAACCAAAACAGCGCAGGGCGAGTTCAAAATCGTGCCGCACACCGAGCCTGTCACATACGGCGACGCACCGTTTACGCTTGCAACAACAGGCGGCAGCGGCAAGGGCGACATCAAATGGACGGCAACAGGCGCAGGCACAGTGGATGAAAACGGCAAAATCACCGTGACAGGCGCAGGCGAAATCGTCATCACCGCAACAAAAGCGGCTGACGTCAACCATGCAGAACCCGTCACAGTAAGCTATACCATCACAGTTGCCAAAAAGGCTCTGACGTGGGACTTGAGCGAGCTTAATGTCACCACCAAAAAGCATTACAACGGCGACACCACCGCCGCGTACACAGGCAGCTTAAAGGTTGCGGGCGCAGTGGAGGGCGACGATGTAGGCTTTGGCTACACATCATTGTCTGTAAATTATACCGACGCGGCAGCAGGCAAGCACGCCATAACAGTTGTTCCGGTTGGGCTCACGCTCACAAACGGCAACTATTTGCAGCCCACAACAGCCATAACCTACGACGGCGAAATTGTGCCGGTGCAGGAAGTGCCGGGACAACCTAATTTGCCCGAAATAGACGGACAAAAAACACGCATAGTGCTAGAAGTTGGCCTGTCACTCACGCCGGATTCGCTAGTAAATACACAGTTTAACACACCGGCCATCATCACAGGCGAGCTGCTGCGCGTCTTAACGCAAAATGCGGGCTATACAAATGACCGCACCATAACCTATGACGTAATTCTGCAAATCAGCCCCGACGGCGGCAACACTTGGGAAAATGCAACAATGAGCAATTTCCCACCGGAGGGCATCACGGTTCTTATACCATATCCCGCAGGTCACCTTCACAGGGCTTTCACCTGTGACTGTCGGCTGGAAGTCCACCACCCCTGTGGCAGACAGCGGCTCATCAACAAGCACCATCCCGCAAACAGGCGACGAGTTCCCGATTACGGCGCTGACATTTGCGCTGATATTCAGCTTTACAGCAATAATCGGCCTTGGCTACTCCGTCACGAAAAAACGCAGTAAGTAATAAGCACAAATTAAAAATCTGTTGCAGATGTAAATGAACATCTGCAACAGATTTTTTTAATAATACGCAATTTGCGAGAATGTATAGGCGCCATGTATGGCTTCCGAAAATCGGCGCAAGCCTTGCCGTGCAATGATTTTGTTACCTACTAACCCACTAGGCTATTGACAAGGTGCTGCGTGAAATGTATAATATCAATAGCTTAATTTGAATGGAGATACGCGTCCATGCCCGCTAAACGGTTTATCACTCTTCGCTTTGCGCTTGCAAAAACGCTTCCAATTGCGCTGAGTTATTTTTTTATAAGCACTGCATATGGCATAATTTTAGGTCAGGCCGGGTACAGCTTTGTGTGGGCGCTGTTTTCGAGTGCATTTGTGTACACGGGCGCGTTTCAATTTGTTCTCGCGACGTTTCTCACAGGCGGCGCGTCGCTGCTCACTGTTGGCTTGACGGCGCTTTTTATGAACAGCCGCCACATATTTTACGGGCTGTCGTTCATAAAACCATTCAAAAAAACCGGCAAGCTGTATCCGTACATGATACATACGCTCACCGATGAAACTTACTCGCTCTATTGCTCGCTTGATTATCCAAAGGAGGTCGACGAGACGCGCGCGATGGTCTACATCGCCGTGCTCGCGCACGCTTACTGGATAGTCGGCTCTGTGTTTGGCGCTGTCGTTGGCAATGTGCTGCCGTTGACGCTTGAGGGCGTTGATTTTTGCCTGACGGCGCTTTTTGTGACTATAGTTATTGACCAGTGGAAGGCCGCCAAAAGCCACGTCTCCGTGCTCGTCGGCTTTGGCTGCGGAATTTTATGTCTGCTTTTGCTCGGTGCAAGCAGCTTCATTTTGCCTGCGCTCATTCTAACGTCGGCAATACTTATCATTTATAATGCCAAAAACACAAATAAGGAGGTGCAGTCATGAGACTTTCCACCTCCGAAGCGCTCGCTATGATATTATTGTCCGGCGGCATAACGTTTTGCCTTCGCGCGCTGCCGTTTGTCGTGTTTCAAAACAAGAAAAAGCTGCCGCCGCTGCTTGAAAGCCTTGCAAATAATCTGCCGCCCGCAATAATGGCGGTGCTTGTTGTCTACTGCCTTAAAGCGCTGCCCTCGCTGCCACCCATAGAGTGGCTGCCCGCGCTTATTTCCGTAGGCGTTGTCACCGCAATTCATCTTTGGAAAAAGAACACGCTCATCAGCGTTTTCACAGGCACATTGTGCTATATGCTGCTTTTGCAGGTGCCGTTATAGTGCGCCAAGACCGTCAATTTCCGCACGAGCGAAGCTCGCCCCTGCAATTTACCTGGGCCTTATCAATTCTTTTTTGCCTTTTTTGTTTTGTACATTGCCTCATCGGCCTTTTGCATAAGCTTTGTTGAGTCCTTAATATCAGAGAAAATGCACGTGCCGCAGGATATTCCTATGTCGTATTGGCGGCCGTCGATGTCGGCGGGCTTTGCAAACTCGGCGTTCACCATTTCAAGCTTGCGCCCAATGCTCACCTCGCCTGTATACGGCATCAAAATCACAAATTCGTCCCCGCCGAGCCTCGACACATATTCGCCATCACCTATGCACGCCGAAAGCCTGTGCGTTGCGGCTTTCAGCAGCTCATCGCCGAATTTGTGCCGTTCGCGTGGTATTTTTGCTCAAATTCCGACAGTAAATCAAAGAAATGGCGGCGGTTTGGCAGATCTGTCAGCGGGTCAAAATACGCGAGCTTTTGGTAGTCGTCGGCGAGTTTTTTGTATTTTTTGCGCTGAATATTAAGCTCGTTTTGTATCTTTTTTTGGCGCGAAACATCTTGGCACGACACTATTGTGCACAAAAAGCTGCCGCGTTTGTCCTTTGCGGCGGACGCGGAAATAAGTACATCCTTAGGCTCGCCGCGCCTATATATTATTTTCGACTCGGCAAAAACAAGGCTGCTTGATGTGCACAGCGTGTCAATCTCAAGGTTTCCGTCAAGCAGGTTTGTAAAATCATCGCCGATAAGCTCCGATTTGTCGCAGCCTATCAGCATTCCGGCGGCATTGTTGCATTTTAAAATTTCCTTTTTCTCGTCGAGCACAAATATAGGGTTGTTGCTCGTCTGCAAAATAACGTCGGAGGAAATGACGTAATTAACATTAAAAATGTCATATCGGTATATTATTCCGTAATAGCCTATGCCGAAAATCGCGGTGGCGATGCTCGCCATTGCGGGCACGGCGGGCGTTGTCAGCGGAAAAATAACATCCGTTATAACACCCGTAAATATCGTCAGCGCGTCAAGCGTTATAAACCCGAAGGCAAGCTCCTTTTTCATTCGGTGCTCAACCGTTTTAGCCCAATTGCCAAGCAGATGAACCCCAAAACCGAAATAAACCGCAACATATATAAGAAATGCCCACAGCCAAAACGAGGTCACAGAGTTTTTATACGTCCAGCCCCAGCCGTTTGTTGACATCACAATGCTTTGCGCAAGCGAGGTCGTCTCGCCAAAAACGTTTTTGCAAACAAGAATAACAGCTGGAATAAAAAATAAAATCTTCTGCCAAAGCGCCATTTTTTTGCGAAAATCTGTCAGTGCAATAAAATAATATGCCGTAAAAGCCACAAATCCGCACCAACCGATGGCCCCAAGCTTGTGCCAAAAAAACGCCTGCTGCGCTGTGTCCGCCGCAAAAAAGAACGAGTTGCAAAACGACCACCAACCGAGGCTCGCAAGCACGGTGCAGCCAGTAACATTTAAAATGTTTTTGCGCTCGACGACCAAAATACACCCCGCCCCAATAAAAAACGAAGTGTAAATAATTATTGAAATAATCGATAACGCGTTCATCGCCGCTTCTCCTTCTTATAATGCCAAAAGGCACAGTTTAAATATCTCTAATTATACCACAAAAAAGCCCTAAATAAAATTGTTTTCTCAAAATGAAATGTGATAATTGTCGATATTTACGCGCGTTTTGCGGCGTGGTTTTTTATTGCTTCAAACGATTTTTGGCTTATAACGTGCTCCATTTTGCACGCGTCCTCGGTGGCTGTCTCCTCATCGACGCCAAGCGCTATCAAAAATTTGCTCAAAAGCTCGTGGCGCTCGTAAATTGTTGCGGCAACATCTTTGCCGTCATTTGTCAGCGAAAGATGACCGTCCGCGTCCATTATAACGTAGCCGCCGCTCTTCAAAAGCCCTATGGCGCGGCTCACGCTCGGCTTTGAAAACCCCATTTTCTCCGCCACATCCAGTGAGCGCACAGCGCTGCTTGTTTGCGACAAAATAAATATAGTCTCAAGGTACATTTCGCCCGATTCCTGCAAATGCACAGTGCCACACCCTTTTAATATATATTATATTTTATAATAGCACACCCAAAATGCGAAAGCAACAGCGCAAATATTGCACAAATAGTTAGCGAATGCTAACCTTAAATCTTTGGAAGCTTAAAGAAAAAGGTGACATTTGAAAAAGACGTTTTACATAGTCCTCGGCTGCATAGGCGTAGCGCTCGGTGCGCTCGGCGCGGCGCTTCCGCTGCTTCCGGCGTTTCCGTTTTTGATGCTCGCGGCATATTTCTTTGCCAAAAGCAGCCAGCGCCTCAACGACTGGTTTGTAAACACGCGCCTTTATAAAAGCAACCTCGAAAGCTTCGTGCGTGGCGACGGAATGACGCTGAAAGCAAAGCTGCGCATAGTCACGGTCGTCACGCTTACAATGAGCGTCGGCTTTATAATGATGAGCCGCGTGCCTGTGGGCAGAATAATCCTAGCAATAGTGTGGGTGTGCCATTTGCTGTATTTCGCGTTTGGCATCAAAACCATCAAGACGCCCAAATGAGAGGCGTCTTTTAAAAAGTCAGTTAGTTAGTTTTAACTAACTAATATATAAAAACATAAAAGGAGTTTTATTTATGAGCAAAATTGCAGTAGTATACTGGAGCGGCACGGGCAACACGGAGACAATGGCAACGGCTATCGCAGACGGCGCAAGGGAAAAGGGCGCGGAGGTTTCGCTTTTAACAGCGGCAGAGTTTAGCGCGGATATGCTCGCGCAATTTGACGCTGTCGCGTTTGGTTGCCCCGCAATGGGAAGTGAAGTGCTTGAAGAGAGCGAGTTTGAGCCGATGTTCACAGCCTGCCTGCCGAAGCTCGGCGGCAAAAAGATAGCGCTTTTTGGCTCCTACGGCTGGGGCGACGGAGAGTGGATGCGCACATGGAAGGCCGATTGCACCGCAAACGGAGCAATTTTGGCCGCCGAAAGCTTCATCTGCAACGAAGCCCCCGACGACGACTCAATAAACGCCTGCAAAGCCCTCGGAGCAGCGCTTGTTTAAACTTTTTATTCAAATAATGTCATAATGTGTCATTTGTAGGGCAAGGGCTCTGCTCTTGCCGCTGCAACCGCCAAAGGTAAGTTACGGCAAGAGCAGAGCCTTGCCCTACAGGTAGCATTTTATGAAAATTACAACGCAAAAGCTCAGGCCACTCTAAATGTCAACGGGCTGACGTGTCATTCTGAGGAGCGAAGCGACGAAGAATCTTAAACCCTGTGGCAATGCGCAAAAGATTCTTCGCTTCGCTCAGAATGACAACGGGGGAGGAAATTAATTTAATAACATTAACAAAAGCTCTGCTATCGCTATTTGCGGGCACAGAGCTTTTTTATAATTTTGATTGGTGAATATAAACAAAAACTTTAATAAAAATATGACGCTGACATAATTTAGTGCACAAAAAGGTCGGTTTTGTCTAAATCGAAATAGGTTTAAACACTCACACGCAGCGCTAAATATACGCTATAATAAGCTTGTGAAATGAAGCGGGGGACGTTAAACCGCTTCAAAAACAATTAAAAAGGAGTGTACTAAAAATGAAAAAAGTCATTTCAAAAATCTTGGCTGTAGCTCTTGCAGCAATGATGGCAGTCAGCATGACAGCCTGCGGTGGGGGCTCAAGCACAGCGGCTTCAACAGCGGGCAGCACCGCTGCAACATCTGCGGCAGGCGGCTCGGCGGCTCTCACCTTTGCATGGTGGGGCAATCAGGTTCGCAACGAGCGCACACAGGCGGCGCTTGACCTTTACACAGAGCAAAACCCCGGCATCACCTTCGACGGTCAGTTCTCTGAATGGGCGGACTACTGGACAAAGCTAGCCACCGCCTCGGCAGCGCACAATCTGCCCGATTTAGTTCAAATGGACTACAAATATCTTGCACAGTATGTTGAAAACGGTCTTTTGCTAGACCTCCAACCGTATGTGGACAACGGCACACTCGACGTGAGCGGAATTTCGGAGTCAATTCTCGATTCCGGCAGAATCGGCGACGGCCTTTATGCCATATGCATCGGCGTAAACGCGCCCGCAATGCTCTACAATAAAACACTCCTCGACGAATACGGAATTAAAGTCAAAGACAACATGACAATGGACGAATTTATCGCTTTGAGCAAAGAGGTATATGAAAAGACGGGCTATAAAACAGACGCAGGCTACGGCGGAGGCGAAAACTTTATAGATTACACTATCCGCAGCCAAGGTCAAGAGCTTTGTAATAATGACGGCACGGCGTTCGGCGTTTCTTCAGCGGAAGATTTTGAGCCTTACTTTGCAATCTATGAAAACGGCATTAAAGAGGGTTGGATGCTCGGCTCTGAAATTTATGCAGAGCGCACAGTTGGCACTGTCGAGCAAAGCCCGCTTGTCTATGGTTCGTCACCCGACACAATGTCATGGTGCTATTTTGCCTATTCAAACCAGTTAAGCGCATATCAGGCAGCGGCCGACGCGTCAAATATCACGATTGGCCTCAGCACATGGCCCGCGCAAAATCCGCAGCTTGCCGACTACTTAAAGCCGGGCCAGTTTATCAGCGCAACAGTTGACAGCAAAAACCCCGACGAGGCTGTAAAGCTCATCGACTGGTGGACAAATTCACTCGAGTGCAATCAGGTCTTGCTCGCAGAGCGCGGCATCCCCGCATCCGCTACTGTAGCCGAAGAGCTCAACCCGCAGCTTGACGAGATGACACAAAAAGCCTCTGACTTTGTGAACAACGTAGTTGCCAAAAACTGCTCTACAATCAGCCCCGCAGCACCGGAATCAAGCACACCGCTGCTCGACATGTACGATCAGCTTCAAGAGGCTGTCTGCTACGGTCAGCTAAGTGCCAAAGATGCCGCCGCACAGCTGTTTGAGCAAGGCAATGCCGTTCTTGCAGGCTAAAAATTCAAAATAAATGTAGGGGACGGCGTCCTCGGTCGTTTTCGGGACGTCCGTAGACCGTCCCCTACTTTATATTTAATAAGGAGCTTTGACTATGGATAAAGTAAAAACCGCAAAGAGAAAGCAGACCATAGGACAGTTTTTAAACCGCGAATCCGTTGCGGGCATCGTGTGCACCTCGCCGTTCATCATCGGCTTTCTTGTGTTCATGATAGTACCAATGGCGCTGTCGCTTTATTATTCTCTTTGCAATTACAACATTCTCTCGCCCCCCACATGGACGGGGCTTACAAACTACATAAAGGCGTTCACAGGCGACGCTCGCTTTTATAAAACGCTCGGCGTTACGTTTTTCTACGCTATAATCAGCGTGCCGCTGCGCCTTGTGTTCGCGCTTTTCGTCGCTATGCTGCTCGTTCGCAAAAGCCGCATGAGCGCGTTTTACAGAGCAGTTTACTATCTTCCGTCAATCATCGGCGGCAGCGTCGCTGTTTCTATTTTGTGGAAGCGCATGTTCGCGATGGACGGCGTTTTCAACAGCATTTTAAAAGTAATTGGCATTGATACAAACTTCGCGTGGCTCGGCAACACAAGCACCGCGATATGGACGCTTATCATTTTGTCAGTATGGCAGTTCGGCTCGTCTATGCTGATATTTTTAGCGTCAATAAAGCAAATCCCCGGCAGCCTTTATGAAGCAGCCGAGGTCGACGGCGCAAAAAAACCAACGCAGTTTTGGCGCATTACACTGCCGCTGCTCACGCCGACGATATTCTTCAACCTTGTTATGCAGATGATAAACGGCTTTCTTGCATTCACACAGTGCTACATAATCACACAGGGCAAACCTATGGACTCAACGCTCTTCTACACAGTGTACATGTATCAGCAGTCGTTTGAATATTACAACACAGGCTACGGCGCGGCGCTTGCGTGGATAATGCTAGCGATAGTCGGCCTTGTGACAGCAGTTCTTTTCGCCACCAAAAAATTCTGGGTCTATGACGGAGGTTTATGATTATGAAAGCAAAAAACAGAATGCACAACATCATATACCACGTTCTCGTGTTCCTGTTCGGCTTAGTGATGATATATCCGCTTTTGTGGATGATTTTCAGCTCATTTAAGCCAACAAACACCATCTTCGCCACAGCCGCGACGCTTCTGCCCGAAAATTGGACGGCGGCGAACTACGCCACAGGGTGGAAGGGCTTCGCAAACGTCCCATTCGGACGCTTTTTCGCAAACTCGCTGTTTATATCAACAATCGCGACAATCGGCACTGTTTTCTCGTCTGTGCTAGTGGCATACGGCTTTTCTCGATGCAAATTCCCCGGCAAAAAGCTGCTTTTCTCGGCTATGCTCATCACGATGATGCTGCCCGCACAGGTGCTTATGATTCCGCAGTATTTGTGGTATAATCAGCTTGGCTGGGTCGGCTCGTATCTGCCGCTCATAGTGCCGTATTTCTTCGCGATACAGGGCTTCTTTGTCTATCTCATGAACAACTTTATCGACGGCATCCCGCGCGATTTAGACGAGGCGGCGCGCATCGACGGCTGTTCATTTTACGGCATTTTCGCGCGCGTCATTTTGCCGCTAGTAGTCCCCGCAATGATAACAGCCACAATATTCTCGTTCATATGGCGTTGGGACGACTTTTTGGGTGCACTTCTCTATGTCAAAAACTCGGCGCAATATCCCGCCTGCCTTGCCCTAAAGCTGTTCTGCGACCCAGGCTCGTCGTCAGATTACGGCGCAATGTTCGCAATGGCAACTCTTTCTATATTACCGGTTGTAATTATATTTATCAGTTTGCAAAAGTATTTGGTGGACGGCATTGCCACATCGGGCTTAAAAGGTTAAAATATATTAAGGAGAAATTTTATGATTTATCAAGACAACAAGGTTTCTGACGTACATATAGCCTACATCGGCGGCGGCAGCCGTGGCTGGGCATGGACGTTCATGAACGACCTCTCAATGGAAAAGGCGCTGTCGGGCACTATCCGCCTTTACGATATAGACGAAAATGCCGCCGACAACAACAAAATCATCGGCGACGCGCTCACAAAGCGTGATGACCGCGACGGCAAATGGGATTATAAGGTGTGCAAATCTTTAGAAGAAGCGCTCACCGGCACAGATTTTGTCATAATTTCAATTTTACCCGGCACGTTTGACGAGATGCAAAGCGACGTTCATCTTCCCGAAAGGCTCGGGATATATCAGTCAGTTGGCGACACCGCAGGCCCCGGCGGGCTTTTGCGCGCGCTGCGCACAATACCGATGTACGTCGAGTTTGCAAAAGCGATAGAAAAATATTCGCCGAAGGCATGGGTCATCAACTACACAAACCCAATGTCTCTTTGCGTGCGCACGCTGTACGAGGTTTTCCCGCAGATAAAGGCGTTCGGCTGCTGCCACGAGGTTTTCGGCACACAAAAGGTGCTGCGCGATATATGCCAAATGGAGCTTGGGCTTTCTGATATCGAGCGCAACGAAATATTTGTAAACGTCCTCGGCGTAAACCACTTTACTTGGTTTGACGCGGCGAGCTATAAGGGCGTAGATTTATTCCCCGTGTACAAAAAATTCATCGACGAAAATTACGACGAGGGCTACGACGAGCCGGACACAAACTGGGCAAACGCCTGCTTTGCGTGCTATCACCGCGTAAAATTCGATTTATTCCGCCGCTACGGCCTGATAGCCGCCGCAGGTGACCGCCATTTAGCCGAATTTATGCCGGGCGAGAGCTATCTAAAAGACCCCGACACAGTGAAAAGCTGGAAGTTCGGCTTAACATCTGTCGACTGGCGCAAGGAAGATTTGCAAAACCGCCTTGCCCGCAGCCGCCGCCTCGCGAGCGGGGAGGAGACAATGGACACAAAGCCGTCGGGTGAGGAGGGCATTTTGCTCATAAAGGCGCTTTGCGGCTTGACGCGCGTTGTCAGCAACGTCAACGTGCCAAACGCGCACGGCCAAATCGACAATATGCCGCTAGGCACAGTCGTCGAGACAAACGCCGTTTTCAGCCGCGACAGCATAAAGCCGGTATTCGCGGGCAGCTTGCCAAAGCAGATTGAGCCGCTATTTGCGCCGCTTGTAGAAAATCAGGCGGATATCCTAAAAGCCGCGCTGACCTGTGACCGAAAGCTTGCACTAAAAGCCCTCATGAACGAGCCGCTAGTCGCAGGCCGCATCACAGAGGAACAGGGCGCGGCACTGCTCAACGACATGATAGCAAACACACAAAAATATCTGCCCGACGGGTGGAAAAAATAATATACCGTAAGCTTGCGCAATCCGCAGGTGAACGGCGCGCCGAGCCGTCGCGCCCTACGGCTTGTGCACGCTTGCAAGGGGTGCGTAGGGCGTGACGACCTCGGCACGCCGCATGACTTGCACATCTTACACAAAAACGGAGATCCCAATATGCTGCAAAAGCTCAAAGCCATTGTCAATAATCTCCCGCTCAAGCACAAGATAATCGCTATTGTGGTGCTTGTTGACTTTGTTATGTTCGGAATTTGCTCTGTGTTCGGTCTAAACATCGTCATAAAGCAAAACAACGAGCTTTTGTATGAAAATATCGCAAAATCGCTTACATTTTCAGCTTCGCAGTTAAAAACTGTGCTCACCGAAGAACAGCGCATCTTGACCTCTCTTGCCGCTGACAGCACATTGCAGTCGTCGCTGGCGCTCGTAAATTCAGCGGGCGGCGGCGACGCTGTAGTGCGCAGCGTCGCTTTTCGCAATCTCGGCAACACAGTTCAAAGCTACTACGCGCAGTTTGTAAGCGGAGACGTAGATTTTGTAAGCATCTATTCAAAAAGCATGACGGTGCACTCAAACACAGCGCGCGCACAGCAGATGACAGGCGCGTTTGTGCAGCGCCTGAAAAAAGAAGCCGTCGCGGCCGACGGTCGCCCCGTGTGGATAAATGACGCCGAGACAGGCGAGCTTTACGTCACGTGCCTTGTGCGGCAGATATCTCCGTTCACGCTCGACACGCTCGGCGTTGTTGTTGCGAGAGTCAACACAACGTCAGTTGTAAGGCGCTGCGTCGATTACGGCGGATTTTTTGAGCGGTCATGCTACGCGCTCTCAATGCCAAACGACGACCCGCTCTACGTCTCGCCAACACTTCCAAACGGCATCGACGCCGCGGATATGTTTGCCGCAAATGACAGCTACCGCCTTTTGACAACCGGCGAGCACCGCTATTTCTGCGTCACAGGTACAGTGCCCGTATTCGGGTGGAAATACGCGACAATAGTCTCCTACGACTCTATGTTCGCCGCAAAGCGGGCGTCTGTTTTGACATATACCGCCGTTTTGATAGCGGGCGTTTTGCTGTCAATTTTGCTCTGCGGTCTGCTCATAAATCAGATAACGCGCCACATAGATAAGCTCATTCAAAAAATGCAGGCGTTCGGCGAAAACGAGGCGACGCTCGCGCCCGTCAGCGGAGATTACAGTGCGCGCTTAGATGAAATCGGCGTGCTTCACCGCAAATTTGATAAAATGGCAAACAAAATAGTCGCGCTAATTCAAACCGATTACACAAACCAAATTCTCATGAAGGACGCGCAGCTAAAGGCGCTTGAAGCGCAGATAGACCCGCACTTTCTCTATAACGTTTTGGCCAGCGTCAACTGGCGCGCAAAGGCGATAGGCGCGACGAAAATCTCCATGATGGTCGAGGCACTAAGCCACCTTCTTCGCGCGACGCTCACAAACTCCGCCGACGCGTTTACGCTCAAAGACGAGCTTTCGCTTGTGAGCGACTACGCGACAATTCAGCAGTGCCGCTTTGAGGATAGGCTGACATTTTCGATGGAGGTGCCAAGCGAGCTGCTCGACGCGGAAATTCCAAAGCTGACCGTTCAGCCCCTTGTCGAAAACGCCATCCGCTACGCTTTGCAAGAGGACGACGAGGCGTGCGACGTGAGCATAACTGCCGCGAGAAGTGCCGAGCTGCTTATTTTAAGCGTCAGCAACACAGGCTCGCAGTTTCCGCCAAATATACTAAAAAGCCTTGAGGCGGGCGAAATCCAAACGCACGGCTTCGGCATAGGCATTTTAAACATTCAAAAGCGCCTGCGCATGACCTTCGGCGAGCCGTATGGGCTTGATTTTTATAACACAGCCGAAAGGGCAGTCGCACAGATAAGCATTCCGTATAAGCCAATTGAATTAAAACAGTAAACGAGGTTATAACCATATGCTGCGCATGATTATAGCAGACGACGAAAAGGTGATACGCGAGACTATTAACAGCCTTATAGACTGGCACTCGCTCGGGATCGAGGTCATAGGTCTTTGCAAAAACGGCATCGAGGCATATGACATGATTCTCGACGAATACCCCGATATCGTCATGACGGATATCAACATGCCGGGGCTTTCCGGCCTTGCGCTTATTCGCCGCATACATCAGACCTCACAGGGCACACAGTTTGTGATACTTTCCGGCTACGGCGATTTTGCGTTCACAAAAGAGGCCATGCGCCTCGGCATACAGCACTATCTCTTAAAGCCCTGCAACGAGCAGGAGATTATAGACGTGATGCAGGACGTAAAGCAAAAATGCATGCAAAAAAGAATGCGCGACGACACGCGCGAGCAAAATGTCGTCATATTAAAGCAATTGCAAGAGAGCGTTTTTTATAATATCTCGCTCGAATGCTTTACCGATTGCCCCGATTTCGCGGGGCTTGCCCAAAAATACGACCGCTTTATAAGCTTCACAAACGTAGGCTACGAGCTTTGCCGCATAAAAAACGCAAACGAAAGCGTGCGCGGCGCGTGCATAGCCGCGTTTGAAGCAAACCACAAGCTTCGCGCACCAAATATTCCGTACTACTGCATGCAGGCGGATTTAGAGCTTCTCATCTTTTGCGAAGCCTACGACTACGATTATTCAGCGCTCGACGACGACGTGAGCGCCGCGTGCACAAAGCGCGACGACTACACGCGGGTGTCGTTTGCGTGCCTCAACGAGCTTATCCCGCAGCTTCATAAAATAGTGCACACACACAGCCACATCGAGCTTGGCGGTCAGCGCCGTCAGCCTGATTTCAACCGCAGCGCACCAATAGCCATCCCGAGCGAAAACGACGACCCCATCGACAAGGTTATATCAATCGTCCATCAAAACATATCGGACGAAAACCTCTCGCTAAAGCTCATAGCCGAAACTCAGCTTTACATGAACGTCGATTATGTCAGCCGCAAATTCTTAAAAAAGACAGGTCAAAAGTTTTCAGCCTTCCTCGCAAACGCGCGTGTAGAGCGTGCCAAGCAGATTTTTGCAGCCGGCAGCACATGTGTAAACTGCGTCGCCGAGGAGGTTGGCTGCGGCAATAACCCGCAGTATTTCAGCCAGCTTTTTAAACGCGTCACAGGCATCACACCGACAGAATATCTAAAAACTATCTAAGGAGTAAAAACATGCTTTATTCAAACGAAGCACTTGAAAATAAAACACAGCTCGTCCTTAAAGCGCTTATGTCGCTCGGCATTCCCGATGTGGCGGCTTCAAAAGAGCTTTCCGAGCAAGAGCAGCGCAAGCACGGTATCTATTCGCGCGATTTCGGTATAGACACGTGGGACTGGCCGCAGGGAGTCGGCCTTTACGGCTTTGAAAAGCTGCAAAGCTACTACGGCGATGTCCGATATGACGAATTTCTCGACAATTGGTTCAAAAAAAATATCGCCGAGGGCTTGCCGTCGCAAAACATCAACACAACAGCGCCCTACATAGTGCTGCAAAAACTAGCTGACCGCAAAGACAGCAGCGAATATAAAACCATGTGCGCACAGCGTGCCAAGTGGCTCATAAACGACCTGCCAAAGACAAACGAGGGCGGCTTTCAGCACGTCACAACGGGTTTTGAGGGTAAGCAGAGCGTCATTTTAAACGAGCAGCAGCTGTGGGTAGACACGCTTTTTATGGCGGTTCTGTTTTTGGCGCGCGAGGGTGTCGCGCAAAACGACAGCAGGCTCATAGGCGAGGCTGTGCACCAAATTCTCATCCACATAAAATATCTTTACAACAAGCAGACAAGGCTTTTCTACCACGGCTGGAGCTTTGCCCGCAACGATAATTTCGGCGAAATATTCTGGAACAGGGGCAACTCATGGTTTGCCTACGGCGTTCTTGAGCTGCTTGAAGCGCTTGGAAGTCACATCGACAGCGGATCAAAGGCATTTATACTCGACACCTATAAAGCCCAAATGAACGCGCTTTTGCCGCTTCAAACAAAAAGCGGGCTGTGGCACACGATACTCGACGACGACACAAGCTATGAGGAGGTTTCCGGCAGCGCGGCGTTTTGCGCGGCGATGTTCAAGGGTATGCGCATAGGCCTGATCGACGCGTCGTATGCGCCCTGCGCCGAAAAGGCTTTAGCGGGAGTTATAGCAAATATAGGCGAAGACGGCATAGTGCAAAACGTCTCAACAGGTACGGCAATGGGCTACGACGCACAGCATTATAAAGATATAGCCATAGCCCCGATAGGCTACGGCCAGTCAATGACAGCGCTTGCGTTAATTGAAGCAATGGAGTGGAATAAATAATGGGAGAGGGAATTTATATGACAACAAAAGACGGCATGAATTATGCGCCGATAGTTAAAGCGAAGCCGGTAGTGGGCGAGGGCGAGTTCGTTTTCGCCGCCTGCGCGCTCGACCACGGCCATATTTACGGCATGACAAGCGGCCTGCTAGGCGCGGGCGCAACGCTGAAATGGGTATATGACCCCGACAGCGCAAAGGTGGACGCTTTCTGCAAGGCGTTTCCGCAGGCAAAACGCGCCGAAAGCGAGGCGCAGATACTTGCCGATGAAGAGGTGCAGCTAGTCGCGTCAGCCGCCGTCCCAAGCGACCGCGCGCCGCTAGGCATACGCGTCATGCAGGCGGGCAAGCATTATTTCACCGACAAAGCCCCCATGGTTTCTTTAAAACAGCTTGACGAAGTAAAAGCTGCGTGCGCACAGACAGGCAAAAAATACGCCGTCTCGTACAGCGAACGCCTGCTAAACGAGAGCGCCGTGTTCGCGGGCGAGCTTATAAAGCAGGGCGTTATAGGCAAGGTGCTGCAAGTCATCGGCATGGGCCCGCACCGCCTAAACGCAGAGCTTCGCCCACAGTGGTTTTTTGAAAAAGAAAAATACGGCGGAATTTTGTGCGACATCGGCAGCCATCAAATAGAGCAGTTTTTATACTACACAGGCGCGTCCCACGGCGTTGTTGTAAACAGCAGCATCGCCAACTATAACCACCCCGAATACCCCGAGCTTGAAGATTTCGGCGAGGCGTCAATAGTGGGCGACAACGGCGCGTCGGGCTACTTCCGCGTCGACTGGTTCACGCCCGACGGCCTCTCCACATGGGGCGACGGCCGCACGTTTATCCTCGGCACAAACGGATATATCGAGCTTCGCAAATACACAAATGTAGCCGCCGAAAAAGCCGAAAACAACGTCTTTTGGGTAAATGCCGACGGCGAGCATTTTGAAAACGTCACAGGCAAAACAGGCTTCCCGTATTTCGGTGAGCTCATTCTCGACTGCATACACGGCACCGAAAACGCCATGACACAGTCTCACGCCTTCAAAGCCGCCGAGCTGTGCCTCAAAGCGCAATTGACAGCAAGGCGCTTAAAATAAATTTTCGCAATAAATTAAAAGGTTGCAGGCGCTCACGCGTTTGCAACCTTTTGCACCAAATCCATATAATCGCCCGCAAATTCTTCATATAGCGGCTGTGTTTTTTCTTTGAAAACGGCGCGTTGTTCCGCCGTCAACTCTGTAATTATGCAGCCGCTTTTTTTCATGCTCTCAATCGCGCTTTCCTCCTGCTTTGTCCAAAGCTCGCGCTCGTATGCGCCGGCTTCGGCTGCGCAGTCGCGCAAAATTTTTCTATCCTCGTCTGATATATGCTCCCATGTGCTCTGCGCGCAAAGCTGCATTTCAGGTATGCGGCAGTGCTCGTCCGTCACAAAATATTTTGCAACATTGTCGTGCCGCGTCGAGATGTATGACGGCTGATTGTTCTCCGCACCGTCCACAGCGCCTGTTTCAAGCGCTGAATATACCTCTGAATACGCAAGCTTCACAGGCGTGCCGCCAAGCGAGCGAATAAGGGCAGCCATCAGTGCGCTGTCCGCAACGCGTATAGAAAGCCCCTGCAAATCATCGGGGCTTTTTATTTCGCGCTTTGAATTATAAAAGCTTCGCGCCCCCGCGTCAAACCACGACAGCCCGACGAGCGAATATTCATCTAGCAGCCCCATAAATTCGCCGCCCGTCTCGCCGTCAAGCACGCGCCACATATGCGCCTTGTCTGTGTAAATGTAAGGCAGCATGAGCACGTTATATTGTGGCACAGTTTCAGAAAGCGTCATCACTGAAACACGCGCGAAATCAATTCCACCAAATTGAAGCTGCTCAACAACAGAGTTTTCGTCTCCAAGCTCGCCGTTTGGGTACACGTTTATCTTTATGCGTCCGTCGGTTTTCTTGTACACAAGCTCCGAAAACCGATAGGCGCTTTTTGTCGTAGGATAGTTCACAGGCTGATTTTCAGCATATGTAAACACAAATTCCGGCGCTGTCTCCGCGCTTTGCGCACTGCCTCCGCAAGCCGCAAGCAGCATAACCGCCGTCAATAAAGCTAAAATCTTCTTTTTTATTGTCGCTCACCTCACTTGTGTAAATATCATACTACGTTTTTAAAATACACGCAATACCACCAATCGGGCTGCATATTCTTTGTGGCACTAATATTAAAAAGAAGATATAAAAAAGAAGAAAGAAGAAGTAAGGAGTTACCGCGTTGCGGTAACATTATAATAATTAGTGCGTCTACGATAGATTTATATAAAATCTTACGTAGACGCACTAATTATTTGAATGTTATGGCGCAGCCATAACTCATTCGCTTTTCTTTTTTCTTTTTACAACTTACGGATTAATTATGCTCTGAATTTCCTCTGAATCGACATTGTCCTTGTCTACAAGGATAACGCCTGTGTCGATTGTCTTTTCGGACACTGTGCCGCCGTTTGAAAGCTCAAGCGCTGTCTTTACGCCGTCGTAGCCCATGTTGAATTGGCGCTGTACGACTGATGAAACGTTGTATTCGCCGCTGCGGATCATTGTCTCGATCTCAGACGAGAAGTCAAAGCCGACCATGTTTACATCTGTGCGCTTTGCTTCTGTTAAGCCTGTTACAAAGCCGACTGTTGAGCCGTTGTTCGGGCCAAACACGCCTTTGAGGTTCGGGTATGTTGTCAAGAAGTCCTGGCAGAAGCCGACAGCCTTGCTGATGTCGCCCTCGTTTACCTTGATGTCGTCGCTCAGGATAGTCCATGCGGCGGGCGCGTTTGCCGTCCAGTATTCTGTAAAGCCCGCAACGCGGTCATTGATTGTCTGTGAGCCGCTTGCGCCTACCTGAATGGCAATCTGCGCCTCTTCTGTCTCTGAATAGCCCTGGTCTTTAAAGCGGCGCAGCATCTCTTCGGCTGCTGTTTTGCCCGCTTCAACGTTGTTTGTCAAAAGCGCCGCGCTGTAATTGTCGCTCTTGATAACTGTGTCAACAAGCACAACAGGCGTGCCTGAATTGTAGGCTTCTGTGATAGGTGCGTCGAGCGAAACGCTGTCGAGCGGCGCGATTACGATGCCGTCGGCCTGTGCTGAAACTGCGTTTTGCAAAAGTGTGAGCTGACCCTCGATGTCAGATTCAAGCGCTGTGCCAACTACAACAACGTTGCAGCCGAGGTCTTTGCTGGCCTTTTCAGCACCCGCCTGAAGCACGCTCCAGTACTGGTTGCCAAGAACTTTAACGATTACGTAGATTGTCTTTTCGCCAGTCGCGTCAGCGCTTGCCACAGAGGACACAGTGCCTGTGCTCGCCGATGCCGCCTTTGAGGATGAAGCCGCTCCGCAGCCCGCGAAGCATGAGAATGCGAGTGTCAGTGCAAGAATTACAGATGCAATTTTTTTCATGATAGTGCTCCTTTTTAATTTTATTGGTTTTTAAATTACTGTGGTGATAATTGTAGGGGCGCGCATTGCGCGTCCGCTTTGGTTTGCTTTAAATTACTACAAATTCACAACATGTACAGTAGGGCGGGGGCTTGCTCCCGCCGAAACTTGCGTCTTGCGGTTGCAACGGCGGGAGCAAGCCCCCGCCCTACTGTACAATGCAAATTTATTTCTTCTTAATGCCGAGAAAACGTGTAATGCTGTCTAAATTTCCGCCCTTGCTTGCCGTCTGTGACGCAACTGCGATAAGCAGAATTAAGCCGACGATAACCTGCTGCCAGAACGAGTTTACGCCGTTGAGGTTGAGCCCGTTTCTGATAACGCCCATCATGAGCGCACCGATGACCGTGTTAAGTATAGTGCCCTCGCCGCCGAGGATCGAAATGCCGCCGAGCACAGATGCCGCGATGGCCTCCATCTCATAGCCGTTGCCCGCTGTTGGCTGTGCGCTTGAAAGACGCGATGCGACAAGTATGCCGCAGATAGCCGCCGAAAGCCCAGATACGCAGTATGCGAACATGCGTGTGCGCACAGCGTTTATGCCGGAAAGCTTTGCCGCCTCAAGGTTTGAGCCGCAGGCGTAAATTTGGCGGCCTGTGCGTGTTTTAGCAAGCACAATGCCGAGAAAAATCGCGTAGACCGCTGTGATAATAACGCTGTACGGCAGCCCCGAGCCGCCTATGCGCCCGCCACCGAGAATGTAAAACTGAGCCTGAACCTCTTCAGATGGGATATTTGTCGTGTACAGCGGCGCGCCGTTTACAAGCACGTTGGCCATGCCGCGGTATACCCACTGTGTTGCAAGCGTCGCCACAAAGGGCACAACGCCGAGGATTTCGATAAAGAAGCCGTTCATGATGCCCGTCAAAATGCCCATGCAAAGGCAAAGTATGACGCACACCCACAGCGGCAGCCCCTTCATGAGCAGGCTCACCATGATGATGCCCGACAGCGCCATTGACGCGCCCGCCGACAAGTCGTTTCCTCCGCACACAAGGCAGAAGGTGAGGCCGCAGCCTATGATTGTGTAGGTGACTATCTGCTGCAAAAGGTTTTGCAGGTTGGCCGCCGCCAAGAATTTATCGGCAGATATCGCCGAAAACAGCACAAAAAGTGCTATGAGAATGCCCATTGAGTAAATTGCGCGTCGCGTTGCCGCGTTAAGCTTGTTGAATGAGTTTGCTTTTTTTGCAGTGCTCTCAAGTTGTGTAGTTGCCATTTTTGTTCCTCCTTTATTTATTAAGCCGTCACAGTCAGGCTCGGCGCAGGCTTTCCCTCAAGCTTGTTGTAGCCTGCGGCAAGATATAGAATTTGTTCTTGCGTCGCTGTTTTCGCGTCAAGCTCGCCGTTAAATTCTCCCTGATTGACAACGAGAATGCGGTCGCTCATGCCAAGAATTTCAGGCAGCTCCGACGATATCATTATTATCGCCACGCCTTGGTCACTAAGCTTGTTGAAAAGCTCGTAAACCTCATACTTTGCGCCAACGTCAATTCCGCGCGTCGGCTCGTCGACAATAAGCACCTTTACGTCGTTGCAAAGCCATTTCGCAAGCACAACCTTTTGTTGGTTGCCGCCCGACAGGTTTCCGCAAAGCTGATGTATGCTCGGCGTTTTCGTGCGCAGCAGGTCAACGTATTTCTGCGCGTTTTCAGCGCCCGCGTTGTCGTCTATAAAGCCGAAATGCGAAAGCTGCTGCAAGTGCGCCATGTTTGTGTTGTACTTGATGTCAAGCCCAAGCGCAAGACCGTCGCGCTTTCTGTCCTCTGTCGCATACCCGATTCCGTGGCTTATCGCCTGTATGACGGAGTTCACCTTTATCGGCTTGCCCTCCATCGTCAGCTCCATGCTGTCGGGTCTGTCCGCGCCGAAAACGCAGCGCATTAGCTCTGTGCGCCCCGCGCCAACAAGCCCCGATATGCCGAGTATCTCGCCCTTGCGCACGTTGAAATAGTCAAAGTTTACCTTTGAGCCGCGGTGTATGTTGCGACCCTCCAAAACAACCTCGCCTATTGTCCTTTTGTGCTTAGGATATTTGTCCTCAAGCGAGCGCCCGACAATCATGTTCACAAGCTCATCCATTGTGATTTCAGACAAATTGCGCGTGCCTATGTACTGTCCGTCGCGTATTACCGTGACGCGCTCGCATATGAGGTTAAGCTCCGCCATGCGGTGCGAGATGTACACCATGCCGACGCCCTTATCTTTAAGGCGCTGAATTATCTCAAACAATTGGTCTATTTCGCGCTCTGTCAGCGTAGCCGTCGGCTCGTCAAGCACAAGAATGCGCGAGTTGAAGCTTATCGCCTTTGCAATCTCCACCATCTGCTGCTGCGCCACGCTTAAATCAGACACCTGCGTGTAGGTGCTAAGTTGAATGCCGAGGTCTTTAAGTACCTTTTGTGCCTCCTCGTGCATTTTTTTGCCGTCGATAAAAAGCCCTTTTTTCGGCGCTCTGCCTATGAAGATGTTGTCCGCGACGCTCAAGTGTCCGCACATGTTAAGCTCCTGCATTATTATCGAAATGCCAAGCTCGTGCGCCTTTGCAACGCTGTCTATCTCCACCTTTTGACCCTCAATAAAAATTTCGCCCTCGTCGGCGCGATAAACGCCTGACAAAATTTTCATAAGTGTAGATTTTCCCGCGCCGTTTTCACCGACAAGCCCCAAAACCTCACCCTTGTTCACCATAAGGTTTACCTTGTCAAGCGCCTTAACGCCCGGAAAGCTCTTGCTTATTCCTTCCATTCGGAATAGTTCTTCGGACATATGCCTCCTCCTTCCATTCACAGTAAGCTGTTCCTTACGACTAGATTATAACCGCAATTTCACCCAAAGCGTTATCGTAAGATTTTACTTTTCCTAGTAGTTTTTTAACTATTTGTCTATATTTGGTTATAAAAAAGTAAAGACCATTGACGTTTTGCACAAACATCAATGGTCTAAATTGTCTATATCGCTTTTTGATAACACAACGTGCACTGTAGGGGCGAGCTTTGCTCGTCCGTTAAGTTTGAACAATTTTACAACGTGCACCGTAGGCGTGACGACCTCGGCACGCCGTTAGTTATGCGCAAACCGTACGGCACGCCGAGTCGTCGTGCCCTACGCACTTTGTGGGAATGCAGGGGCGAGAAAACCTTCAGCAATTCTCAAGCCTATATTCCGACGGACTTAATCCTGTTATGCGCCTGAACACCTTTGCGAAATAATTCGAGTCGATATACCCCACCTGCTCGCCGACGTTTTTTATGTTGACGGTGGGGCAGCGCAGAAGCTTTTTTGCGTCCTCAATGCGAAATTCCGTCAGATACGACGTAAAGCTTTGCCCAAATTGCTGCTTAAACACCTTGCAGAAATACGCCTCCGAGTAATTCAGCGCCGCCGCCGCGTCCTGCATTGAAATCTGCTCACGGTAGTGCGCGCACACATATTCCTCCATAAGCTTTGCGATGGCGCTTGTAATGTTGCCGCGCTTTTCGGCGCTTTCCACGGGCGGCTCTGCTGTGCGCCACCGCTTGTGCGTGTCAACGCGGTAAATCGCGGCCTCTATCACAGAAAGCAAATCCTTCGCATCATACGGCTTCAAAAGATACTCCATAGCCTGAACGGAAATTGCCTTTTTAGCGTAGTCAAAACGGTCAAACGCCGTCAAAAAAATTATGCAGCACTCTTTATTTGCCGCGTAAATGCTCTCAGCGGCCTGTATGCCGGACATCACAGGCATTTCAATGTCAAGCACAGCTATCTGAATAGGGTACTCTTTAAAAATATCCACCGCCTGCCGTCCGTTTTCCGCCTCATGAATAATCGCGCTCTCGCCCATGTACGATTTTAGCATTTTAGCAAGCGCCATGCGCTCAATAACCTCGTCCTCAGCAATCAGCATATGGTAAGCCATTGTCATTCTCCTTGCTCTTGTTTCTCATAGCAAATTCCACGTATACAACTGTCCCGCAGCCCTGCTTGATGCTTATGCGCACGCGGCCGTTAGGGTAAAACCCTGTTATGCGGCGGCAAACGTTGCCAAGCCCAAGCCCAAGCCCTTCGCCGCCCTTCGCCATTGCCGCGCGCACCTGCGTGAGCCGCTCGTGTGTCATGCCCGCGCCTGTGTCCGCAACGGAAAGTATAAGGTTGTCGCCGCGCATTCTCGCCCGAACATAGATAGCCCCGCCGTTTTCGACGTTTGAAAGCCCGTGCATAACGGCGTTTTCAACAAGCGGCTGCAATAAAAACACAGGCACATCAGTCTGCAAAAGCGCGTCGGGGCACAAAACGCTGTACTGTATGCGGCTGCCAAAGCGCATTTTTTGTATGTACATGTAATCTTCAACCACTTTAAGCTCCTGCTCAAGCGGCACTATCGGCTCTGTCGTGCGCAGGTTATAGCGCAAAAGGTTGCTCATCGCGACGGTCATCTGCTCGCTCACCGGCGCACCCTCTATCTGCGCCATGCGCGCTATCATGTTGAGCGTGTTAAAAAGAAAATGCGGGTTTAGCTGACTTTTTATAAGCTGCAATTGCGTAACCGCAAAGCGCTTTTCAAGCTCAACGCGCTGCACTGTCTGCTCGTGCAGCTCCTGCGTGGCGTGCACATATTCGCGCGTGCTGTGCTTCATTTGGTTAAACGCGCGCACAAGCTGGCCAATCTCGTCCTCCTGCCGCGCCCAGTAAACGTCCTCAACAGCAAAATTGTTTTGCTCTATCTGCTGCGACGCGTCCGCAAGCTTGCCGAGTATCGCCGTAAATTTGCCCATCGCAGAGCGCAGCATAACAACAAGCATAAGCATAGCTAAAAGGCTTATGCCGGTAATTATGTACGGTATTTTTTTAAGCGAGTCGGACTTTGTAAGGTAATCGCTGTTTGTCTGCGTCAAAACAGTCTCGGTTAGGCGTCCACAGTAGCTTTTTATGTAGTCCTGCATCGAGTAGGTGACGTAGAGCTCGCGTATGTAGGTCATGTCGTCGGGGCTCATCGCAAGCAGCTTTTCGCATTGCTTGTGATATTGCGCGTAGCTATTGTGGATTGTCCACGTTATCTCATAGCGCTTTTCGCCGATGTCGTCGTAATCAGCCGATATCGCGCCGAGGCATATCGCGGTGTTCGCGCGCGCCTTTGAAAACGCGCTCTTGCTGTCCGCTCCGCCGTCGCGTATAAGGTTGGCAAACGCCACAGTTTCTTTGTCAAACGCCGTTTGCAGGTTATAGCTGCCGTGGTTGTCATCAAAAATTTTCTGCATACCGTCGATAGAATAGCTCACAACAGCAATAGTTATAGCCCCCGAAAGTAGCATAAGCGCCACAATAACCGCAATCAGCAGCCCCATCTTTTGCCGCAGCGTCATCCGCCCACCCCCCGCCATATCCCGCTCACCCCAATCTAAAGCTCAATATATGCAACATAATATCACAAATAAACATATTTGAACAGCTTTTTAAGCTCCAAAGCTTGTTTTGAGATATTCCATATAAATAAAGCTCCATGCGGCGCAGACGGTTGTAATTGTATTGTCAAAAACGTAAAGGAAACATTGTTAAATTTGAAAACAAAAAAGAAGTGGGGATACATCGCCCCCATTATAAGCGGTAAAATTTTCCTCTTGAGAAAGAACCGGTTGAAATACAGGCGCAGAAAAAACAAGCCCAAAAAGAACGGTTGTCTCGTCAGCGTGCTCATGAAAAAGCTTACAGAGAAAAACGCAAGGCAAAAAATATAGCTGCAAACGGTGGCGAAATTGTCAAGAAAAAGGTGTATCCTCATTGCGGTACAGAGTTTATACCAACAAGTAATCGATAAATATTTTGCTCAAATGAGTGCTGTTATAAGGCAAGACAGTATAAGAAAAAGGTCGACCGAGAAGCGGAACGAGGCAACCACTATTACCGTCAGCGTAAATGTGCCGTGTGTGGCAAGTTATACCGACCTACACACAGCCAACAAATACGCTGCTCCGAGAAATGCCGCAAAGAGAACCATAGAGAGGAGCAAAAAATTATGGCACTTAAACACTTCAAGACTTCTCGTTCAGATCCACCTTGTCATGCGCCCATCGAAAAATCTGCCGCACCATGGCGGCGGATTCCTCATCCACTACCACCAGCCTATGGCAGTTATCTGGTGCTTTATTGTATCCTTAGAAGGGCTGGCTCCAATGAAATCACCCGCCTTCATGCTTTGCTGAACAAAACGGATACCTGCCTGCTGGTCATGTGTTTCGCTGATTTATACTGTTCTACAAAGCATACAGTCACGGAAGTCACGATTGATGGAAAGATTGTCTCCGTTGCAAAAGACCGTGCAAAGACAAAATCGAGCTTACGTACTTTGCCGCTTGTAGAACCGTTTGAACAGCTTCTTTTGTTACTGAAAGCAGAACAAGCGGTCAATCGAAGGGTATGCGGAAATATGTACTGCGGCGATTATCTTGGGTACGTCTATGTTAATGAACTCGGTGAAAGAATCAAACCAAACTTTATAACGCAAAATTTTGCAATTACACTGGCAAATAATAACCTAAAAAAATTCGTTTTCACGATTTGCGCCATAGCTGTGCAACGCTGCTTTATGCAAACGGCGTGAGCTTAAAAGAAATTCAAGAGTGGCTTGGGCACAGCGATATTTCCACAACGTCAAACATCTATACGCACTTGGATTTTAATTCTAAGGTTGCATCGGCAAATGCGATTATTGGCTTTTACCCAACACAAGCGCAGGAGGTAATTGCCCGAAAATCAGGAGGTAATTGAACAAAAGACGCTAAAAACGTCTCTATGTCAACATGCCTTCTAAAAATAAAAAACCCACAAACCATTGATACATCAAGGTTTGTGGGTTCTGGTGCCGGTGGTCGGGGTCGAACCGACACGGTGTCGCCACCACGGGATTTTGAGTCCCGCACGTCTGCCAATTCCATCACACCGGCTTATCGGCTGTTTTATGAGCCGATAATTATTATATTATATTTTGCTTTTAAAATCAAGCTTTTTCTTGCAATTTTCTCCTTTTAATCTTTATCTCCGTTTTCACGCGTGTCGGGCGCGTTAATTAAGGCGTTGGCTTTGAAGTTTTGATGCACGATTTGGTGCCAGTACACCGACGCTCCCGCACAGAGTATGCCCTGCGTGACGGACACAAAAAGCGCCGAAAGCACGTCTCGGTAATCGGTCAGCGGCGTCACCGAAAGGGTGTATATGCTCGACAGCAAAATACCTATAAGCCCGAGCAAAACAGGGATTTTTTCGTCTTTTATGCGCGTTGACTGCTTCATCCACATTCCGCAAAGATACAAAACAGGCACTATCGACAAAAGCTCGGGCTTAATATATTCCTTCAAATTCTCAATCATGCGGCAAGCTCCTTCACTGTTTTTATCTCGGTATTCGGAAAATACGCTGCCAAAATCTCCTGCCATGTGCTGCCGTTTTTCGCCATAGCGCTCGCTCCATACTGGCTCATGCCAACGCCATGCCCATATCCGCGCGTCGTCACTGTGAACTCGTGATTTTCAAACTTCACATCAAACGCCGCGCTGCGAAGCGAGAGGGCAGACCGTATCGCCGTGCCTGAAACCGTCATGCTGCCCACGTTTACGCTATGCACATATCCCGCCGCGTCAAGCGTGCTTTCGCCAAACCAGCCTGCGGGCTCGCCCGAAAGCTCTATGCCGTCTATGCCTAGCACAAGGCTTTCGTACATCTCCTGTGAGGTCATCGAAATTGTCGCCCCATATCCGTCGCTTGTCGTGTCAAGCGTGGACGGCACGCTGACAAGATAGGGGACAGCCGTGCCCCAAACAGCCTCGCTGCTCTCCGTCGTCCCCGCGCTTATCGCGTGATAGCAGCACAGCGCCGCCGCGCCGTTATATGCGACAGCCTTGTCTATTATTTCGTCGACAAGTGCGTTGAGACGATTATAATTATCAGTGTATTCGTCGCCCCACATCGTTTTCATCATTTCATCTGTTATGTAGCCCATGCGCTGCGCGGGATTTGCCTTGAAATATGCGCCCTTTAAGCTCTCGTCGCTGCCGTCGGCGCTCGCTTTGACAGCGAGTGCATAGCTATGCGACGCAACCGCCTGCGCTTTTAGGGCTTCATCGGGATAAGTCATAGGCATTTCGGCTGCCACAGCGCCCATCACAAACGCTTTCACCGGCACGCTCAAAACCTCGCCGCTGCCCTGGTCAAGTATCAGCAACGGCGCTTCGTCGTAAACGGGCGTTTTGGGTGTGCTTTGCGGGCTGCTCTCGGATGTCTGCGGCGCTGCCTGTTCGCTTTTTGCCTTGGCCTCCTGCGGCAAAAGACAGCCCAAAAACGGCACTAAGTACGTCAATAACGCAAACAACAGCAGTAAACCTATGGCTTTTTTCATTTTCTTGTCCTCCGCTCAAAAACAACAGTATATATTTTGCATACAATCCTTGTATTTTTATTGTGTTAAATGTATAATAGGGGTATATATTTTGCGTCTTTTAATTTTGAAAAGAGCATTATATATGTATAGAGGGAAAATTAGAATAGGGAAAGGGGCAATTGTTATGCTAGAAAAGGACGAAACAGGCAAGAGCAAAACCATTGAATTATTATGCGAGGAATATCTCAAAAATAACTACATCGACCCCGAAATTTCGGAGAACCTCGGTGTAAAGCGCGGCTTGCGCAACAAAGACGGCACAGGTGTGCTTGCGGGGCTGACAAACGTCTGCGACGTTGTGGGCTATGAAATGCGGGACGGCGTGCGCGTTCCGTGCGACGGCTTGCTTATTTACCGTGGCATTGACGTGGTGAAAATCGTCGAGGAAGCCTATGCGCACGACCGCTTTATGTTCGAGGAGGTCATTTGGCTGCTTTTGTTCGGACGTTTGCCGAATGAGGAGCAGCTTGCGGGCTTTCGCACAGTGCTTGAGCAGTACCGCGAGCTGCCGAAGGATTTCGTTGAGGACATGATACTTAAAGCGCCGTCGCCAGATATCATGAACAAGATGGGTCGCGCCGTGCTCGCGCTTTATTCCTACGACGAAAACGCCGATAATTTGTCGCTGCAAAACATCATCCGCCAAAGCATCGAGCTTATTGCAGATTTGCCGACAATAATGGTGAGCGCATACCAGATAAAGCGCCGCGTGTACGACCGCCAAAGCATGTATTGGCATCTGCCCACGCCGGGCCTTAGCGTCGCCGAGCATATTTTGTCCACCTATCGCGCCGACCAAAAATATACGCGCGAGGAGGCAAAGCTGCTTGACATCTGCCTTGTCCTTCACGCTGACCACGGCGGCGGAAACAACTCGACCTTCTCGTGCCGCGTGCTGTCGTCGACAGGCACAGACACCTACGCCGCAATATCCGCAGCCATCGGCAGCCTTAAAGGCCCAAAGCACGGCGGTGCAAACCACAAGGTCATGCAGCAGCTTAAAGAGCTTAAAGAGAACATAAAAAATTATAGTGATGATGACGAAATTTACGCCTATCTTTGCAGCGTTTTGCGCAAAAAAGCAGGCGACCACAGCGGCCTGATTTACGGCATAGGCCATGCCGTTTACACAAAAAGCGACCCGCGCGCCGTCATACTGCGCAAAGCCGCACAAAATCTCGCGATTGAAAAAGGCTACGGCGATGAGTTTGGCTTGCTGTGTGCCGTCGAGCGCCTAGGCCCTGCCGCTATGAAGGAAATCAAGGGCACAAAGGACATATGCGCCAACGTCGACCTTTTCTCGGGTCTTGTCTACACAATGCTCGGGCTGTCGGAGGAATTGTTCACGCCGCTTTTTGCCATTGCGCGTATACCTGGCTGGTGCGCACACCGCGTTGAAGAGGTCATGTTCGCAAACCGCATCATGCGCCCCGCGTATAAATATCTCGGCGAAGATCAGGAATATATCAAAATCGAGGACAGAGAATGAAAAAAACTCCATGCACCGTGTTTTTAGCCGCGGCAGTGCTGCTTGGGATAATTCGCACGGTAGATTTGTGCCTGTTCACAGAGGTTGGCACAGAGGGCTTTGTCAGCGTCGGCTCTGCGTGGCAGCGCTATGCTGTCATGGCGGTGTTTGCGCTTGCGCTGCTGTTTTACCCGAATAATAAAAATGATAAAAGCATCAAATCGACAAGCCTTGCCGCGCGCTCCGAGCTTGCGGTGGCAGGTGATTTGGCGCTTATCTCGGGCGTTTTGGCGGCTGTGTATTCAGTCACGCAGCTTTTAACGCCGACGACGATGTTCGGCATGGAGCAGCTCGGCGCGGGGCTTATGCTTTTCGCGTTTGCGCTTCGGTTTATATTAAGCCTCGGCTTGTTGGCGTTCGGCGCGTGGCTTTTGATGCTGTATAAGCACAAAGAGCCGCTTTCACCGCAGCGCGGCACAATGCGCACACTTGGCTTTTGCGGGGTGATGGGCTTTTTTGCGCTAACTATTTTGCGCTACGCCGAAATGCCCGCGTCTGTTCATCATATGCTCGCGATACTGCCGATATTCTCAGCGTTAAGCGCGCTTATATTCACAAGCAAGCTACTCGGAACTATCTGCGTCGACGGCACAGCTGCACACAGACACAGCCTTTGCACATCGGCAATTTTCGCGTTTTTCATGTGCACCTGCATAGGCTTGCCGCAAATGGTTTGGCAGGCTTTTCACCGCGAAATAACCCCCATGAATATGTTCATATCCGCAGCACTAGGAATTTACGGCGTAGCAGCGGCGGGGATTGCTTATAAAAATGCAGAGTGAATATTTCTTGCAGCTAAAACTTTACAAAATCTTACCCTACAATTTGCATTAAATTCACAACGAATTGTAGGGGCGAGCTTCGCTCGTCCGTTTGCAACGCGCAAACTTATTCGGACGAGCGAAGCTCGCCCCTACAAAAAATATAAATAAAGGTACATGCAAAACGAAAATTTTGCATGTACCTTTTAAAATTATTTATCCAACCGAAATATTCGCCTTTGGCATTACGGCTCGGCCGTCGTTGTGGTCGCGGTTTAGCGAGAAGGAAATCGCCATCGTCACGGGCCCAACACGGCCTATGAGCATTGTCGCCATTGTCACGCACAGCGCTATTGGCTTCATCACAGCCGTCGCGCCAACGCTTAATCCAACCGTGGCGAACGCCGACACCGCCTCAAACATGCTGTCCATTATATTCACGTCCGACGACGTAAATACGTTTATCGTCAGCGTTGAAATAACAACGGCGATAAGCGAAAGTATGCTCAGTGCAAGCGCTTTGTACACAACCTGTTTAGGTATTTTGTGCTTGAATATAGCCGCGTCCTCGCGCCCTCGCACAACACTTGCAACAACCATAAACAGCACCGCAAACGTAGTGACCTTTATGCCGCCGCCTGTGCCGCCAGGGGCCGCGCCTATAAACATGAGCAAAATCATCATAATTTTTGTCACAGGCTGGCACGCCGCGAGGTCAACAGAGTTAAACCCAGCTGTGCGCAAAGTGGCGGACTGAAACGCCGAGTTGCTGATTTTGTCAAGCACGTTCATGTTTCCAAGCGTCGCGGGGTTATTCCATTCGCAAACCGCAAAGCTCACAGTGCCAAATATAAGCAGCGCCGCAGTAAATATCAGCACAAGCCGCGTGTGGACGCGCAAATGCTTCGTCTTGTGAAACGCCGCGACGTCCTGCCAAACAAGAAAGCCAAGTCCGCCGCATATTATCAGCGCCGCGATGACGGCAAGCACATACGGCTCGTCAAAGCATGTTGTCAGGCTAGTATACGGAGCAATGCGCCCCATTATGTCAAAGCCCGCGTTGCAAAAGGCGGAAACTGAGAGGAAAATCGACACCATGGTGCCGGTGTAAACGCCAAATTTCGGTATCATTGCGGGCAAAAGCAGCAGCATGCCGAGCAGCTCGCACGTGATGGCAACACGTATAACGGTGTGCAACAGCGTGCGCGCCTGACCCTTGTCCGATACGCTTATGCTCTCGCTCGCAAGCTGCAAGCTGCGAAAACCGAGCCTGCGGCCTATCAGCACGTTGAAAAACGTCGTCAAAGTCACAAGCCCAAGCCCGCCTATTTGTATAAGCATCAATATGACAGCCTGCCCAAACGGAGTAAACTGTGTGTATGTGTCAAAAACTATAAGCCCCGTCACGCATGTGGCGCTTGTGGCTGTAAAAAGCGCGCCCAAAAATCCCGCCGATTGTCCGTCGCGCGACGATATAGGTAGCGTAAGCAGCAATGCGCCAAGCAATATTACCATCAAAAAGCTTCCGGCGATTATGCGCGTCGGTTTATAAGCTTTTCTGCTTTTTAACTCTTCACCCATTTTGGAAATTCTCCTTACGATATGTCATGAACATATGCCATTATACCACGGTAAAAAATAAAAGCAACTTTATAAAATAATAAATAAAAAAGAAGAAAGAAAAGCTGTGAAGTACAATAGACCGCCGCA
Source organism: Clostridia bacterium (assembly GCA_009929695.1). Taxonomy (GTDB): domain Bacteria; phylum Bacillota; class Clostridia; order Oscillospirales; family Ruminococcaceae; genus Ruthenibacterium. The sequence continues at coordinate 58,366 of RZZW01000006.1, forward strand.
GGTTTTTCTTTCTTCTTTCTTCTCTCTTATTTTTTGAAATGCAGCATTTTCTTGGCTGCCTTATATATGTCTCCGCAGCCGAGGGTTATCACAAGGTCGCCCTCCTCGGCGTTTTGCATAACGTGCTCGACAACCTCATCAAAGGTGTTGTACCACACGCTGTCAGGTATTTTTGCCGCCAAATCTTTTGTGCGCACGGTGTAGTCCTCGGCGCGTTCACGGCTGCCCATTATTTCTGTCAAAACCACATTGTCGGCAATTTGCAGCACTCGCGCAAAATCGTCCATAAGCATCTGCGTGCGCGAATAGGTGAACGGCTGATGCACAGCCCACACGTGCTTATACTGCATTTCCTTTGCCGCCGTCAGCGTGGCCTCAAGCTCGGCGGGGTGATGCGCGTAGTCGTCCGCGATTGTCACACCGTTCACTTCACCGAGAAACTCAAAGCGCCGCCCCGCGCCCTTAAAAGCCTCAAGCCCCGCCTTGCACTCCTCGGGTGTGCAGCCGACAAGCGACGCCGCCGCAAATGCCGCCACAGCGTTGTAAACATTGTGCTCGCCCGGCACGTTAAGCTCAATATATGCCTTTTTGTGACCCATCACCTCAACGTCAAACGCAAAGAAGGACGGTCTGTACTCCTTGACGTTCACCGCGCGGTAATCAGCGGGCGATTTAATGCCAAACGTGCACACATGGCGGTCGATGTCGCCGATGACCTGTACTGTGTTTTTGTCGTCGATATTCGCAATTATGGTGTTTTGCGTCAAAAGGCAGAAGCGGCGGAACGACTCTTTAAGGTTATCCATCGTCTTGAAAAATTCAAGATGATCCGCGTCGATATTAAGCAAAACAGAAATGTACGGCACAAGCTGCAAAAATGTGTTGTGATACTCGCACGCCTCGACAATTATCTCGCGCCCCGCGCCGTATTTGCCGTAGGAGTCGATATACGGCAGCTTGCCGCCGATGATAGCCGAGCAGTCCTTGCCCGCCATGAGCACAGTTTGCGCTATCATCGAGGTTGTCGTCGTCTTGCCGTGCGTGCCGGAAACGCAGATTGGGTGCGGATACGTGTTCGTCACATAGCCGAGCATGATGCTGCGCTCAACGCAGGGTATGCCTAGCTTTTTCGCCTCCTCAACCTCGGGGTTGCCGTTCATTATGGCGGCGGTGTACACAACAAGCTGTGCGCCGTGCACATTTTCCGCCTTGTGCTCAAGCGTCACCTTTATGCCAAGCTTGCGCTCGCGGTCGATAATATCGCCCTCGTTTACATCAGAGCCTGTTATTTCATACCCGACCTCGTGCAAAATCTGAACAAGCGGAAACATGCCGCTTCCGCCTATACCTATAAAATGTATGCTCGTCACTCCGTCGAGCAGAGTGCTGTCAAAACCATTCATATAAAAGTCTCCTTTATGCCAAAAATGATGTTCAAAAATATTATAGCTCTTTTTATTCATAAAATAAACATTTTTGCCTATTTTTTGGTATAATAAACTAAAAGCATTAGTAAAAGCTGTGAAAGGGGGCAAAAGTAATGGTGCTCACAAGAGAAATTGACCTCATAATCGAAAGCGCGGGCTTAAATATCCGCGACACCGGCAGCGGCTATGTCCTCGGCGCAAAGCAAGACCCAAACGCGCTTTTCGCCGCCGCCCCGCTTCGCATACTTGCGCTCTACTCAATCGCCGCTATGCTCGGCGCGGAGGTGAGCATAAATGTGCTCGACGCCGCAAACGCAAACGCGCACGGCATATCAAAGCTTGCGCCCGAAAAGGTTTTCGCCGCCGTCGACGGAATTTTGCTCTCGCAACACCCTGAAACGCTCGCCCCGCTCATAGCGTCGGGCGGGCTTGAGGCATTTGGCATAAAGGAGATTCGGGGCTGTTTAAGCGCTTTGAATGATGTCCCCGCAAGGCAGGTCACGCGGTGGTGGGCGCTCGCGCATATTTGCAAGGCAAAATGCAATACGATTTGCAAAACGCTTAACACGCCGCCCACGCTCACGACGGGCTTAACGGTCTACGAAAAACTGTGGCACACCGCGCCGCCAAAAGCAACGCGCGACTTAAAGCTTCTGCTTGCGCCACTGCCGAGATTCGATTTCGGCGCAGCCGCAGATACATTCGCCGTTTTCGACAGTCGTTGGCAGGGCGGGGGAGCGCTTTATGCGCAGCTTGAGGCGTCAGGCGAGCCGTATCGAATGAAGCAGCTCGCCGTCACCGCGCCCGAGCTTTTGCAGATAGGCATTCCGCGCCGCAAAATCGCGGGCGTTATGCCAAAGCTTTTAACGGCGGTGTGCAAAGCACCGACAGTCAACACATATCCGGCGCTTTGCGCGCTTGCAAAAACACTTACAAGGAGCAGCTTATGCTTATGAACAACATAAAAGCGGCGGTTTTTGACATCGACGGCACACTTTTGCCGCACGGAGAAGCCGCGCCGTCGCAAAAAACCTTTGCCGCGATAGACGCTTTGCGCAAAAAGGGGATAAAGGTCATCATCGCAACAGGCCGCGCGCAGCCGTCGGGCGAGTTAGCACTGGGCGGAATGAAGGCCGATTACTACCTTTATAATAACGGCGCGCTTGTGCTTGACGAAAACCGAAAGCCGATTTTTGAGAGCCGCATGACGCCCGAAGAGATGTACGCCCTCGTCGATTTTTGCGAGGACTACGCCCTGCCGCTCAATTTTGCGTTTTCCGACGCGACGTATGTCTATGAGGATTACGACCGTTTTCGCGCAATGTACGGCCCTTATTCAAGCGTCAGCCTTTTGCGCAACGGAGAAGATCAAGTGCGTCACCTTATCAGTATGCCATTTTCAGCGTGCGCGATACTTCCGGCAGATAAAATAAAGGAATTTGAACAAAAATACGGCTACCTCGGCCTGCGCTTCGTCAGCTTTCACGGCAACAACTGTGACATAATGCGCGTCGGCGTAAACAAAGCCGCAAGCCTAAAGCAGCTTTTGAAAATCATCGGCATAGAAAAAGAAAACGTCGCGGCATTCGGCGACGGCAGCAACGACATAGAGCTTTTGTCGATGTCAGGCGTGTCAATCGCAATGGAAAACGGCACTGACGTGCTAAAAAAATCCGCCGACATCATAGCCCCACCCTGCGACGAGGACGGCGCAGCACAGATTATTGAAAAATATTTTTTATAAAAATTGTCAGTCCCAGCACACATTTGTAAAGTGCACCGTAGGGAGCGACGCCCTCGTCGCTCCGCTAGGTTTCCACGCAAATTTGAAATGTACATTGTAGGGGCGCGCATTGCGCGTCCGTTTATTCATGTGAATTTACAACGTGCATTGTAGGGGACGGCGTCCTCGACATCCCGCGGCGGGTTACATAATTTTACAATAATATACGGAGGGTATAGCCGTGCCTTTTGAACCTGTCTATAACGAAAATTCAAAAATTCTCATTGTCGGCACGTGGCCAAGCCCTCTGAGCCGTGCAAACGGGTTTTATTACGGAAACCCGCAAAATCGCTTTTGGGGCTTGCTCGCAAGGCTTTTCAATGCCGAAACTCCGACGACGATTGACGAAAAAAAGCAGCTCATTTTGTCAAACGGCTTGGCACTTTGGGACACCTTGCAGTCGTGCGAAATACGCGGCGCGTCCGACGCAAGCATTTGCAACGAGGTGCCGTCCGATATAGCGGGGCTTTGCCGCAAAGCGCCTATACAGCGCGTATTATGCAACGGCGCAAAGGCGTATCAACTGTATACAAAATTTCAAAAAGGCTGCCCGCCCGCCGTCAAGCTGCCGAGCACAAGCCCCGCAAACGCCGCATGCAACAAGGATATGTTGTACGAGCAGTGGCACAAAGAATTATACAAAGAGGAATATTTCGATGAAAAATAACATAGCGATAATCGGCTTTATGGGCACAGGCAAAAGCACCGTCTCTCGCGCTTTGCATGAAGCTCTCGATATGAAAGAAATCGACATGGACGCAATAATCGCAGCCGAGCAGGGAATGCCGATAAGTAAAATGTTTGAAAAATACGGCGAGGAGCACTTTCGCAAAATTGAAACACAGCTTTTGCAGCGCCTTTCAAGCAGCGAAAACAGCATAATTTCCTGCGGCGGCGGCACTGTCACACGCGCCGAAAACGTGCGCATTTTAAAAAGCTACGCTCGCATAATTTTGCTCACCGCAACGCCCGAAACAGTGTATTCTCGTGTCAAAAATTCCACCGCCCGCCCCGTTTTAAACGGCAACATGACAGTGGAATACATACAAAGCCTGATGCAAAAACGCGCCGAAGCCTACTGCCAAGCCGCCGATATCACAGTGTCAACCGACGGCAAAACGGTAAATCAAATTTGCGAAGAAATAAAGGCGGCGTTAAAATGAATAGCGAATTAATCACAAATATAGCCAAGCTGCACACAACCGAGCTTGGCGAATTTCGCATAAAAAGAAACCTAAATTTAGACGTAGCCGATGTAGTATCATGGTGCAAAGCCCAAATCGAAGCAAATGCCGAAAATATAATAAGGCAAGGCAAAAACTTCTACATCAAAACCCCCACCGCCACCATAACCGTAAACGCATACAGCTACACAATCATCACGGCGCATAAATTATAAATTTGCTAATCTTTACGGACGAGCGAAGCTCGCCCCTACAAAACGCTGACCGTAGGGCAATGAGCGCTTACTTCTGCTGCGTGCGTCAGCGGGACTTATTTGCTCATTTATAAAATTCACATTGTAGGGAACGCATTGTATGCGTTCCGAAGCCGACGGTTTGCGCAAAGCTAACGGAACGCATACAATGCGTTCCCTACTGGGTCACAAGTAACAGGCGGTTTACCGCAATTACACTCCATCTATAAGCTGCCAAAGGCTAGTGTCTTTTGGCAGCTCTTTTAAGTTTTCGGCTATTTTGTCTAGCTGATGTGCGTCGGAAGAGGTGACAACGCTGCACTCGCGCGGGACGAAGCCTTTTTGTAAAAGGGGGTCAAGGCGGGCGGGGAATTTCACCTCTATTGTGTCGAAAACAATGTCGTCGGGAAAGAAGCCTAGCACGGATAATATCGAATAGCTGTCCGCGTCGATGTGGGCGGGGACGCATATGCCTCCGGCAGCTTCGCACGCGGCTTTGACTTCGTATATGTCCATGTCGAGCGCGCCCGTCAGCAGCTTTGGCACTGTGCGCAAAATTTCGTCGTTTTCGTCCATCACAAGCTGTCTGCCCCATATTTCCTCGTCATACGGAAAAGCGGGCAGGTGTTCATATAAAAGCTCGCTGAATTTAAGCGCCGTGTCAACGGTTGAGAAATAGCACAAAACGTGAATTTCTTCCTGCGTGTTTACCTCGATGCCGGGCAAAAGCTTAAGGTCATACGCGTCGCACGCGGCTTTCACAGCGGGCAGATTAAGTGCGCTGTTGTGATCCGTCACGGCGATAATATCCGCCCCCGCAAGCTTCGCCATGCCAGCCACATTAGCGGGCGTCATGTCGTCATTGGCGCAGGGAGACAGCGCAGAATGAATGTGCAAGTCATATTTCATGTCGACGCAGCCTCCATTTCAAAATAAGAAATAAGAGAGAAGAAAGAAGAAGTAAGGAGTGAAACCTGCGGTTTCAAATTTTATTTCTTTTTTATTCTTTTTTTATTTTTGAAGCAAGCGCGTAGCTTGCTTCAAATTCAGGCATATCTGTTGTGAAAATATTTACGCCCTGCTGTTCGGCGCGCTGTTTGGCGGTGTCGTCTAGGACGGCGCTGTGGCATAGAATTATGCACGCGCAGTCAGCAAGTGTCGACACAGCGACGCTATTCACGTTGCCCATGACAGTGAACCACGCGTCACCCTCTTTTGCGCGCCCCATCGCCCAGCTTAATAAATCGCCTGTAAAAATGCCTGTTATCTCGCGCTCGTCGCCCTCCACCGCCTGTGTGAAGCCGCAAAGCTCGGCGAGCTGTGTAGTTTTAATCGTCATTTTCGGTCTCCTTTCCAAGCGCTTTCAGCACGCCCTCCATGCGGCGGCGCATGAGAACTGTGCAGTCGCCGCGCTTCGCAAGCCCGCGCACTATATCCTCTGCAAGTGCGCTGCACGTCGGCGCGCCGCAGCTTCCGCAGTCAAGCCCCGGCAGCTCGGCTGTTATTTTTTCCATCTGGGAATATTTTTCAAACCGCTCTCTCTGCGTGCCACCAAGCTCAAATGCGGGGTTGTAGGTCAAATCCTTGTTCCACAGCATTTTTGCGGGCACGCTGCCTGTCAAATGGTTTTTGCTCACGGGTATGTAGCGGCGCAAACGCTTTAGCTTCGCCTTTGCGATATACGGATTTTCTACCTGCAAAACGCCGCCGACGCAACCGCCCGAGCACGCGTTAAGCTCTACAAAATCAAGCTGACCGTACTTTTCGTCCTCTAAATCTTCAAGCACGCGGATGACGTTTTCGATGCCGTCCGCCGCGAGGTAATTGTCTGTCGAAACAAGCCCCGCCGCCTCGCCGCCGCTCTCTGCCCAGCCCAGCCCGATGCGTCCCGCGCTCGCGAGATAGTCCATAGTTTCAGTGTGCTTCATGGCTGAAATCAGCTTCGGATAAACGTCCTTGACGGCTATCGCGGCGTCAACCTCGCTCTTTTCGATGCCGATTGGCGCGTGTATCGCCGTCACCTTTGCGGGGCACGGCGTTATGAAAATACAGCCGATTTCCTCGCGCTTTAAGCCTGTTTTCTCAACAGCCTCGTCCTTAGCCATGTGCGCGGCGTATTCAATCGGCGCATTTAGCGGCAAAACGTGGTCGATAAGCTGCGGAAACCGCACCCTGATGAGCTTTGCCACAGCGGGGCACGCCGAGCTTATGACGGGGCGGTCGATGCTCTCTGTCTGCAAAATGCGCCTTGTCGCGTCGCTGACATATTCCGCCGCGCGCGCGACCTCAAAAACGTCGTCAAAGCCCATTTTCAACAGTCCGTTTAAAACTATGTCCGTTTCGTCCATGTTATTAAACTGTCCGTATAAGCTTGGCGGCGGCAGTGCTATTTTATATTTAAAATTATCAAGTATCTCAAGCGGGTCGTATATAGCTTTTTTGGCGTGGTGCGGGCAAATGCGTATGCACTCGGCGCAGTCGATACAGCGCTCCGCCATGATGTCCGCCTTGCCGTCGCGCACGCGGATAGCCTGCGTGGGGCACCGCTTTATGCAGTTTATGCACCCCATGCACAAATCTTTGTCAAGTGTAACAGAATGAAAATAAGTCTGTGCCATCTGCACACCTCCTACCTTTTACTTTGTAGGGGCGGATTCAATATCCGCCCTAACAGTTTGCGTGAAGAATTTCGGGCGGATATTGAATCCGCCCCTACGCATCAAAATAAACCTTCATAGTGACGTTCGTCCCAACGCCCACTTGCGATTCTATGTCGAAATCGTCGGAATATTTTTTCATGTTCGGCAAGCCCATGCCAGCGCCGAAGCCTAAGCTTCGCACTTCGTCGGGCGCTGTTGAAAAGCCCTCGCTCATAGCGAGTGATATGTCCTTTATTCCGGGGCCGTGGTCGCTCAAAATCATCGTCAAACTCTCGCCGCCTATCACCACGTCTATCGCGCCGCCGCCCGCGTGTATCGCGAGGTTTATCTCGCCCTCATACAAGGCTATAGACACCTTGCGCACCGCCGCTGACGGTATTCCTAGCTTTTTAAGGCGCGACTTTAAATCAGCCGACGCTTCGCCCGCTCTTGTGAAGTCGTCGCCCGGCACATCATAATGCAGTTTTATTTCTTCCATTATAATCGACCTCCGCGCAGCCCGCTTTTATACAAAAGCCCGCAAGCTGTGAACATCGTCATGTTCGACGACAGCACTGCGATATCGCGGCTGTTCGCAAGGTCTAATATTGTTTGGTCGGGCTGTTTTCCGCGCACAAAAACAATGCACACCATGTCCATCATGTCGGCTGTGCGCACCACCTGCGGGTTGTTGAGCCCCGTCAACAGCACGCCCTGATCCTTCACATATGCAAGCACATCGCTCATCATGTCGCTGCCACACGCGTCGTGCACCTCGCACTCAAGGTCAGAGTCGGGCGTGAGCAAAGTTGCCTCTAATATCTCCATAAGCATACTTATTTTCATGTTTTTACTCCTCTTTGCCTTTTTAAATATGTATATATTTGCATAGGCATATATAAATTATATCTGACTAAGATGATATTAGCAAGCGATGAAAGTTTAAAACTTGTTGTGATTTTGCACAGTTTTTGTCGATTCTTTTCTACACAGCAAAAATAGGCATAATTGTCGTCTTTTTCACAAAGTTTTGCTATAATATAAACATTATGGATATCACGCAAATAAAAGGATATCCACGGCAGCTAAAAACAGGGAGGATATATTATGAGACGCTTTTCCACTGTGCCCTTTAGCGGCACAAAAGAGCAGGAAGACAAGCTTGTGTCCTGGATAGAAGAGCACAAGGCAATGCCCGGCGTGGCAATGCCCGCGCTTCAGCATGCACAGGAGATATACGGCTATTTGCCAATCGAGGTTCAGCGCATTGTCGCAGAAAAGCTTGACAAGCCGCTGGCGGAAATCTACGGTATAGCCACGTTCTATTCAATGTTTACACTATGTCCCAAGGGCGAATTTAAAATCAGCGTATGTCTTGGCACCGCCTGCTATGTTAAGGGCAGCGGCAAGGTGTTTGAAAAGCTCGAGCAGACACTCGGTATCACAAGCGGCGAATGCACGCCTGACGGCAAATTTTCGCTCGACGCCTGCCGCTGTGTCGGTGCGTGCGGCCTTGCGCCTGTCATGACAATCAACGACGAGGTTTACGGCCGCGTGACGCCTGATGAAATCGGCGCAGTGCTCGCCAAATATTAAACAGCTATGCAAGAGCTTTCGATGAATGTGCTTGACGTAACGGAAAATTCTGTTTCGGCAGGCTCCACACTTACTTATATTACACTTAATATCGACACATTGCAAAATATCCAAACTCTCACTATTTCCGACAACGGAAAGGGCATGAGCGAGGATATGGTGAAAAACGTCACCGACCCATTTTGTACGTCGCGTACAACGCGCAAGGTGGGGCTTGGGCTTCCGTTTTTAAAAATGGCGGCGGAGATGACGGGCGGCAGCATGACCATAACGTCACAGCTCGGCAAAGGCACGACGGTCACGGCACAGTTTGTGCTAGGCCACATCGACCTCATGCCGATAGGCGATATAGCGTCAAGCGTCGCGGGGCTTATTCAGTGTAATCCCGAGGTCGATTTTGTGTACACCGTCTCAAAGGACGGCGAAAGCTTTACCGCCGACACGCGCGAGATAAAGCAGACGCTCGACGGAGTTTCGGTTTCACAGCCAGCCGTTGCGGTGTGGATAAGAGAGTTTTTGCAGGAGAACACCGACAATATATTGTTGAAATAGCAGATAAAACGGCGCTTTGTCATTCTGAGCGAAGCGAAGAATCTTATAGCTTGTAAATTTAAAGATTCTTCGTCGCTTCGCTCCTCAGAATGACAACATATTAAATTGTTAAAGGAGTAAAGCTTTTATGAAAAGTTTAGCAGAGCTTACAGCGTTGAGAGATAAAATGAAGCATACAGTAAGCGCACGCGAGGCCGCGCACGACTCTAAACGCGTCGTCGTCGGCATGGCAACCTGCGGCATAGCTGCGGGCGCACGCCCCGTGCTCAATGCGTTTACAGAGGAGGTCGCGAAGGAAAACCTAGACGACGTTCTCGTCACACAGACAGGCTGCATCGGCATTTGCCAGTATGAGCCGGTGGTTGAGGTGTTTGAGCAGGACAAGGAAAAAGTCACTTATGTACATATGACGCCCGAAAAGGCGAGACGCGTAGTTGCCGAGCATTTGATGAAGGGCAATCCCGTCGTCGAATATACAATTGGCGCTGCCAAATAAGAGGAGGTAAATCATGTTTAGAAGCCATGTAATGATATGCGCCGGCACAGGCTGCACCTCGTCAGGCAGCGACAAAATTGCCGAGGCATTTGAAGCCGAGCTGAAAAACGTAAGCCTTGAAAACGAAGTTAAAGTAGTCCGCACAGGCTGCTTTGGCCTTTGCGCTCTCGGCCCAATCGTTGTAATTTATCCCGAGGCAAGCTTTTACAGCCGCGTAAAAGCCGAGGACGTAAAGGAGATTGTCGATGAGCACCTTCTAAAAGGCCGCCCCGTCACACGCCTTTTGTACGACGAGACAGTCGCGGACGACAACACAATAAAGAGCCTCGACGAGACAGATTTCTACAAAAAACAGGTTCGTATCGCGCTGCGTAACTGCGGCGTTATCAACCCCGAAAATATCGACGAGTACATAGCCTTCGACGGCTATCAGGCGCTCGGCAAAGCGCTCACGGAGATGAAGCCGGCAGACGTCATTCAGACAATGCTCGATTCTGGCCTTCGCGGACGCGGCGGCGCAGGCTTCCCCACAGGCTTAAAATGGAAGTTTGCCGCGGGCAACGCGTCAGACCAAAAATACGTCTGTTGCAATGCCGACGAGGGCGACCCCGGCGCGTTCATGGACAGAAGCGTCCTTGAGGGCGACCCGCATGTTGTGCTTGAGGCAATGGCAATCGCAGGCTACGCAATCGGCGCAACACAGGGCTACATCTACGTCCGCGCAGAGTACCCCATCGCTGTTCACCGCTTGCAGATAGCAATTGAGCAGGCTCGTGAATACGGCCTTTTGGGCAACAATATCTTCGGAACAGACTTCTGCTTCGATGTCGATATCAAGCTCGGCGCAGGCGCGTTTGTCTGCGGCGAGGAGACAGCTCTCATGACGTCTATCGAGGGCAAGCGCGGCGAGCCGCGTCCGCGTCCTCCGTTCCCCGCAGTTAAGGGATTGTTCGGCAAGCCGACTATACTTAACAACGTCGAAACGCTCGCAAACGTTCCGCGCATCATCTTAAACGGCGCAGAGTGGTTCGGCAGCATGGGCACAGAGAAGAGCAAGGGCACAAAGGTGTTCGCGCTCGGCGGCAAAATCAAAAACACAGGCCTTGTCGAGATACCGATGGGCACAACGCTGCGCACTATCGTCGAGGAAATCGGCGGCGGCATACCCGACGGCAAAAAGTTTAAAGCCGCGCAGACAGGCGGCCCCTCAGGCGGCTGTATTCCCGCAAGCCTTATCGACACGCCAATCGACTACGACAACCTCATCGCCATCGGCAGCATGATGGGCTCGGGCGGTCTTATCGTCATGGACGAGGACACCTGCATGGTCGATATCGCGAAATTCTTCCTTGAATTTACAGTTGACGAGAGCTGCGGCAAATGTACGCCGTGCCGCGTCGGCACAAAGCGTTTGCTTGAGCTGCTCGAAAAAATCACAAGCGGCAACGGCGAAATGGAAGATCTCGACAAAATCAACGAGCTCGCCACCTTCATTAAGGCAAACAGCCTTTGCGGCCTCGGCCAAACAGCGCCGAACCCCGTTTTGTCGACAATGCGCTACTTCCGCGACGAATATGAGGCGCATATTATCGACAAACGCTGCCCCGCAGGCGTATGTAAGAAGCTTCTCACATATCATATCGACCCCGCAAAGTGCAAGGGCTGCAGCCTTTGCGCAAAAAACTGCCCTGTGGGCGCAATCAGCGGCGAAATCCGCTCACCGTTCACAATCGACACATCAAAGTGCATTAAATGCGGCGCTTGCATGGAAAAATGCAAGTTCGGCGCTATCAGCAGAAAGTAAGAGAGGAAGTGACTTGACATGGAAACAGTAAATATAAAAATTAACGGAAGAACATATGAAGTCGCCGCCGGCTCAACTATTCTCGAGGCCGCTCACAGCGTAGGCATCAAAATCCCGACACTGTGCTGGCTCAAGGACATCAACGAAATCGGCGCGTGCCGCATATGTGTAGTAGAGGTCAAGGGCGCGCGCAGCCTTGTCACAGCGTGTGTTTATCCCGTCACAGACGGCATGGAGATTGTTACAAATTCAGAAAATGTGCTCGCGTCACGCCGCACAAATCTTGAGCTTATACTCTCCACCCACAACAAAAAATGCCTTTCCTGCATCCGCAGCACAGACTGCGAGCTGCAACAACTATGTCTTGACTACGGCGTTGACGAAGCCCGCTTCTCCGGCGCAGTTGTCGAGTACGAGCCGGACACAACAAGCCCGTCAATCATCCGCGAAAACAGCAAATGCGTGCTCTGCCGCCGCTGCGTCGCAGCGTGCCGCGAAAATCAGCACGTCGGCGTTATCAACCCTGTCGAGCGCGGCTTTAACACACATATTGCGTGCTCGTTTGAAGCGTCGTTCGCAGATTCTCCGTGCGTATCGTGCGGCCAGTGCGTCACAGTATGTCCCACCGGCGCTCTGCACGAAAAGGACGACACAGATAAGGTTTGGGCGGCAATCAACGACCCGTCAAAGCACGTCGTAGTTCAGCCCGCACCGTCAGTGCGCGCGACACTCGGCGAAAGCTTCGGCATGCCAATCGGCACAAACGTCGAGGGTAAAATGGTCGCCGCGCTGCGCCGCCTCGGATTTGACAAGGTTTTCGACACCAACACAGGCGCTGACTTCACCATTATGGAAGAAGCAAACGAGTTTGTCGAGCGTCTGCAAACAGGCGGCAAGCTGCCGATGATTACAAGCTGCAGCCCCGGCTGGGTAAAATTCTGCGAGGAATATTATCCTGACTTTATCTCGAATTTGTCAAGCTGCAAATCTCCGCAGGGCATGTTCGGCGCGCTCACAAAGACATATTACGCGCAAAAAGAGGGCATCAACCCCGCGGATATCGTCTGCGTTTCAGTCATGCCCTGCACAGCCAAAAAGTTTGAAATTACGCGCGACGACATGACAGCCGCAGGCGAGGGGATACCCGACGTCGACGTGTCCATCACAACACGCGAGCTCTCACGCATGATTAAGCGCGCAGGCATTGATTTCACAACTCTGCCCGATGAAGAGTTTGACCCCGCCCTCGGCGAAAGCACAGGCGCGTCAGTCATCTTCGGCGCAACAGGCGGCGTTATGGAGGCGGCGCTCCGCACAGCAGTTGCCACGGTCACAGGCAAACAGCCCGAGAATGTCGACTTCACCGAGGTGCGCGGCACAGAGGGCATCAAGGAAGCCACATATGAAGTCGCGGGCATCAAGCTGAACGTATGCGTCGCAAGCGGCCTTTCAAACTGCGACAAGGTTCTGCGCGACGTGCAAAGCGGCGCAAAGCAGTACCACTTCATCGAGTTTATGGCGTGCCCCGGCGGCTGCGTAAACGGCGGCGGCCAGCCCACACAGCCCGCAAGCGTCCGCAACTTCACAGATTTGAAGTCGCTGCGCGCAAAGGCTCTTTACAACGAAGATGCCGCAAAGCAGTTCCGTTGCAGCCACGAAAATAAAGTCGTCAAAAAGATATACGAAGAATATCTCGGAGGAAAGTCAGGCAGCGAAAAAGCCCACCATATCCTCCACACATCCTACGTATCGCGCGAAAGAAATTATTAAAAACAATAATCCGACCCCTAAAAAGGTCGGATTTTTTGTATTAAAATATTCACAATCTATTCTCAAACTGTTTTTTCTAAGTGGTATAATTTAGCAAAAGGAGGTGCTTTATCATGAAAAAAGCACTAATAGCATATTTTTCCCACGCGGGCGAAAATTTTGTCAACAGAAAAATCATACCACTTGAAATCGGAAACACAGAGGTTGCAGCGGGCATTATTTCCGAGATTACGGGTGCGGATATGTTCAAAATTGATACTGAAACGCCGTATCCGTATGATTATAAGCAGTGCGTTGAGGTGTCCAAAACAGAGCTTAAAGCAAACGCAAGACCAAAGCTTGCGCGTGATATAGACGTTTCACCCTACGACGTGATTTTTGTCGGATATCCGTGTTGGTGCGGCACAATGCCGATGCCGGTGTTGACATTCCTCGAAAAAGCGGGCGTAGACGGCAAAATAATAATGCCGTTCTGCACAAATGAGGGTAGCCGCATGGGGCGCAGCGAGGCCGAAATTAAAAAGCTGTGCCCAAGCTCCGACATAAAAGAGGGCCTCTCAATCCACGGCGCCGAAGCCGCAGACGCAAAGCAAGACATAGAAAAGTGGATAATCGCACAGAAGGTGTGAGTTACTCATACAAGGGTACACTTTTTTCAAACTCACGCTTTGCTTTTCACGCAAATTCTCAACGTGCACCGTAGGGGACGGGTTTCCCGTCCCGCTTAGGTTTGCGCTGATTTACAACTTTGTGTAAACCACCGGCTACGGAGCGACGAGGGCGTCGCTCCCTACATTTGTGAATTTGGCAAATTTTCAGCGTTAACCGTAGGGTGTGAATTTTATAAATGAGCAAATAAAAAAGTCTCTGTTGCATATACGAAACAGAGACTTTTTTATTTATATATATTCTAGCATCTTCCCCCGCCGCAGCAGCATGACAGCATTTGTAAAAACACCCATGCGCGGCAGCAGCCCCCAAATTCAAAGGCGGGCTGATTATAATTTTGGCTGCGCTGCTGATAATTATAGCTGCCGCCCTGCAATTGCTGCAAAAGCTGCTGATATTCAAGGTTGTTCGGCTCCATCTGCGCGGCGCGGTGTGCGTGCTCAAGCGCGTTGATATTGTTGCCCATGCCCGCGTTTGCAAGCGCACTGTAATAATACCACCTTGCGTCTCTGTCCTTCGCGTCAACCATATTAAGCGCGTTGAGCGCCTCGCTGTAATGTCTCGCGTTTATATAATTTCGCGCCGCCTGCATTACGCTGCTCTCGTTTTGCCAGTCTGTCGATTGACTGCGCTGACCGCCGAAAAAGTCGTCGTCAAAGCCAAAGCCGCCAAACCCGCCAAAGCCCGAGAACGGCTCGCGGTAGCCATAGCTTCTGCCATACCCGCCGCTCTGTCGCTGCTGCTGATATCCGCCCGCGCCTGCGCTGCCGTAATAGCTGCTGTTTGACGAGCCTCCGCCTGTGCGCTGACGCATAACTTCCTCATACGCCGCCTGAACCTCTTTAAATTTTTCTTCTGCCGCAGGGTTATTCGGGTTTAAATCGGGGTGATATTGCTTGCACATTTGGCGATACGCCTTTTTTACGTCCTCGTCAGACGCGCTGTGTCCTACACCCAAAACAAGATACGGGTCTGTCATTATGCTTTGTCCTCCCTTTTTTGCTCCTTTTGCTTTTGCAAAATAGCATAGCGCGTCCACACGCCGGAATAAAGTATGTTTCGCAGTATGTCCGCGTCCTGCAAAACAGGCAGACGTTCAAATGCATTTGCGCACGCCGCGATAGCCGCGGTGAGATAATCCTTCACGCGCTCCTCATAATCCGCGTCGTCGGCTATCGACTTAAACGGATTATAGCTGCCGTGCTTTATATCGCGAGGCAAATCTTCATACGCGTCCATGAGGTATACAAATTTTCCGAGATAAAACCCAAGCTCGCGCAGCGATTTGCTCCACTCGTCCTTTTTGTAATCAAAAAGCTCCGCCATAAGTTCGCCAAAGCAGTTTGAAACGCCGTCCAAATCGTTGCTGTTTTCGCGTTCAAAACGCGCGAGCTCGTTTAAGCAGTGGCAAATCGCGGCGCATTGGCGCGGGTATTTCGCGCTTATTCTAAGATATGTGCTCTGCTCAATTTTCGCAAGCGCAAGCGACGCAACGTTTTTGTCGTCGTTCCAGTCGTCAAGCGCGTTGTGATACGCGAGTGCAATGCTCAAATCAGCCGCATACGCGTCAAATTCATTCACGCTGTACGCGTGAGACTTGACAGGGTGGGGCAGACAGCGCTGAACGCCGCTTTCACCCTCGGTTTCATATAAACCGCCGAGCAGTATTTTCAAAAAAGTCAGGTCATATGAGAGCGTCAGCCGTCCGCCGAAGCCATGCTGCTTGCCGAGTGTACGGCAAAGCCCACAGTAGCAGCTTTGGTATCTCTCGCGCTGCTCCTGCGTCAAATCTTTTCCATTTATTGTCACGTAACCAAACATATGTTAACTCTTCTTTGTGAAGGAGGTGTGGCATTTCGGACAGCAGATTTCAAGATTTCCCTTGCCGCGCGGCACCCTGAGCTGCTGACGGCACGACGGGCACTTGAAATATTTATAAAGCTTGCGCTGTGCAAAACGCGTCTTTTTCTTGTCAAACCACGCCACAATGCGCTGACGCACGCCGTAAAAAGCATAATTTTCCGCGATGCGCCTTTGCGTGTTGCGGCTGAGCATTCTGAAATACTCGTATGCCACAAGCCCAAGCCCCACAAAGTAAAATACACTTGTGCGTGCAATAAGCCCAAGCACCATGCACACAATTGCGGCGATGTTTATAAATTGACCAAACCCGTCCATGCCGTACCGACCAACCATAAACCGCCTGAAACGTTCTTTCATTCTTACAACCTCACTTCGTGATACTATATACTATATTATCGCTTATAAATATGGCTTATTTATGAAGAAATCCAAAATATTTATTACAAAAATGAAGCAAATATAGGATAAATCAAATTCCACACAATTGGCACAAGCAAAGCGGGTAGCATGTTGGCCACCTTTATGCGCGGAGCACCAAGAAAATTGATGCCGATGCACGCCACAAGGCAGTACCCGACGGCGCAAATCTGCAAAAGCAGCTCGCCCGCAAGCACGCTTTCAAGCGAGCCTGCCAATAACGCGATTGCGCCCTGATAAATAAATACGGAAATAGCGGAAAATATTACCCCGATGCCGAGCGTCGCCCCAAGCACAAGGCTTGAGATGCCGTCGAGCAGGCTTTTTATAAGTAAAACCGACGAGTCTCCGCGCAGCCCGTCGTTGAGCGCGCCGATAATCGCCATTGCACCCACGCAGTAAATCAGTGTTCCGTTCACAAAGCTTTGCGCAAAGCCCGAGAGCTTCAGCTTTTTTTCAACAATGCCCGAAAGCGACGCAAGCCGCCCGTCAAGGTCGATTACCTCGCCGATAAACGTCCCGAGCACAAGGCTGACAATGAGAAGCAGCTCCCCGCTCGACGACAGCGCCCCGCCGTCACCGACTGTGAACATAGAGCTCACAACGCCGTTAAACCCCAGCACAATCACCGAAATTCCAAGCGCCTTGTTTAAGCTCTCGCTCACACTTTGCTTTATACCTTTTTTAAAAACCACGCCCAAGAGCCCGCCGATAACAATGGCGAGGGCGTTTATGGTTGTACCAAACATAATTTAGTCCTTTGTCAATGAATCTTGTAGGGCAAGGGCTCTGCTCTTGCCGCTACTTACGGCAGGCGGTTGCAACGGCAAGAGCAGAGCCCTTGCCCTACAAACTTTAGTTTAGCGAGGTTTCCTCGCTGAAAAGTCCCTCCGCCGCAAGTCTCAATTTTGCGTTTTGCGGCGTGCTTAATGTCGGGTCAGCGGCTGTTATAGCTAACGCTTCCTGCTGTGCGGTGTAGAGAATTTTGCTGTCCGCCATCAAATCGGCTATGTGTAGCGTGGGTAGGCCGTGCTGTCTTGAACCGAAAAAGTCGCCGGGGCCGCGCGTTTCAAGGTCAAATTTCGCTATCTCAAAGCCGTCTGTGCTGTGGCATAAAAAGCTTAGGCGCTTGCGCACGCTCTCCGATAAATGGTCGCTTATCAGCACGCAAAACGCCTCTCCGCCGCCGCGCCCAACGCGCCCGCGAAGCTGATGCAGCGCCGAAAGCCCATACCGCTCGGCGTTTTCAATCACGATGCAGTTCGCGTTAGGCACGTCAACGCCGACCTCAATGACGGTTGTCGACACAAGCACGTCGAGTTTGCCGTCCTTGAAATCGTTCATTACCGCAGCTTTATCAGCCGCTTTGAGCCGCCCATGCATAAGCCCGACGCGTCTGTTTGGCAAAAGCGGCTTCGCAATGTCCTCAAAATATGCGGTGACAGCCTGCATATCCGTCTCGCCCTCATCTATTAGCGGGCAGACAATATAAGCCTGCCGCCCCTCGGCAAGCTGCTTTTCAATAAAGCCAAATAAATCTCCGCGCTTTTTGCCTGTGACGGCATACGTCTTTATAGGTGTGCGCCCCGGCGGAAGCTCGTCGAGCACGGAAATATCGAGGTCGCCAAACATCAAAAGCCCGAGTGTGCGCGGAATTGGCGTGGCGCTCATGACAAGCAAGTGCGGGTGGTCAGCCTTTTCCGCAAGCTTGCTGCGCTGACGCACGCCAAAACGGTGCTGCTCGTCAGTGACGGCAAAGCCGAGATTTTTATACTCAACGCCGTCCGAAAGCACAGCGTGCGTGCCGATTATAACGTCCGCGTCGCCGTCCGCGACAGCCTTTAAAACAGCCTTTTTCGCTGCGCCCTTCACGCTGCCAGTCAGCAAAGCGACGCGTATGTCAAACTGCCCAAGCAGCTTTTGAAGCGTCTCGGCGTGCTGCGACGCAAGTATTTCCGTCGGCGCCATGAGCACGCTCTGGTATCCGTTTTTGTGCGCCGCGTACATTCCCGCCGCCGCCACAAGCGTTTTGCCGCTGCCGACATCGCCCTGCAAAAGCCTGTTCATCGGCGTTTGATTTACAAAATCGTCAAGAATTTCATCCGCACTTCGCTTTTGTGCATTCGTCGGCTTAAACGGCAGTGACGCCCAAAACGGACGCATATCAACGCTTTTCATGCGCGCGCCTGTTAAAGCATGTCCGCGCCCGCGCAGCAGCAACAGCCCAAGCTGTAACGACAGCAATTCCTCAAAAATAAGCTGCCTTCGCGCAGATTTTATATCCTGCTCGCTCTGCGGAAAGTGAATTTTGTAAATCGCTTCGCGCCGCGAGCATAGGCGGTATTTTTCAATAAGGTAGGAGGGGAGCGTCTCGTCTAATTCGTCGGCCGCCGCAAGTGCGCTGCGCACGCATTTTGCGATAAAGCTGCTGCTCACGCCCTGCGTCAATGGGTAAACAGGCACAAACGGCGACGCGCCCGCCGCGGCCTCGGGCAGCATGGCGGGGTTTATCATCTCGCGCGTGCCAAAGCCGCCGCCTATTTTGCCGTAAAAGCAATAGGTAGCGTCAATCTCAAGCTTTTGTATGCTGTAAGGGTTGTTAAAATAGGTGATGACAAGCCCTGCCGTTTCGTCGCCCGCAGTAACTTTAAAAATCTGCCTGCCGCCGCTCACACGTGTGCCGCCGCTTTTGCCGTAAACAGTCGCCTTGACGACGCATTTCACGTCATACGGCGCGGACGCAATAGGGTAGGGCTGAGAATAATCGACATAATCGCGTGGATAAAGCTGCAAAAGCTCATCAACAGTGTTTATCCCAAGCCGCGAAAGCTGCTCCGCCCGCTTTTCGCCAACGCCTTTTAAATAACGGATGTCCAAATGCTCACCTCCACACATGAAAATGAAAAATGAAGAATGAAAAATGAAAAGTGAAAAATTAAGGTGTGATGCCTGCGGGCATCACATTTTAATGGATAGCGCAAAATTATTAGAATGTGATTGCAACGCAATCACACATTAATTTTTCATTCTTCACTTTTCATTTTTCATTAAAAAGCGCCGCCACGAGGCGGCGCTTTTTATTTGTTATTCTACGCTTATAATGTAATAATATACAGGCTGTCCGCCGGAAATGCTTGTCACTTCTATTCCTGACGGGCACTTTGCTTGAACCATGTCGGTTGTTTTTGCGGCTTCTTCCTCCGATACGTCACAGCCGGATATCACGGTTATGAAGCTCGTGTCCTTTTTGCACATGCTGCGCGCAAGGCGGTATGTCGTTTTTGTTACATCTTTGCCTGTCGCGACAAGCTTGCCGTTTTCAAGAGCAAGAATTTCGCCCTTTTTGATTTTTTTACCGTCAAAATCGCTGTCACGTGCGGCAAATGTTATAAGCCCTGTCGCTACGCGCTCTGCCGCCTGCATCATGTTCATGCTGTTGTCGTCTGCGGACGCGTCGGGGTCAAAGTTGAGCATAGCGGTGATGCCCTGCGGCACGGTGCGCGTCTGCAAAACGATTATCTCGCGGTCGGCAATATTCTTCGCCTGTTCAGCCGCCATGATGATATTTTTGTTGTTCGGCAGCACAAAAACTTTTTTCGCCGGTACGCTCTGCACAGCCGCAACAATGTCCTCCGTCGCGGGGTTCATTGTCTGACCGCCCGACACAACAGCGTCCGCGCCCAAGTCTGTGAACACAGCCTTTAAGCCGTCTCCTGCGCACACCGTCACAAAGCCGTACTCGCGCTCGCTGTCAACAGCCGCGTAGGTAAACTCCGTCTTTGCGTCGCTGCTCTCGGCGGCAGCCTGCTTTTTAAGCCCCTCTCCCTGTGCTTTTCTGCCGAGGAATTGCTCGTGCATATTCTCGATTTTAAAGCTAGTCAAATAGCCGTGCTGAAGGGCGTGTGTGATGATTTTGCCGGGGTCCTGCGTGTGCACATGGCAGTTGATAACCTCGTCGTCCTCAATAACAACAACGCTGTCGCCGTTGCTCTCGAGGAACGCGCGCAGCTTTTCAGCGCTCGCTTTTTCATTCTTATTTATAAGGAACTGTGTGCAGTAGCCGTTTTTGATGTCCTCAACCTTCATCAAATCATCGGTGAAAACGCCTCTGCCCGCGCCCTGCGTCGAAAGCTTCGCGCTCTTAGGCTCGCCCTCTTCGCTCTTTATCATTACGCCGTCCTTTATGACGGAAAGCATGCCGAGGAAAATCAGCATAAGCCCCTGTCCGCCTGCGTCAACAACGCCCGCTTTTTTGAGGACTGGAAGCTGCTCCGGCGTGTAGTCAAGCGCCTCTTGACCTGCGTCACAAATCAGCTGCCACATCGCCGCCGGCTCGGTCACGCCTGTTGCTGCCGCCGCGTGCTCGCTCGCAACGCGTGCAACTGTCAGCATAGTGCCCTCGGTTGGCTTCATAACGGCTTTGTACGCGCCCTCAACGCCCTTTTGTAAGGCGATTACAAGGTCGGCTGTGTCGGCTGTCTGCTTGCCCTGCATTGCTTTTGAAAAGCCGCGGAAAAGCAGGCTCGATATAACGCCGCTGTTGCCGCGCGCGCCGCGAAGCATAGCGCTCGCAGTCACATGCGCCGCCTTTTCAACAGTGCAGTCGTCGGGCAGAGCCGCAAGCTCTGACGTCGCCGCGCCTATCGTCATGCCCATATTTGTGCCTGTGTCGCCGTCCGGCACAGGGAAAACATTCAGCTCATCGACGCGCGCACGCTGATTGTTAAGGTTGTTCGCGCCCGAAAGAATGCTGTCGCGTAATATTTTGCCAGTAATCATGTTTACATTCACCTCAAAATTATTTGAAAGCGCCCCTTAGCGCGATTTAAACAATATCGTCCACACACACATCAATGCGCGCGACTTTTAGCGCCGTCGCGTCCTCTGCGGCATATTTTACCTTATGTGTAATGCTGCGCACGATAGCGGCTATATTAAGCCCGTAAGTTACCTTAATATGCAGCTCGATAAGCAGCCGTCCGTCGTCCTCTGTCACGCGCACGCCCTTTTCGGGGAAATCTGTGCCGAACACAAGGCTCTTAACGCTCTCTGAGGGGCTTCCTGTAGCCATGCCCGCAACGCCGTAGCAGCTTCGCGCGGCAGTGCTTACAAGCTCTGCAAAATAGTCGCTTGTCATACAAACCTTGCCAAGCGGAGTAGTATATTTAATCAAGTGCCATCGCTCCTTTTCTGTTGCACACTCCCACGTCAAGTGGGTACAACCGGTTCAATATATTATACAGCTAAAATGCAGTTTTGTATATACCTTTGACGATTTATTGTTAAACTTTTGCATAAATATTGTACGCGGTGCAAATACACTTAAAACCCTAAATAAATTAGTGTACGCAATACAAATACACTTTTGGGTTAAAAGTGCACAAATGTACGTGCAAGAAAAGCATAAAATATTGCAAATTCACAGTTTTTTCATATTTATGCAAAAAAGCATGGACAGCATTGTTAAATCTGTGGTATAAAGAACATATTAACTGATGGCTTTTATTTAGAAAAGCGTTGGTAAATTGGAGGGTATACATATATGAAAAAGGTTTTGGTGTCCATTCTTGCGCTCGGCATGGTGCTTTCAATGGCGGCATGTTCATCGGGTGGCGCAAACTCCGCAGCGGCAACAGGCGGCAACGTCGTCAAAATCGGCGTGTTTGAACCGCAGACGGGCGAGAACGGCGGCGGCGGTTTGCAAGAGCTGCAAGGCGCACGCTATGCAAATGAGCAGCGCCACACAATCACAGTCGGCGGCGTTGAGTACACCGTCGTGCTCGACGAGGTAGATAACAAATCAGACAAAACAGAGGCCGTCACAGCCGCGCAGAAGCTTATTTCAGACGGCTGCGTCGCAGTGCTCGGTAGCTACGGCTCGGGCGTTTCAATCGCCGCGGGTGACTATTTTAAAGAGGCTCAAGTTCCCGCGGTTGGCTGCTCATGCACAAACCCGCAGGTCACGGAGGGCAATGATTACTACTTCCGCTCATGCTTCCTTGACCCGTTTCAGGGCACTGTAATGGCAAACTACGCGTGGGAGAGCGGCTACACAAAGGTCGCCGTTGTCAGCCAGCTTGGCGACGACTACTCAACAGGCCTTGCAAGCTACTTCAAAACCGCCTTTGTCGCACTTGGCGGTGAGGTTGTTGACGACGAGACATTCCAAACAAACCAGAGCGATTTTAAAGCCATGATGACAAATATCAAAGCGTCGGGCGCACAGGCAATTTTCAGCCCGAGCTCCATCACAACAGCCCCGCTTATGATTAAGCAGGCTCGCGAGCTTGGCGTTGAGGCCGCATTCATGGCGGGCGACACATGGTACAATCAGCTCATCATCGACGACGCAGGCGCAGACTACGCCGAGGGCATGGTTTGCAGCACATTCTTTGACGAGGGCGACAAAAGCAACGCCACCGCAGTCGATTTTGTAAAAGGCTACCGTGAATGGATGAACGCTGACCAAAAGCGCATCGCAAACAACGGCGGCAACGATGCAATCGTCGGCAACACAGCGCTTTGCTACGATACATATAACCTCATCTGCGACGCAATCGAGGCGGCAGGCTCACTTGAAGGCCCGGCAATCCGCGACGCGCTTGCGGCGACAGATTTCACAGGCGTAACAGGCGCAATCACATTCGATGAAAACGGCGACGCGAAAAAAGACACAGCCTACATCGACATAGTAAAAGACGGCGCATTCGCATTCCTCAAAACACAGCAGGTTGCGTAATACCTTAAATACATATAAATATGCGGCGCTGCTGTCATCATACAGCGCCGCATTTTAGTTTTATATGCCAAGCTTACCCCTCATCCGTCACGCTTCGCGTGCCACCTTCCCCCCCCCCGAGGGGGGGAAGGCTACGAAAGCCTTCTCCTTTAGGAGAAGGTGGCGCGACGAAGGAGCGACGGATGAGGGATAGGCCCGCACAAAATCGACCAAATCCGTTAGGAGAGTTGACCATGACCTTTTCTACTTTTATTCAGCACTGTCTCACAGGCATATCGCTCGGCGGCGCGTATGCGCTTATCGCCATAGGCTACACAATGGTCTACGGCATACTGCGCCTTATAAACTTCGCGCATGGCGATATTTTCATGATGGCGGGCTACTTTGTCATTTTCACAATGGCTGTATTTCCCGTCTACATAAGCCTGCCGATATCCATTTTAGCAACAATACTCCTCGGCATTTTAATCGAGCGCATAGCTTACCGCCCGCTTCGCAAAGCGCCGCGCATGTCGGTTATGATCTCAGCCATCGGCGTAAGCTATTTGCTGCAAAATCTCGCGACATATCTCTTCACCGCTTTGCCGCAAAGCTACCCCGACATAAGCTTTCTCAAAAAGATTTTCACCGTCGGCGATATATCATTCTCGCTCGTCACGGTGCTCACGCCAATCCTCACACTCGCGCTCGTCTTTGCGCTCATCGAGCTTATTCACCACTCGAAAATCGGCATGGCAATGCGCGCCGTCAGCAAGGATATGGAGACAGCGCAGCTAATGGGTATAAAGGTTGACAAAACAATCACAACAACGTTTGTCATCGGCTGCTTTCTCGCCGCCGTCGGCAGCATACTTTATTTCACAGACCGCATGACGGTATATCCTTATTCGGGCAGTTTGCCGGGTCTAAAATGCTTTGTCGCGGCTGTTTTAGGCGGCATAGGCAGCATACCGGGCGCAGTTGTCGGCGGCTTTGTCATCGGCATATGCGAGACAATCCTCGTCGCAACGGGCAATTCCACATTCAGCGACGCTTTCACATTTGTGCTGCTTATCTTAATTCTTCTCGTCAAGCCAACAGGGCTTTTCGGCGAAAAAGTTACGGATAAGGTTTGAGGTGCGATATGAAAATTAAAACAAACACAAAAAAACGCGACCTTATTTTAACAGTGATAG
>RZZW01000007.1 GCA_009929695.1 Clostridia bacterium
ACCTTTCCGTTATGCCTTGGGGTGTAGGGCCGGATAAGCTTGTGCCGAATCCCGCGATGTTTGAGGTGCGCCTCAAACAGCGTGAGATCATCGGGAGCGTTGCCGCCAAAACGCTTGGTAAACTCAAATCCGTTGTCCGTTTGAACACATTCCACCGGAAAGGGAAACGCCTTAAGCATAAGTATAAAACTTATAATGTGCCAATATTACTCGCGCATAAACCGCTGCCTTATTGTGATGCAAGCAGTCACTCGCTCTGCGATGATGCTTCTGTCTCGTGCGGGGTAGTATTCTAACAGTGGTTGAGCGAAATCTAAAATATCTTTTTCGGTAAAAGTCGGAATGGACAGCTGTTTTCCATAGAGGCTTCGGGCGGCGTTCATTTGTCTTGTAAAGGTTGTGTTAAAGGGTCTTGCTTGCAGGGACGAAATTAAGGCTTTAGGGGCAATGTCCATTGGATTGAGCTGTGTGTTTGAGAGCAGGCCGGCGCCGTTGTCAAAAATGGGGCAGTAGCTATAGTGCCCGTTCTGCTCAATGACGGCAATATTATTTAGGTGGCGGTCATCGTTGCAAAACAAAGCGTCCACCTCAAAAAGCAGCGTCAAATAGCGCGGAAAATCCTTTAGTGAAGTGACTTCTGCAACCGCATCAGCCAAATAGGCAATGCGGCGCTTATCGCTTGGCAGCTGCGAAAGCTTTTGCTTTAGCGGCGTGCCGAGTGTATTTGTTAGCAGTCTGTTTACTGCTATAAGTGCGTGCATAGGCTTTAGAAAATTATCACTTACACAGCCTGTGCGGTCACGCCCATGCACATGAAGCTTTTCCATATGGTAGCGCACAAAGGTAAAGGGTGTTTCGACGTGTATATTGCCGGTTTCGAGTAACGTGGAAATTAGCGCTTCTGCCAATGCCTCATATCCGAATTGGTCAAGCTTATACCAACAATTAAAGCCGCTATCAAGCCATTTTTCTTGATTACCCTTTGATGAAGTTTCGGCAATTTTTTCATTTGAAACAAGCTTTATTGTCATGGCATACTCTCCATTTCGATCCATTGTGAATCTTCAGCCATACGACCGGCAGTTTTTTGTATAATCTCAAGCGGAGAATATTCTGCAACGCCGATTGTTTCTAAATATTCACGTATACCTGCGCGTGAGGGAGGAACACAACGCTCCTGTAAAAATGCTTGAAAATCCGCCCAGCTCGGCAGCTTGTTATTGCCAAAGGCGGTCTTTGTAATATCGTCAATATGATTTTCAGCAAGCAGCATTTCATCTGTAAAATCTGCATATATCGTGCTGCATAGCCTACTGCTGTCATAAAATTGAAAGCGGCGCACATCATGACCGAGCGCACGTTTTTGTGCGGCAAAATCACTTGGCAAAAGGCTTTTAGAAACAGTAATGCTTTCGCCATTAAAGCTAAGCGTCACCTCTCGATGAAGTGCGTTAAGGCCAAGCTCATTGACCCAAGCACTGGGAAGTGTTAGCTTATAGGTTTTCGCGCCCTTGCCGGCCGTGCCACCCGCTGCACTAATACTAATTGTAGCTTTGCGTTGTTCCATGTGAATCACCTCGGCTACTATTATACAGTATTCGGAACGAATAATCAATATATTGCAAAGAACGTGCCATTTGAAAAAGTGCAAGGTAGCCGTGACAATAGAATAACAAAGCAATAATGCCGCCCATCAAAATGAGCGGCATTTGTTTTTTCTCAATTGATTTTTTAAATTTCAAAATCAATTGACGCTATTTCGGATAAAAGTGGGGAGCAGATTTTGGAAAGGGACAAATGGGCGGGGTGGGGCGGATATGCGGCGGCGGCTTCGGCGGTGTCGAAGGTTAAAATCTGCACTAAATCGCAAAAGGATAAAAGAGGCGGCGAAACAGATGGCACGTCAAATAAGGCTGTGCCGACGAAGCTTTCTTTTATAAAATCAATCTCTTTCGGCAGAGCTTCAAGCTGTGTTTTTACAAACAAAAGCTTTTCCGTTTGCTCGGGTTCATCTGTACTTTGCGAAAGTCTGAACATTGAGATGTGCTTTATCATATAATTTTCCTCCTAAATATCAAGATATTATTGGGTGAAGGACGATAAGCCTTATTTCGTGCGCGTCGAGTGTGCGTGCCAGCGTGAGCTGTCCATCGGGACAGTTTACACGCTGCTTTTTTTTGCGCGGAAGGGAAACGGCGTTGAGATATTCCACATCTCCGCTGTCCGCCACAGGCAGTGCGCCCATCTCAACCCACTTGTCAAAGCTTGAGCCGCTCTGCGTGCCAATTGTTGTCTCGCATAAAAGATAATTCTTTTCAGCAAGCCCCTCGAGCGGAAGGACATATTTGCGCTGTAAACGGCTTGAAAAGGCGGTATAGCGTTTTGTGAAGCTCATGTCAAAAAGCTCTCCGTGTGCATATAAATCATTGAAATGAAGATAATTATAAAACAAAACCTGAATATCGCCATTATCGCTGCGCGTGACTATAAATCCGTCCTTCCTCGCAAGCACCGTTCCTCCGAGCTGTGCAAGCGCCCAGTAGCCGTAATACGCCGCCTTGCGTATGCCGGCTGTTGTGACAAGCCCAAGCCCGCCGTGATATTGGTCGCTTGAAAGCTGAATTTCCTCGACGAAATCACTTACCACCCAGTATCCAAGTGCCTCTACCTCGCCACAGTTTTCAAGCGCGTTTTTTACAATAAACGCCGCTTTATACGCTGTGTCATTAAGCAAATCGCGGTGACTTAACGAGCTGTTCCACGTGCTTAAGCGCAGCGGCAAATCGCCCCACTGCTGTAATGCCGAGTTGCGCTTTATGTGCGCGATGCATTCCTGTAACGCGTCGGGCGAGGTGCGGAACTGTAAATGCGCCGCCGTTTGCACCGAGGTGCTCAAATTTTGCTCTATGTGATTTATAGGGAAGTAGCTTATATTTATCGCAGACGGCATACACTGCGCCTCGCGGCAAAGCGTGAGAAAATGCGGGAATTCGCTGTTTTCCTCAAGCGTGTAATTGCGCATGGAGGGCAGTTCTATATTGCATTCGGGCAAAATCTCTTTAATATCGTCCCATGTACGCTTATAAAAATCAAAATACGCGTTTAGCCCGCCGAAGCCGAACTCATCTGTGGTGCTGTCCGGCGTTGACCACAGCATAACAGGCCACGCTGCGACATTTTCTCTGCCATAGCGCGCTATAAGGTGCTTAAAAAGTTGCTGTATAAGCAGACGCCATTTTGAATAGTCGTTCGGCAGGCTGATTATTGATTTATGGTAAAACATGCTGTGCGCACCCTCGCGCGCAAGCGCGCTTGGCATAAACGAAAGCTCAAGTATCGGGGAGAGCTGGATTTCACGCAAAAAGTCAAATGCCCTGTCGATAAGTGCAAAGCTGAGCATAGGCGTGCCGTCCGCACTCTCGCTGTAAAGCATCATACCGTCGTCAAGTAAGCCGTGAAAGCCTATAACTTGAAAATGCAAATCCTTTTGCACGGTGCGCAGCGTGCTTTGTATTTCGGACGTCAGCAAATCCTTTGCGTTGCCGATGTTGCATTGCTTAAAAATTGAGCTTGCAAGTGGATGCCCCTTCGTTTGCAGTGCGGCATTTACGCGCCCAAGCTCTAAAATACGGCGCGGCGGCGCAGCGTTTGACTGCACACTGCTCGACACCTCAAGATACTGCGCCAAAATTCGCAAATCGTGCGAATACCCGACGTTTAAAGCGTCAGGCTGCTTTGCCGCCGAGACGAGCACTGTTGCGCGGTATCTGCTGGGCGATACGCCGTATTTCTTGCGAAACGCCGCAATCATGCTGCGTCCGCTTGGAAAGCCGTTGCGCTCTGCCAAATCCTCAGCCGAAAGCTCGCGTCTGCCGATTTCAAGCAGCACGTGTTCAAGCCGCAAACCGTCCATATATTCCGAAAACGTAGTGCCAACCGCCTGCTTGAACAGCCTGCTCATGTAAGGCGGTGTGAGGTAAAAGCGCTCAGCAAGACTTCCCAATGTGATGCCCTCGGCAAAATGCTCTGTGCAGTAGCGCAAAATGTCCTCCATACGCGCAAGCTGGCTTTGCCGCTCGGCTGTGTCGGCGTTTGCCTGCACCGCATAGTGCAAAAGCAGGTGGTGCATAAGCGCATAGCAGTGGCTTTTATTTAAAAGACGGCTTATTTTATCTTCCGCCGCGCTCGCCTTTACAATGCTTGCCAAAAGGTGCTTAAGCCACAGAAGACCTGCCTGCTCCGATGCAGTTAGGCTGTTGCAGTCTAAAAAAATATCGTTTGGTATTACACTGCTGTCAAAACGCGAATAATCTATCCGAAACACAATGCACTTGCAGCCTTGCGCTTTTGCACCGTGCATTTCGTAGGGGTTTATAAGGATAAGCTTATCTGCGTCAAGCTCAAACGTGTGTTCGCGCACCGTTATCGAAAGGCTGCCACTCAAAATATAATAAATTGTGGCATAAGGGTGCCATCGGCACAAAAAGTCCTCTACCGTCTGCATTTCAAACGCGACGGGAAGCTCCGGCGTGAAATCTGTCTGCTTCATGGCTTGCCTCCTTTATTTCTTTTAAGTTTAGTTTAAATACAAGTAAGTGTCAATATATTAACTGCAGGTGCTTATAAAATTGCAGCAAAAATAATGCGTATTTTTATTAAACTGTATATTCTCGGCAATATCTAATATTAAAATTCAAAAAGCGCACTGTCAATCTGCATAAAATTTTTATATATCAATCGGCAATAAGCATAATCTATACAGTATGTTAACTTGCGACGTGGATAAACTGACGCTTTTTTAACATGTACTGCGTGCAAAGCTGCTGCTTGACGGTGTTTTGGCTAAACCCACGACTGTTCAAACACTAATTATGACATTCAAACAACATCATATCAATGATAAAATTAAAGCAACAAAAGCGAAGGAGCGTGGCTTTAAGATGTCTAATGTGGGTGCGAAGGCTAAAGAGGTCATCATGGAGGTGCGCGGCATGGAGAAGCGCTTCAGCCCTGTTGTTGCGCTTAACAATGTCAGCTTTCAGGTTTTCCGCGGAGAGGTCAGGGGCTTGATAGGCGAAAACGGCTCGGGAAAATCTACTGTAACATCAATCTTCTGCGGTAAGGGCGCAACTGTGACAATATGCAAATCGTCATTATAAAACGAAAGCACATTTTTGGGCAGTGCAATCTTAAATGATTCGAACGACTTAAAAAATGCGATGCTATGATTGCTAATCATTTTGATAGCTGTTTAGACGATGTGTAAGAAAAGGTTTATACGAAAGACTTGTTCAGGAGAGATTAAAGTGAACACGAATATGGATATTAAGATGGACAAACATCAAGGATGCATCAAGTAATTCGTATAAGTTGTTTTTTATTGGCGTTCATAATGGCCGCCATTTTTAGCATAAAATTGCAACCAACATCTGTAACTGTATGAGTTTAAGCTTAAAAAATATTATTATTCCGCCAATAATTTATCTTCTCTAATTAGGACAAAAGCAAGGATTATAGAGAATGTGATTTTATCAAATTATACTGATATGTATAAGTTAATATCAAAAAATTCTTATATTGCTAAAATCGGTATTTACTTTACAATTTTGTTGGACCACGCTATAATGCTTATTATAATAATTGGGGGCGAATTTGTGGCAAATTATCAAATGCTAGATGAATATCTTGACGAGCTTGTTTCAAACGGAAAGGTTTGCGGGTGTGCTGTTGCGCTGCAAACTGGGAACGAGCGTACACATTATAAATTTGCGGGGCTACAGAGCTGCGATGGTAATGTGCCGATAAAAAGCGATACTCTATACAGAATATATTCAATGACAAAGCTTGTGACGGTAGTGGCGGTGATACAGCTTATAGAAAAGAACGCATTAAAGCTTGAAGATGCTTTGTCAGATTGCATTCCAAAGTTCAAAAATATGATGGTGTACAAGCATCTTCCAAATGGGAAAATTGAAACAGTGCCTGCGGACAGAGAGCTTACTATACTTGATTTGCTCACTATGCGCTCAGGTATTTCCTATGCCTATGATGACATTGGACCTGCATCAACCTCGATGCGTGAGGCTGTGGCCACCTTAAGAGCAAACAATCCGCGCTACAGCACAATGCAGTATGCTCAAATGCTGGCAGAGCTTCCACTTGCTTTTCAGCCAGGTACACATTTTTTATATGGCGCGTCGTGCGATGTTTTAGCAGCTGTTGTAGAAGTGATATCCGGAAATACTTTTGGAGAATATCTCGAAAAGAATATTTTTATGCCGCTTGAAATGCATAATACATTTTTCAGATGGAATGAAAACACAATATCCCGAGTTGCCGATATCTATACTATTGGTGCAAATAAAAAGCTGAGAAAGCTGACAAATAGAAATTTCCAATATGAGCCGCAAAGCAGATTTGAAGAGGGTGGCGGAGGGCTTTTGTCAACGCTTGATGATTATATGGCGTTTGCTAAAATGCTGTGCTGCGGGGGCAAAACCAGCTCGGGTGCAAGGTTGATAAGCGAAAAATCAGTATGCAGTATGACGCAAAATTATCTTAACGAGGAGCAGCTTGCAGATTTTGGCCAAAAAGGCTTTGGATATGGGCTTTGTGTGAGGACGCGGCTAGAAAACACGTGCGATATTAAGCTTGCGCAAAGAGGTGAGTTTGGTTGGTATGGGGTTGCAGGCTCACTTGTGATAATTGATATATCAAAAAAGCTTACAGCTGTATATATGCAGCAGCTAATTCCGGCAGGGGAAGCTGAAATACATCAAAAGCTTAGAGAGCTTATATATGGCGCGATTTGAGCATTGTGAATGGAGACAGAAAAATGAGACATTCAATTAGGCGTAAGCTGCTTGCCATGCTGCTGTTTTTTATAAGTTCAATGTTTCTTCTCGGCCTTTTTTCAATGTCTAATATAAGCGATTCATACATACAGCACGCGTATGAAATGCAGACGGCCTCGCTTAACGCATCTATATATATGATAGAGGAAAAATTGAGTGTCATTGAAAGCGAGACGTATGATTTAATAAGTAGCGACATTGTGCAAAATGCTATAACACAGCTGCTTGAATATATGGAACAGCTTAAAACAGGAGAACTGACAGCCACGCAGCGTGGCACGCGCACTGTGGCAGTGCGTGCCATACAGCGTGCGGTTAGTGATGCGCTTTATGAAAATGAACTTTTCGATGCATCATATTACATTTCTCCTGACGGAGCTTTGTACAAAACTTCTGCGCGAAATCAAATTTCTCTTACTGATGAACAGTTGCAAAAGCTTACACAGGAATGTGAAGAGAAGCGCGAGTGCTGCTTTTGTGTGCTTGAAGATGCGAGAAATTATCTTTTTGCAGTGAGAAATTTGTATGAACGCAAGGGATTGTCGCTTAGATATGCAGGCACAGCGGTATTTTGTATAAATCTTCCTAAAATGATGACATATTTTAGTGAGGGAACAGTGCCAGACTTGATTATGCGCATACAAAATTCGGATGGAGAACTTATATATGAAAGCAAAGGCGAACAAAACGGTTCAAATACGCTGACAATGGACATGCTTGGCGACGGCGGATATGCAGTTGCGGATTACGGAAATACGCGCAGTTTTATAACGGGTGTTAGTTCAAAAGTGCTTGACTGGGAGTATTATGGAATAGCAGATTATAATGCGATGTTTGGCACTGTTTTGAGGATGACCAAAATATATGAACTGTTGTTTGTAATATTATCGGCATTATTGTTGCTTATAGGTGCTTGGTTTGGAACAAATCTTGCGCAGCCAATAGAAAAGTTGACAAAGCATATGCGTGCTATAAGACATGATAACGATTTACAGGTGAGCGCATTGCCGCTGCTGCCGGATGACGGAAAAAACAGAATGGACGAAATAGGTGAGCTTGACAGGCAATTTAATAAGCTTATCTCAGAAATTAACAGATTGATAAACGAAAACTATAAAAACCAGATACTTGTACAAGAAGCGCAAATTGCAACATTGCAGGCACAGATAAATCCTCACTTTTTATATAATACGCTTGATATGATAAGATGGCTTGCCACCGAAAAGCAATATCAGCAGATACCACGTATAGTATCCTCACTAAGTCTTTTGCTGCGCTCGGCGATGTCAACTAAAAAAGCTAAAATAAAGTTGAGCGAAGAGCTTGATAATGTGAGAGCGTATATTATGATTCAGCGCGCACGTTTTCGCGATCGTCTGAAGCTGACGATAGTTGTGCCGGAACAGTGCTTTGATTATCTTGTGCCAGTGATGTCACTTCAGATGCTTGTGGAAAACTCTGTTACCCACGCGCTTGAACAGATGCTTGAGCCATGCTGCATAAATGTGAGTGCTATGTTTGAAAATGAAAGCTTGCGGCTTTGTGTGGAAGATAACGGGCCCGGCATAGACCCTCATATAATTGAAAATCTTCACAGTGGCAAAGTAAAAGCCAGTGGAAATGGTATAGGGCTGTCAAATCTTGATGAGCGCATGAGAAGAATGTATGATAAAAATGGCAAGATGCTTGTTGAAAATGCAGCTGAACACGGTGCAAAAATTACGCTTGTTCTGCCATTGGAGGGGATAATAAATGAAGCGTTATAAGGTGCTTATAGTAGATGATGAACAAGTTGTGCGGGACGGAATAAGCGCTTGTATAACATGGGAAAACTATGATCTTTCACTTATTGGCGCAACTGAAAATGCAGTTAAAGCTCTTGACATTATCTGTGGTAATTCGCCTGATATTGTGATAACAGATATTAAAATGCCCGTGATGGATGGGCTTGAGTTAATACGAGAAACTAAAAATCGCGGCTATAGAATATGCTTTATCATTATGTCGGGCTACAGTGAGTTTGACTATGCAAGACAGGCCGTAAAGCTTGGCGTTGCAGACTATCTGATAAAGCCAGTGCGCCCTCAGGAGCTTGTTGCGGCGTTGGAAACTGCAAAATGTCGTATTTCGGGTGAGCCTTTGCCGTCTGCGGAAAAACATTACAGCAAAACTATAACGCAAGTGCTGGCTATTGTTGATGAAGAACTTGACAATATAGATTTGTCATTAAAATGGATAGCTGTAGAAAGACTGTTTATGGATGGGAATTATCTAAGCAAGCTGTTTCAAAAGGAAACAGGAGGAAGATTTTCAAATTATTTAACTGCGCAACGCATGGAAACCGCGCTTAAGCTGTTTAGACGCAACGATGAGATTACGGTGAACGATGTGGCAGAGCGCGTAGGCTTTGGGCAAAATCCGCAATATTTTAGCACAGTATTTAAAAAGTATTTTGGCGTATCGCCGTCAAACTTTTATAAAATACCGTGAAATATACAGAAGCCTTAAGAGACGGAAGAGGTCGCAAAACTTCAACCGTCTTATTTGTTTGTGCAAAATGCATAAAAATATTGTATAAATATGTAAAAGTAAGATTACACTGCACATTTTTTTGAAGATTTGAAACGTTATTTTAAATTGTTAAATATTTTTTGACAATCTATAATATAGACACACGAAACAAAAACACACAAGGAGGAAACAATGTGAAAAGCACAAGAAAAGCACTAAGTTTAGTTTTAGCGGGCACTATGATTGCCTCATCACTTCTGACAGGCTGTGGCTCTTCAACAAGTACGGCGGCTTCAACAGCATCATCTTCAGCGCAAGCCTCATCTGTGGCAGCACAGACAACAAAGGATATGCGCGTGGGCTGGTGGGGAAGCCAAAGCCGACATGATGCGACAATATCGGTTTTCGACACCTACGGAAAGCTCAACAATGTAAATTTTACATATGAGTATAACAGCTATGACAGCTATTGGGAAACACTTGCAACTCAATCGGTCGGCGGACATCTACCGGATGTTATTCAGCAGGTAACAGATCAGTTTTCAAGCTACATCAACAGCGGACTGCTTGTAGATTTGCAGCCGTATGTTGACAGCGGTGTTATTGACACCAGTGATATTGATGACGTTTTTCTTTCAGGCGGAGAGTACAAAGGCGGACTGTATGGCATTTCGCTTGGCACAAATGTAATGACAATTATGTATAATCCAGAGCTATTTAAGGCCGCTGGGGTAGACGAACCTAAAGATGGCTGGGCGTGGAGCGACTTTGTGAAAACTGCGCGCGATATATATGCCGCAACAGGTGTGCAGACAGAAAATGTTGCAGTTGGTATGCCACGCTATCTGTTTGAAGCGATGATACGCTCAAAAGGACAGGCGCTTTATAGTGAAGACGGCAAAGACTTTGGATTTGATGATGAAACAAAGGCAGAACTTATACAGGTGCTGCAAGACTGCTATGATCTTACGACAGAAGGCGTGTTCGTAGATCCGGAGGAGCAGATACTTTGGTCGGATAACTCTGAGCGCGCTTTCTGCAAAGGCGAAGCGGCAATGGCTATGAACTGGAGCAGCTCATTTGTCAATTTCAGCGGACAATATAACCTTACATTTGATATGACCACACAGCCAGTTCTTGATGATGCAACAACACAGGGTATGTATATGCGCCCTGCACAGTTTTTCTCTGTTACAACAAGCAGCAAAGACCCAGAGGCAGCAGCGGCGGCTATTAACTACTTTGTAAATGACCTTGAAGCAAATACACAGACGCTCAAGGGCGAACGCGGAGTACCTATCAACACAACAATACGTACCACTCTTCGTGATAGCTCGGATGAGACTACCCAAAAGGTGTATGATTTCATAAGCGATGTTTCAGAGTTTTGCCGCGATAATGACCCTAGCGAACCAGCCGCGTCACGTCAGTGTGTAGAAGTTCTCAACAATAATGTCAATGAAGTTATGTATGGTCAGATGACAGCAGAGGATTGTATAAACGATTGGATGCAACAGTCTATTGAAATACTGGGCGCATAACAGAAAAAACAATACGTGCGGGCGGTATGGCAAAACGTCATACCGCCTTATATGTTAAACCAGAACAAAGCCATAAAGGGGGACAACCATGCTGCACAAGAAAAACAAGAAGCTGTCACGGCTTATTTACAATCCAAATGTCGAGGGGTATATTTTTATCCTTCCGTGGCTGATAGGCTTTTTTTGCTTTACGCTTTTGCCGTTTATAATATCATTCGTTCTATCGTTTACAGATTATAATATACTTGAAAAAGAAACAAACTTTATTGGTTTGGCAAACTATATAAAGCTTTTTACCGAGGACAGATTGTATTTAAAATCCTTGGCTGTAACTTTTAAATTTGCGTTGATTTCCGTGCCGCTGCGCCTTATATTTGCGCTTGCGGTGGCAATGATTTTAAATAGAAAAACAAAAGCAATACCAGCGTACCGCGTTATGTATTATCTTCCATCCATAATCGGAGGAAGTGTGGCTGTATCTGTAATGTGGCGCAATTTGTTTTCAAAGGCAGGCGTGTTCAATTCGCTGTTGCAGCTTATAGGCATTCCTTGTGAGATAAACTGGCTTTCAAATACAAACACAGCACTTTATACGCTTATTCTTTTGTATGTTTGGCAGTTTGGCTCTGCTATGCTTATATTTCTCTCTGGTCTTAAGCAAATACCGGTTACATATTACGAGGCGGCAACGGTGGATGGCGCAGGGCCTGTAAAACAGTTTTTTAGCATCACCCTGCCTATGCTAAGCCCTATAATTTTGTTTAATCTTGTTATGCAGATAATAAATGGGTTTATGGTGTTTACTCAGGCGCAGATAATTACAAACGGCGGCCCTGTTAATGAGACGCTTGTTTATGTGCTTTATATGTATCAAAAGAGCTTTAAGTATTACGATATGGGCTATGGCTCGGCAATGGCATGGATACTGCTTGTTATAATAGGCTTTTTTACAGCGCTTGTATTTAAGTCGTCAAGTCAATGGGCTTTTTACGAATCTGAAACAGGGGCATCTAAACAAAAGAAAACGAGAAAGGAGCGAAAAAAATGATAAAAATTGCGACAAAACGAAAAATAAATATGGTTATATATCATATTTTAGTTTGTGGCTTTGGGCTTGTTATGATATACCCGCTAATTTGGATGATTTTTAGCTCTTTCAAAGAGAGCAGCCTTGTTATGACAACAGTGACTCAGCTGTTTCCGACAGAGTGGAAATTGAGCAACTATATCACTGGTTGGAAGGGTTTTGGAGGCATCAGTTTCGCAACATTTTTTAAAAATTCTTTTATCATAACCATTCTTTCCACCATCGGCGGCGTTGTGTCATCAACAATAGTGGTGTTTGGATTTTCTCGCCTTAAATTTAAGGGCAGAAGCATATGGTTTATGCTTATGCTGCTTACGATGATGATGCCAAGTCAGGTTTTGATGATACCGCAGTATATTATTTTCAATAAAATAGGCTGGGTAAATACAATGCTGCCAATTGTAGTTCCCGAATGGTTTGGAAAAGCGTTTTTTATTTTTCTTGTAATGCAGTTTATATCTGGTATTCCCAGAGAGCTTGATGAGGCGGCACGCATTGACGGGTGCAGCACATATAAAATTTTCGGAAAAATTATTGTGCCGCTTGTGCGGCCTGCAATGGTAACCTGTGCGATATTCGCTTTCTATTGGAAGTGGGACGATTATATGAGCTCGCTGATATATCTCAATTCTCCTACAAAGTTTACTGTTTCAATAGCGCTTAAAAACTTTACAGACCCCACAAGCGTGTCTGATTATGGCGCGATGTTTGCAATGTGCGTGCTCTCGCTTGTTCCTATTATAGTGATTTTTCTTTTGCTTCAAAAATATATTGTTGACGGCATTGCAACATCTGGGTTAAAGGGCTAAAATTTAATAGTTTGATTATTGAAAGAAGGATAATTTATGAAATACACCGAAAACAAAGTGGAAGATGTACATATTGCGTATATAGGCGGGGGCAGCAGGGGTTGGGCGTGGCAGTTTATGTCAGACCTCGCCAATGATACAGTTATGAGTGGTGAGGTTCGCCTTTATGATATAGATATGGAGGCCGCAAAGCATAACGAGATAATCGGGAATAAATACACCACACACAAAGACCATAAGGGAGATTGGCTATACAGGGCAGTGCCCTCCTTGCAGGAGGCTTTGACAGGCGCTGACTTTGTTATTATATCAATTCTGCCCGCAACATTTAAAGAGATGGGCTCGGATATTCACGCGCCAGAGAAGTATAGTATTTATCAGTCTGTCGGAGATACTGCTGGCCCTGGTGGATTGATGCGCGCAATGCGCACTATACCGATGTATGTGGAAATAGCAAATGCTATAAAAGCCTTTTGTCCAGATTCATGGGTAATAAACTATACAAATCCGATGACCGTTTGCGTGCGTACACTATATACCGTTTTTCCGCAAATCAAGGCGTTTGGCTGCTGCCATGAAGTTTTTGGCACGCAAAAGCTGCTCGCATATATGCTTGACGATATGCTTGGAATAAAAGATGTGCAGCGGAGCGAAATAAAGGTAAATGTGCTTGGAATAAACCATTTTACATGGTTTGACAAGGCGAGCTATAAGGGCATGGACTTGTTCCCGATTTACAAGCAGTTTGTTGACAAGCATTACGACGAGGGTGTTTGCATTTATCAGGATAGCAACTGGCTAAACAGTACGTTTAAATCTCAAGAGCGTGTTAAATTTGATCTTTTCCGCAGATATGGGCTCATCGCTGCTGCGGGAGACAGGCATCTTGTAGAGTTTCTGCCGCCGTGGTATCTTAAAAACCCCGAAACAGTAAAAAGTTGGATGTTTGGCTTGACAACAATAGATATGCGTTTAAAACAGCTTGATGAACGCCTTGAACGAAGCAAGCGACTTGTGAGCGGCGAGGAAGAAGTATCCATGAAGCCATCAGGTGAGGAGGGCGTGCTTTTGATGAAGGCTCTTCTTGGTATGGGCGATATTATAAGCAATGTCAATATCCCCAATTATGGTCAGATACCAAATCTTCCGCTTGGCGCAGTTGTAGAGACAAACGCACTGTTTAGATGCGACGACATTGCCCCAGTTATGGCGGGAAAGCTGCCAGATGATTTGTGCTCGCTTGTAATTAAACACTGCTTACAGCAGGAGAACACAGTCAAAGCGGGGCTTACCTGTGATAAAGAGTTGGCATTCAGAGCCTTTATGGACGACCCGCTAATGACAATAGGCTTAAACGACGGCAAAGAATTATTTGAAACAATGCTGCATAACCAAAAAGACTATCTGCCAGGTTGGAATGTAAAATAATATCGGGAAGAGTTGATAATACATGGATAGACGCACAGTTGAGCTGTCGCATGAAGATTTCATGGATTTTGCAATAGGCGAATTTCCTTATGACCCGGGACACACAGCCACAGGCGAATATCATTATCTTGAGAACGAGGGATATTGCGGACGATGGTACGACCCTGTTGTAAGCTACACATATAACGGATCAGGGGCTTCTTGGATAGTAACCGAGGAGGCTGGCGCTCATTATATGGAGCAAATGCGAATTATGCCAAAAAATATCAATCCAATGCTCATAACGGGTGATGTTCTGTGGGCAAATTATACCGTAAATGTAAGAATGCGTATTCTTAATACAAAAATGGGAAGCGCAGGCATGTGCCTTTGCTGCCAAAATACACTCAATACGCTTGCGTTTGTGCTTGAAAATCAAACGGCAAAGCTAGTGCTAAGATATAAAGAAAGCAGCACTGTATTAAAAGAAACGCCGTTTGCATATAGCTGCGATGAGTTTCATTTGTTGACAGCTTATTGTGATAATGACAATGTAATATGCTGTATAGATGGACAAGAATTGTTTGCGGTGAAGTGCGAACAGGCGGTGAAAGGCGGAAAGGTTGGCATAACAGCCACAATGCCTGCACAGTTTGAGCTTTTGACGGTTTTAGTGAGTGAAGAGGATAGCATCAAGCTCAACAAGCTTAAAGATGAATATAACCGTCATTCTAAAGAGACACAACAAAAATATCCAGAGATGAAATTGTATAAAAAAATTGACCTCAAAAATTTTGGCACAGGGCGTCAAGTGCGCTTTGGGCATCTGCTTGGTGATGACAGATGGCAGATAGTTTTGGGGCAATGCCAAAAGCGTGTGGATCGTGATGCGTATGCGCATATAAGCTGTGTCACTGCGATTGACCTTGACGGCAACATCATTTGGCAGCTTGGCGAGCCGTCCACCAGCTATGCACACGGAAAAATATCCGCAGATTTGCCGTTGCAGGTATATGACATTGACGACGATGGCTTTGACGAGGTGATAACGGCGCGCAATGGTGAAATACTTGTGCTCGACGGCCGCAGCGGGGCTGTAAAAAAGCGTGCTAAAACACCGTTTTCAGATGATGACGACAGCACTCTTATCGGTGTGCCATACAATACATATGCCTTTGAACGCATAAATCCAGACGGTATGCGCATAGCTAATTTTTCAGGCAAAAAGCGTCCTTCAGACATTTTGATAAAGGATAGATATTGCCGGGTGTTTGCCCTTGACAACGATTTAAAGGTGATGTGGAAATTTCGCAGTGACAAAAACACCGGCCATTTTCCGTATGCAATTGACATAGACGGAGATGGCAAGGACGAACTGTTATGCGGTTATAATATGCTCAACAGCGATGGCACGCTGAGATGGACAATGCCTGTGGAAATAGACCATATAGACGAGATAGTGCCAGGCCGTTTTATGGCAGGTGACAATGCGCTATATTTTGCCGTGGTTGCGGGAACGCAAGGGTTTATGATTGTTGACACAAACGGCAAAATAAAGGTGAGAGATTATATAGGGCACGCCCAACGCGTCAGCGTGGGAAATTATTGTCCGGATAAAGCAGGTTTTGAGCTGTGCGTAACAAATTTCTGGGGGCATCAGGGAGTTGTATATTTCTATGACAGCACAGGCAAACCTATGTGGGAACTTGAAAATGAAAAAAACGGAAATGTTATAACACCTGTAAACTGGAAAGGCGATGGCAGCGACCTTATACTTTTAAATGCCCACCCCACGGCAGGCGGTCTTATTGACGGAACAGGAACACGTGCCGTGCTTTTTCCAGATGACGGTCATCCTACAATGTGTGCTGAGTGCATAGATATCTTTGGAGATACGCGTGACGAGATAGTTGTATGGGACTATCACTCTATGTGGATATATACACAAGCGGATAATCCGAGAAAAAACGTGTATAAGCCAGTAAAATATCCACACTACAACGCCTCAAATTATCGTGGCGAATATTCGTTTCCAAATGACAGCTATATAACACCTTAATAAATAAAAAGTATTAGTCATGGCTGAGATAAATCAGCTGTGGCTAATACTTTTTTTGCGGGTCAATCAATACATTCTTTAAAAATAATTTTATTCTCTACCAAAATTTCTGAGGCGGGGATTTTTTTGGAGGTCAGATAATCAAAAAGTATCATCACTGCGCGATAGCCCTGCTCGGCGGGGCTTTGCTGCAAGGCGACATCAATATGGTTTTCAAGCAGAGCCGATTTAGCAGCAGGGGAGAAGTCATAAACCACAGTGTTGATTTTTCGACCGCATTCTTCTATTGCGCGGACGCCTGCTTCGGTGTTGCCGCAAAAAACAACATTATCCACCTGCGCATATTCACGCAGTTGTTCAAGTGTTATGCGGTATGTGCCAAAGCTGTCGTTTGGCAGCTCGACAATTTTAATAAGATGCAGTTCACTTTTTTTGTCGGCAATATATTTTACGAAGCTCTCAACGCGTTGGCGGTGTCCAAACATGGTGAATGACGGAGAAAAAATCATCACGCTGCCATGCCCTCCGGAAATCATATCAATGAGTCGGGCGGCTATTCTTCCGGAACGAGGATAATCGCAGTGTACTGCTGAAAAGCAGGAGACATTATCAAGCAGTGCTGCCAAAAAAACTACAGGCAGACCTTCTTGCTTTAGCTGTGTGATTTTGCTTGTGATGTCGGGATGCTCAATCGGAACGAGAATAAGCCCTGCTGCGCCGTCCTCTACGGCGTTATTGATTTGAGCAAGCTGATCTGCGGGGTCGAAGTCTCGGCAATGATACACTTTGACAGTTATGCCGAAATCGCGTATTTCGTTTTGTGCTCTGCGAAGCCCATCTTCAACCTCACCAAAAAATTCATTTTGCTGCACATGGAGAACGACAGCGATAGTAAGATTTTTGTTTCGTATCGCGAGCGATTTTGCAACTGTATTTGTGCGATAATTCATTTGCTTTGCAATAGTGCGCACTCTTTCCGCTACTTCAGCATTTATACGTCCGCGATTATTTAACGCGCGGTCAACAGTGCCAACAGAAACCCCCGCGACAAGCGCTATATCTTTAAGTGTGACAGACATCGCTATTCCTCCTTGCGTAAACGCACACACATTAATTGCATTCTAAGTAATAATGTTGCGTGCGCGATAACGTTTTATTCATTATATTACTTTAGTAAAAAATTGTCAATTCAATTTAAAAAAGAGCATAATTGCACAAAAACTGCAACATTTGTTTATAAATAGCGCTGAAAATTAATCGACCCAAGTAAAAACAATTGACATTCTTAATTGCTAAACCTATACTGTAATTAATGCGTTAACGTACACGCAAAATCAAAACAGAATTGGCACAATGCTAATTCGCCATTTGTAAGGAGAGGTTATTATGAAAAAAGCACTCGCACTGGTTTTTTCTGCAATCATGGCATTAAGCCTTGCCGCTTGTGGAGGAGCATCGTCATCCACCGCCGCAGCATCATCAAATGCTGACGACGGCACCAAAACTGAGGCAAAGAGCTATGATAAGATTATTGTGGGCACCATGCCTTTGACAGTTGGCGTGCCGGTGCAATATGCGATGGACAAGGGTTATTTTGAGGACGCGGGGCTTAATGTTGAGATTGAGTATTTCGCAACAGGTGCTCCCATAAACGAAGCTATCGCTGCAAATGAAATCGACATCGCGTGCTCGGGCGTTGCCTCTGTCTATTCGCTTGCAAACGCAGGTTGTGTATGGCTTGCAGATGTAAATACGACAGGTGGCATGGGCGTTTATGCGCGTGCTGACAGTGCTCTTGCTGCGGCGGGCAACACACTTACCGACAACAAAAATATAATCGGCAGCGCAGACACACTTAAAGATTTACAGGTGCTTGAACCTCTCGGCACGGCAGTGCAGTATATGGCGGAGTGTTATGCCGACAAATTTGGGCTTACACCTAACGATATCAATCAAGTCAATATGGAATTTGCGTCAGCCTATCAGGCCTTCCAGACAGGTGAGGGAGATCTCGCGGCTATGAACCCGCCATATTCATATCAGATGGACGAAGAAGGCTAGGTAAGGCTGCCAGCGTAGCTGCCCTTGAAATTTATAGTTACGCTGCCTGTGCCAATGTCGGTGTTTGTGCCGTAGGCAAGGGTATAATATGTATCTTTTTCAAGCGTTCCGCTAGCTGCATACCAGACGGACGGCTCCGGCTTGATTTGACTGCCTGTGTAAATTTCGTTACCGATACCCGTTACAGTTATATCATCCTTTGTCAGTGTTATTGGTAATATTGTAAAGCTGCCCACCTCAAGGTCTGTGATTGCACGGTACGTATCGTTTGCCACAACATCAATTTTAACGGTATATGTGCCTACTTTTTTTGGTGCCGAATCAAGCTTTGTGTTGTTTGCATCATAATACTTTACTGTAATTGCACCGCAATCAATGCCATCTTTTGCGGTTACCGTTGCTTCCTTTGGTGCGCCACTCATGTCGAGATCACTTGGTGGGGTAAAGATGAAGTCGTCTTTTGTCAGCGTGAGACGTGCTGTTTTCAAAACAATAGTCTTGTCTTTTTCAGAAAATTCAGTCTCGCAGGTGTCCAAATCACTTACTATTGTGGCGGCATCTTCCGCTGTAAGAGCATAAAAAGAGCATAGTTCTCCCTATTTCTCGTCATCTTCGCTCTCATCCATGCCGTTATATCTGTGCCTTTTTATGGTGCCCCAGTCGTTTTTCTTTTTGATGTAGCCGATTAGGGCGGTGAAGCGTGTCCAGAAGAGGAGGGTGCGGAGGCCGATGTTCTCGACAAATGACACAAGCACTGCCTTTAGGATGTCGCGTTTACTTAAATGAAGCTCCATTGACATCACCCGCGAGAAAAACGCCGTAATTCCCATC
Source organism: Clostridia bacterium (assembly GCA_009929695.1). Lineage (GTDB taxonomy): Bacteria > Bacillota > Clostridia > Oscillospirales > Ruminococcaceae > Ruthenibacterium. The sequence goes on from RZZW01000007.1 coordinate 19,161, forward strand.
AGGGCGCTGAGAAGCATATACATGAGTAAAAGCTCCGTCATTGACTGCATATTTACAATCCTAAGCCGAAACGCCAGCGCTATGCTTATTACCCCAAACGTCTCTATGTACGGCGAAAAAAGTTCGTATACCGAAAAATAAACAAAGGAAACAAAGCTGAGTGCGCCGTAACGAAGGTCAAAAAGCATTCCCCGATGACGAGAAATGCTTTGAAAAAGTCCTATATGCCATCGTCTGCGCTGACGACACAAGTCTCGCAGCGTGGACGGCGCCTGACTCCAACACACGGCGTCGGGCGCATAACGGATTTTGTATGGTATGCGATTCGCGCGTGCAAAGGCGTGCATGCGCACAACAAGCTCCATGTCCTCGCCCATTGTGTCCGTGCTGTAGCCGCCTATATCAAGAAGAAAAGCCTTCTGAAACAGCCCGAATGCGCCGGAAATAATGAGGTTTCCGTTAAACTTATCAAATAATATGCGCGATGCTAGAAACGAGCGGTCGTATTCAAGCACCTGCATACACTGCACAAGGCTTTCGGGCAGCTTGTATTCGGCGACAAAGCCGTCCTTTAAGGTGACGCTGTTTATAATACGTATCATTCCGCCCACCGCTAAAACGTCGTCCTCTTCAATGACCTTTGCGGCGATGTTTCTCAGCGAGTCGTTTTGCAGCATTGAATCGGCGTCCATGCAAAGCACATACGGGTATTCGCTAGCGTTTATGCCCGCGTTGAGCGCGTCTGCTTTGCCTCCGTTCACCTTGCTTATCAGCGTTATCGCCCGTCCGTGCTCATACGTCACCCATATGCCCGTCTCATGCCCGCAGTCAATTGTGCGGCGCAGCGGACGGGTGATTTTTTGCATATTAAAGCAGCTTTGCACAAGCTCAGCCGTGCCGTCTGTCGAGCCGTCGTCGACGACGATTATTTCATATATCTGATAATCGAGCTTCAAAAGCGATTTTACAGTGTCGCACACCGTCACGCGTTCATTATGCGCAGGAATAATTATGGAGACAGGCACGAAATAATCGCGCTCTATCTCCTTCATCCCAATTTTATTTATGCGCTGCTCATACAACGTGACAGCCCCGACAGTCACCGCCAATATCATAAAAAGTATGTACGCAAGTAAATAAACGGTGAAAAAGAACTCGATAACGCGAAAGATAACCCTCAACGTATCAATGTCCATTTTTTCACCGCCTGTTCATACTTTTAGTGATTTAATTATACAGCAAAAGTGAGGGGAATGCACTAGAGTACTAAATTATTAAGTAGTTTTAAAAAAATCTTTTCAGATTTCACGACGCGGTATCCAAAAATTGTTAAGAATGGTGTTGCAAAATAAATTTAAATTTAGTATAATTTAATTAAATTAAAAAACAAACTTGTCAAGGAGGGAATGTTGGTATGGCGCGTCCGGGGAATAATCTTGAGCGGCTAAAATCGCAAAACACGGAATTTATCAAGGAAATCATTTATAAATACGGTCCCATCAGTCGGTCAGAAATTGCAGAAATGCTGCATTTGACGCCACCTACCATCACCACGAATGTGGCACATCTAATCGGGCAGGGGCTGGTGCGTGAGTGCACTCCTGCCTGCCCAGAGGAAGAACGCCCCACCGAACGCACACTCGGCAGGCGGCGCATTCTTGTCGAGTTTGTGCCGGACGCGCGGTACGTCATTGGTATAGAGCGCGGTTATTACGGCACGCTTGTATGCCTTGTTGACTTGCGCGGCAATGTGATACATCAGCATCAATACACAGATGATTACGAGGAATATGAAGCGTCTATGGACGCTGTCGCACAGAGCGTGGAATCATTTTTGTCAGAAATAAATATTTGCCGCGAAAAAATTGTAGGCATCGGAATCGGCATGCCGGGTTTTGTGGACGGCCACAGCGGCGTGCTGCGCTATGGTGCCATGTACAAATGGATGGACAAAGCTGTTGCACAGGATATTTCTCGTCGAACAGGTTTTGCCTGCCGCGTGGAAAACAATGCGCGCTGCCGTGCGCTAGGTGAAGAACTGTTCAGTGCTACGCTGCGTCCAGAAACATTTGCCTATTTGCTGATTTCACGCGGACTTGCCTGCCCACTGGTAATTCGCAACCGTCTGCACTCGGGTGAAATGGCCGGAGCCGGTGAGGTTGGACATATGGTTGTTGACAGGTTCGGCCCTGTTTGTCCCACCTGTGGAAACAGGGGCTGCTTGGAGGCTATTGCAAGCGAAGTTGCAATCCGCAACCGCTGTATTCAAAGCATACAGGCGGATCTTCCGACGCTGCTGCGTGATATTTGCAAAGACCCTCTTGCTCCGCAAATGAGCGAGATTTTACAGGCTCAGAGATGCAACGACGGCGTTGTGTGCAAAATTATGGAGGACGCAATAACCTATCTTGGCATCATGCTTGCAAACATTATCAATTTCATCAACCCTCCGCTTGTGATTGTGGATGGATATATTATGCAGCTGCCGCAAAATCAGCAGCTGTTGATTGATATTACGCGAAAAAATTTATTTTCTTTAAATGTTACAGAAGTGGCCATTGAGTTTGTACCGTTTGATAAATTCAGGGCGGCAAAGGGCGCGGCTGCACTGGCTATTAAAAAATTTATTTTGCAGGAAAACGTGGAAACAAGTGAAAAAATATAGAGTTGGAATTATCGGCTGCGGTAGAATTTCAGTAGTATATGCCAAAGCTTTTGAGGAGCTTAGTGACTTTGTGGAGGTTTGCTTCGCTGTGGATAAGCAGCTTGAACGCGCTGAAAAGTTTGCCGCGCAATTTGAAGGCTGCCGCGCCGGAGATAAGCTTGAAGATATGCTTGAGGTCAAGCCGGACGTGGTGCATGTATGCACGCCGCATTTTCTGCATAAGCAGCACGCCATTGCTTGCTTGAAAGCAGGCTGCCATGTTTTAACGGAAAAGCCAATTGCGCTTTCTTTGGAAGACGCGCAGTAGATGATTAGCACTGCAAAAAGCTGCGGAAAACAGCTTGGTATTATTTTTCAAAATCGGTATATCGAAGGCATTCAAGAGGCGAAAAAGCTTATTGAATGCGGAGCTCTCGGTAAGCTAAAGGGCGCTTGGAGCCACCTTGCATGGCATCGACCGCCCTCTTACTACGAATGCGACTGGAAGGGCAGTTGGGAAAAAGAAGGCGGCGGCGTGGTAATTGACCAGGCAATACACAGCATTGACCTTGTGCGCTATCTTATGGGATGTGAAGTGGTTGACATCAAGGCACATATTGCAAAACGTGTCTTAACCAATATTGAGGTAGATGACGAAGCGGATGCCGCGATTACGTTTGAAAACGGTGCAGTATATGCCTTCTCAGACTGCAATTATTATGTGGAAAACAGCCCTATCCGCATTGAAATAAGCGGTGAAAAGGGTCGCTGTCTACTGGTGGAAAATGAAGTTGAAATAAATCTCGACGGTCAGCCGAGCTATAAAGTTATGCCGGAACAGCATAAAAATGCTGCCGGAGAAAACTACTGGGGGTCTTATCACACCGCGCAGCTTCGCGATTTTTATGAAAAACTTGCACGCGGTGAGGCGGTGCCAACAGATGCGAATGACGCCACAAAAACGCTTGCGGTTGTGCTCGATATATATGCTTGCGCAAAATCAGAAGCGCTATAATAAGCTTTAAGCATAAACACACTTACTATTTATATAAACGGCTTCAATGCAACTTTGCATTGAAGCCGTTTAATGATTTTAGCGTAAATGCATTTCAATTGAAAGTTGCTTTAAGATAATAAATAAAAATGAAAAAACAATAAAAAGCGGGGCATTTGTAAGTTGTGCACAAATATAATTTTAAAACTATATTCAAATTAACAAAAATGCAAAAACTTATTGGCAGATAAGAAAAATATTTTATAATAAAGATATTAAATTAATTAATTTAATTAAATATTGAAATATTCTACAAGGATGAGCAATCATGAATTTTATCTGTGACCATACCGCCGCGTTTCTTTCTGAAGAAGAATACAATCTATATGCTGCGCGGCACAAGCGCGCATTGCAAACAGTGGATGAGAATGCGTACCCAAGCGACATGCTAGGATGGGTTCACCCCGAAAAATGTGCAAGCGAGGCGATATGTGCACAAATTAAAGAGCTTGCTGCTGAGATTAGGCAAAATGCTGAGGTGTTCGTTGTTGTGGGGCTTGGCGGGTCAAATCAGGGAGCACGTGCAGTGATTGACGCGCTTTCTCACACCGCTGCTCCAAACGGGCCGGAAATTTTATATGCTGCGCTTAATCTTTCCGCCGCATATTACGAAAAGCTTTTGCAAAAAATCGGAGACAGATCAGTTTATATCCACGTAATCGCCAAAAACTTCAAAACGCTTGAGCCGGGCTTAATGTTCAGGATGTTCCGAAGCTATCTTGAAAATAGGTATTCTAAAGAAGAAGCCGCGCGCCGCATCATTACAACGCCTACTGTTGGAGATGAAGCGCTGCATCGCATCAGTGTGGAAAATGAATATCGCTATCTGCCTTTCCCGACAGATGTGGGCGGTCGATACTCTGTTTTTACGCCCGTCGGTTTATTGCCCATAGCGGTGGCGGGAATAGATATCGACAAGCTGGTGCACGGAGCGTGCAGTGCAGCAAAGGAATATCAGACCGGCGGGTTTGTGCGGCAGGCGGCAAAACGCTACGCTATTACGCGCAATGCCCTGATGGAAAAAGGATATAACATTGAAGCCTTTTCGTTTTTTGAGCCTCAGCTTGAGGCGCTCGGGCGTTGGTGGCGTCAGCTTTTCGGTGAAAGCGAAGGCAAAAATCACACGGCGCTTTTCCCTGTGGTGTGCTCGTACACAGAAGACCTGCACTCCGTTGGTCAATATTTGCAGCAAGGAAAACGACAAATAATCGAAACCTTTCTTCATGTTTGCACGCCGCCAACAGACAAAAAAGTGATAAGCGAATCTGAAATAGAGGACGGCTTCGATTACTTAAACGGAAAAACCTTCCACGAAATCAACGAATGTGCCTACAAAGCCACAGTGAAAGCACACAGTGAAGGCGGGGTGCCATGCATGGTAGTAGAGATTGATAACCTTGACGCTTATCAACTTGGCGAGCTTTTATACTTCTATTTTATTGTATGCTATTATTCCTCGGTGCTTTTGGAAGTAGACCCTTTTGACCAACCTGGCGTAGAAAACTACAAAGAAGAAATGTTTCGGTTGCTGGGCGCGGAATAGTTCTTTTTAGAAAAGGTTCAAAAATATTAATATAATTTATACACGGAGGCTTGAACGATGAAAAAAATCAAAGTAGGCATTGTGGGAACCGGCTACACCGTTGGAATTGCAAATAACCATGTCAACGGATATCTGGCCTGCAAAACAGATTGCGAATTGGTTGCGCTTTACGACATTGTGCCCGGACGCGCTGCACAATGGGCGAAGGAAAAAAATCTGTCTGTGAAAATTTGCGATACATTTGATGCGCTGCTGGATGAGGTGGACGCCGTTAGCGTTTGCACGCCAAACTATGCGCATGTCCCGCTTGTCATTCGCGCTTTGGAAAGAGGCAAGCACGTGCTTTGTGAAAAGCCATTGAGCACAAGCGCTGCTATTTGTGAAGACGCTGTACGCCTTGCGAATTGCACCGACAGGGTGAAAATGATAGGCTTCAGCTAGGCGTGCGCCGCCACACTATTGAAGTTTATGGCGAGGGCGGCATGATGCTGTTCCGCGACGATAAGCCAAATGAGGTTGAGGTGTGGTTTAAAGAAAAAACAGGCGGTTACACAGGCGAAGCAGAGATAATCAGTCTGCCGCAAACGGTGGAAGAACCGTGGTTCAACAGTGAAATCAGAGAGTTTTTGCAATGTATACAAACAGGACAACAGCCTGACCGCAATTTTGACAGAGCGCTGTACATTCAAACAATTCTCGACCAAATTTTAGAGTCTTGCGAAACAGGCTGTACAATCAAGCTTTAAGCTGTTTTATATAGTATATAGGAATAGGAGAAATCAATATTAAAATGAGTTTACTGACAAACAGCCTGACAGAGGTTGGCGTGACAGACCTGCACACCATTGCCGACTGGGCTGCCGAAAACGATATTCACGAGCTTGACGTCGGCCCCGCAATTGCAATGGATCAAAAGGTGTTTGAAGACGTTTTAGCCGAGGGCAAAGTAGAAATTAACACCATGATTTACTGCCGCAACTTCTTGAGCGAAAACGAAGAGGAAGCAAAGCAACACCAAAAAGCACTCAAAGAGCGCATTGCTTTTGCCGGCGCAACAGGCATCGAAAAAATCGTTTGCTCTACCGGCGTGACAAAGGACGCATTTGCGGGCATGGGTTTTCAGCCTGAAAAATCACTTGACGCATGCGTTGAGCTTGCAAAAGAATTTATTGAAGAAGCTGAAAAATATAACGTAAAGCTTTGCTGGGAAAACTGCCCCATGATGGGCAATATTGCCACAAGTCCCGATATGTGGCAGGCTTTATTTGAAAGGCTCGACAGCGACAAAATCGGCCTGTGCTACGACCCTTCTCACCTTGTATGGCAAATGATCGACCCATATGATAATATCTTCAAATTCAAGGAAAAAATCTTCCACTTTCATGCAAAGGATACTTATGTCGACCGTAAAAAGCTTAATTTACACGGTGCGCTGCAAAACAGCAAATGGTGGATACACCGCCTTCCAGGGCTTGGCAGCCTTGATTGGAATCGCATCGTGGACGACCTTTATCAAATCGGCTACAACAAAACGATTTGCATTGAGCACGAAGACCCTGTGTGGGGCGGCACAGAAGAAAAAGTTAAGCGCGGCATTTTGAAAACGCGTGACCATGTATCGCAATTCTTTATGGACTGACAGTAAAGCGAGCAGGTGCACTATAATCGCTTTCATTATAAAATTGTAAATTATGGAGGAAAATATGAAACTGACAAAACGCTTTATAGCACTTACCACTGCGCTTGCATTAAGCGCTGCATTATTCGTAGGCTGCGGTAGTTCTGCCGGCTCAACAAGTGTAGCTTCCGCATCGGCGGGCGGCGCAGCTGCCACAGGTGCAAAGACAGAAATCACTGTTTGGCACACTTGGGGCGCAGGCCCCGGTTTAGACGCAATCATAGCTGCTGCCAAGCTGTACAACGAGACAAATGATAAAAACATTCAGGTGAATGTTGACTTTGTGGCAAACCAGTCAAGCGGCAACACACAGACAATGGATAAGCTTATGGCGGCAATCGCAGCCGGCAGCCCGCCAGAAATCGCAATGCTCGACAACTTCCAAATCGCCTCTTGGGCGGCGCAGGATGCGCTTGTTCCGCTCGACGATTTAATGAAGACTGCCGACCTCAATTTGGACGATGTGTATGACTGGGCGAAGGGCGGCTCTATTTATAAGGATAAGACATATTCAATCCCTTATAACGGTGACGCACGCGCACTGTTCTATAACAAGGATTTATTTACTGCGGCAGGGCTTGACCCCGCAAATCCTCCCAAAACAATTGCCGAGTTTGAAGCCGCAGCCGAAAAGCTTACCATCCGCGATGGCGCTAACTACAAGCAGGTCGGCATCGTGCCTTGGTTTAAAGCGGGCAAGCCCATCTATACATGGGGCTGGTCATTCGGCGGAAACTTCTATGATAAAGACGCATATCCCCGAGGATAATATATTGTCGCGCGTCACTCCTCAGCGCACTCGCGCTCTGCTTGAGCAGTGCGTGCAGGCTAATTTCAATTCCATTCGTGTTTGGGGTGGAGGATATTATCCCGACGACTTCTTTTTTGATATATGCGACGAGCTCGGCTTGGTCGTTTGGCAGGATTTCATGTTCGCTTGCGCGAATTACCACTTGACGCCCGAATTTGAAGAGAACATCAAGGCGGAATTTGTCGATAATATTACGCGCCTGCGCAGCCACCCATCGTTAGGACTTTGGTGCGGCAACAATGAGATGGAAATGTTTCAATCCGTCAGCGAATACGATGGCACACCTAAAACGCGTTCGGACTACATCCGTATGTTCGAGCACATTTTGCCCGAAATTTTGCGCGAGTATGACCCCGACACCTTTTATTGGCCTGCTTCGCCATCAAGCGGCGGAGGCTTTGATGAGCCTAACGACCCAAACCGCGGCGACGTGCACTATTGGGAAGTGTGGCATGGAAACGTGCCTTTTACGGAGTATCGCAAATACTATTTTAGATATGCGTCCGAATTCGGCTTTCAGTCGTTCCCGTGCAAAAAAACCATCTACAGCTTCGCGCTGCCGGAGGACTGCAATATTTTCTCCCGCGTAATGGAGCGTCATCAGAGAAATGATGGCGCAAATGGAAAAATAATGGCATACCTTGCGCAAACATATTTATATCCCACAGAATTTGACACACTGCTTTATGCTTCGCAGCTACTGCAGGCAGAGGCAATTCGGTACGGTGTCGAGCATTGGCGCCGCAACCGCGGTCGCTGCATGGGTGCTATCTATTGGCAGCTAAACGACATTTGGCCTGTGGCGTCATGGGCGTCGATTGACTATTTCGGAAGATGGAAAACGCTTCACTACTACGCCAAACGCTTCTTCGCACCATTGATGATATCCTGCGAAGAAACAGGCGAGACAACCGACAGAAACTCCATAATTTTGCAGCCTTCGCCTATCAAAACAAAAGCGCACCTCAATGTCGCCAATGAGACAAGAGAAGCCGTCGACGTGACAGTGCGCTGGGCGCTGCGCAATAGCTCTTCCGCTGTTTTACAGCAGGGAGAAAGTTCGCTTACAGTTCCCAATCTCACGAGTGTTTGGCTTGAAGAAATTGATTTTAACGGCACGGATTATCTTGAGAATTATTTCAGCTACGAGTTATGGAAAGACGGAGAACAATGCTCATGTGGAACAGTCCTGTTCACTGCACCTAAGCATTATCATTTCCTCAATCCAGATTTGCAATGGCATGTTGAGGGCGACACAATTTTTGTTACCGCACAAGCCTATGCAAAAAGCGTAGAAATCGAGTGTGACGAAGAAGATTTGGTTCTTAGCGACAACTTTTTTGATATGAATGCAGGCACAGTGGGAATCAAAGTGCTCTCTGGCACTCCGCGCCGCCTACGACTGCGTTCCGTATATGATATCCGTTGAAATTACATTTTTTAAAATCCTCATAAAAATAACGAGCCGCATGTTTGTCAAAATAAACACGCGGCTCGTTATTTAGATTATCCTTTTTTCTAAAGAGTATGCGGGGTGAAGTATATTTATGAATGTAAAGGTGTGGAATTTTGGTGGATTGCGTGGTACAATTAGATAGAAAAAGTGTTGCGGAGGTTTTTTATGCAGGTGCTGATTATTGACGGGCAGGGCGGAAAGATTGGGCGGGGACTCATTGAGGGATTGCTTGGTGCGGGGCTTGATGACATTATTGCTGTCGGCACTAATTATGCGGCGACGGCGGCTATGATGAAGGCGGGTGCGAAGCTTTGCGCGACGGGGGAGAACCCTGTTGTTGTAAACGCCGTGAACGCCGACATAATTGCGGGACCTATCGGCATCATAGCGGCGAACTCGCTGCTTGGAGAAGTCACGCCAAAAATGGCGGCGGCTGTGTCGGAGAGCGGCGCGCAAAAGATACTTGTGCCCATAAACAAATGCAGCCTGACGGTTGCGGGCACACAGGGTGCGTCGCTGACGGAGTTAACGCAACAAGCAATTCAAATAATATGCGCGTATGCGCGACAGACAGGAGAATTATCATGAAAAATTTTGAGTATTTTACACCGACAAAAGTTATTTTCGGCAAAAACGCAGAGGGCGAGACAGGCCGTCTTGTCAAGCAACAGGGCTGCAAAAAGGTGCTTATCCATTACGGCAGCGAGAGCGCAAAACGCTCTGGACTTATTGACCGCATATGCGCGGCGCTTGACGCAGAGGGGATAGAATACGTCACGCTCGGCGGAGTTGTGCCAAATCCGCGCCTTACAAAGGTGCGCGAGGGCATACAGCTTTGCCGCGAAAACGGCGTTGACTTTGTGCTCGCAATAGGCGGCGGCAGTGTTATCGACTCGTCAAAAGCTATCGGCTACGGTGTTGCAAACGAGGGCGACGTGTGGGATTTCTACATGATGAAGCGCGCGCCAAAGGCGTGTCTGCCTGTTGGCGCAGTGCTGACAATAGCCGCCGCGGGCAGCGAGATGAGCAACTCGTCTGTCATTACAAATGATGAAGAGGAGAATAACTGGTACAAACGCGGCGCGAATTTTGAGATTTGCCGCTGCAAATTTGCGGTTATGAACCCTGAATTGACATATACGCTGCCGCAATATCAGACGCGCTGTGGCTGCACTGATATCCTGATGCACACGATGGAGCGTTATTTTGGTGGCGACGATAACATGGAAATTACCGACGGCATCAGCGAAGCACTCATGAGAACGGTGATTGAATGCGCGCGCACGCTTGAAAAAGACCCGCAGAATTATGACGCACGCGCCGAGGTGATGTGGGCGGGCAGCCTTTCGCACAATGGCTTGACAGGTTGCGGCACAAATGGTGGGGACTGGTCTTGCCACCGTCTTGAGCATGAGATAGGCGCGCGATTTGACGTTGCGCACGGCGCGGGGCTTGCGGCAATTTGGGGCACATGGGCGCGCTACACCTATAAGCTTCTGCCACAGCGTTTCGCTAAATTTGCAGTGAATGTTTTGGGCGTTTTGCCAAAAAATAATGACGAGGAAACGGCGCTTGCGGGTATTGAGGCCATGGAGGCGTTCTACCGCGAGATATCCATGCCGACAAAAATAAGCGACCTCGGGGTTGAGCTGACACATGAGGACGCAGTGGCAATGGCCGACAAAGCCACGCTGGGCGGCACCGTGACGGTGGGGACTATCATAAAGCTGCACAGCGACGACATGGTGAAAATTTACATGGCGGCGAAGTAAAGAAAAGTACACCGCACGGAGTGTGATTTGCAATGTATGTAGGGGCGATTCGTGAATCGCCCCTACGGACAGCATAAACTGTATGAACGGCTGAAAAACAATGCGCTGCTGCGGATATCCGCAGCAGCGCATTTTAAGTTTGTATTATATTTTTTCAAAATCCGCCGCGCCGTGTTTGCATAGGGGGCAGATGAAATCAGCAGGCAGATTTTCGCCTTCATATACATATCCGCAAATTTTGCAGCGCCAGCCCTTGACGCTCGTTGCCTGTGGCTTTGGCTTTATGTTTGCCTGATAATAGCTGTATGTAACGCTCTCGACATCTGACAACACCTTCGCCTGCGTTATATCAGCGACGAAAAGTGTGTGCGAACCCATGTCGATTTGCTGTGTAACCTTGCCGCTCAGCATCGCATTTGTGTATTTCGGCAGATATAAAATGCCGTTTTCAGAGCGGAAGGACTGCTCACAGTCGGCAAATTTATTTACATTTTTTCCACTTTGAAAACCGAAATGCTCAAAAACCTTGAATGGCGTTTCCTGCGTGAGCATAGAGACGTTAAACTCGCCGGTGCGGGCTATCATGTCGTGCGTGTAGTTTTGCTTGCACACGCCAAGCACCATTGTGGCGGGGTTTGGCATGACCTGCATAACCGTGTTTACAATGCAGCCGTTGTCCTTTTCGCCCTCGCGCGCGGTGAGCACATAAAGGCCGTAGCCGATTTTAAAAAGCGCGTTGCTGTCCATAATGAGCCTCCATTAAAAAGGCTTAGTCCTCTAAATCGTCGGCTGCCTGTGCGGCGTCGGTGGCATTTTCTTCCTCTTCGCGGCTGAAATCGTCGCTGAAAAGAAGCTGCTCATACTCGTCAAGCTCTGCCTCGCGGCGGCGGATATACACAAGCATTGCTGCAAGAGCGCCCGCAACGGCGGCTAAAAATGTTACTAAAATTGCAAAAGTACTTTTTTTCATAGTGATATAGTCCTCTCTGTTACTGTGATGCAGCGCGCAGTCAAGCTGGCGCTTGATTTTATTTTTGGCATGAGCGGCTTTGCCCACAAAAACCGCAGTCGGCACAGCCGTGACCGCGCCCTTGATAAGACCTGTGATGAGCCCCATTTGAAACGCCGCCTTTCATAAATATAGTATTATTATATACGCAAAGCACGAGATTTACAAGTGCAATTTTTGCGTTTTGCCATATTTGTGCTCGGCGGTTGAGATTAGATATTTGAAAATCTGCGGCTTGTATTTTTCATAAAGCCCTATGCGCTCGTAAAGCTCTTTATAATATGTAAAAAGCTTCGCTTTTGTGGATATTAAATTCACCAAATCTATCTGCGTGTGCGTTATGCTTTTGCGGTTTTTCACGTAGTAATAAACAGGCGTGCTGACGGCGGCAAAGCGCTCGGCATAGCGGATATATTCAAGATTAAACAGAAAATCCTCGCTCCACGTAAGCTCTTCGCTGCAAAGAATATTGTTTTTGCGCAAAATCTCAGTGCGGTAAAGCTTGTTCCATAAAACGCCGTAGTAAAAGCTTGCCGGCTCGTCCATAAGCTCGCGGGCAAACTCCTCTTTATTCATAACGTCAGTTCGGCTTAAAAAACCGAGTGCGGTCATTTCACCGCCCTCGTCCTCGGGCATGACGCGGTAATAATGCGATATAACAAGGTCTGCGTCTGTGGCGAGAGCTCTTTCAACAAGCGTTTGTGTCGCGTTTTCGGCTAGGTAATCGTCGCTGTCGAGGAACTGAATATACTCGCCCGCCGCCTGCTTTATGGCGATGTTGCGCGTCTCGGACACACCGCCGTTTGCCTTGTCGATAACGCAAATTCGGCTGTCGACTGCTGCGTACATGTTGCATATTTTAAGCGACGCGTCGGTGCTGCCGTCGTTCACGACAAGAATTTCTATGTTGTCATAGCTTTGCTTTCGCGCGCTTGCAATGCAGCGTCCGAGGTCGGTCGATGCGTTGTAAACTGGGATTATTATTGAGACAAGCGGATTTTCATTTTTCATAGTGCACCTCATTTAAAACGTTTGGCTGTCGAGCCTTTTTGCACCGTTCCAAAGTGCGGCATATTTTCCGTTTTTGGCTAAAAGCTCTTCGTGCGAGCCCTCTTCCTCAATGCCGTCGCCGCCGAGCACAAGTATGCGGTCGGCGTTTTGGATTGTCGTCAAGCGGTGCGCTATCGTCACTGTCGTGCGGCCGTCCGTCAGCTTCGCAAGGCTTTTGCCGACGAGATATTCGCTCTCGTTGTCAAGCGCGCTCGTGGCTTCGTCGAGAATTAAAATCGGCGGATTTTTCAAAAACACACGCGCTATTGAAATTCTCTGCTTTTGCCCGCCCGAAAGCTTAACGCCGCGCTCGCCGACATATGATTCATATCCGCGCGCAAGCGTTGAGATAAACTCGTGCGCGCCAGCCATTTTAGCGGCGGCGATGACCTCTTGCTTTGTCGCGCCCGAGCGTCCGTAGGCGATATTGTCGTACACTGTTCCGCTGAAAAGATAAACGTCCTGCTGAACCATGCCTATCGCGTCGCGCAAACTTTTTACGGTGATGTGCCTAACGTCGCGTCCGTCTATCGAGACAACGCCGTCCGTCGCGTCATAAAAGCGGGGGATAAGGTTGCAAAGCGTTGTCTTTCCGCCGCCCGAAGGACCGACTAGCGCAAGCCTTTCGCCCGGTTTTATGTGCAAATTTAAGTGCTTCAGCACCTTGTTGTGGTCGTCCGGATACTCAAAGCTGACGTCCGTAAACTCGATTTCGCCCTTTACATTTTCGAGCGACTTTGCGTCCGGCGCGTCGAAAATTTCGGCGTCGGCGTCCATTATCTCGCAAAAGCGCTCAATGCCTGACATTCCGCGCTGAAACTGCTCCGCAAACTCTATTATGCGGCGCACAGTGGCTAAAAGCGTCGTTACATACATTATATAAGCGACGAGATCGCCCGGATTTATGTACTGCTTCACGACAAAAATGCCGCCCGCCAAGATGACAATAAGGTACATTAAACCGTCAAAAAGGCGCGTCGTTGTGCTGAACGCCGCCATCAAGCGGTAGCCGTTTGTCTTTATTTTTAAAAATTTCTCGTTGCCCTCGGCAAATTTCTCCTGCTCAAGCTCCTCTGCGCCAAACGCCTTTACGACGCGCACGCCGAGCAGAGAGTCTTCAATCTGCGCGTTAAGCTCGCCTATTTGCACGCGCTGTTTGCGAAAAACCTCGCGAAGCTGCCTGTTAAACCGCGAGCAAACGACAACCATCACGGGCAGACAAGCGAAGATTATCAGCGTCAGCCACGGATTTATGAGCGCGAGAATTATAAAGGAAATAAGCCCTTTAACGCCCGCTATAAAAAATTCCTCAGGGCAGTGGTGCGCAAATTCCGTCACGTCAAAAAGGTCGTTTGTAATGCGCCCCATTATCTGCCCGACCTTTGTGTTTGCAAAGTAGTTGTCTGACAATTTATGCAGATGCTCAAACGCGTCGCGGCGCATATCCGTTTCAATTTTTGTGCCCATGATGTGCCCCGCGCCCGCCATGTAATAGTTTGCGGCGGCGTCGATGATGCGCAGCACAAAATAAAGTGTCGCAAGCTTTAATATGCCCGAAATTGCAAGCATCTGCGCGCTGTCCGTGGCGGTGTTTGTTATGTAGCGCATGATGACAGGCAGCACGAGGTCGCAGAGCGTTGTCAGCCCCGCGCAGAAAAGGTCAGCCGCCAAAATGCCCTTATATTTTGCCATGTAAGGATAAAATCGCTTAAATAATTGTACGTTGCTGTGTTTCATGTTTTATTATTTCCTCAAATATGCTGTAAATTTGATGTCTTCCTCGTAGGGCGCGACCAATGTCAACAGGTTAAGATAAAATAGTGCATAAGCACCCCTCATCAGTCGCCTGCGGGCGACAGCTTCTCCCGAGGGAGAAGCCTCTAAAGCCTTCTCCTTTAGGAGAAGGTGGCGCGACGTAGGAGCGACGGATGAGGTAGGTTCGCACGAAATAATAATTGCACGCCTTAGCCTGTTGACGTTGAGGGCGCGCCGAGTCGTCGCGCCCTACGGAAAAGTGTCTTATTTTTTCCCAAATTGTTTCAAAAGTGCCTGACGCTCATCCCAAAGCTTTTGCGAAAGGTCAACGTAATATCTGTGCGGATTTTCAAATCGCGTCACCTCGTCCCAAAGCGTGTTCACCTGTGCGGCGCAGAAAGTGCGTATTTCCTTAAGCGGCGGGTTTTCGTAAATGCGCTTGCCGCTCACATAAATTGGCACGTTGAGCTTTTTTGCGTGAACGTTTGTGAACGTGCGGCTTTTCCACGTTTCAACAGGGTCAAAAAGCGTTATACCGCCCGCTGTGTCGACGGCCTCGTCATACATTGTGATGTAGTCTGCCATCGCCTTGCCTGTCTCGTCGTCGTAGATACGGTAGACGTTTTTGAGGTGAGGTATCGTCATTTTTTCTGCTGTTTCGCTTATTTTTATTTTCGGAATATATTTTTCGCCGTCCTTGACAGCCGCGAGCTTATACACGCCGCCAAAAACAGGATCGCTTTTGCTCGTTATCATGTTTTCGCCGATGCCGAAGCTGTCCACCTTTGCGTCCTGCAAAAGCAAATCGCGCACAAGATATTCGTCAAGCGAGTTCGACGCGCAAATTCCGCAGTCCTGATAGCCCGCCGCGTCGAGCAGCTTGCGTGCTTTCTTAGAGAGATACGCAATGTCGCCCGAATCAATGCGCACGCCCTTAGGACGCTTGCCAAGAGGTTTAAGCACCTCGTCAAACACCTTTATCGCGTTCGGAATGCCGCTTTTGAGCACGCTGTAGGTGTCCACAAGCAGCGTCGTGTTGTCGGGGTAAATCTCGGCGTAATGCTTAAATGCCTCGTATTCTGATGGGAACATCTGCACCCACGAATGAGCCATAGTGCCGAGCGCGGGTATGCCGTAAAGCCTGTCCGCCATGACGCACGCCGTGCCGACAACGCCGCCGATGTACGCGGCTCTTGCACCGAGCACCGCCGCGTCGTAGCCTTGCGCACGGCGCGAGCCAAATTCCATGATAGGTCTGCCCTTAGCCGCGCGCACAATGCGGTTGGTTTTGGTGCAGATAAGGCTTTGGTGGTTAAAGGTGACAAGCAAAAGCGTCTCGATAAGCTGCGCTTCGATGGCGGGGCCTTCAACGATTACGATGGGCTCCTGCGGGAAAATCGGCGTGCCCTCGGGGATAGCCCATATGTTGCAGTGAAACTCAAAATTGCGCAGATAGTCAAGAAAGCCCTCCGAAAAGCACTCCTTGCCGCGCAGATATTCGATGTCGCTGTCTGTGAAATGAAGCTCGTCCACAATTTCGCAAAACTGCGCAAGCCCCGCAGAAATAGCAAAGCCGCCCTCATCGGGGACCCTGCGGAAAAACATGTCAAACACGCCTATTTTGTCGGTGTAATTCTCCTCAAAATAGCCGCCCGCCATCGTCAGCTCATAAAAATCCATTAAAAGCGTAAGGTTTCTCTCGTCATTGATATTCATTTATACTAGCCCTCTTTTTTTAAAATTGTTTTGTTGTGTGGTCGATTTCTGCAAGATTACCTCATCCGTCGCTCCTTCGTCGCGCCACCTTCTCCTAAAGGAGAAGGCTCTCGTAGGCTTCCCCTTGAGGGGAAGCTGTCGCCCGCAGGCGACTGATGAGGTGAAAAGTTTAAGTCTTACGGCAATTTATTTGTCAATCCCTATTTTGCCTCTGCCTCATCTGCGCTTCGCGTTTGCGTTTGGCTTCGCGGCGCTTTTTGTTTTCGTTTTGCACATACAGCCACAGCGCAAAAAAGCCTGTGCAGTATATGACAGTCACAATCACAAGCACCTTGAAAAACGTCGTGCCGAAAAACGCGTTTGTGCGGTCAAATATATATAAAAGCGAGTTGCGGCTGATGTCTTGTCCGGAAACAAGGTCAACCGTCCCGATTGTAACGCCGTTTACGCTCACTGTCGCCGTGCCCATCACGTCACCCTTTGCCACAGGCGCTTTCACGCTTTCGGGCACGTCAAAGGTCGTTTCAATAGTCCCTTCGCCGCCGCTTGTCGGCATATACGTGCTCAAATTCGACGCGGGATACAGCATAAGCGAGTCCGTCTCGCTCGAAAGCGTAACCTTGACCTCGGTTATCGGGCTTGTGGTGTCGAGCGTCGGCTTGACGGAGAAATTCGCGAACATCCAGTCATACACATTGGCCGTGTCGTGAAAAGAGTACGCATAGCCGTCCTCGGCGGGGTCCCACGGGCAGCCGAGCACAACGCCTATAAAGCTTTCGCCGTTAGAGTTTGTCGCCGCAGACACAAAGTTGCGCCCTGCGCTTAGCGTGCTGCCTGTCTTTATGCCGTGAATATAATCGCGATACACAGACGCCGACGGCACCTGCATTTTAACGCTTGTCTGTATTGTGTACGCCGCGTTCGGGTTTGACGCATATTCTGGCGTTGTGTGCACATTCGTGAACGGCATGTCGTAGCTCGTCGAGCCGACAACCTCGCGAAAAACGTCATACTGCCAGCACGCGCGGGCGATGAGCGAGAGGTCGTAGGCTGTCGAGTAGTTGCCGTCCTCCATGTCGTAAAGGCCGTGCGCGCACATAAAATTTGTGTTTTTGCAGCCGAGCTCTACGGCTCTTGCGTTCATCATGGCGTAAAAGTTTTCAAGGTTGTCGTTGCCAAGATAATTCGCGGCAATCTGCGCCGCCTCGTTTGCGCTAGGCAGCAGCATGGCGTACAAAAGCGTCCGCGCCGTCACTGTTTCGCCGGGGCGAATGTCCGCCGTTGACGAGTCGTAGTTCGTTATCGGCTCTACATAAAGCTTCGTCGCGGCTGTTATCTCGGTGCCGTCGAGGTCTTGTACATTTTCAATTAAAAGCAGAGCCGTCATAAGCTTTGTAAGGCTCGCTATGCTGCGCTTTTCGTTAGAGTTTTTTTCGTATACAACGATGCCGGTGTCAAGATTGACAAAATACGCCGAGGCGGCCGTCACGCTGACGCTGTCGGGCAGCGTGAAGCCCTCCGCGAAAGAGAGCGGCATGAATATCATAAAAAAACAAAAAAGCGCCAAAATTACTGATGCGCATTTTTTCATGTAGAAATTTCCTCAAAAAGATGGTAGAATATATATACATCTATAGTATATCAGAAAATGACGATAAATAAAAGCGAAAAGAGGCCGCATATGCCCGATATTCACAAAGATTTAATATCTCTTGTTGTTCCATGCTATAACGAGCAGGAGGCAATAAACTTTTTTTACAAAGAGGTGTGCGCCGTCAGCAGCGAAATGACGGCAGATTTTGAGTATATTTTTGTCGACGACGGCTCAAAGGACGCGACGCTTGACGCTATGCGCGAGCTTGCGCAAAACGACGAGCGCGTACACTATCTCTCTTTTTCACGCAATTTCGGCAAGGAGGCCGCAATGCTCGCGGGGCTGGAAGCCGCAAAGGGCGACTACGTAGCCGTAATGGACGTCGATTTGCAAGACCCTCCGGAAATGCTAAAAGAAATGTACGCCGCCGTCAAAACAGGCGAGTACGACTGCGCCGCCGCACGCCGCGTCACGCGAGACGGCGAGCCGCCCATACGCAGCTTTTTCGCGCGCGCGTTTTACAGGCTCATAAATAAAATCAGCAAGACGGAAATAGTCGATGGCGCGCGCGATTTCAGGCTCATGACAAAGCGCATGGTGCAGGCGATAATCTCTGTTAAAGAATATAACCGCTTTTCAAAGGGTATATTCGGATGGGTCGGGTTTAAGACGAAATGGCTCGAATATGTCAATGTAGAGCGCGTCGCGGGCGAGACAAAATGGTCGTTTTGGAAGCTTTTTGTCTATTCTATAGACGGTATAACGGCATTTTCGACAGTTCCGCTCTCAATTTCGGCGTTTGCGGGAGTTTTGTTTTGCTTTTTAGCATTTTTTATGCTAATATTTGTTATAGTGAGAGCCGCGATATGGGGCGACCCTGTCAGCGGCTGGCCGTCACTCGTGTGCATAATTTTGCTCGTCAGCGGCGTGCAGCTTTTCAGCATAGGTGTGCTCGGGCAATATCTTTCAAAGACGTATCTTGAAGTAAAGCAGCGCCCGCAGTACATAGTTGCGGAACAAAAATAAATTTTATATATGGGGGAAAATAATATGGCAGACATCAAACGTTCAGGCGGAAACGGCAGACGTTCACTAAGCGCAGAATACGGCGGACTTCTCTACACCGCAGGCATCACCACAACAAATTTAGAGGGCGATATAACAGAGCAGACCGAGGACGTTCTCGGCGTTATCGACAACATCCTAGCCCGCCACGGCATCGACAAAACCCGCGTGATATCAGCGACGATAACTCTCGCTGATATGGAAGCCGACTACGCAAATTTCAACGGCGTGTGGGATTTGTGGGTCACAGACGCATATGAGCCGGTGCGTAGCGTCACAGGCGGAGCACTTGCGATACCGGAATATAAGGTGAAGATTAGCGTTATTGCGGCACTGTAAAAAGAAGAAATAAGATAGAAAAAAGAAGTAAGGAGTGAAACCTGCGCGTTTCACATTTTAATGGTTTGCGCGTAAGGCTCCCTCGTCAGAGGGAAGCTTTGGCGGGGCGTGATCCATTAAAATGTGGCGCCAAAGCGTCACTCCTTACTTTTTCTATCTTCTTTCTTCTGTTTCCTTTTATTTTATGTTCTCAAATTGTATACTCATCGCCGCGTCCATTTCTTCTCCGGCTTGCAAAACCTCGTGGTCGGCTGTGTTAAGGCTGTTTGGCCAGCCGTTCCACGGTTCCATGCACACAAAGCCTAATTGGCACTGGCTCCACAGCACTGCGTTTTTAAAGTGCTCGTCAAAGCTCACCATAACCGCGTGTCCGCTGCCCTCGTCGGTGAAGGTCATCGGGCTTTTTACGCCCTTGTAATAGCGAGTTGTCTGGTCGTCATCATAGGGGAAGCCTACGCCTGTAAACGGCTGCTGCGTGTTTGTGTCGGGGTCTGCGACAACCTGCGCTTCTATGTCCCATTTTAGATTGCGCACGTCAGAAATCGCAAAATACGGGTGGAAGCCAAAGCTGAACGGCATCGGCTTTTCGCCCTTGTTTTTATAGCTTTGCAAAACATTTATCGCGCTGCCTTGAAGCACATATGTGATGTCAACCTCAAATTCATACGGATAAAACTCGTGCGTTTTTTCGCTGTCAGTCAGCCTTATTGTGATAAGCGCGCCGTCGGCTGTGTCTGTGCCCACGACCTCCCACGGCAGCGAGTGCGCCATGCCGTGAATGTCCATCGGGTATGCTTTGCCGTCAAACGTATTTACGCCGTCAGCGCAGCGTCCGCAGCACGGAAACAGCACAGGCACAGCGCAGCGCGGGCGCTCCGGCAGCTCGTAATTATTTTCGCGCAGCCATGTAAATTCCTCGCCGCCCTTTGTGATGCTCGTTATCATTCCGCCCTTTTCGGGTGTGATAACCGCTGCTGTGCCGGCTTCGGTATCCTCTAAAAGATATGCGGTGTATTCACCCTGTTTAAACTCTTTGACGCTGTACATATTTAAAGCCTCCTAAAATTTTAATGTATTTACACTAAAATAGTATGACGAATATACATAATAGTCAAGCTGTTTGCACAAAAAAGAATGTTTTTTTTCTATTAAAGAGTAAATCTTGCTATTGGTCATCAATTCTTGCTGTCTCTTATAAATATGGTTGCCACAAAAGCCGTTTGATGATATTATTAATATGTAAACATTTGCTTGAAAAATAGCGACATAAAATATAAGGAGCGACAAAAATGAAACAGTTCATGGACGAAAACTTTTTGCTTTCAACCCCCACAGCAAAAACGCTATATCACGACTACGCAAACCAAATGCCGATTGTCGACTACCACTGCCACATCAGCCCCAAAGAGATGTTTGAGGACAGACGCTTTGACAACATCACGCAGGTTTGGCTCGGTGGCGACCATTACAAATGGCGCGTCATGCGCTCAAACGGTGTAGAGGAAAAATACATCACAGGCGACGCGCCCGACCGCGAGAAATTCCAAAAATTTGCCGAGGCGCTGCCGCGTGCAATCGGCAACCCAATGTACCACTGGTGCCACTTAGAGCTGCGCCAGTTCTTTGGCTATAACGGCGTCTTGAACGGCGACACAGCCGAAGAGGTGTGGAATGTCTGCAACAAAAAGCTCGCCGAGGACGGCATGAGCGTGCGAGGCTTAATCGAGCAGAGCAACGTCAAATTCATCGGCACAACAGACGACCCCATCGACAACCTCGAATGGCATCAAAAGCTAAAAGACGACCCCACAATGAAAACAATCGTAGCGCCGTCCTTCCGCCCCGACAAATCGCTTAATATACACAAAGCGGGCTGGAAGGAATACATAGCAAAGCTCGGCGAAGTGGCGGGCATTGAAATTACAAACGTCGAAACACTCGAGCAGGCAATCACAAGCCGCGTCGATTTCTTCGATAAAATGGGCGACCGCGCGTCAGACCACGGCATCGACTATATCCCGTACCGCCCCGCAAAAATGGCGACAGTAAATATGGTTTTCGACAAGGCGATGGCCGGCGAAACAATCACCTGCGAGGAGCGCGAGATTTTCCAAACAGAAATCCTCATGCACCTCGGCCGCGAATACGCGAAGCACGGCTGGGCAATGCAGCTTCATTACAACTGCCAACGCGACGTAAACACGTCAATGTACAAAAAGCTCGGCCCCGACACAGGCTTTGACGCCATCAACACAATCAACAGCAGCGAATCTTTGAGCAACTATCTAAGCGCACTAAACGCCGAGGGCTTGCTGCCGAAAACAATCCTTTACAGCCTTAACCCCACCGAAAACGAAGTGCTCGGGACGATTATAGGCACATTGCAAGGGCCGGAAGTCCCCGGCAAAATGCAGCACGGCAGCGCATGGTGGTTTAACGACACAAAAACAGGCATGATAGCCCAAATGACAAGCCTTGCAAACCTCGGTCTGCTCGGCAACTTCATCGGTATGCTGACAGACAGCCGCAGCTTCTTAAGCTACGCCCGCCACACCTACTTCCGCCGCATTCTGTGCGACCTGATAGGCTCATGGGTAGAAAACGGCGAGTACCCCAACGACATCGAAGCCGTCGGAAAAATAGTTCAGGACATCTGCTACAACAACGCAGAGAGATACTTTGGAATAAAGTAATTTCAAAAAACAGCGGCGTGGAAACACGCCGCTGTTTTTTCGTATAAATTCACGGGCGGATATTGAATCCGCTCCTACATTCCCGCAATGGTGCGTAGGGGCGGATTCAATATCCGCCCGTAAGCTTTGTGTAAAATTTATTTCAAAAAGCTATTGCATTCATAGTGTACTAGTGATATAATACACTCAAAGAAAGGGGTGAAAGCCATATGGTGGATTTTAGAGGGCTTGAATTTCATACGGGCGAGCCTGTCTATTGTCAGATAGTGCGCCACCTCAAGCGGCAGATACTTTTAGGCACTGCCGAAAACGGCGAAACAATGCCAAGCCGCCGCGAGCTTGCCGCCCAAACAGGCATAAACCCCAACACCGCCCAAAAAGCATATAAGCTTATGGAAGAAGAGGGCATAGTGCGCACAAACGGCAACACCGCAAGCACAATTTATTTAGACGACCGGCTTTACGGCAAAATAGAGGACGAGATGTGCAGCGGCCTTGTGAGCGACTTTGTAGCCGAAGCCAAACGCAATAATTTGTCCTATAAAAAAGTGATAGCCCTAGTGAGCGAGCTTTGGGGCGACGAGTAATTTTTTTAATTGTAGTGTACTATATACATAATACGTTATCGTAGGGGCGGATATTATCCGCCAGCTAGGTTTGCGCAAAGCTTTCGGGCGGATAATATCCGCCCCTACATTGGCGCAAGACGCACGACGAATTTATATTTTTTAGGAGGATCTAATCATGAAAACATGGCGCATTTTAACGGCGTGGAACTGGCGCATTATACAAAAACCTGTCTGGCTCATTATCGCGCTCGGCTCTGCGGCGCAAATGGCGGCGGTGTGCATATATTCATGCTTGCGCACAAGCGCGGCAATTACATACAACAGAGTGCTCATAAACAGCCTTTCTTGGATAATCTTCGCGCTTGAATTTTTGGCTGTGCTCGGCGCAGCGCAGCGTCCTGTGCTCATGATGAACGGTAAAACAAAGCTTGGCTACACAATGCAAACGCTGCCGTCAAGCGCGTCAACGCTTTTCTTTTCAAACGCAGCGTCAACGGCGCTCGCCATAATGTGCGTGTTCGTGGCACAGCTTTTGCTAACATTTATAATGTACTTCCCCGCAACGGCGCTAACAACAATGACGGCACAAACCTATATTCCGCAATATCCTATGCCAACACCAGACATGCAGCTTTCGCTAGTGCGCACTGTCTTTTTTAACCTGCTTTTGCCAACAAATCTATTCGGCATAATCACGCTTCCGCTATATATAATCGCCCCTTCGCTGCTTTTGCCCGGCGCATTTTTCCATAAAGGCATGGGGCGCATATTCGGCATTATAATAGGCGTTTTCGGCGCGGCAGTTTGCGGATATATGCTTGCAAGGCAAATTTTAGCAAGAGGCTATTGGAATCACTACGACACACTTCCTATTATAGCTTTGCTGCTGGTTATAATGATATTCTCCGTTTTGTGGACGCTTAGAACAATAAAACGCGCCAAGTGGCTGTAAAGGAGCGACAAGAATGAAAAAATCGAAAAAGCTTATCCCCGCCCTGATAGCCGTATGCTTCGCCATAATAATGATTATGGGCTATCTGTTTATATTCTTTTTCCCAAATAACACCGCCACCACGCTTAACGATATAAACGGCACAGCCACGCAGGATTTGCAGGGCTTCACGTTAAAAGGCAGCGTCTACGACAGCTCGTGGCACAGAGATTTCACGCTCGAAAACGGCTTTGTCACAAACGAAGCGTTTAAGCCATACGGAATAAAACCCGAGTACGGCGACGTATACGGCACTGCACAGTGGTACGTCGCGCCGTCCGCACGAAACGAGGTGGACGCAAACGCAAAATTTATTTTGCATAGCAACGGCAATTCTATTTCTGCGGAAGAAGCAAAGGCGCTTTCGCAGGGCGACGGCTATTATCAGTCTCAATGCTCCGATTTTGTGCTTATGCTGACGGTCAACGCCGGAAATGGCAAAATAGCGACGTTCCAAGCGAGCGAAGTGGTGCACACAAAAGAGCCTGTGCCGGTGCAAACTTATACTATTTATAATGCAAATGGAAAGCAATACGTTATAGGCGATTATCAAATATCAAGCTATCCCGAAAGCGCGTCAGAGCTTCAGCGGTCTATATTATACAATGCTTTTGCGCTCAATGACGGCTACTATGCCGCGGTTAATGCAGGCGGAAGCGGCGCGGCGCTGTATAAAATCACGCAGCTTGAAAACGTGACACAAGACATAAACGGCGAAATATGTAAACAGCCCGCAAACCTCAAAACAGTTGAGGTCGGCAAAGCTGAAAAGCTGTGCACCTTTAGCGGAGAAAAGCTGCTCAAAGCGGGCGCTGTCGACGGCAGTATATATATGCAAAGCTATAAAGACGGCAAGGTGCTAACGCGTTTAATGGACGCAAACGGAGCATCGCAAAGCAGCAAAAGCGTTGATGTTTCAAAATACGATATCGGAAATGTTTCGCTTGAGGTCAGCACATCGGACGCGCAAAGCTTTAGCACAGTGATATCGCTTAATAACGATACCTACGGCACATATCTAATGACAGGCTTTAGCGTAAAAGACAGCAAGCTTGCAAACGGCAGCACAGCAATGTATTTGCCGGAAAGCTTCGCGTTTCCGCCAAATTACATCACATTAAGCGAGGACGGCAGACGACTTTTATTAACACTGCTGAATTATAACGCAACCGAGCTAATAGGCACAGATATGTTTGACAACAGCGGAAAGCAAAACGGCGTAATCTTAATGGCGTTTGAAAACGAAAGCACTACACCTTATTATGAGGGCTGGCTTAATTTTAATCAGATTGACGACTTACAGCCCGCAGATTTAGGCTATGTCGGCAATAGCTTGCTTGAAAGTCGCGCCTATTATCTGGGCGACACAAACGAAAGCAGCTACATCTATTACCAATTTTAAAGGGGGCACAGCTATGATACAGGTTGAAAACTTAAAGCGTGTTTATAAAAAGCACGGGCAGACGGTCGGCCTGCTGGACGCAAGCTTCACTGTGCCAAATGGGCAGATAGTGGGTGTGCTCGGCGTAAACGGCGCGGGAAAAACAACGCTTTTGCGCACGATGGCAGGCTTGCTTATGCCAAGCGGCGGCACGGCGCTATTTGACGGCAAGTCCGCTCGCGAAATATACGCCCGAATGTCGTACATAACAGGCGAGGGCAGCTATATTTCGTGCTTGACTGTAGGGGAGTACGGCGAATTTTTACGCGATGTACACCCCGCGTTTTCTCAGCAGCGCTACGATAAATTCTGCGAATTTCTAAAGCTCGATAAAAGTGATTTAATAAGCCGAATGTCAACAGGTCAGCGCTCGCGCATAGAGGTCGCGGCGGGCTTTGCGAAAAAAGCCGACTATTATTTGCTCGACGAGCCGTTTCTCGGCAAAGATATCTTCGTGCGCCGCGACGTGCTTAAGCTGATAAGCGCAACCCTCGACGGCGGCGAAACAATTTTGCTGACAACCCACTATATAGAGGACATCGACGCCTTCATCGACCGCGCCATAATCATGAACGACGGCGTTATAGCCAAAGACATTGAAATGGACGAAATAAGGGCAAACGGCAGCAGCCTTGTAAAAGAAATGGCCGCCGCCTGCGGGT
Organism: Clostridia bacterium; assembly: GCA_009929695.1. GTDB lineage: Bacteria > Bacillota > Clostridia > Oscillospirales > Ruminococcaceae > Ruthenibacterium. The sequence continues at coordinate 45,003 of RZZW01000007.1, forward strand.
GGAACGAAGAAAGCTATCTTAAATTTGAGGAATAAAAAATAAAAGAAGATAGAAAAAAGAAGAAAGAAGAAGTAAGGAGTGATTGCTGGGGCAATCACATTCTAATGGGGTGTGCTATCCATTAGAATGTGACGCCCGCAGGCGTCACTCATTACTTCTTCTTTCTTCTGTCTTATTTCTTATTTTAACTGCGTTATTACTCGCACTCTCCCGCGCCTCTGAGTCTATCCTCAATATAAGTCGGCACATCGGCTTTTTCTATGCCTAGCGCTGTTGCAAATTCGCCGTACAGCATTTCTTCTGTCTGCTTCATATAGTGCTCATCAACCTGACCGAATTTGCGGTTTTGCTGAACAGCATACTGCTTTTTGGCGTAGATGGACATTGATAATTCCACTAAATCTGCGCATTTGTGCGTGTTTGACGCCGCTTGATAATGCGCCTTAAGCTCCTGCATTTTGCTCGAGTGAAACGCTTTTGCATCCACTGACGGCATAGAGTCGATAAGGCGGTTTGCCTCGTCGGCTGAAATGACGGCGCGCATAAACACCTTTGGGTTTTCAACAGGCGCGTATATCACACCGTTTTGATAGACAGGCGAGAGAACATAATACTGTCGGCTTTCCTCCATGCCCTTGAGCGTGCTGCATTCCTTGGGCGTTGTGTACCCCTCAACGCGGCATACGCCTGTGTTGCCGTAAATAACTAAATCACCGATTTGAAACATTGCTCTGCCTCCTGTCGCATTAGCTGATAAATAGAAAAACGTGCGCTGACAACCGGACTTACGTTTGTCAAAACCGCACGCTGTATATATAGTATATCACAAATCAGGAGAAATTGTAAGCAAAATTTATATTATACCAAAACAATATGAATAAATACAATAGTTATTACAAAAAAAGTGATAGAATTTACACAATTTACATAAATTACATAATTCAAATATTATCAAGCGCTGTCTGTGATGGATATTGCTCATAATATGCGGCTTTTGCCTGCTGCGCCTGCTGCTCGCCGCGCCCGCAACGGGGTTTTGTTAGCAGACAGCGCTTGCCGCAGCCGGTGCAGGTAAGCCCGCTCATGTAATCTTCAAGCGTCACTGTCGCTTGCACCGTCTCGCTCTGCGCTGCTATCTCGCCGCTGTCGGCTGACTGCGCGTCGCTCTCGTCCTTTACAATCTGCGCGGCGCTTGAGGCGGGCTCGCTTGAGTTCTCTATTACAATCTGCGGCGTGCTTTGCGCCGTTGTCGCAAATGTTCTCTGCTTTAAAAGCGGCGATACGTACAGATACGCAAAGGCGAATATCGCACAGCCGAGCGCAAACTCAACAAAGCATCGGCGCACAGCCACAGACGCGCGCGGCGCAAGCATCGCCTTAACGGCATTAACAAGATATTTCGCGTGCATAAGCAGGTGCACGCCCATAACGCCGATGCCGATATATGCCGAAAGATGATGTGCCGTCGACGCAAGCTCAGCGCCAAACGGCAGCGTTATGCTGAAAATCACCTGTGAAATGAGCACGCTCGTCATAAGCAAAACAACAATGCACACGGCAAGCAGCCCGTCGAGCGCGAGCAAAAGCTTTATTCGCAAGGGCGCTTCGGCAGCGCCGCTTTTTTCAAGCAGAGCCTTTATAACGCGCGCGTTTAGCAGCAAATGTGCCACAAACATCGCAAAGAGCAGCATTCCGCCCACCTCGTGAAACACGATGCCCGTCTGCGGCAAAAATGTCAGCACACAAAATAAAACAGTCATGGCGGCGTCGAGCAAAATTTTAAATATATTTTTAGATTTCATAAAGAAACCCCCCTACTTTTTTCATTAAATACAGTTTAATCTATAATGAGAAAAAGCGGGTGTTCAAATGATAAAATAATTGTGAAAATGGATTTTGCTTGTATGCAGCGCGGTAAAGTGTTAAACTATAAAAAAACGTATTGGGTGTGGAAATATGATTTCAAGGGAAACTAAAAAAGCAATGAACGACAGCTCGGCTATACGCAGCCTGTTTGTGGCAGGGCAGCAGCTTGCCGAGAAATACGGCGCGGAAAACGTGTACGATTTCAGCCTCGGCAACCCCGTCACGCCTGTGCCCGAATGCTTTACAGCGGCGCTGCGCAGGCTCATCGACACCGAAACAAGCCTTTCGCTTCACGGCTATACAAATAATGCCGGCTATATCGAGGTGCGCGATAAGGTCGCGAAAAACCTCAATAAACGCTTCGGAACAGACTTTTCAGCCAACGAAATAGTGATGACAGTCGGCGCGGCGGGCGCGCTCAACGTCGCAATGAAGGCGCTTCTCGACCCGGGCGACGAGGTTATCGTTTTTGCGCCGTATTTTTCCGAATATCGCGGCTACGTGCACAACAGCGGCGGCGTTGTCGTCGAGGTCAAGCCCGACGCGTCGACGTTCTTGCCTGATATGGACGAGCTTCGCGCAAAAATAACCGCAAAAACAAAAGCCCTCATCATAAATAACCCCGTCAATCCGTCGGGCGTTATATACGGTGAGGACACTGTGAAAAGCATTGCCGCGCTGCTTTGCGAAAAGGAAAAGGAGTACGGCCACGAAATTTATATCATCTCCGACGAGCCCTACCGCGAGCTTGTCTACGACGGCAAAAAAGTGCCGTTTTTGACGCTCTATTACCCGCACACGATAGTCGGCTACTCGTTTAGCAAGTCGATGTCCGTGCCGGGCGAGCGAATCGGGTATCTTGCGGTGTCGAATAAAATTGAAGATTTAAGCGAAATGATGGCCGCGCTGACGTTTGCAAACCGTTCGCTCGGCTTTGTAAACGCTCCGTCGCTGCTTCAAAAAGCGGTCGCCGAATGTCTCGACGCGCCTGTGAATGTCGAATTTTACGACAAAAACCGCCGTATGCTCTACGACGGCTTAACAAAGCTCGGCTTTGAGTGCATCTACCCCGAGGGCGCGTTTTACATGCTGGTAAAAAGCCCAATCGCCGACGATAAAGCGTTTTCCGACTACGCAAGAGATAACCACCGCTTGCTGCTCGTGAGCTGCACCACATTCTCCTACCCAGGCTACGTCCGCCTAGCCTACTGCGTCCAGCCCGACATGATACAGCGCTCGTTTAAGGAGTTTGAGAAGCTTGCGGAGCACTATAAATTGAAATAAGAAATAGGATAGAAGAAAGAATAAGTAAGGTGCGCTATCCATTAGAATGTGAAACCCGCAGGTTTCGCTCCTTACTTTTTCTTTCTTCTTTTTTCTATCTTCTTTATAAATTTATCTCATCCAAATCATCCGGCACAAATATTCCTCCGCTGAAATAATTTTTTGCTTCGGCGGTGTAATTTTTCTTGCGGTTTGCGAGGTCGCTTTCTTCGGTGTGCCACAGGACTATGTTTTGCACGTTTAGGCGCTCGGCTAGTTCGGCGGCGTCTTTGGCTGTTGAGTGGTGCTTTTCGCAGGGCTTGAATTTATCCGCCTGCGCGTAAAGGCAAAAGGCTTCGCAAAGCAGCCAATGAGCGTTTTGTACATATTTTTCGCAGTGCGGCGCAACAGGCTCGTCGCCCATAAACGCAAGCGTTTTGCCGTCGGGCAGCTCCATTTTATACCCAAACTGCCGCGCCTTAGTTGAGCCTATGTCGAAAAATGTCGTTTTGCACCCCGCGATTTTAAGCGTTTCGCCGTCCGCTACCGCCTTAAAAATTATGCGTTTGTCAAACAGTGCAGTCATCTTTTTTTGCAGCGTAAAATTGCACATAGCGCGGATTTTTTCGACAAGCCCATCGTGGCAGTACACCGTGAAATTGCCGTCGTATTTGTCCGCGAGCATAGCCGTAGCTATCGCGCGCAGCATCCACACAGCGCCTAAGATATGGTCGCAGTGCTCGTGCGTTATAAACATCTCGTGTATGCTTGTCCGCTTTATATCCGCCGCGTCAAGCTGCTTAAATATTCCGTTGCCGCCCCCGCAGTCGGTCAAAAAATCCATGCTGTTAAGCCGCAGCACAAAGCACGTGTTGTAGCATTTCGACACCATCGCGTTGCCTGTGCCAAGCACAATAAGCTTTTGCAAAATAATACCCCCATAAATAAAAGGGGCTGTAAAAAAAGAAAAAAGAAGGGAGAAGAAAGAAAAAGTATGGAGTGATTGCGGAGCAATCACATTAAAACAGCTTGTGGCACATTAAAAAATGCTGAAAGAACAACATTTTTTAGTAAATATAAATATTTAAAGCTTTAAGTAAGCTTATAGATATCCGTAAGCTGCTAAAATGTGGCGCTATTGCGCCACTCATCAACTTTTCTTTCTTCTTTTTTCTCTTTTCTTTTTTACAGCCCGCCGTTTTCTGTAAAATTATATCAAATAAATCGCGAGATATCAAGCGTTTTATCCGCGCGCTTTCCACAGCCGCAAAACGTCGCCTATTGTCGCTTCAAGAGTCTGTGTGCATTTTAGGCGCGCTGTCTCAAACGGCTCCGGGCGGCGGTTTGTGCTGAAAATTGCGCTCACGCCCATGTCGTATGCGCCCTCCGCGCCGGGCTCTATGCAGCCGACTATGGCGACGACGGGTACGCCGCGCTTTGCTGCACGCCCCGCAACGCCTACGACGACTTTGCCGTGCAAGCTCTGCTCGTCAATTCGCCCCTCGCCTGTAAAAACCACGTCCGCGCCGTCGAGCATTTCGTCGTAGCCCACAACGTCAAGCACCGCGTCGATGCCCTGCTTTAATTCGCCACCGAGAAACGCCACAACTCCCGCGCCCATGCCGCCCGCTGCGCCTGCGCCGCGAATATGAGCCGTCTTTTTGCCTAAATCTTTTTCGACAATTTCGGCAATATGCGCAAGCCCCGCGTCAAGTCGCTTAACCATTTCAGCGTCCGCGCCCTTTTGCGGGCCAAACATATACGCCGCGCCCGTCTCGCCGCAAAGCGGGTTGTCGATGTCGCACATTGCGGTTATTTTACAGCTTTTTAACAGCGGATTTGCGCCTTTTGTGTCAATGTGCTTAACAAGCCCCATTTTGCCGCCCGCCATTGATAAAATATTTCCGTTTTCGTCGTAAAATTTCACGCCGAGCGCCTCTGCCATGCCTGTGCCGCAGTCGTTTGTGCAGCTTCCACCAAGCCCTAGCAAAATTTCCGTGCAGCCGTTTTCCATAGCGTGCGCTATCATCGCGCCCACGCCGTAGGTGCTCGTCAGCTCGGGGTTTTCGCGCCCTTCCACCTGCGGCAAGCCGGCGCACATCGCCATTTCGATGATGGCTGTGTCGCCGCGCCTTGCGTAGTAAACGTCGCACGGCTCGCCGAATGGGTCGGCTGACTGCATCGCAATTTTTTCGCAGTCGGGCAGCGCGTAAAGAAAGCAGTCGACAGTGCCCTCGCCGCCGTCGGCGACAGGCACAGCCTTAACCTCACACTGGGGAAAATGCTGCGCGAGCTGCTTTTTGTAAATTTCACATATCTGGGTAGCGCTCATTGTCCCCTTGAATGAATCGGGAATGACCAGACACTTTTTCATAAGAAAACCTCTCTTGTGTTTTTTGAAAAAGGGCACCCAATGGGAAAACGCCCGATTGAATGCCCTTATATTTTATATGTATGAATTAGCGGCCGATTTTAATGCCTGTGAGGTGCTCGTAATATTTTGCGATGGCGCTGTGGTCGTTGCTGCCGCAGTCGTTGTTATGCAGCCACTGCAAAATCTCCTGAACCTCTGCCGTCATGGGCACAGGTGCGCCGACGGTGTGTGCGCAGTCAAGTGCATTGTTGAGGTCTTTGATGTGAAGGTCAATCTTGAAGCCGGGCTTGTCGTTGCCCTCGAGCATCATCGGGCCTTTCGCGTTCATAACTGTGCTGCCTGCAAGGCCGCCCTTGATTGCCTGAAATACGAGCTCGGGGTCAACGCCAGCCTTTTGTGCAAGCGTGAAAGCCTCGGCGACTGCCTGAATGTTGCACGCGACGATTATCTGATTTGCAAGCTTTGTCGTGTTGCCCGCGCCAACCTCGCCGCAGCGAACGACAGACGCGCCCATTGTCTCAAGCAGAGATTTGTATTTGTCGAAAATCTCCTGCTTGCCGCCAACCATGAACGAAAGTGTGCCGTCGACAGCCTTAGGCTCGCCGCCGGAAACCGGAGCGTCAAGCATTTCAACGCCTTTTTCGGCAAGTGCCGCGGCAACTTCCTTGCTTGCGACAGGGTTGATGCTGCTCATGTCGATGAACACAGCGCCGTTTTGCATGTAGTTTGCAACGCCGTTTTCACCTAGCATAACTGCTTTGACGTGAGGAGAGTTCGGCAGCATTGTCAAAACAACGTCACAGGTTTTGCCTATTTCTTCGTTTGACGCCGTCTTTGCGCCCGCAGCGCAAACCTCTTCGACAGACGCTTTGTTAAGGTCGCTCACAGTGAGGTCATAGCCAGCTTTAAGCATGTTTTTTGCCATGGGCTTGCCCATAATTCCAAGACCGATAAGTCCAACTTTCATAATAAAATTACCTCCAAATATCCTTTTCGCGGCACAGCCGCTTACTTACGGTTATAAGTATATAAATATTTGAAAGCAAGTTCAATTCGCAAAACGCCAAAAGCAAATACCCCTTTTTGGAGCATTGCGCAGTGTTGCAGAATGTGAAATAAATATTGCAAAATAAATGGATTAGGTTTCAATTGTATTCAATGAAAAGTGAAAAATGGAGAATGAAAAATTAAGGAGTGATTGCTGCAGCAATCACATTTTAATGGTTTAAGCAATTCATTATTGTGGCGCGAAGCGACACACCTTAATTCTTCATTTTTCACTTTTTATTTTTCACTATTAGGTGTCGTATTTATTATAAATCCCAAGCTTTTTCATTTTGCGCCAGAGGGTTGTTTTGCTGATGTTTAATTCCTCGGCTACCTCGGTGCGGCTTCCTTTGTGTTTGTCTAAAAGCTGCGTCAGGCGCACGGCTTCGGGGTCTTTGTAAATTACTCTTGTGTCCGCCGTCTGCATGATGGGCTGGGGCGGGTAAAGCTCGTCCAAAAGGCGCAAAATGTAGCTGTCGCTCACCGTGCGTGAGGGCGTTGTTATGAGCATTCGCTCTATGAAATACTGCATCTGCATGCGGTTGCCCGGCCACGGATATTCAAGCAGCTTGCGCCGCGCGTCGGCTGTCAGCACGATATACCGCCTGTTTCGCTTGCAGCACTCGTCAATTATCGCCTGCAAAAGCGGGGCTTTGTCCTCTCCACGCTCGCGCACAGGCGGCACTGTCAAGGACAGCGGAATGAGCTGATAATAAAGGTCGCGACGGAATTGCCCTCTCTCAACAAGCGGCAGCAAATCGACGCGCGACGACGCAACTATGCGCACAGAGCACCGCACGGGGTATTGGTCGTTCGGCAAATACACTATTTTATCTTCAATTATGCGCACGAGCGTCTGCTGTGCGGTCAGGCCGAGCTTGTCGATATTTCGCAGATAAAGCGTGCCGCTGTCCGCCTGCTTTGCAATAATTGACAGCGTTTGATTTAAGTAATATTCCGCATGCCTGTTGTCGTTTATGCCGTTCACAAGCAGCGCTCCGCCCTCGGCGCTGTCGCACGCAAAGCTGACAAACGGCCCTTTTGAAATGCTGCCTGTGTTGTGCATGCTCTGGGCAAAAATTTCCTTTTCCGTGCCAAGCTCGCCTAAAATAAGCACCGGTGCACTGCTTTGCGCAAAGGCTCGCGCCTGCTTTACTGCGGCGAGCATCACCTTCGATTTGTGCGTTATAAGCTCAAAATTCCCCGCCGCAACGTGGCGGCGCAGATATTTTTCACGCATGGCATTTTCGTCCATGCGCACTATTTTTTGCATTTCGTAAAACGAAAACACCCGCGCCGTAATTTCGCCGTTCACCTTGACGGGCGCGATATTTGCGACGACTGTAACGCCGCTCAAGGTGATGACGTTTGAATAGAGCTCGGCGTTTTCATCTATTGCGTTTTTCAAAATCTCCGCGTCGCTCGCTGTCATAAGCGAAAAAAGCGTCCTTCCGCGCAGCTTTGCGGCGCTCGCTTTAAGCATGGAGCACGCGACGTTGTTCGCCGCCGTTATGCGGTTTTCCTCGTCAAGCTCAATTATGCCGTTGAACGAATAGTCGAGCAGCGCCTGCTGATGTGCGGTGTTTTGCTTTTCTCGCTCGGACACCTCCGCCATGTCGCGCGTGTGAATGAGCGCCGAGCGCAGGGAATCGGCTGTGCTGTTTAAAAATACGCTCGGGAACGCGCGGCTCTCGCAGTATGCGTTCACGGCGTCGCCCGCGATTATCACGTCCGCGCCCTCGTCAATTGCGCGGCGTGCGGCGGGCACAAGGTCGTCCGGCTCAAGCACAAAATACGGGCGCAACGTCACGTCAAACACGTTTTCAAAAAGCCCGAATGCGCTCAACATATTTTCAAAGCCGATTATCGCAATCGTCGGGTGAGCTTTGCTAATAATATGTAAAGCCTGCTTTATAAGTACGGCTATCTCTTGACCCGTGAGGTGGATGTCGACTGTTGGCAGGTGTGTGCAGTCTCGCAAAATGCGCGCCTGTATGCCTCGCGCGACTATAAATTCAGCCCCGATGCGCACGGCCTCTTCGCCCGCCTTTGCGGCCTCGCTTGTATGTATAGCGCGCAAAATAGGAACGTCAAGCCGAAGCTCCTCAACAAGCTCCCGCGCCGGCGCAACCATCTCCTCACGCGGCAGCAAAACAGCAATCTTAGCCATACATACCTCCAAAATTCGACAAATTTATAAAACAACTATACCACACATTACATACGCGTTGCAAGATATGAAATGAAAGTTGCAGAAACAAAAGAAGAAAGAAGAGAGAAGAAAGAAAAAGTAAGGAGTTATGGCTGCGCCATAAAATTTAAATAAGTAGTGCGTCTATGTAAGATTTCATATAAATCTTTCGTAGACGCACTAACTATTATAATGTTACCGCAACGCGGTAACTCCTTCATTTTTCTTTCTTCTCTTTTCTTTATTTAATTTAAATTTTCAGTCCCTGATAGCTCTTCTGCAAAGTCTCGCACGAGGCTTTAAATTGTGCTTTTTCCTCTTCATTCAGGTTTAATTCAAGCACTCTTTGTATGCCGTTGCGGTTTACAATGCACGGCACGCCTACAAAAACGTCTTTTTCGCCGTATTCGCCGCGCAGCTTTGCCGAGACTGTCAGCACGCTGCTCTCGTTGCCGAAAATCGCCTTTGTGATACGCGTCAGCGCCATGCCTATGCCGTAATATGTCGCGCGTTTTGCCTCGATGATTTTATACGCCGCCGTGCGCACTTCGTCTGTTATGCCGTTCAAATCCTCTGTGCAATATTTTCCGCTGCTCTCTTCACACAGCTCAAGCACGGGCTTTGTCGCAAGCATTGCCTGACTCCACGGCACAAACTCCGTGTCGCCGTGCTCGCCCATGACATACGCGTGCATGTTGCGCGGGTCAACGCCAAAATATTCGCCTAAGCAGTAGCGCAAACGCGCTGTGTCAAGCGCCGTGCCTGTGCCGAGCACGCGGCGCGGGTTAAAGCCCGAAAGCGAGCACGTGATGCGCGTCATGACGTCGACAGGGTTTGTCGCCACGATAAATATGCCGTTGAAACCGCTCTCTGTTATAGGGTCGATGATGCTTTTGAACACTATTTCGTTGCGCTGCAAAAGGTCAAGGCGCGTCTCGCCCGGCTTTTGCGCCACGCCCGCGCATATCGTCACAATATCCGCGTCGCTGCAATCCTTGTATTCACCCGCGTAAATCTTCATGTTTGCGCCCGAAAATGCAAGCCCATGGTTTAAGTCCATAGCCTCGCCCTCGGCGCGTTTTTTGTCAACGTCAATCAGCACAAGCTCATCGCATATGCCCTGGTTCAGCATCGCGTAGGCATAGCTCATACCCACCATGCCGCAGCCGACAAGTACCACCTTGCGTTTGTCATTTGTCATAAAAATCGACCTTTCTTTTTTACAGCTTATTGTTTTTATAAAGCAGATACGCAATCCCGATTGCAAGCGCGCCCGAAACAAGTATCAGCATCGAGACATTTGATATAAGGCTTGGCATTAAAACGAAAATTATGCACATTGCCGCCAAAGGAATTACAGTAACCTTTAAGCTCTGCGAAAAATATTTGAACGCGAGCGCCCCGAACAAAGCGGGAATGACGTTTTCAAACGCAGGCTGAAGCGCCTCGTTGCTGAGTATCGGCGACAGAGGCACAAGGCACATAACGCCGACCGCGAGCACAACGATGTTCACAAGGCTGCTCGTCGCGACAGAGAGCGTCGACACAACGTCGTTTTCAGGCGCGCCTGCCGTCGTGCCGCATATGTCACGCGCGTTTGCGGCACAGGGAATTTTGAGGTTGATTAAATTGCCCGTTATAAAAGCGAGATAGCTTGCGCCGCTGCCTAGCATGGGCGCGTAGATGAGAAATTCTATAACGCCGCTCGTCCAGTATATTATCGCCACCTGCGCCCAGCCCTTGGCAAACGCCGCCCAGTCGGGAGATACGCCAAGCACCGCGCCCATCGTCAGCGGAGCGCCGAGCAGCAAAACTATCGTTATCGCCACAATTATGCGCCCTATCATGTGCACCTGTTTATTATAGTCTGTGTAAAACTGCTGTGCGGCAGTAGTTGTTTTTGTTTCCATTAAAGCCGCCCCCTTACATATTTATAACAACAGCCACAGCCATGCCAACAAGCATACTGCACGCCATTGAAAAGTTGTCGAGCCATTTCACATTTTTGACGCGTGAGAAATATTCAAAAATACCCATCGCCGCCGCCGAAACGCCCGCCACAATCAGCGGCGTCCAGTTGCCCTGCGACGTGCCTGTGCCGAGGTATGAGCCGATATACGCGCTCACAAGCCCGATGAACATTGCGCTGAAAACAACGTCGCCAAACGGCTTTTTGCCGCTCGCTTTTTCGTCCTTTGCCTTGCCGCCTGTTTTGTTCACCTTCGCAAGATAGCTTTTCAGCACAAAAATGCAAAGTATCGCGCCGATAAGTATGCCCGCAGTCATCACCATGCCTATCGTGACAAAGGTCTGCGCCGTCAAAACGCCAGACCCCAAGCCGCCCGGCAATCCCGACGCACGCGCGGCGATGTCCGCGACATTTCCCTCGTAATGCAGCGCGCCTATGACAGACAGCCGCAGCCACGGCAAGGGTATCCCAAGCGTGCCCGAAAGCGTTATTACGCCCAGCAAGATTGACACGCTCGGCAGCACCGTAAACGTGGCGCTGCTTGTGATGGCTGTTTTAAGCTTTTTCTTGTCCATGCCCATCGCAAGCCCCGCGCGGTAGCTTTTCACCAAAAAGAAAAGGCATGTCAGCGCTATAAAAATGATAGGCACTGCCGCAATTATGAACATCAGCGGCGTGTTGAGATTTTCGAGAATACTCATGATAACTCCCCCTTGTAATTGATGATTACAGTATAGCATATGTGGTGCTGATGTGATATAATAATGTCAAAAAAAATCAAAAAAAGTAGAGGTGTGCGCCATATGAATATCAGCCTTTTTGACGTGGTGGGCCCTGTGATGATAGGGCCGTCAAGCAGCCATACAGCGGGCGCGGCAAAGCTTGCGCGCGTCGCTTCGGGCATAGCGCCGCGTGGCTTTGCCGCGCTTTTCATACAGCTCGCCGGCTCTTTTGCCAAAACAGGCAAGGGGCACGGCACAGACAAGGCGCTTTTGGCGGGCGCGCTGGGCTTTTCAGAGAGCGACGAGCGCATACGCGAGGCGTATCAAATAGCTGACGAGCGCGGCATAAAATATGCTTTTTCGGATATTGACCTGCCGGACGCGCACGAAAACACGGCGCGCCTTACTTTTAAATATGCGGACAAGCCCGATTTCACAGTCGAGGGCAGCAGCATAGGCGGCGGGCGCATAATTATAACCGAAATCGACGGCTCAAAAACAAGCTTCAACGCCGAAGCGCCCACCATCGTCATACGTCAGCTCGATAAGCCCGGCGTTGTGAACGATGTTTCGGGAATACTCGCCGAAAGCGGCATAAACATAGCCGTCATGCGCCTAGACCGCGACTCCCGCGGCGGCATGGCAAACTGCGTCATAGAGACAGACGCAAACATCGACGAAAACACCGTTTCAGCGCTTGAACACGTGACAAACGTTGTAAGCGTCAGAGCGATAAATTTATGATTTAGCGCGAACCGTGCCCCTCATCAGTCAGCTTCCCCCGAGGGGGAAGCCAACGAAAGCCTTCCCCCTTTGGGGGAAGGTGGCACGCCACAGCGTGACGGATGAGGGATAAGCTTAGCGCAAACTATTTTTTGAGGTAATTAAATGTACAACACAATCTCACAGCTAATATCTGCCTCGCGCGAAAAACCAATGCACGAGGTGATTATCGACGATGAAATGGCGCTCACAGGTGTGCCGCGCGGGGACGTTTATCTGCGCATGCACACAAGCTTTAGCGTCATGCAAAAAAGCGCCCTAAAAGCGCTCGACACGCCGCAGCACATGACGCCGCCGCTAATAAAAGGACAGTCGAGCTTGCAGCATAAATACGCAGACGGCGCGACGCTTTGCGGCAAAGAGGTAAACGAGATGATGGCTATGGCGCTGTCTGCAAGCGAGGTCAACGCCTCGATGGGGCGCATCTGCGCCGCGCCGACGGCAGGCTCGTGCGGCATATTGCCGGCAGTAATAACCACCGCGGCAAAAAAGCTTGGCAGCAATAAAAACGAGATCGCCGAGGCGCTCATAGTCGCGTCGGGCATCGGCGCTGTAATCATGCGCAACGCGACAGTCAGCGGTGCAGAGGGCGGGTGTCAGGCGGAGTGCGGCGCGGCGGCGGCAATGGCAGCGGCGGCGTGTGTATATCTCTCGCACGGCACGCCGCAAATGTGCGCCGAGGCCGTCAGCATAGCGCTCATAAACTGCATGGGCTTAGTGTGCGACCCTGTGGCGGGGCTTGTGCAGCTGCCGTGCAGCTTTCGCAACGCAAGCCAAAGCGCAAACGCCCTCTCAAGCGCAGATATGGCTCTCGCGGGTCAAACCTGCCCAATCCCCGCAGACGAGGTGATAGAGGCGATGTTCCGCGTGGGTCATGCCTTGCCAAGCTCGCTTAGAGAAACAGCCGAGGGTGGCATAGCGGCAACGCAGACAGGCAAAAAAATATCCGCAGAATTTTTTGCGGCGAAATAAACGCAGGAGAAAATCATGACAACCGAACAGAAAATAGACGCGCTCGATGCCATGTGCGACGATATTAAAAAGCAGCAACAGCAGTACGCCGCCGAGCTTGCCGCGCTTCGCGATAAAGGCAAACAGAAAACCGCGCAGTTCAGAGAAACTATGGGAAACAAGCTCACAAACTCCCTCATCATAAGCCGCTTGCAGGTGTATGGACTTTGGGAATGATTGACTTCTATGCGTGTTGATTATCGCGAAATAACGTTAATCATCGCCCCTACAATCTTACAAAATTCGTAGGCAAGTACCGAGTGATTAAATTCGCCCCAAAAAACCTACATTTCATGTACAAAAACGACGCTTTTGGGAAAAAACAGCCACAAAAAATTATTATATGATATAATTTTAAAAAATACCGGTGGAGATTATTTACTATAAAATAATGGATAAAAAAGACTGGATAACAAAAAAATATTCCGCAAGCTTTGGATACCCGCCATTATTTCTTCGATTGGTTGGGCTTTAAGCGACATAGCCGACGCGGTGGTTGTCGGAAACAGAATGGGCACTACCGGCCTTGCAGCGATAGGGCTTATTTTGCCTGTTTACATGATCAACTGCATGATTGCCCACGGCTTTGGCATAGGCGGCTCGGTGAAATATTCAAAGCTGCTTGGAAACGGAAAGCCCAAAGAGGCAGTGGACAGCTTTAACCGCACTATGCAGGGGGCTATGGCGCTCAGCGTCATAACGGCGATAGCGGGCAATATTTTCATGACCCCGCTTTTGCAGCTTTTGGGCACAGTGCCTGCCGACGGCGAATTATTTGAGGCGACAAGAGACTATCTTCGCGTTTTCATCACCGCAACTCCGCTGTTTTATATGTCGAATTTGTTCAATTATTATTTGCGCAATGACGACAACGGAAAGCTTGCGGGCGTCGGCTCTGTGGTGGGTAATTTAACCGATATCGCGCTCAATATAATTCTTGTGCTCGTCTTTGGGCTTGGCACAAGGGGCGCGGCGCTGTCGACAGCTATTGGGCAGATAATAGCCATAGCAATATATTCAAAGGGCATTTTGGGCAAGGGGCATATCATCAAGATAAAGCCCGTCAAGCCGTCTTTGAAGTATTCATTTGAGATATTTAAGGATGGCTTTTCGGCGTCGTCATCGTATATGTTTCAGCTTGTTTTTTTGCTCATATGCAACAGAATGCTTATCCGCACAGGCAGCACAACGGCTGTCGCTGTGTTTGACATGGTGCAAAACACCTCTTACCTTATATTGTATCTGTACGAGGGGACAAACCGTGCTATGCAGCCGCTTGTAAGCACATATCACGGCGAGCATCGGGAGGGCGGAAAGCTCTCGGCGCGCCGTCTTGCGTTTTCATATGGCGGCGCTGCCGGCTTATGCTCGGCTGCTTTTATCTTTTTATTTCCACAGCTTATTTGCGCGTTGTTCGGCGTCAATGACGGCGAAGCGGTAAAAATGGGTATAACGGCGCTGCGGCTTTTTCCGCAAGCACGGTATTTGCGGGCGTTTCTATCATGATGGCAGGATATTTTCAGTCTTGTGAGAGAGAAAAAGAGAGTATGTTTATCACCTCACTGCGCGGCGGCATTGTTTTGCTGCCGATAAGCATATTATTTTCGTGGCTTGGCATGACGTGGTTTTGGTGGCTTTTTATCGCGACAGAAGTAATTTCACCGGCTGTTTGGGCGTTTGCGCTGCGTTTAAATAAAACAAACGCCGAGCAGGCCGACGTGTGGCAGGGCGAGCTTTTGGGCGAGCTTAACGACATAGCGCGTCTGACAGGCGAAGCCGAAGCCTTTTGCGAAAGCAAGGACGCAACAGTTAAACAGATATATTACGTCACCATGACAATAGAAGAGGTGTGCGTGGCGATTATCCAAAACGGATTTTCAAACGTGCAAAACTGTTATATAGAATTAACCTTAGTTGCCGAAAAAAACGGCAGCTTCTCACTGCATATACGAGATAACGCCACGTCGTTTAATCCGTTTTCGCTGTCGACTAAAAAGGCAGCACAAGACAGCGATTTCGACATGGACGCAATGGGCATGATGGTGATTAAAAAGCAGTCAAAAGATTTCTTTTACAGGCGCTATGGCGGGTTTAACTCGCTTGTCGTAAATATTTAAGGAAAGTACTGTTAATATGAAAATCGTGTATTTTGGCTCGGATGTCTTTTTAAATGTATTTAGCTTCTTAATGCAAAAAATGAAATACTTGCACTTTACACCTATCATCAGGATGAAGATTATTTTAACGAAGAAAATATAGTCGCTATGGCAAGAGTGCATAATATCCCCGTGCATTATCACACTATGGAAAGCAACGAGATGCAAAGGTGGATAGACGAGGGCTGCGAGCTGTTTTTTGTCGCAGAATATAGCCACAAGCTTCCGGTTTTGGCAGACGTCAGATTTAAGGGCGTAAATATTCACAGCTCCCGCCTTCCGCAGGGGCGCAGCTATTACCCCATTGAATGCGCTATGGAGCGCCAGCTTGACGAGACAGGCGTCACGCTTCACAAGCTTGCGTCAACTATCGACAGCGGAGATATCTTGGCGCAGCGCAGCTATCCTATCGAGCAAAACGACGACAGCATATACATATACCTTAAAAGTGCGCAAAATGCTCTTGAAATGACAAAAAAGGTCATGGCGGATTTTGAAAAAGCATGGCGCACAGCAACGCCGCAGCAGCAAAGCCAGCCATACTGGAAGCGCCCAAGCGCAGAGCTGATGACTATTAACCACAACATGACTGTTGCTCAGGCGAAGGAAATATACCGCCGATACAACAAAATGTCAGTTGTAATAATCAACGGTAGGCTTTATTATATCGACGGCTTTTCAACCGGAAATGTAATAATCGAGAGCGGCGACAAAAATATTATTTTTGTGCACAAAAAGCGCATTTTATATGGGCTTAAGGACGGCCACGTAAGGCTTGACATCGACGCAATGCCGGCAGAAAAGAGGGTAATATGAATAAATTCGGAAAACGTCAAGGCAAAATGCAGCATAAATTCATCATCGGACTTTTGGTGCTTGGCGTGGGGCTCAGTGTTGTTGTCAGCATTGTTATTGCAAATTATTACCGCTCAAGCATGGAGGAATATTATTCAAAAGTAGCCTTCAACGAGGCGGAAATTGCGGCTGATACAATAGACGGCGACAAAATCGCAGGCTATGCTAAAACGCTTGAAAAAGACGATTACTATTACCAAATAAACGATTATCTGCTCAAAATTAAAAATACAGTCGGCTTAGAATATTTCTATGTCGTCATTCCCGAAGAGGAGCAGATGTATTATATCTGGGACGCAGGCACCGAGGAAGAGGGCGGAATTTGTGAGCTTGGTACATACGAGGATTATTACGGCGACGGCCATCAAATAATGCGCGGTGCGTTTTTAAACCCAGGCGAAAAAACTATCCTCATCACAAACAATGACGAATATGGATATCTCGCGTCAGCCTATGTCGCTATTTTAGATTCAAACGGAAACGCTGTGGCACTGTCCTGCATAGACATATCCATGGATATGATAAATGAGCAGATCTCTCAATTTCTTATAACTGTTGTGCTCTTTATAGCGGGTATTATAGTGCTGTTTATTGCAGGGTATTATATAATGCTGCGCAAAACAGTCCTTGATCCCATCGCCCGCCTTAATCGTGCCGCCAAATCTATCGACGGTGAGGACTTAGAGGCGCTTTCTACCTTGCAGGTGGATATAAGAACAGGCGACGAGCTTGAATATTTGTCGGAGTCGTTTGAGCATATGGCGCACGACCTTTGCAGATATATCACTAACCTCACCGACGTCACAGCCGAGAAGGAGCGCATAGGCACGGAGCTCAACGTTGCAACAAAAATCCAAGCGTCGATGCTGCCGTGCATTTTCCCCGCGTTCCCAGAAAGAGACGAATTTGACATCTACGCCTCCATGACCCCCGCAAAGGAGGTCGGCGGTGACTTCTACGACTTCTTCCTTGTCGATGACGACCATCTTGCTATGGTCATGGCGGACGTTTCAGGCAAGGGCGTTCCGGCGGCGCTGTTTATGGTCATCGCAAAACGCTTCTCAAAAACAGCGCCCAAGCGGGCATTTCGCCAAAGGCGGTGCTTGAAAAGGTGAATAATCAGCTCTGCGAAACAAACGAAGCCGAGATGTTTCTCACCGTTTGGCTCGGCATTCTTGAGATATCAAGCGGCAAAATGATTTGCGCAAACGCAGGGCACGAATATCCCGCGATAGCTCGCAAGGGCGGAGAATTTGAGCTTATACACGACAAGCATGGCTTCGTGCTAGCGGGCATGGCGGGCGCTCGCTACCGCGAATACGGGCTTCAGCTTAACGAGGGCGACAGATTATTTGTCTATACAGATGGCGTTGCGGAGGCGACAGACGCGCATAACGAGCTGTTCGGCACCGACCGCATGCTTGCCGCGCTGAATAAAACCCTCAATGAAAACAGCGAGAAGCGGCTCATCATCGTTAAAAATGAAGTCGATGCCTTCGTCGGCAGCGCACGCGGTGATGCTGCGCTTCATAGACAACGGCAAAGCCTACGACCCAACAGAGCAAAAAGAGCCTGATATTACCCTCTCCGCCGATGAGAGAGAAATAGGCGGCCTCGGAATATTTATGGTCAAAAAATTCATGGATAAAGTTGAGTATACAAGACACGAAAATAAAAATGTGCTCACGTTGACGAAATATAGGTAAATAAAAATGCGCCCAACCGGCAACTGTAAATTTACTTTAAACTAGCGGGCGATTCGTGAATCGCCCCTACTGTTTGCCGCAAATTCGCGGTAAACGGTAGGGGCGGATTCAATATCCGCCCGCCAGTTATGCGCGAATTTTGTGGCACGCCGGGTCGTCGTGCCCTACGCACATTGTAGGGAGGACATACATGGCATCCGAAACCATTGGTTTGTGCAAATTCACGATACACCGTAGGGCGGGGGCTTGCTCCCGCCGTTCCAACCGCAAGCCGTAAGTTTCGGCGGGAGCAAGCCCCCGCCCTACGGTGAACATTGTGAATTTATGTGAACCAAGCTTGTCAATGTAAAAACACACATATTGCACAAAAAATATTTATAATTTTTAACTAGTATACTAGTAGACAAGAACGCCGCACAATGATATACTGAATATGCAAAACCCACTTTAAGCAATCTAAACAAAAAATCGACCGCCCTTTTCACAATTATCAATTTTTAATGAGGTGTACGCTTATGAAAATGACATTCAGATGGTACGGCGAGGACAGCGACACAATCACGCTGCGCCAAATCAAACAAATCCCCGGCATGACAGGTCTTATGGGCTTGCTAGACTACAAGGCGGCAGGCGAGGTATGGACAGAGGAAGAAATCAAAACCTACATGGATAACGTGCACAAAGCCGGCCTTGAGTGCGAGGTTATCGAGAGCGTTAACGTCCACGAGGACATCAAAATGGGTCTGCCCACGCGCGACAAATACATCGAAAACTACATAATCACAATCCGCAACCTCGCAAAATACGGCGTAAAGGTCATCGTTTACAACTTTATGCCGGTGCTCGACTGGCTGCGCACAGATTTAGCTCGCGAAATCCCCGAGGACGGCTCAAACAGCCTTTATTTCGACGAAAAAGAGCTTGGCGAAATGTCACCGCTCGACATCGTTCGCAAAACAGCCGAAAGCTCAGAAGGCTTCACACTTCCCGGCTGGGAGCCTGAGCGCCTTGCACAGCTTGAGACTACATTAAAGCAGTATGAGAGCATCACACCGGACGATTTGCGCGCGAATTACAAATATTTTCTCGACGCGATTATCCCTGTCTGCGAAGAAGTCGGCATAAGAATGGCTTGCCATCCGGACGACCCGGCGTGGCCAATCTTCGGTCTGCCGCGCATTTCGCACAGCCAAGAGGACTACGACAAAATCGTCGCTCTGCACGATTCTCCCGCAAACGGCCTTTGCCTTTGCACAGGATCGCTCGGCTCAAACCCCGAGAATGATATCCCCGCAATCATTCGTCATTTCGGCGAGATGAACCGCATTCCGTGCCTGCATATCCGCAACGTAAAATATTTGGGCTACCACAAATTCCGCGAAGCAGCACATCTGTCATCAGACGGCGATCTCGATTTGTTTGAAATCGTCAAAGCGATGTACGACACCTGCCCCGACGCGTATGTCCGCCCTGACCACGGCCGCATGATTTGGGACGAAAAAGCCCGCCCAGGCTACGGTTTGTACGACAGAGCAATCGGTTCAAACTACATTCAAGGTCTTTGGGAAGCAATAGACAAAATGAGCAAATAAAATAAAAGAAGATAGAAAAAAGAAGAAATAAAAAATGAATGAGTGACGGCTGCGCCGCCACATTAAAAAAATAATGCGCCTACGTTTGATTTGCCTAAAATCTTACGTAGACGCATTATTTATTATAATGTGACCGCAAAGCGGTCACTCTATACTTTTTATTTCTTCTTTTTTCTGTCTTATTTTAATTTAGCATGCAAGCGCAATCAGCATCATGCCTATGTAATATGTTCCGAAATTGAACGCGCGCAAAACACGGCGGGGCTTGTAGTAAAAATACATGAACATCAAAATCACGTCCGACACAAAAAACAGCACCGCGCCAGCCGCCATAAGCCACGCGCGGATATCATACACTGCAAGCGAGCACATGCGCACCGCCGCAACCGTCATCAGCCCAACAAAAAAGGCGTAAACCGTGCCGGGCAGCATCATTTTGCCAAACCGAAACCGCTTGTTTCGCTTGCCGACAACAAACACAAACGCCGACATTATAATAGGTAATATAAGCATCGGCCACGTCCAAAAGCTTTGCGCGGCAGATATCGCCCGAAACACAACAATAAACAGCGCGTGACCGATTGCAAAGCTTATCGCGCCCGCAAGAAAATATTTGCCGAAAAACTTTTTGCGCACATTAGCAAACGCAAGCAAAACGTCCCCCGAAAGGCAAAGTAAAAGCGACGGCAGCAGCATAAAAAAGGTCAAAAGCCCATTCCCACGCCAAATCGCAGTGACAAGCGCCAGTAAAACAAAGCAAACGCTGGTCGAGCCTTTTAATATAATATACTTATTCCCATATCGCCCCTTGCTAAGCCCCGCCCGAATAAGCGCCGACAGCACAAAAAGGTAGCAGATGGAGACAATTATTATAAGTGGCATGAGTGACCCTCCTTTTTCATGAAGCCTTCTCCTTTAGGAGAAGGTGGCGCGACGAAGGAGCGACGGATGAGGTAAGTTTGCACACGCTTCACCTCATCAGTCGGCTTCGCCGACAGCTTCCCCTCAAGGGGAAGCCTACGAGGAATACTACATTTTCTCCGGTGCACTGACATTTAATATCGAAAGTGCGTTGCAAAGCGTGGTTTTGGTGCCTTTGCACAGGGCGATACGCGCGTCGCGGAGGTCTGCGTCGGCTTCTTTTACGCGGCAGGCGTTGTAGAATTTGTGAAAAAGCGTCGCAAGCTCTGTTGTGTAGCGCGTAATTCTAGCGGGGTCGTAGCTTTTCGCGGCGGAGATAATCTCGCTCGGGAAACCCGCTATATGGCGCAAAAGCTCCTTTTCGGCATCTTCTGTGAGCAGCCAAAAGTGTGAGTCCGCCGCGTCCTTTGTGCAGTCTATGCCCTCGGCGGCGAGTGCTTTCAGTATGCTGCAAATGCGCGCATGGGCATATTGCACATAATATACAGGGTTATTTGTATCTTCTGCCACAGCGACGTCGAGGTCAAAGTCCATCGTGCTGCCCGGCTCGCGCATGTTGAACTGGAAGCGCGCCGAGTCAATTGGCACTTCGTCAAGCAGCGTCGAGAGCGTTATCGCTTTGCCTGTGCGCTTGCTCATTTTGACAGGCTTGCCGTCCTGCATAAGACGCACAAACTGCATCAAAACTATGTCGAGCTTCTCGCCGTCAAGGCCCACGGCATCCATTGCGCCCTTCATGCGGGCGACGTGTCCGTGGTGGTCTGCGCCCCAAACGTCTATCGCTGTGTCAAAGCCGCGCACGGCAAATTTGTTGTAGTGATACGCTATATCGGCGGCAAAATAGGTGGGTATGCCGTTTGCGCGCACAAGCACCTCGTCCTTGTTTTCCTCTGTGACCTCGCCGTCAAGCCCCTTGCGCGTGTTTTGGTTTGCGCCGTATTTGACGCTGTAATCCATGCTTTTATACCAAATTGCGCCGTCCTTTTCATATGTCGCGCCGCGGTCTGCAAGTATTTTCAGCACATCGGCGACAGCGCCCTTG
Organism: Clostridia bacterium; assembly: GCA_009929695.1. GTDB lineage: Bacteria > Bacillota > Clostridia > Oscillospirales > Ruminococcaceae > Ruthenibacterium. Next base: position 66,501 of record RZZW01000007.1, read on the forward strand.
TGCAGCTCGCTCTCCTTAAACCACACGTCGTAATTTATGCGGTATTTCGCAAGGTCGGCTTTCAGCGCGTCGATATTTTTCGGCAGGGCATAGTCAATAATCGCCTGCTGACGCGCTTCGTCTGTTTCTGTAACGTATTTTTCGCCGTTTATATCCGCAAATTCCTTTGCGAGTGTCGCGATATCCGCACCTTGATAGCCGTCCTCGGGGAAGGCGTAGCTCTCGTCAAAAAGCTGCATATATCTCGCCGAAAGGCTCTTGCCAAACTTTGCAATCTGGTTGCCCGCATCGTTTATGTAAAACTCACGCGTGGCGTCAAAGCCCGCCCACTTGAGCGATTCCGCAAGGCAGTCGCCAAGTGCGCCGCCGCGAGCGTTGCCGAGGTGCATAGGGCCTGTCGGGTTTGCCGAGACAAATTCCACATTGACCTTTTTGCCCGCGCCAAAATCCGTTTTGCCGTAGTCAGCGCCCTCTGCGTCAACGAAAAGCAGCACGCCGCCAAACCAGTTTGCGGTCATGAAAATATTTATAAAGCCCGGGCCCGCAATCTCAAGGCGGTCAAAGCAACTATCTTTAAGCGACGGCGCGTTTTTCACAATCGCCTCCGCAATTTTGCGCGGCGGCATACCGAAAACGCGCGCTCCGAGCATGGCTATATTGCTCGCCAAATCGCCGTTTTTCACGTCGCCCGGCACCTCAACTATAAAGTCGGGCAGTTCCTTTTCGGGCAAATCGCCGTTTTTCATAGCGTTTTGCGCCGCTTTTGTCAGCAGCGCGCGCGCCTCGTCCATTGAACCTTGCTTTGGGTCGTATTTGCTGTATTCGTACTTCATTTATATTCTCCTCAAGCTTAATTTGCAGGCTTTACAGTTATGTCAACGATGTTGCGGCTCACGCTCTGCGTGTCGACGTCAAGCAGATAGCTGAACTTCACTCTGCCGCCCTCGTCGTGCAGCTTCATGTCAATTTCGTCCGCGGCGATGCCGAGGTCAAGCGCGCCTGTGCCCGTCTCATAGTGGCACACGTGGCGCTTGCCTTTTTCAATTATAAGCTGGCTCGGTGCAGGGCCAAACCGCAGCATGCTCACCTTGCCGCCGCCGTTCTCCACCTTGACTGTCGTCACACAGCCCTTGTAGCCTGTGGCTTCCGTCTCGTTGTAGCTTATAAAAAAGTTGTTGTTTTTGCGGATGAAGCTCCCGCGCGTCATCAGCTTGACACTGTCGCTCTCGCCGTCCTGCTCCATAGTTCCGTTTATTGTAATAATGTAGTTCTCCTGCATTTTATACCTCATAATTGTCGACGCTTATCTGCGTCACATTTCCACCTGCGTACTCGCCTAAAAACCAGTTTGAAAGCTGCTCAAAGCTCTCTGTTGAGTCGCTGACGTAATAGCTTGCCTCGCCGTTGCCGCTGCTTTTTAAAAGGTCTGCGACGGCGAGATATTCCTTGGCGCTTTTTGCCGTCTCATATCCGGGGTCGATAAGCGCCACGCCGCTGCCCATTATGTCGGCAATTATCGGCTTTATGAGAGGGTAGTGCGTGCAGCCGAGTATCAGCGTGTCGACGCCCGCCGCCTTTATTGGCGCTAGGTAGTCCTCTGCGACGAGGTGCGTCACCTTGTTTTCTTCGTCAAAATATCCGTTTTCAACAAGCGGAACAAACAGCGGACACTTGTTTGCCGTGATGACAGCCGACGGCAGCAGCGCTTTTATCGCTTTGTTGTAGCTCTCGCTGTTCACCGTCGCGGGCGTGCCTATGACGCCTATTTTGCCTGTGCCCGTTGCGCTCACAGCCGCCGCCGCCGCGCTTTGCACAACGCCTGTGTACGTGACGGGCAGTGCGTCCGTGCAGCTTTTCGGCAGTGTGCTGCTCACTGTGCCACAAGCCGCCATTATGTATTTAACATTTTTTGACAGCAAAAACGCCACGTCCTGCCTGCCGTATTTTATTATTGTCTCAACTCCGCGCGTGCCGTAGGGGACGCGGCCTGTGTCGCCGAAATAGACTATGTCCTCGTGCGGCAAAAGCCTGCGCAGCTCGCGAACGGCTGTCAGCCCGCCGAGCCCTGAATCAAACACCCCGATAGGCGCGTTTTTGTCAATGGACATCTCTGCCCTCCGCGCGCTCAAACGCAAGCGCAACAAGCTTGTCAAGCAGGCTGCTGTAAGTGTCGCCAGCCGCCATTTTCAGCTTCGGGTACATGCTTATGTCAGTAAAGCCGGGCAGCGTGTTTATCTCGTTTAAAAGCACCTTTTCGCTGCCTCGCTCGACGAAAAAGTCAACGCGCGAAAGCCCTGTGCAGCAAAGCGCACGGTATGCCTTTTCGGCTAAATCATGCACCTCGTTCAGCTTTTCGTTTGAAAGCTGCGCGGGAATGGCGACGCGGCTTGTTCCCGCGACATATTTGTCCTCGTAGTCGTAAAATTCCTTGCTCGCGAGAATTTCGCCGGGGCAGGTGGAAGTCGCCACGTCGTTGCCGCTGACGGCGCACTCCACCTCTTGGCCGTCCACAAAACGCTCGAAAACTATGCGGTTGTCGTGCTTCGCGGCAAGCTCAACGGCGCTTTTAAGCGTCTCTCTGTCCTTTGCCTTGCTTATGCCGACGCTGCTGCCTGCGTTTGCGGGCTTGACGAAAATAGGGTAGCCGAGCTTTCGCGAGACGCGCGCCTCAACGTCGTCGAAATCCTCGCCCGAATGTGTGTCCATATAGTCCCATTCACAGCGCGGAATACCGCACGCGTCCATAACGCAGTTTGCGATGACCTTATCCATGCACACCGAGCTGCCGAGCACTCCGCAGCCGACATACGGTATGCCCGCCATGTCAAGCAGGCCCTGCACAGTGCCGTCCTCGCCGTTTTTGCCGTGCAGAACAGGGAACACCACGTCGACAGGCACTTCATTATAGCTGCCGTTTTCAAAGGTAATAAGCCCCTTCATGCCGCTTCCCGCGCAAAACGCCGCGGGTGTGATGTCTGCTTTTTCCCACTCTCCGCTTTTTATAAGCGCGATATCGCCATTGTAAAGATACCATCTGCCGCTTTTTGTTATGCCGACTGGCACGATGTCATATTTTTCCTTGTCAAGATTATTCAAAACACTAGTTGCGCTCATCAGCGAAATCTCATGCTCGCTCGACGCTCCGCCGAAAAGCACCGCAATTTTTGTTTTTGTCATAAATCTGAATACTCCTTAAAATTCGTATTTGCTATTGTAATATTCACATATAAATTATATAATAACATACAGCGCAATAAAATAAAAGTATACACAGCAAAAAAACTGCTTGACTATCAGCTTAGATATGTGATATGATAAGTATACCTCTTTTGCAGGTCTTTTTTTGTGCGCATTTTTTAGAGGGACAAGCCCTTATACGCTGCCTGCTTGTGAGGGAGGCTTATTAACCGTTTTAATGGAGGTGCCGAAGCATGAGAACCAAAATCACACTTGCTTGCACAGAGTGCAAACAGCGCAACTACAACTCAAAGAAAAACAAGAAGAACAGCCCTGACCGTTTAGAGATGAAGAAGTATTGCAAGTTCTGCAAAAAGCATACGCTTCACCGCGAGACGAAGTAAGGAAGGCGGAACACAATGGCAGAGAAATCAGAGAAAAAGGTTGGCTTTTTTACTAAAGTCAAAAACTTCTTCAAACGCATAGCCAAGTATTTTCGTGATACAGCCAGCGAGATGAAGAAGGTAGTATGGCCCAGCAAAAAACAGATAATCAACAACGCTCTCGTTGTCCTTGTCGTTGTTATTGTTGCGGCTGTCCTCATTTTCCTTCTCGACAGTTTGTTTGGCTTTATCCTTGGTCTGCTACTTAAAACAGCAGTCTGATTTTAACAAAGAAAGCGGGGCGCAAATTTGGAAGATAGAGACAACCAGCCAAGATGGTATGTTGTTCATACCTATTCAGGCTACGAAAACAAGGTTTCTCAAGACCTTGCCACCGCCGTTGAAAACAGGCGTATGCAGGACTTGATACAGGATATCAAGGTTCCTGTCGAGATGGTCACAGAGATTAAGGACGGCAAGGAGCGCGAGGTCGAGCATAAGCTCTTTCCGGGCTATGTGCTTGTCAAGATGATAGTCACCGACGAAAGCTGGTACATCGTGCGCAACACGCGCGGCGTAACGGGGTTTGTCGGCTCTACAACAAAGCCTCTTCCGCTGTCTGACGCAGAGGTCGAAAAGCTCGGCGTTGAAGTTCACACCTCAGAGGTCAATTTCAGCGTCGGCGAAAGCATCCAGATTACCGAGGGTCCGCTCGCGGGCTTTGTCGGCAATGTCGAGGCGCTTGACCTTGAAAACCGCAAGGTCAAGGTCAAGGTATCCATGTTCGGGCGCGAGACGCCCGCCGAGCTTGATTTCACTCAGGTGACACAGCTCTAATCACTTTGGTTAAAACCGCATGCGGTTTTAATAGAGCGTATTTAGAATAGATATGCTCGTGGGAGGCACCGCCATACGGGCGGCGTCCGCAATTAACCACACTATTTTGGAGGTATTTACAATGGCTCAGAAGGTAACGGGGTATATTAAGCTCCAGATCCCGGCCGGTAAAGCTACACCGGCACCACCAGTTGGCCCAGCGCTTGGTCAGCACGGCGTAAACATTATGTCGTTTACGAAAGAATTTAATGAGCGCACACAAAAGGACATCGGTTACATCATACCGGTAGTTATCACCGTTTATGCAGACCGCTCGTTCAGCTTCATCACAAAAACACCGCCCGCGGCCGTCCTTATCAAAAAGGCTCTTGGCGTCGACAGCGGTTCCGGCGTGCCCAATAAAACCAAAATCGGTTCTATCACACACGCACAGCTTGAAGAAATCGCAAAAACAAAAATGCCCGACCTTAACGCTGCAAACATCGACACCGCAATCAGCATGATTGCAGGCACATGCCGCAGCATGGGCGTAACAGTAGCTGATTGATTTGCATAACACCCGCCATCAGTGGGAGGAAATTTCCGATTTACCACAGGAGGATTATTGATGAAACACGGTAAACATTATGTCGAGAGCGCGAAGCTCATCGACCGTACAAAACTTTATGACAGCAACGAAGCTCTCGAGCTTTGCTGCAAGGCTGCAAAAGCCAAATTCGACGAGACAATCGAGCTTCATGTTCGTCTCGGCGTCGATAGCCGCCATGCTGACCAGCAGGTTCGCGGCGCAGTTGTACTTCCTAACGGCACAGGTAAAAACGTTCGCGTTATTGCCATCGCCAAGGGCGACGCTGCAAAGGCTGCTGAAGAAGCAGGCGCAATGATGGTTGGCGAAGCCGACCTCATCGCAAAAATCCAGAACGAGGGCTTCACAGACTTTGACGTCCTCGTCACAACACCTGACATGATGGGCATGGTTGGCCGTCTAGGTAAGGTTCTAGGCCCCCGCGGCCTTATGCCTAACCCGAAGGCCGGCACAGTTACACCCGACCTCGGCCGCGCTGTAACAGAAGCCAAAGCAGGTAAAATCGAGTATCGTCTCGACAAAGCCAACATCATTCACTGCCCCATCGGCAAGGCATCCTTCGGCTCTGAAAAGCTCGAGAAGAACCTTGCAACTCTTATGGACGCCATTGTCAAGGCAAAGCCTGCCGCGGCAAAAGGCCAGTACATCAAGAGCGCAACAGTTGCCCCGACAATGGGCCCCGGCGTTAAGCTTAACGCTGCCAAATTCGGTGGTCAATAATCGCTTGACAGCACATTAAAAGTGTGCTATAATAATTATGCTGTTTTTAAGACAGCAGGTGCATTGCATAAGGGCTTTTAGTCCGCCTGCCGAGAAACGTAAAATGACTTGTTTATTTTGCCTCTTTCTCGCAAGGGAAAGAGGCTTTTTGTATATGTAAATTCAAACCAAACCGAAACGAGGTGAAACAATTTGCCAAGTGAAAAAGTATTAGGCGAAAAACAAGAACTTGTTGCAGCTTTGAAGGAAAAAATCGTTGCTTCTAAAGCAGGCGTTGTTGTAAACTACAACGGTATCAGCGTTTCTGACGACACAAAGCTTCGCGCTTCTCTGCGTGCAGAGGGCGTTGAGTATTCAGTAATCAAAAACACGATGCTCCGTCTTGCCGTCAAAGGCACAGATGTCGAAGGTCTTACAGATGCGTTTACAGGTTCTACAGCTCTTGCCGTTGTAACAGGCGAAGATCCGATGGCTGCCGCGCGTATCCTCAACAAATTTGCTGAGGCTTCAAAGGGTAAGTTCGATATCAAAGCAGGCTACATGGACGGCACAGTTATGGATGCAGAAGGCGTTAAAGCCATTGCAAACCTGCCGAGCCGCGAGGGCTTGCTCTCCATGCTCCTTTCCGCATTGCAGGGCAACCTGCGTGGTCTTGCCGTTGCGCTTAAAGCAGTCGCAGACCAAAAAGAAGAAGTTGCATAATTTTGCAGCTTGAACAATCACAATTTTAAATTAACTTATTTTGGAGGATACAACAATGGCTGATATTAAAGCTATCGTAGAGGAAGTAAAAACCCTCACAGTTCTTGAACTGAATGACCTTGTTAAAGCAATCGAAGAAGAATTTGGCGTCACAGCCGCTGCTCCCGTAGCAGTTGCCGCCGCCGCTGCACCCGCTGCTGAAGAGAAAACAGAGTTTGACGTTGTTCTCGCAGAAGTCGGCGCAAACAAAATGGCTGTCATCAAGACAGTTAAAGAAGTCACAGGCCTCGGTCTTAAAGAAGCAAAAGACCTCGTTGACAACGCACCGAAGACACTTAAAGAAGCTGCTTCCAAGTCTGATGCAGAAGACATCAAGAAGAAGCTTGAAGATGCCGGCGCAAAAATCGAGCTTAAGTAATTTAAACTCAAATAAAATCCGCAGCCAATTGGCTGCGGATTTTTTGTGTTTTATAATAAATATAAATTGTAGGGCAAGGGCTCTGCTCTTGCCGTTACTTACAGTAATCGGTTGCGGCGGCAAGAGCAGAGCCCTTGCCCTACGCACCTTGCGGGAATGCAGGGATGCCATACATAGCGTCCGCCGCCGTGGTTTCGTATGGATACAACTACGAAAACAATATCCTGTCTGTATCGAGTGCGGTGCTAGTTTTTTCTTTGAAGAGCTTTAAAAGCTGCTCCACTGTCATGTTTTTGCGTTCCGCGTCTGTAAGTTCAAACGCCACACTGCCGCCGTGCATCATCATGGTGCGGTTGCCGAGCTCTAGGGCGTTTGTGATGTTGTGCGTAACCATCATGCAGGTGATTTTATTTTCAGCAACTATTTTGCGGGTAAGTTCAAGCACCTTTTCGGCTGTCGCGGGGTCGAGCGCAGCTGTGTGCTCGTCTAAAAGCAGCAGCTTTGGCGTGACGAGCGTCGCCATGAGCAGCGTCAACGCCTGTCTTTGCCCGCCCGAAAGCAAGCCCACCGGCATCGTTAATCTGTCCTCAAGCCCAAGCCCAAGCTCCGCAAGCTTTTCTTTGAAAAACGCCTTGTCTTTTTTCGTTATAGTCATGAACGGATTTGCGCCCTTGACGCTGCGCAAATACGCTAGCGCAAGGTTTTCCTCAATAGTCATGTGCGGCGCAGTGCCCGCGACAGGGTCTTGAAACATTCGCCCAATCTGCGAGCTGCGCTTGTATTCGGGCAAAAACGTTATGTCCTTGCCGTCGAGAAAAATTTTGCCGTTGTCTGGGTAATAAACGCCCGCAATCGCGTTGAAAAGTGTCGATTTGCCCGCGCCGTTGCTGCCGATAAGCGTAACAAAATCGCCCGCTTCAAGCGTCATTGAAAAGTTCTCTATGGCCTTTTTCGCGTTGGCCGTGCCGGGGAAAAACGTTTTTGATATGCCGTTTATTTCAAGCATTTTGCTCATTTTGCCGCACCGCCCTTTCTCATGCGATAAAACGCAAGCTTCGCGCGCACAGCAGGGTAGCAGATTGCCACCGCGACTATCACCGCAGAGATAAGCTTGAGATTATTCGCGTTCACCTTTGCCGACAGCGCCGCCGCGATGATTATGCGGTAAATAACGCCGCCGAGCACCGCCGCAAGCACGCCGCGCAGAACGCTTTTGCGTCCGATAAACACCTCGCCGATTATGAGGCTCGCAAGCCCGATAACCACCATGCCGGTGCCGAGCGTCGCGTCCGAAAACTTCTGATATTGCGCGATAAGCCCGCCTGATAAAGCCGTTAGCGCGTTCGCAAGGCACAGCCCCAGCGTTGTCATAAGCGCCGGATTTATGCTCGACGCAGACACCATGCTGCGGTTGTCGCCCGTCGCGCGCAAGCTTAACCCTGTACGCGTGCGCAAAAACCACACAAGCGCGGCGGAGATAATAGCGACGATAACGAGCGCCAAAATCAGCTTGCCAAAGCCTGCGCCAAACACACGTTCAGCATACGTGAACACGTTGTCGGCCTTCAAAATCGGAAGATTTGCCTTGTTTCCCATGACCATCAGGTTTATGGAATACAGCCCTGTCATCGTGATTATGCCCGCCAAAATCGGCAGTACGCCAAATGTTGTCTGCAAAAATGCGGTCACAAAGCCCGCCACTGCGCCGCCTGCGATTGCCATAACAAGCCCAAGCACAGGGTGTCCGTTGGCGGTGAATATAGCCGAGCACGCCGCGCCGAGCGCGAACGTTCCGTCGGTGGTTAGGTCGGCAATGTCAAGCGTGCGGTAGCTGATATACAGCGCCAGTGCGACGAGTGAGTATATCAGCCCCTGCTCGACAGCGCCCTGCAAAACAGTTAAGCTCATGAGTGCTCCTTTTTAAAATGCTTATTTCGCGTATTTTGAAACGTCGATGCCAAGCGCCGCGGCGGTTTCGTCGTTTACAACAATGTTTTTCTCTTTCAAAACCTCAACAGGGATGTCGGCGGGCGCTGTGCCTGTGAGCACCTTAATCGCCATATCGGCTGTCTGCGTGCCGAGGTTTGTGTAGTTTACGCCAACGGAAGCAAAGCCGCCGTCTGCAACCATGCTGTCAGCCGCACAGTAGACAGGCTTGCCCGCCTTGATTGCTTCGTCCGAAAGCACCGACATCGCGCTCGCGACGGTGTTGTCAATAGGCGCAAACACCGCGTCGCAGTCGCCGAGCAAATTCTGTGCGGCAAGCTGTACGTCGCCCGATGTTGTGACGGCGCTCTCTGTGTAGTCGATGCCCGCGGCGTCAAGATACGCCTTTGCCTCGGCTATAACTGAAACGCTGTTGACCTCGCTAGTGTTATAGATGAAGCCGAATTTTTTCACTTCGGGTGTCAGCTCTTTTGCGAGGTCAAAAATATTTGCAACAGGTATCGCGTCCGATGTGCCTGTGATGTTGCCTCCGGGTGCGTCAAATGAGGCGACGAGCTCGGCTGCGACGGGGTCTGTAACCGCTGAAAAAATTACCGGAATATCTGTGCCGTCAACCGCGGCGGCAGCGCCCTGTGCGGCGGGCGTCGCGATGGCGATTATAAGGTCAACCTTATTTGCCACAAACTGTTGGCAAATTGTGTTTATCGTCGTCATGTCGCCCTGTGCGTTTTGGTAATCAATGTCGATTGTGATTTTGTTTTCCGTTGCTTTTGCGGCAAGCTCCGCCTTAATAGCGTCGCTTATTTCGTCGAGCGAGGTGTGCTGCACAAGCTGAATAAGCCCAACCTTGACAGCCTTCGCGTTCTCGGCGCTCGCCGATACGGCGCTTACGCTGCTTGAAGCGCTGCCGCAGCCCGCAAGCGCGGACGCAGCCAAAACAGCGCATAGAACAATAGCAATTATCTTTTTCATATACTTTTCCTCCCAAAAATAAAAATATAAATAAGCCGCGTGTCGGCTGATTTAACACAAAAAACGCCTGTCCTTGCCTAAAAACAAGGACAGGCGTATAAATACGTCTGCGGTACCACCTTGATTGCCGCGCACAGCGCAGCCACCTCTACGAAAATGCCAACACATTTTCTGCCAAATAACGCCGGCTTGCGTCAGAGGATACTAAGCAAAAGCTTTTCACCCTGCCCTCTGCGGTCCATTTGCCGTCTCGCTTTTCGCCTTATTCCCAGCACCAAAGGCTCTCTGTGGATGCGCTGACGGTTTAATCTCCGCTTCATCGGTTTGTGATTTGTAATCATTAAACACCATTTAAATAGATTTGTCAAGAGAAAATTTTGAAAAGTACACGATTTTTTTTAATTATCTACATCTCAAACGTCGAATACATTTGAAGCAGCAGATACGCCGCGAAAAAGGGGAGAAATGCGTACTTGATCTTGGCGCGTTTGGGAATTGTCATATACGCCGCCACCGCAACGCCTATGCACGCGAGCGCAAAAAACAGCCCTGTTCTGCCGCCCGAAATGCCTATCGACGGCGTAAAGCCCATCGCCACACGCGTGCCAAGCCCTATGCCGAACACTAAAATCGTTGCGAGGGACTTCGGTGTATGCCCGAAAATGAGGTATAAATCGACAACGCACAGCGCAAAAACGCCGTAGAGCAGCAGCATCGGAATATACGCCGTCAAAATGCTGCAATTAGATAAATTTATCATGCCTTGCCCCGTGTAGCTGTCCGTGAAAAACGACAGCGCGGGAAAAATCGACAGCGTGATTTTTTGATACGTCCCAAGCACCGCAGTAACCGCAAACGGCACAGCGCCTATTATGCGGTGAAAAACGCTTTTGTGCCTGCAAAAAACGGCGAGCATAAGTATGAGTGTGAAAAATAAAAACACATAGCTGCGCTTGTAAATCACCTGCGAAAGTGTGAACGACAGCCCCATTTCAAACTTTGAAAGCGGCGACAGCATCTTGAAATTCTGAAAATAATTTGACGCGTCAACCTCTGTCCGCATCGTGTTTCCGACGCAAGTCAACGTGTAGGTGAGCATAAGCAGCGCGATTATCACCTGTGAGATAAGATATTTCGGCACACGCTTTTGAATAATAATGATATAAAGAATGCCGCAAATCAATGAAAGCAATATAAATATGAGCGATTGCTCCATGTTGCACGCGTAAAGCATTGCGGGAATAGCCGCTATGTACAGCCATTTAGGCGTTTTTTCGCCGCGCAGAGCGTTCAAAAGCGGCAAAAGCGCAAGGCTCCCAAACGCCGCAGGCCACAAATATACAAGCGTCGTCGATATCCACCCCGCGTCGGCAAGCGTCTCCCACGGGTAAATTATTATGAGCCCGCATAAAAGAAAACACGCCTCGCGGTTTTTGTCAGCGCCCGTCGCCTTTGCCATGCACGCCGCCAAAAGCGCTGCCACAAGCGGGTTTACAATGCGCCACACAAGCTTTGGCAGCCAGCCGAATATGCATTCAAACAGCTCTAAAATCTGCCGCGACGACCACGTTTGATACTCCTTTATCGAGAATGTCAAAAGGTCTGAATTTGTTATGACAGCCCCGAAAAATTCCTCGTCGCCGCCTACCATCAAAAATTTTAAATGGCAAATAAATAGGAAAACCCACAGTAAAAATACGGCTGCGTATGGGCTTTTTGCGCGATTTCTGAGTGTGTTCATGCCGTCACCTCCGCAAACTGCCCTGTGCGCACAAGCGCGTTGTGGCGGTTTGAGCGAAACGCGATGCAGATTTCATAGCTTTCAAGCGGATATTTTAGCTGCTTGTCTGTCAAAAACGCATAAAAGCCGCCAAATGCGTAGTTTATGCCGTCGTTTATCGTCTCGCGAGTGTCGGGGCGGTCTGACATTGTCGTCGGAACTTCAAGATACACGCCATCCTCGGCATTATAAAGCACAACGCGAGTGTCTACCGATTCAAATTTTTCGCCCTCAACAAGCGCCCATCCGCTGAAAACCGCCGCACCGCCGGTGTGCGACACCTCGCAAAGATATTTAAAGCTGCCGGTGAGCGTCTCTGTGTAGGCGGCGGGGTCAACGCTTTTCGCTCTGCGCAAATCTGTGCGAAGCAGCATTGCAAAGCCGAGTATCAGCACGGCAAAAACCGCCAAAAGTGCCCACACAAGCCTCTTTTTTGGCATTATAAAGCCGTCATTGTTCATCGGGTTTACTCTTTTCTGCCTTTATTTCAAAATGAATGAGCAGGCTCAAAAGCGCACGTAAAATGATTACAGCGCCGAGAATTAAAAGCTCGCTCATCTGCCGCACAAGCACTGTTTTCAGTATCTCCGCCGCCATTTTAAATTCAAGCCCAATGGCAAGCCCGTTCGCAAGCTCAAACTGCAAATTATAGCATTTAGAGCAAAAGGTGTTCATCAAATATTCCCAAAACGCGTGCAGAGCGCTCCAGGTGACAACAAAAATGCCCATCAGCTCAAGCACCGATATTATCATCGGCAAACAACCCTCAATAACAAAATCAAGACTCATCAAAAGCCCTCCCAAACGCAGAATATATGTAGATAGTATAGCATAAAAAGGGGAGAACGACAAGCGAGAGAAGAGAGAAGAAAGAAAAGAGAAGAGTTAAGGAGTGATGCCTGCGCGCATCACATTCTAATGGGTACTACACCTTGTCGTTCTGAGCGCAGCGAAGAATCTTTTGCGCGTTATCGTAGGTTTTAAGATTCTTCGCTGCGCTCAGAATGACAGGAAACTTCAAGCCGGTAGAATGTGACACCGCAGCAATCACACATTAACTTTTCTTTCTTCTTTCTTCTCTTTTCTCTTCGCGCCGTCCTAAAATTCATTACCGCAGCATATATTCACATGGGGTGGTACTGTGGCAAAAAGCTTTCATTTAAAAAATGCGGCCATACTGACAGCCACGGGGCTGCTGCTGCGTGCAGCCGGCATGATTTTCCGCGTGTATATCGCCGCCGAAATCGGGGCGGCGGGCATTGGCTTGTACCAGCTTGTTTTTACTGTGTATAACCTCGCCGTAACCCTCGCTACAGCAGGGCTTTCGGCCGTCACCACGCGCACCGTTGCCGCGCTTGAAAATAAGCAAAGCGCCCGCCACGCCATGCGCGTGCTGCTTGCGTTGTCACTTTTTACCGGTCTTTGCGCGGCGTTTGGGCTGTTTTTTGCAGCATATCCCGCCGCGCAGTATTGGCTTGGCGACGCGCACGCCGCGCCAGCACTGCAAATCCTCGCGCCCAGTCTGCCTTTTATGGCCGTCAGCGCCGTCATACGCGGCTACTACATGGCTGTGCGCAACGTTAAACCAAACGCCATCGCGCAAATAGGCGAGCAAGCCGTCCGCATCGGCGCTGTGGCACTGCTCCTCGCAAAAATCGGCACCGACGACATGGTCACAGCGTGCTGCGCCGTCGTCGCGGGCAACACCATCAGCGAGGCGCTAAGCTGGATATACATGACGCTCTGCTATAAGCGCGAAATGAAGGGCGTAAAACCGCAAAAATCGCAAAACGAGCACCTGCTCAAAAACACGCTCCTGTGCCTTTTGCCGATGTCCGCAAATCAGTACGTCACAAGCGCGCTGCACACGTTTGAAAATGTGCTTGTGCCGCAGACACTCGCCGCGTTTTCCGGCTCATACAACTCGGCGCTTGAACAGTACGGCTCGTTGCGCGGCATGGCAATGCCTGTGCTGTTCTTTCCGTTTTCGATAATCGTTACCGTTTCGACGCTCCTTTTGCCGGACGTCACACAGGCGTGGATCAAGCACGACGAAAAAGCGCTACATGGACTTTTGTCTCGCATTTTAAGCATAACCCTAGCTGCGTCGATACCGTCTGCGGCGCTGTTCTGGCTCTTTGCCTACGACATAGGTCATGTGCTCTACAAAAGCACCGAGGTAGGCTTTTTTCTCTGCGTGCTCGCGCCAATGACGCCTATAATGTATCTCGAAAGCATGGTAGACGGCATTTTAAAGGGCATCGACAAGCAGAGCGCAACGTTCCGCTACACGGTTATTGACTGTATTGCCCGCATTATTTTAATATGGCTTTTTGTGCCAAAATAAGGCATGGAGGGCTTCCTCATAATAATGCTCGCCAGCAATATGTTCACAGGTCTTTTAAATTTGCGCTGCCTTTTGTCGACGGCACGAATGCGCATAAACGTAAGGCAGTGGCTGCTAAAGCCGATTTTGCTGTCAGTGGCGACTGTCGGGGCGGTGTGGTTGCTGTTCATACGCTCGTCCTACGCCGCCACGTCGCTTCTCGTGCGCACCTGCACCGCGGGCGTGGCTTTTGTGTGCATTTACCTTTTGCTTATGCTTGTCTTTTCTCCTACTATGACTTATAATAAACGTAAGAAATAGTAATCGGAGGCGGCTCTATGTCTAATATGCTTGATTATTTAATGTGGCGCGGAGACATTTCGTTTGAAAATTCGCCCGTAAATGAGGTCGATCAGCTCGTTTTTGCCTATATATCATATGTAATAATGGACGACTTTTTTACAGAGGGTATAACTGTGCGCGAAGCCGCCGAAAAATATTTTGAAGCTCACACTATGCAAGAGGTGCAAAAAGATAAATCATTTATACATCTTGCGCCAATCGTTCTAAAGTCAGCCGGCGAAAGCGTGCGGTTTGGCAGCATAAAAATGTATAATTATCAAAATGATGTCAATGTGAGCCGCGAAGAGCAGTTTGCGGCGGTGTGCCTTTATCTTGATTATGACAACTCAATTCAGGTGGCGTTTCGCGGCACTGACGACACGATTATAGGTTGGAAGGAGGACTTCAATATGTCCTTCATAATGCCTGTTCCGTCGCAGTGCGCGGCGCTGAAATATCTTGAAAAGGTGGGTGCGGACAGCGGCAAAAAGCTGCGCATCTGTGGGCATTCAAAGGGCGGAAACCTCGCCGTATATTCGGCGGCAAAGTGTTCAGCAGCCGTGCGCGAGCAAATTTTAAGCGTATATAACCTCGACGGCCCGGGCTTTAACAAGAAAATGCTAGAAGATGAGGGATATATTGCTGTTCAAAGCAAGATAACTACAATTGTGCCGCAGTCGTCTGTCATCGGAATGCTGCTAGAGCACGAGGAGGAGTACACCGTTATCAAGAGCAGCCAGACGGGAATGCTTCAGCACGACGGCATTTCGTGGCAGGCGCTCGGCGCAAAATTTGTGTATGCCGACGACATGGACACAGGCGCAAAGCTGTTCGACGCCTCACTTAAGGACTGGTTAAGCGAAATGGATAACGACCAGCGAAAGCGGTTTGTCGACACGCTTTTCGACGTTTTGCTCGCGAGCAACTGCGATACCGTGAGTGAATTTTCAAAAAATTCACTGTCCTCAATGGCAGCAAGCGTTCAGGCAATGACAAGCCTGCCCGAGGAGGACAGAGCAATATTCCTAAAGACTATCGGTTTACTTATGACGAAAATCAGCGATAAAATAGGGAGCAATGTTAAAAAACGCCTGAACATTCATTTTAACACGCAAGAAAAATCTCAACCTCTACTTGACAACAGCCCCAAACCGTGATAAAATATGACCATTCTGCGGATATGGCGGAATTGGCAGACGCGCTAGATTCAGGTTCTAGTGACTTCACGGTCATACAGGTTCAAGTCCTGCTATCCGCACCACCCAAATGTCAAGCCCGAGACAAAAAGAAATTTGTCTCGGGCTTGACTATTTTCTTGTCTACTTGCCCTCGTGCTCAAATAGTGACACAAAAATCAT
>RZZW01000001.1 GCA_009929695.1 Clostridia bacterium
ACCTGCACAGGTTCAAAATACCATGTGCCGGACAATCCTTCTGCCGAATGGAATGAGGTTGTCATAGAGCAGAATGAACCGATGTATACGGTCATGGATATTACCGCAAATCAGATTACGCTGACTACTTATAATTATGAAGGAACAACGATTGATTCTTGTTCCATCGGGAGGTGATGCCTATGGGATATATTGCGTTTCCGCAGTCTTTTACAGGAAAGAAGATTGTTCGCATTCATGATGTGAATACTGAAATTACAGTGGGAGCAACGGGCAGCGGCTATGATGCGTGGTATCGATACCCGGCTTCGTTTCTGATACCGGAGGGTGACCCGCAATTCAGCAAAGAAGGTAACACTGCTCTGGGTGCATACGGATATATGCTGAACTCCCGTACATGGTCATATGATGTGGGTCTTGCGCTGTTGGTGTTTGCCACCTCTGGTGATTGGGACATCGTGGATGAAATGCTACACCGACTGATGTTAGACCAGAATACAGACGGTAGTTGGAATTTCTCCTATGACATTTATATCGGGAAGTTATTTCACGATTATGTTCGTACCGGAGCAATGGGATGGGTTGTCTGGGGAATTTGTTATGCTTTGCTTACAAGAACTGACGGTAAAGATAAAACCGCTGAATGGATTGAGATGTTAGAAAAAGGAGGCAGTTGGCTGTTATCTCGCCAAGTAACCAATAAGGATGACCCTCGTTACGGTCTTCTCCGAGGCGGCTATGGTGTTTATGACAATGATTACAACTATACCGACGTGGAGATTGAGTGGTGTTCGGTAGAGCATCAATGCTCCTCTCTGCAGGCATTGGAAGGTTGCGCCCTTGTGTTGAAAAAGAAGAAATACAAAGAGGCAGCGGAACTGGTTCGTGACCAGTTGTTCTTAAAATGCTATGACTCTGAGAACGGCAGATTTTATCAAGGCATCAACGGCGGCAAACCGGATGAGGCATGGGCATTGGACTGCACAACTTGGGCAGGAATGCTCATTTTTTCTGTAGTGCATTCAGATTGTGCTAAAACCTGCCTTGATACAGCCTGCGAGGTTTATCTTACCACGGATAAGAAAATCGTCATGAGTTCCGAAACGGACTATTACAACATGACCTATTCATCCAATGGCACTTTTTCAGGTTTCAAGCCTTACAGTGACAGAACAGCTGATTATGCAGGTGCACCGGACATTGTGTGGACAGAGGGTACGTTGGGATATGCTGCACTTGCTCTTATGTTAGGTCGCGCAGATGAGGCAAAGTTCTATGTGGATGAGTGTATTCGCCTGCAGGAATGCAACGGCAGTTCCGGAGGAGTGATATATACCACTGCCACCTATGGTACACTTCCGTGGGAGTTTCATGTTTGGGAGAGTGTTGTATCTTCTGCGTGGCTCTATCTTATTATCAATAACCCTGATGTGCTGTTTCCAAGAACGCTCAGACAGGTTTATTACATGGCCAAAATCACAAATATTGAGGATGAACAGCCTTAAATACTTTATCAACAGATGGTTGTCCGATTGAGCAGCCATTTTGTTTTTCAAAAATTTATGAAAGCGAGGATTTTCACTATGAAAGAATTCTGGACAACCATTCAGTTCGTCTTTGCAGGCATTGGCGGCTGGCTCGGCTACTTCTTGGGAGGCTGTGACGGACTTCTGTACGCACTGCTTGCCTTTGTAGTGGTGGATTATCTCACCGGCGTTATGTGCGCCATCGTGGACAAGAACCTGTCCAGCTCTGTCGGCTTCAAAGGCATCTGCCGCAAGGTTCTGATTTTCACTCTTGTGGGCATTGCCAACATCATCGATGTGGAAGTGGTCGGCACCGGTTCCGTTTTGAGAACCGCAGTCATTTTCTTCTACCTTTCCAATGAAGGTGTATCCCTTCTGGAGAATGCGGCCCACCTTGGCCTACCTATCCCGGAAAAGTTGAAGGACATCTTGGAGCAGCTCCATGACCGAGCTGAAAACACAGAAAGCGAGGACAAATAATATGAAATTGGTTGAATCGATTTTGACAAAGAACCCGTGCTATACTGCCGGGAAGAAAATCACGGTAAAGGGTCTGATGCTCCACTCCGTTGGCTGTCCTCAGCCCAGCGCTGCGGTTTTCATTAAGAACTGGAACAGCGAAAGCTACGACCGTGCCTGCGTCCACGGTTTCATCGATGGCAACGACGGTACCGTATACCAGACCTTGCCTTGGAACCATCGTGGCTGGCATGGCGGCGGCAGCTCCAACAACACCCATATCGGCGTGGAAATGTGTGAGCCTGCTTGCATCAAGTACACCGGCGGTGCCACCTTTACCTGCTCCGATACGGCAACTGCAAAGGCTGTGGCCAAACGTACCTATGAGGCAGCTGTGGAGCTGTTTGCGTATCTTTGTAAGGAATATAACCTTGACCCGACCGCTGATGGCGTGATTGTGAGCCATGCGGAAGGTTACAAGCGTGGTATCGCGAGCAATCATGGTGACCCGGAACATCTCTGGAAACAGCTGGGAATGGGCTATACGATGGACAGCTTCCGCAAGGCAGTCAAGGCCGCTATGGGAATCGAGACTGCGCAGCCGGAAAGCGACACTGTCAGCTATCCTGAAAAGCTGACCTCTGGTTATTACCGTGTGCGTAAAACATGGAAGGACAGCAAGTCCCAGCTGGGTGCTTACCGTGTTCTGGCCAATGCCAAAGCAAAGGCCGATGAAAACACGGGTTATTCCGTTTTCGATAATGACGGGAATGTGGTCTACGCTCCTTCTGCTGCCAAGACGGAAACCAAAACCGAGACTGCTTCTTTTGAACCTTACCGTGTCCGCATCAGCATCGCCAATCTGAACATCCGTAAAGGTCCCGGCACCAACTACATCAAAACTGGTCAGTTCACCGGTGTTGGTGTATTTACCATCGTAGCGGAGTCGGATGGTGAAGGCGCTACCAAATGGGGCAAGCTGAAATCCGGCGCTGGCTGGATCTCCCTTGACTACGCAAAAATCATATAAGTTCGTTCAGGGTCTGTTGGATTTCTTCCGGCAGGCCCTGTTTTTTTATGCGTAAGTTCGTCAAAACGGCTCTCCCATCTCCAAAAGGGAGTGAGGATAACCCTTTGGGCCTCAGAAATGGAGGTCGCTATGACAAACGAACAGAAACAGCAAATCATAAAATTACGACAGGACGGATACGGGTACGCCACCATCGCTTCCTCTCTGGGCCTGACGAAAAACCAAGTGTCCGCCTTCTGCCGCAGAAGCAATCTGACCGGCACCAGAGCGGCTGTGCATATAGAAGAAAAACCGGAACCGAACTGCTGCCGCAATTGTGGCAAACCTCTGACGCAGACACCGGGCCGCAAGCCTGTGAAGTTCTGCTCCGATGCCTGCCGCACTCACTGGTGGAACACCCATCTGGACAAGGTCAACCGTAAAGCCTTTTATTCCTTCACCTGCGCCTGCTGCGGGAAGCCATTCACGGCCTACGGAAATAACCACAGAAAATACTGCTCTCACGACTGCTACATTGCTGACCGTTCCAAAGGTGGTGAACGCCATGACTGAGGAACAGTTCGAGCGTGAAAAGCTCTATCAGGCCAGCATGAATCTCTTCAAAAGTATGCTGGAAAAGGGCCTCATCACCGAGGAGCAATACGCCATAATTGATACAAAAATGCTGGAAAAATACAGGCCATTATTGGGTACATTATTCGCAGAAATAACTTGATAATAGTCGCTTTTAGAGTGATATATAGTAGCGGAAAGGAGCTGATTTTATGCGAAAAATCAACAAAATCGAGCCATTGATGCCTGCGCTGCCGACCCGCAAGAAGGTCGCCGCTTACGCCAGAGTTTCAATGGAAAGTGAGCGCCTCCAGCACTCTTTATCAGCTCAGGTCAGCTACTACAGCGAACTGATCCAGAGCAACCCGGAATGGGAATATGCCGGTGTGTACGCTGACGATGGCATAACAGGCACTAAGACAAACAGAGAAGAATTTCAGCGACTGCTTGCTGACTGCGAGGCCGGGAAAATCGACATTATTCTTACCAAGTCCATCTCTCGCTTCGCCAGAAATACAGTAGACCTTCTGGAAACCGTCCGCCACTTAAAGGAGCTGGGCATTGAGGTCCGTTTTGAAAAAGAGCGCATCAATTCCTTGTCTGGCGATGGCGAGGTCATGCTGACGCTGCTGGCCTCTTTTGCACAGGAAGAAATCATCAGCCTAAGCAACAATGTAAAATGGGGAACCAGAAAACGCATGGAGCAAGGCATCCCCAACGGCCACTTCCGAATTTACGGTTACCGTTGGGAAGGCGACCAGCTGGTCATTGTCCCGGAGGAAGCCGCCATTGTACGCCGCATCTTCCAGAACTTCCTCGATGGCAAGTCCCGCCTTGAGACCGAGCGTGAATTTGCCGCCGAAGGCATCACCACCAGAGACGGATGCCGCTGGGTGGATTCCAATATCAAGGTCATTCTTACCAACATCACCTACACCGGGAACCTTCTGCTGCAGAAGGAATACATCGAGGACCCGCTGACCAAAAAGCGAAAAAAGAACCGTGGCGAGCTGCCGCAGTTCTATGTTGAGGATACCCACGAAGCCATCATCGACAAGGAAACCTTCGATTATGTGCAGGCTGAAATGGCAAGACGCAAGGAGCTGGGCGCTTTCGCAAACAAATCACTGAACATTACCTGCTTTACCAGTAAGCTCAAATGCAGCCGCTGCGGATGCAGTTATGTACGCAATCAGAGAGCCAACCGCACCAAGCACACTTCTACCTACGATGACACGATTGTGGTTTGGGGATGCGGCACACAGAAGAAAAAAGGTGGCCGCTGCTCCAACAAGGACATCCCGGAGCGTGTGCTGCGAGAAGCCTGCGCTGCGGCACTGGACCTTGAAGATTTCGACGAGGATATTTTCCTTGAGCGAGTGGACACCATTCAGGTGCTGGACGGTCAGGTTCTGGAGTTTCATTTCTACGACGGTACCGTTTCCCAGATTGAATGGGTATCCACAGCCAAAAAGGACTGCTGGACGGAGGAACACAAAGACCGCCAGCGTGAGTGGATGCGCAACTATATGGCCAATGGCACGGACGGTCGCTACTCGGAATTTACTACCAGAATCCGCTGTGAACATTGCGGCAGCACCTTCCGTAGGAACACGCAGCCAAGCAAGTCAGCCAACGGCGGCAAGATGCATTATTGGCGCTGCCCGACTTCCGGCGACTGCGTTACCACCGGCATTCGTGAAGACAGGCTCAAGGAGCTGACTGCGTCGGTGATGGGCCTTGCCGAACATGATGCGGAAGCCTTCAAAGAACAAATCGAGTGCATTTCGGTCGCAGCCGGTATGATGCTGACCTTCCACTTCTTCGATGGCCGGGAAGAAAGCGTTCAGTACAACACCAAGCGCCAAGGTACAGCGTGGACACCGGAGCGCAGGGAGAAATTCAAATCTTCCATGCAAGGCAAATACACCGAGGAGCGCAGACAGGCCATGAGCGAAAATATGAAAAGGATAAGGAGTGAGAAACATTGGTCGTCCAAAAGAAAGTAACCACAATACCGGCGACGCTGACCAGATTTACAGCAACGCCAATCAACCAGCAGAAAAAGCGCCGTGTGGCCGGATACGCCCGTGTTTCCACCGACCACGATGACCAGTTCACCAGCTACGCTGCGCAGGTCGATTATTACACCAACTACATCAAGGGCCGTGACGATTGGGAGTTTGTGGAGGTCTACACTGACGAGGGCATAACAGGCACCAGCACCAAGCATCGTGAAGGCTTCAAGCGAATGGTCGCCGACGCTCTGGACGGAAAGATTGACCTGATTGTTACTAAGTCAGTCAGCCGATTTGCCCGTAACACCGTCGACAGCCTGACCACCATTCGCCAGCTCAAGGAAAAAGGCATCGAGGTTTATTTCGAGAAAGAAAACATCTGGACCTTCGATGGCAAGGGCGAATTGCTGCTAACCATCATGTCCTCGTTGGCGCAGGAAGAAAGCCGCAGCATTTCCGAGAACTGCACTTGGGGCCAGAGAAAGCGCTTTGCAGACGGTAAGGTCACGGTTCCATTCAACCGCTTCCTCGGTTACGACCGTGGCCCGGACGGAAATCTGGTAGTCAACCCGGAGCAGGCAGTTATCGTGCAGCGCATTTACGCCATGTTCCTGCAAGGCATGAGCTACCACGGCATCGCCAAGCAACTGACCGTCGACGGAATTCCTACCCCCGGCGGCAAGGATAAATGGAGCATTTCCACTATCCGCAGCATTCTCAGCAACGAGAAGTACAAAGGCGATGCACTTCTGCAGAAGTCCTACACCGTGGATTTCCTGACCAAAAAGACTAAGGTCAACGAGGGCGAAATCCCGCAATACTACGTAGAGGAAAACCACGAAGCCATTATTTCACCGGATGTTTTCGCAATGGTCCAGCGTGAAATGACAAAGCGTGGCCGTGGCAAGAATTATCACAGCAGCGTACACGCATTCTCCTCGCAAATCCGCTGCGGTCAGTGCGGATGCTGGTACGGCTCAAAGGTCTGGCACTCCAACAGCAAATACCGCAAGACCGTCTGGCAATGCAATCACAAATTCGATAACGACGAGCATTGCACCACGCCGCACCTGACGGATGAGGACATCCAGAATGCTTTCCTGTCAGCGGCAAACAAGCTGCTGGCCACCAAAGACGAGGTCATCGCCAATGGCCACGAGATGGTGGAACTGCTCTTTGACACTTCCGAGCTGGAAACGGAACAGGCCACCTTGCTGGAAGAAACGCAGCTGATTTCGGATATGGTACAGCAGAGCATTTACGAGAATGCCCATGTTGCCCTCGACCAAGCGGAATACCAGAAACGCTATGACAGCCTGACGCACCGATTCGATACTGCAAAGGAGCGCTTGGAGACGGTCATGGCCAAGCTCCAGCAGATGCAGCTGCAACGAGCCGACATTGAAGCCTTCCTCCAGTCCTTTAAGAAGCTGCCGGGCACACTCACCGAGTTTAGCGCTGAAAACTGGCATGCGCTGGTGGATTACGCCACTGTCTACAGCGCAGACGATATCCGCATCACCTTCAAACACGGTCAGGAAATAAAGGCATAACCCCATAGACGCAGAAACGCCTCACCACTGGATTTGATTCCGGCAGTGAGGCGCTTTTTTCATATAAAAAAGGCACATAATCCGAAGACTGCATGCCCTGACGTCTGGGAAGGATTAGCAGTCGCCAGTTACGGCAACTGCATATTCCTTGCAAGCATCAATCGCATGGATTGACACCTCTTTAGCATCTGCAGCGTCCATCTTCACAGCGAAGATGATGCCCACAGCTGCTGCGCCAAGGGCAACAGCAAACTTCCAGTCAAGAACAACTGTATAGTTCATAGAGCTACCTCCTTTCCGGAACTTACGTCCCAAGACTCAAAATGGTAGCCTATGTTGCCCAACGTCGCTAAATATTTTATCACATTTTCCCTGAAATTTCAATTCGCATAATGCCTAAAGAGCTTCCGAACCTTACCAAACAATGAAAATTTCTTCCTGTCGGCCATTTATATAACTGATTTTCGTCGGAATATTATCCTTTCTCAGGGTAAATTCTCTTTCTCGGTATTCTCCCTGCATTGCACGATCATATTCGTCACTACCGAACTCATCAACAGCTACAAATCTGATTTTTGATGCAGCTACAGAACCATTATCATCATAGATTGTTGGTTCCTGCGTATAATGACGATACGCTTTTATAGGCTTTTGACCTTCAAAATATACCACAAACTTACTCATACCTCTTGGCAATTCCTGAATCTTCTTATACATTTTATCAAAGGAGTCATCGTCAATACCTAATGCAACAATGTCGTTCTGATGACTTCCCGTCAATTTATACCCACCAAGAAGTAAATATATAATCAGTATCGCATTATTTCTGATTCGAGAGACCACACCGAAATCATCAATATTATCCTTGTGGAAATGATCGTTTCGGCAATCAGCTGCAAAGTTCAACAGAAAACTATGTATCACTAATCGGCCTGCATCAGAGATTTCCCAGCCGTTCACATTATCATGTAAAAACCAAATCATCGGTGCTAATGTGATATCAAAGTAGTCTTTGAAGTCACGTTCGAAAACAACCTGTGGCTTTTTTGTGATAGGATTCTGTCGTACAGTCACATCCTGCATATATTTGTACTTTGGTATGTTAGAATTATTCTTCTTTATCCAAAGCTTGTCCTGAGACGGAAAGTCAAGATTTATTAACAATAATTTAAAAAGCAACTGTTCAACGGCTTTGAGATAGCCGCAGACAACAGATGTGTAATCAAAGCTGTGGCCCTGTTTAAAAACCTGAAACTGATATTCTGCGGTAACAAAGCATTTCGCAAATCCCTCAGTGCCAAGCAACGCTTTATGCAGACCTCTCTCCTGAAAATTCCTATTCATGATTTCATAGTCAACCGCAGAAAAAGTCATACTGGCCAACGGTTTCTTCTCTTTAGAGCCCGGCAACACCTGAAAACGCATCTGGTCAAAAGCTGCATTACCTAAAAACATGCTCACATCTGCCTTGAAATTTGATAGGTATCGCAGTGACAGCCGAGGTATTGTTTCAAACCCAATTTCGTTATTTGCTGCTTCTATCGCTGGCAATACCTTTGACAGAAAAAGCTCGTATTCTGCTGTCGAGAAGTAATTCTCGAAAAATTCTGCCGGTGTAACAACATTATATTCTTCCTGTTGGTCCTCACGACTGGTTAACTTATCATCCCATTTGATTTGCAGGATTTTCTCAATCTCGTATTTTTCCATCAATTCAGTTGCTTCACCAGCACAAAGGCCAGTGTAACGCACACCTATTTTCTTGCCGTTGATGTTAATAATAAATTCAAAAGGAAAAACATCCTCGATAGCTTCGGTGCTATAACGAACATAATTCTTATTATCCGGCCACATTGATTCGATGCCGTGGATAGTAAATAAATCATGGAGAATCGTGTTGATCAGAAGATCACGGACAAACCATTCCAATGTTCGTTCAAAATACGCATATTCATAAAACTCATCGTTGCCGAGCTTCAACATAGGAAATGTGGTAGGCATTTTTCTGGACTTCCTGTACGGCCCGTTTTCGCTTATTTCATTTATCCTTTTCAGGA
Source organism: Clostridia bacterium (assembly GCA_009929695.1). Classification (GTDB taxonomy): domain Bacteria; phylum Bacillota; class Clostridia; order Oscillospirales; family Ruminococcaceae; genus Ruthenibacterium. The sequence goes on from RZZW01000001.1 coordinate 9,196, forward strand.
AAAAATCTATCGCATCATCAATAGACTGACCAACTTTTTTAACGTAATCGTCCATCTTGAAACGCTCCTTTCGCAGTTTCTTCATCGTAGTAAATTATACCACCGAAGTGTGAATAAATCTAATGCTGCTGTATTTTAGCCAGAACCTCAAGGAAATGCCGACCGATGGCTTTTGGGTCATAGTTATTGGCTTCGCAGATGAAACGCAGGCCATCCGGTGTCAGCAGACGACCATTGTTGCGGTCTCGGCACAGCTGCTCATAATCTTCTAACTGCTTCTTGGTTATTGTAGGCATCTCAAATCCTCCTGTATATAAAAACAGCCGGTTTTCTGCAAAACCGACACCCTAAACGACACCCCGACACCCTTGTGCCTATGCCGCATTTCTTTGTATTAAATAGCGAGTCTTAATTTCAGAGATGGTATCGCCCGGCTGCAAATCCAGCAGCTCCACCATCATGCGGATGATGTGGCGCGGTGTGCGGAACTGGCCGTTGGTGCCCGCTGTAGACAGCTTGGAAAGCATGTATTCATACAGATCGCCCCGGGCGTCCTGCTTGTCCGGCAGTTTTTCGATATAGGCATACATATCATCCAGCGAGGTAACAATCTTCTCCAAGAGCTGGGGCGTGGGCACCTTGAAAATGGCGTCGGCCATGTATTTGGCATAGGTGCCGCTGTTCCCGTTCAGCTCTTTGATAAACGGAAATACTTCTCCCTGCATGGTTTGGTACATAGCCTCGGCAGGTTTATCCCGCAGCACAGTCCACTTCAAATGCTCCTTACCCACAAAAATGCTGGTGTATGAAATGCCCAGCATACCGCTTTCTTTTTGGCGGGTATTGTCGGTCTGGTCAAGGTCGCGGATAAACATCAGATATGTAATCTGCTCGATAACATCCAGCGGGTTGGTGAGGCCACCCGTCCAAAACATTTCCCACAGCTTGTCTACTTTATTTTTAAGCTCGCCTGTAATCATGCGCGCACTCTCCTAATTGATTATTTCTTTGTCTTTTCACTGCGGCCATCCTTTGGCTTTTCCGCGTCAGCAGGGATCACCCAGGCGTTGCCAAAACGAACCGCACCGGGTATCCGTCCTTTCGCACACAAAAGTTGTACTTGGCGAGGAGTGATGTTCCATTTTTCAGCGGCTTCTTTCGCCGTCATACCGTTCATGTTGGCTTCTCCTTGCTGAGAATAGATTTATCCTATTATATCGCAAATGCGAAATATCTACAACCAAAATTCAACAAATATTACAAGAGGGATGCGGACTTGCCCCACATCCCTCTTGCGCAATCAAATTCCCACAGTACTCACTGCTTCTCAGCGCGCATCCCGAGTCTGCCGCTGATCTTTCGTCCTGCCAAGCAGATGCCCAAGCCCATGCTGCTCTATGATTGATTTGAATATATTATTCTGTTTGCGCAGCTCCATATTCTCAGACTGCAATTTTCCGCTTTCAGGCTGCCCACGGACGGAGCGATATTGGTCGAGCTGTTTTGTAAGAGATGCAACCGTATTCATAAGCTCCGATACCTTTTGTTTCAACCCTGTGATAGTTTTTTCAGCCGCCGCCAACGCCTTTTCCAATTTGCTCTCACGCTTGACCTGAACCACATATTTTTTTGCTGCAGTAACAAGCGTATTATAATCCTCTTTTTCCAGCATAACCTTTGAGGACAGCGGCACATTTTTTACATCAATCTGTTCGACCGCCTGAACATCTAACTGCTGTTTTTGCAATTTCGAGATGGATTTTTCAAGCACCTTGACCTCTTTTGCGCGCTCCTCTTTTTTGAAATTTACCACACTCAGGTGTTCATCGTGAGTGCCGAGTTGCTCCCATTCGATATTGTGCCGCCCCATGACTTGCGAAAGCTGTTCTTTCTCCGAACGTACCCACTGGCTCCACTCAGTATCACCTCGAGCACCGCCAGCAAATCCTTGTTCCGCAAGTGCCTGTTTGAGAGAAACGCGAGTTTCAAGACCTCGCTTGCTATTGGTTGCAAAAGGCACGAAATCAATATGCAGATGCGGCGTGGCCTCGTCCATGTGCATATGCGCTGAGAACACATGGAGATTTGGGTTACGTTGTTGGAAATCTCGCATATACTCATCCAACACCTTGGCGGCAAGCTGGCCATCCTCCGAAATAGCCGCCATATTATCTTTGTTTCCAATTTGCAAGATAACCTCGTTGAAAAGTTTTTCTTGTTTCCCGGTACGGATTTTCTCATAATAATTATCAATCCGGCGGTCGGCACGTTTTTGTTTTTCATTGTAGCTAACCAGTGCATCGTCAAAGAGATTATGATATACTTGTTTTATTGGCTCATTGCAATAGGTAATATTTTGCGAGGTACGTTTCGCCATCTATATTCTCAGCCTTGAACTTGCGACTGTTATGGCTGACAGAACCCTTGCCCAACATAACGCTGATTGTGCGTTTTATAAGCAGTCCCTTCCTTTCCATTCCCATCCGGCGCGAGCCGGGGTTTTGTTACTTTTGTCAAAAGTAACGCAAAAGCACTTTTGACAGCCTGCGGCCATCAAAAGATGCTCTTTGCGCTCTCCGAGGGGGTAGCACGGCTGCAAGCCGTGTGGGGCTTTGCCCCATGTTCTGCGGAACATTCCCCAGTGCTCATCACCCTTTGAAAAGGGTGGCCGCACGGCTAACCTAAACTTTATTCACTCGCCGTTAGGCAGGAGGAATGGCGTTGCCACCCCTCCGCTGGCAAGTGTTATCCACGAGGAAAACTCAATGGGTTCGGGTTGTATTGTCTTGCGACAATCTCCACCCGCAGGTATGCCCCATTGACTTTTTCTCCGCTCCTCGTGTCGGTCGTGACGATGGTGACGATGATTTTGACACCAACATCACTACCGAAAAGACCGTCACGACCGTCACCATCGTCACGCTTCGGAAATCAGCGTTAACGTGATGCACCGCCCGGTATGGCTTCGCTCGTTGGTATATCGAACACTATGCTCCTCCATCAACCGTCCGGCGTTGACATTGAGCCGCATAGAGAGCGTGTTGGGCTTAATGTCCATATCCAACTTCTCGACCAAATCCGTAGCCGTTCCGCTCCATGAAGATTGCTCTACCATCAATGCAGCCACAGCTTCGATCAGAGGGTCAGGCGGCGCTTTCCATAGCTCGGTTTCAGCTTTTTCAAACTGCCATATCAAGTGGTCGGCATCTCGTCGAAGATGCAGCCGCTGGTCTTGCTGGTCGCGCCCGGATATATCCAGCGTAGCGGCGTCACTGGTGCGCTTTTCCTTCTGGAGCAGAAACGCTCCATCAGCAGCGCCAAGCAGACCATTTGTGCCGGAAATCATGTCGAATTTGTCCTCCGCCTGTTGCTTTCGCGTGTGATGCACCAGCAGGAGACAGATATGATTTTTATCTGCGAACTGTTTCAGCTTGCCAACGATTTCATAATCATTTGCGTAGCTGAATTTATCGCCGCCAGCCTCACGGATTTTTTGTAGGGTATCTATAATAATGAGCTTGGCATCGGGGTGCTCATTTACGAACCTTTGAAGCTGTTCATCCAATCCGCTGCCGAGATGCTTTACCCAAATCGTAAAATGCAGGTTTTCGGCGCTATCCGTACCAAACATGCGGAATAAGCGTTCTTGCAATCGCTTCTCGGTATCCTCCAACGCAAGGTAGAGCACAGTACCCTTTTTCACTTCATAATTCCAGAGGGGAATCCCCATACTGACATGGTAAGCGAGTTGCGCCATGAAGAAGGATTTGCCGACCTTGGGCGCACCCACGAACAGATAAGTTCCAGAGTACAGCAGACCGTCCACGATGGGCGGTCTGCTGTCGTATATATTCTCATAAAGGTCACTCATTGAGAAAGTACGCATATATCCCGGCGAGTTATATTGCCGCATCTGCCGGGCAACTTCTTCAAAACCTAAATTTTCGTTGATTTCGGCGGAAGAGTCTGCTATACTTTGGTTAGTGTTTATCGAAATCGGCTGTCCTCCATCTGCGCCAACAGATGGGTTGTGGGCAGTCGCTTTTTCTTCAAATGGCATCCGTTTCCTCCTTCATTCCGTCCATAATAGCGGTAATCAGATGGATGGTGTCCAGCAAATCTTCATCCACACCTGCACCAGCTTCGATGCGCCCCAACTCTACCAAAACTGTCGCCAGTTCATTGCGGAGAGCCTTATACACTCTCGGATTGCCCTGTACCACCACAGAGTGATTTTGCAGCCGCCGGATGATATAATCCTGTTTGGTAAGGCCGGAGAGCCGGACGGCGGTCTCAATCCGCTCATCTTCCTCCGGCGATACGCGGAATGCCACAGTCTTGTTGCGCCAACGGCCTTTGTTGTCCATACTTTTTAATGACATAGTATTCAAACTCCTTTCCCGGTTCTTTGAACATCCAATTTCTCCGCCATTTCAGTCTGCCGTGTGGGGAATAAATGCGCGTAGCGGTACGTGATATCAATACTCTCATGACCCACGCGATCAGCAATCGCCAGAGCTGTAAAGCCCATATCAATCAGCAAACTTATATGACTGTGACGAAGATCGTGAATCCGTATGCGCTTTACCCCGGTTTCCTTGGAGCCTCTATTCATCTCGTGATGAAGATAGTGCTTGCTGATGGGAAATATCCGGCTATCCGGCTCTACATTGTAAAATTGCTTGAGATATTCCTGCATTTCCTCGCACAAAAACTGCGGCATGGTTATGATGCGATTGCTCTTTTTGGTCTTGGGCGTTGTGATTACGTCCTGTCCTTTTAGCCGCTGGTAGGACTTGTTGATGCGTACCGTCTCGTTTGCAAAGTCAAAGTCCGCTGGAGTGAGAGCCAGAAGCTCACCTTCACGGATTCCACACCAGTAAAGCATCTCAAAGGCGTAGTAGGACATCGGCTTATCCATCATGGCATCGGCAAACTTTTTATATTCATCCTGCGTCCAAAACAGCATTTCGCTGCCTTTGGCTTTACCCATATTGCCAACCTTTGCCGCCGGATTCTCTTTGAGCCCATAAAACTTTACAGCGTGGTTGAAAATTGCGGAAAGCTGATTGTGTATCGTTTTCAGGTATCGTGGAGAATACGGTTTATCTGCTTTTGTTTTGCCTTCAAGCATTTCATTTTGCCAAGCGATAATATCTTTCGGGCGAATATCGCATATTTTTCTTGTCTCGAAGTAAGGCAAGATTTTTGTTCTGATGATATGCTCTTTCATCTGCCAAGTGTTTTCCTTGATTCGGTTCTTCATATCTACCGTATAGGTATCTACAAAACTACCAAAAGTCATATCAAGATCAGCTTTTACCATATTAAGCTGTTCTCGTTCCCACGCCTGAGCTTCACGCTTTGTAGTGAAGCCTCGTTTGGTGGTCTGTTTTCTTTCGCCTCGCCAATCGGTAAAGCGGTAATACACTTTCCAAGTGTTCTTTCCTTTTTCTTTGTAAACCGACATTTATATCACATCCTCTCTTTATCGGTTGGTCTGTAACAGGTCTTTTCAAGAAAATACTGCTTGTTTATTCGACCTGAGATTGTTAAGAAGCCTTGCGCTTTTAATTCAGCGTTCAGCTTCTGTACGATTTTGTAAGCGTAGGACTTGGATATACCAAGTTCGTCCGCTACATCTTCGACTCTCATAAAAGTTCCACTTGCCATAGAAACACCTCCTTGTGTTAAAATATAGTTGTTTTATTTAGTGTCGGATACTTTCTGACCGCCATCCGATTTGCCCGGGCGGACACACCATTACTGTGATGTGCGACAGTTATTTAGTTGCTGTACTAAGCTATATTGCTTAGTGTTTTATCATTATACTAAACATATTTGCTATTGTCAAGTGGTTTTTAAGAAAATATTAAACTTTTTTGTTTTTGTTTATATTGACATTCACTAACTGTATATGCTATACTGCATATATCAAGTGTTTTAAGGAGCGATAATGCTATGGCAATAGGTGAAAGAATACGTTTTTTTCGCAATCTGTGCGGTATGACACAAAAGTATTTAGGCATTCAAGTTGGCTTCCCGGAGAAAACCGCTGACATTCGTATGGCTCAATATGAATCCGGCACAAGGACACCTAAGGAAGATTTAACAAATACATTGGCGGAAGTGCTTGAAGTATCTCCGCAGGCTTTGGCTGTTCCTGATATTGAAAGTGAACAAGGATTGATGCACACTTTATTCGCTTTAGAAGATTTATACGGGCTGAAAGTTGAATTAGTTGGCGGTGAAGCAGTTCTTCGAGTAGAGAGTAAAGGAACAACACACCCTGATACATCCGAGCTTATTTCTGCTTGGGCTGAACAAGCTGCAAAGTATAAGACTGGAGAGATTACAAAAGACGAATATGATAAATGGCGTTACAACTATCCGAAATATGACACTACCGGGCATTGGCACAAAGCACCTTCACAAGAACTCAGCGATGCTATGGTAGAGCGATTTAAAGATAAACTGAAAGATATGTGAGGTAATCTAATATGGATTGGAAAAGAAGCTTTTTGGAATCTTCTTTATTAGGTCAGTCAACTAACAAGAACAAGCCAACCGAGGTGCAATTAAAATGTATTGATTTGGCGTATAAGGATATGATGACGGCTGGGCGATACTATAGTTCTTCATTTTTATATACTCGAGAGCAAATTTGTCGTGCTACAAATGACGCACTAAAAAACTGTGATTATGCCTTTTCCAAAGACTTGATACAGAACACCTCATCACTTTTTTTCAATGATATAATCGGAAGCGGGAACAAATATGTAACAGGATATGGCCTTGCTCAAAAGCTTATAAATATGACATTTAAGTATTTATATGTTTTCAGTGATCTTGTTTTTATTGAGCATACTGTTCCTAATTTTTCATTGTGTGATTGCCCTCTTGATAGTATTATCCTCAATAAAGCTTTAATTAAAGGATTAGCCTGGAGCAAGCTTACTGCTCAACAGTATCAAGATTGTCAAGAAAAAATCTCTACTCTATTAAAATCTAAACTGCTTGACTCAGAACTATCAAAGCTCGGCAATCTTGCATTTGATTTTTTAAGTTGGTAATTGTCTAATATACATAGAAACGCAAAAAGAGCTAACTGACTTCAAAAATCAGTTAGCTCTTTTTCTATAAATAATTCAGATGTTGCCAAAACGTTGTCAAACGCCTTTTTTGAAACTGAAAAACTCAGTCATATCAAGGCTTTGCGGCGTTTTTGATTTTATTCCCACTCAATAGTTGCCGGTGGTTTGCCTGTGCAGTCGTATAGGACGCGGTTGATGTGGGGGACTTCGTTTACTATGCGGGTGGTGACTGTTGCGAGGACTTCCCACGGGATTTGAGCGGCTTCGGCTGTCATGAAGTCTGTTGTTGTGACGGCTCGCAGCGCTATGGCGTAATCGTAGGTGCGCTCGTCGCCCATTACGCCGACGCTTTGCATATTTGTAAGGGCGGCGAAATACTGTCCTAAATTCGGGACGTTTGCTTTGCCGACTTCTTCACGGAAGATGTAGTCGGCTTCCTGCACCATTTTGATTTTCTCTGGCGTCACCTCGCCTATTATGCGTATGGCAAGTCCGGGGCCGGGGAACGGCTGACGGGCTACGAGATATTCGGGTATGCCAAGCTCTCTGCCTGCGGCGCGCACTTCGTCCTTGAACAAGTCGCGCAGAGGCTCGATAATCTCTTTGAAATCGACGTAATCAGGCAAACCGCCGACGTTGTGGTGGCTTTTTATGACGGTGCTTTCGCCGCCTGCGCCGCTTTCTACTACGTCGGGGTAAATTGTGCCTTGAACGAGGAAGTCAACCGTGCCGATTTTCTTTGCTTCTTCCTCAAAGACGCGGATGAACTCCTCGCCTATTATTTTGCGTTTTTTCTCAGGCTCAAAGACGCCCGCAAGCTTATCGTAAAAACGCTGCTGGACGTTTGCTCTGATGAAATTTAAATCATACGGGCCGTCTTTGCCGAAAACTTTTTCGACCTCATCGCCCTCGTTTTTGCGCAAAAGGCCGTGGTCGACAAACACGCATGTGAGCTGCTTGCCGACTGCTTTAGCTAGCATTACGGCGGCTACTGATGAGTCCACACCGCCTGAAAGCGCGCAGAGCACCTTGCCATCGCCGACTTTTTCACGGATTTTTGCAATGGATTCCTCTACGAAGCTGTCCATTTTCCACTCGCCTTTGCAGCCGCAGACATTATAGACAAAATTCGAGAGCATTTTTGTGCCCTCTGCTGTATGGAGCACCTCGGGGTGGAATTGCAGTGCATAAAGCTTTTTTTCCTCACACTGGCAGGCCGCGACAGGACAATTTGGCGTATGCGCGGTGATTTTAAAATCTGGCGCGGCGGCGGAGATATAGTCGTTGTGGCTCATCCAGCAGATTGTTTTTGGAGAGACGCCATCAAACATCGCTGTGTCTGTCTCGACGTCGACCTCTGTTTTGCCGTATTCCCTCTCGGGCGCGTGATCAACCTTGCCGCCGAGCAAATGCATCATGAGCTGTGCGCCGTAGCAGATGCCGAGAATAGGCACGCCGAGCTTGAATATTTCTTTGGAAATAGTTGGAGAGTCCTCAAGATAGGCGCTGTTTGGGCCGCCTGTGAAGATTATACCGTCGGGTTTTTTAGCTTTTACTGCCTCGATAGCGTTTTTATATGATACAATTTCGCTGTAGACGTGGCACTCGCGCACGCGGCGCGCAATCAACTGATTGTACTGCCCTCCAAAGTCGATTACAAGAACAAGCTCTGACATATTTTCCTCCATTAACCTATACATATTATTGGGTATAGTATAACATATATAGCGCAAAACCGCCACACTTTGTTGTCTTTTTTATTAGTATTTTTGCAAGTGCGCCCTGATATTCGCCGCAAATTCGCATTATAATTGTAGGTGCGGATATTATGCGCCCGAAAATCAGACGCGTGTGCAACGCCGTAAAATTGTGAAAACCGCGCGGGACGTCGAGGACGCCGTCACCTACAATGCTTTTGTAAATTTGCGCAAACCTTGCGGACGAGCAAAGCTCGCCCCTACAATACGCCGTGAATTTGTGGTAACCGAAAATTCACAAAAACCCCTCTCGCGGTTAAGCGAGAGGGGTTTAATAGTTCAAAGATTAATCGTTGATTTTTGTAACAACGCCTGAACCAACTGTGCGGCCACCTTCACGGATAGCGAAACGAAGACCTTCTTCGATAGCGATCGGTGTGATGAGCTCTACGTCCATTGTGACGTTGTCGCCAGGCATGCACATCTCAACGCCTTCCGGCAGTTTGATGATACCTGTAACGTCAGTTGTACGGAAGTAGAACTGGGGACGGTAGTTGTCGAAGAACGGTGTATGACGGCCGCCCTCTTCTTTTTTCAGGATATAAACCTGACCTGCAAATTTTGTGTGGGGATGGATAGAACCCGGCTTTGAGATAACCTGGCCGCGCTCGATATCCTCACGCTGTACGCCACGGAGAAGTGCACCAACGTTGTCGCCTGCCTGAGCAAAGTCAAGCAGCTTGCGGAACATTTCAAGGCCTGTAACTGTTGTCTTTGAACGCTCTTCTTTAAGACCAACGATCTCGACTTCTTCGCCAACCTTGACTGTACCACGCTCTACACGACCTGTGGCAACTGTGCCGCGGCCTGTGATTGTGAATACGTCTTCAACCGGCATAAGGAACGGCTGATCAGCAGCGCGCTCAGGTGTCGGAATCCATGTGTCAACAGCTTCCATAAGCTCAAGGATGCAAGCATACTCAGGAGCGTTGATGTCTGTAGATGAAGACTCAAGAACTGCAAGAGCAGAGCCCTTGATGATAGGTGTGTCGTCGCCGGGGAACTCATACTCGTTAAGAAGGTCACGAATTTCCATCTCTACGAGGTCAAGAAGCTCGGGGTCGTCAACCTGATCAACCTTGTTCATGAAAACAACGATGTAGGGAACGCCAACCTGACGGGAGAGCAGGATGTGCTCACGAGTCTGGGGCATAGGACCATCAGCCGAAGAAACGACAAGGATAGCACCGTCCATCTGTGCAGCGCCTGTGATCATGTTTTTAACATAGTCAGCATGGCCCGGGCAGTCGACGTGAGCATAGTGACGGTTGTCCGTTGTATACTCTACGTGTGAGGTGTTGATTGTGATGCCGCGCTCGCGCTCTTCGGGAGCTTTGTCGATGTTTGCATAATCGGTGAACTCTGCGTCACCTTTCATAGCAAGAACCTTTGTAATAGCGGCTGTAAGGGTTGTTTTGCCGTGGTCAACGTGACCGATTGTGCCAATGTTAACGTGTGGCTTTGAACGTTCAAATTTTGCTTTTCCCATTGTTAATAGTCCTCCTTTTATAAAGACAGTATCTTAAGGTCATTTTACTAAAAAAACCTTAAAAAATCAAGTGTTATTTTGTAGTTTGCAAATATAATTAGTCTTTCTTTGCGCGGCCGGCCATAATTGTCTCTGCAACGCTCTTCGGAACGTCTGTGTAATGGCTCGGTTCCATAGAATACTGACCACGGCCCTGCGTTTTGCTGCGAAGGTCTGTTGCATAGCCGAACATGTTTGACAGCGGAACGAGAGCATCAATCTGCTGTGAGCCGCTGCGCGCCTCTGTGCCCTGAATCTGACCGCGGCGTGCGTTAACGTCACCGATAACGTCGCCCATGTACTCATCAGGAACAATGACTGCAACCTTCATGATAGGCTCGAGAATGACAGGGTTCGCCTTCTTCATAGCGTCCTTGAACGCCATAGAACCGGCGATCTTAAATGCCATTTCAGAAGAGTCAACTTCATGATAAGAACCATCGTAAAGTGTGACCTTGACATCGACGACGGGATAGCCGGCAAGAACACCTGCCTGCATTGCGCCGCGGATACCCTGATCGACAGGTCCGATAAATTCTTTCGGAATTGAACCACCGACGACGGCGTTGATGAACTCGTAGCCCTTGCCCTCTTCGTTCGGCTCAATGCGGATTTTAACATGACCGTACTGACCCTTACCGCCTGACTGACGAGCATATTTTGTATCTTGCTCGGCATTCTTGCGGATAGTCTCACGATAAGCAACCTGAGGAGCACCAACGTTGGCCTCAACCTTAAACTCGCGGAGCAAACGGTCTACGATGATTTCAAGGTGAAGCTCGCCCATGCCGGCGATGATGGTCTGTCCTGTTTCCTCATCTGTGTAGGTCTTGAAGGTCGGGTCTTCTTCAGCAAGCTTTGCGAGAGCAAGACCCATCTTTTCCTGACCTGCTTTTGTCTTGGGCTCGATAGCCACGCGGATAACAGGCTCGGGGAAGTCCATGCTTTCAAGAATTACCGGATGCTTTTCGTCGCAAAGTGTGTCGCCTGTTGTCGTGTTTTTAAGACCTACGGCAGCGGCGATATCACCTGCGTAGCAGCAGTCGATATCCTGACGATGGTTGGCATGCATTTGCAGAATACGGCCGAGGCGCTCATTGCCGTCCTTGACTGAGTTGTAGACTGTTGTACCTGCCTTGACAAAGCCTGAATAGACTCTGAAGAAGCAGATTTTGCCCACGAACGGGTCAGTGGCGATTTTGAACGCGAGGGCTGAGAATGGAGCATCGTCTGTTGAAGGACGTGACTCCTCTTCTTCTGTCTCGGGGTTAATGCCCTTGATGTCCTCTACGTCGGTAGGAGCCGGCATATAGTCAACAATGGCGTCAAGCAGCTTTTGAACACCCTTATTTTTGTAAGAGGTGCCGCAGACGACAGGCACGATTGCGTTTGCAAGTGTCTGTGTGCGAATCGCTTTTTTGATTTCGGGGATTGTCAGCTCTTCGCCCTCGAGAAATTTCTCCATCAAGGCTTCGTCGCTCTCGGCAACTGCCTCGACAAGAATGTCATGGTACTCTTGAGCTTTTGCCTTAAGTTCCTCGGGAATTTCTTCCACGCGGATATCAATGCCCATTTCGTCGTAGTAAACGTCGGCCTTCATATCAACGAGGTCGATGATACCGCGGAAATTCTCCTCAGCGCCGATAGGCAGCTGTATGGGGATGGCGTTTGATTTAAGGCGGTCTTTAATCATGTCTACAACGTGGTAGAAATCTGCGCCCATGATGTCCATTTTGTTGACATAAACCATGCGCGGAACATGATATTTGTTTGCCTGATGCCAAACAGTTTCAGTTTGCGGCTCAACGCCGCCTTTAGCACTCATAACGGTGACACTACCGTCGAGAACACGCAGTGAACGCTCTACTTCAACAGTAAAGTCAACGTGGCCCGGGGTGTCGATGATGTTAATTCTGTGTCTGTTCTTTTTGGCAAGGGCGGGGTCCTTTTGCATCTCAGTATGGCTCCAATAGCAAGTGGTCGCAGCGGAGGTGATAGTGATACCACGCTCCTGCTCTTGAGCCATCCAGTCCATTGTTGCGGCGCCGTCGTGAACCTCACCGATTTTGTGCGTGATACCTGTATAGTACAGGATACGCTCGGTGGTGGTTGTTTTACCGGCGTCGATATGAGCCATAATGCCGATGTTTCTAGTCATTTCCAGTGAAACGTCTCTTGGCATAGTTTCCTCCTAAAAGTTGGCACAGATATTAGTATCTGTAATGAGCGTAGGCCTTGTTAGCCTCTGCCATTTTGTGGGTGTCTTCACGTTTTTTGCACGCGTTACCGTTGCCGTTAACAGCGTCCATGATTTCACCTGCAAGGCGCTCACACATTGTGCGCTCGCTGCGGGCACGTGAATAAGAAGTTAGCCAGCGCAAGCCGAGTGTTTCGCGGCGCTCCGGACGAACCTCCATAGGAACCTGATAGGTAGAACCGCCTACACGGCGAGCCTTGACCTCCAGCACGGGCATGATGTTCTCAAGTGCTTTTTCAAAGCTTTCGAGCGGATCATTACCTGTTTTCTCTTTCACGATATCAAATGCATCGTAAATGATTTTTTGGGCGACACCTTTCTTACCATCATACATGATGTTGTTGATAAGACGTGTGACCATTTTAGAATTGTACAAAGGATCAGCTAAAACATCACGCTTTGCAACATTACCTCTTCTGGGCATTTTCTTCCCTCCTTCATAGAATGATATCATCGGTACTCGAAGGCACGCGCCCCCGTATTGCCTATGCAAGAGGTAACTATATATAGAAAGCCTCTTTTTGGCAAATATAACCTATTGATAATTTGTATGCGCGCAAATTACTTCTTTGCTGCGCCTGCCTTCGGACGTTTTGCACCGTATTTTGAACGTGACTGGCCACGGTTTGCGACACCCTGAGTATCAAGTGTACCACGGATAATGTGATAACGAACACCAGGAAGATCCTTAACACGGCCGCCGCGAATCAAGACAACGCTATGCTCCTGAAGATTATGACCGATACCGGGAATGTACGAAGTGACTTCGATACCATTCGACAGCTTAACACGGGCAACTTTACGAAGAGCAGAGTTCGGCTTTTTCGGTGTCATTGTACGAACTGCTGTGCATACGCCGCGTTTCTGCGGAGCGCTCAAGTCTGTGTAGACCTTTTTCTTTGAGTTGTAGCCTTTCAAAAGAGCAGGTGCAGTAGATTTCTTTACAAGAACCTCGCGTCCCTTGCGAACAAGTTGGTTAAATGTAGGCATTATTTTCTCCTTTCTTTAAAGATATTCGGCTTATCGCCATTCTATATGTTGAAGCGGAAACCCGCACAACAACTAGATATATGTGCGTTTGGGCATAATAAAATACACCTATGGCGCAACATTTATATTATACTCGTTAATATCGTCTATGTCAACAAAAAATATTCATATTTTTAGTGGTTGCGACAAAATTGTTTGGTTTTATGTGAAATAATGCGCGGCCCTACAGTGCATATTATAAAATTGTGTGAACCGGTGCGGACGAGCGAAGCTCGCCCCTACAATCCACCGTGAATTCACGGTGAACCGTAGGGGCGGGTTCAATATCCGCCCGCAATTTCACGGTGTTGCGCATTTGTAGGGGTCGATGCCCACATCGACCCGCAGCCGTGGCGGTGTGCAAACAAAAAATCGGCTGCCCCGAGAAGCAGCCGATTTTTTTATTATAAGCCTACGTCGTAGCCTTCTGCCAACTCTTCTTCCACTACGGGAATGCCCGTGCCTGCGGGGATAAGCTTGCCGATGATTACGTTTTCTTTTAAGCCTTGCAGCGGGTCGACCTTGCCCTTGATGGCGGCGTCGGTTAGGACGCGGGTCGTCTCTTGGAAGGATGCCGCTGACAGGAATGAATCTGTTGCGAGCGACGCTTTTGTGATACCGAGAAGTATCGGCGACGCTTTTGCGAACGTGAGGTCAGGCTCGCCGTTTGCTATGCGCTCGGCTACCTTTGCGTTGTGTGCGCGGAAGTCCGCTTTATCTAGGGTTGAGCCCGCGATTAAGTTTGTGCTTCCGGCTTCCTCTACGCGCACCTTGCGCATCATTTGCAGAACGATAACCTCGATATGCTTGTCGCAGATGTCAACGCCCTGTAAACGGTAAACCTTCTGAACTTCGCTGATGAGGTAGTTTTGCACTGCGATTGAGCCCTTGACCGCGAGGATATCCTGCGGATAGGCGTAGCCCTCTGTGATGAGGTCGCCCTTTTCAAGTGAGTCGCCGTCAGCTACGCGAACGCGCTGACCGAACGGGATAAGATAGCTCTTCTCTGCCGGTGCATTGTTTTCGTCTATGCCCTCAACGACAGCGTGACGGTTCTTTTTAGTGTCGTCGATGTGGACGGTACCTGTGATTTCCGTCATGATTGCGAGGTTTTTCGGGCGACGTGACTCGAATAGCTCTTCAACACGCGGCAAGCCCTGTGTGATATCCTCGGCAGACGCGATACCGCCTGTATGGAAGGTACGCATTGTGAGCTGTGTGCCAGGCTCGCCGATTGACTGCGCGGCGATGATGCCGACAGCCTCGCCAAGACCTACGCGGCGGCCGTTTGCAAGGTTTGCGCCGTAACATTTTGAGCAGACGCCTGCTTTGGCGATACAGCACATAACGCTGCGAAGCTCGACCTTTTTAACGCCCGCTTTAACGACGTTCTTTGCGTCGTCGGCGCTCATCATAACGTCTTTGGAGACGAGAAGCTCGCCTGTTTCAGGGTGAATGATATCATTTACTGAATAGCGTCCGAGCAAGCGCTCTTCAAGCTTTTCAATGATCTCGTTGCCCTCGCGAATGTCGGAGACGATAAGACCTTCTGTTGCGCCGCAGTCCTCCTCGCGGATGATGACGTCCTGAGAAACGTCGACAAGGCGGCGTGTTAGGTAGCCTGAGTCAGCCGTGCGAAGAGCTGTATCAGCCAAGCCCTTTCGAGCGCCCTTACCTGCGATAAAATACTCCAAGATGTTAAGGCCTTCGCGGTAGTTTGCACGAATAGGAATTTCGATTGTTTTACCTGACGTATTCGCGATAAGTCCGCGCATACCGGCAAGCTGACGAATTTGCGCCATTGAACCACGCGCGCCGGAATCCGCCATCATGAAGATGGGGTTATGAGCGTCGAGGTTGGCGCTAAGGGCGCTTGAAACGTCCTCTGTCGTCTTGTTCCAAATTTTGATGACCTGATTATAGCGCTCCTCGTTGGAGATAAGACCCTTGTTGTACTGCTTTGTGACCTTGAGAATTTGTGATTCTGCGTCAGCGAGCATTTGGGGCTTTTCGGGAGGAATAACAGCGTCGAATACGGCGACTGTAATTGCGCTCTTTGTTGAATATTTATAGCCCTGCGCCTTTACGCGGTCAAGCACCTGCGCTGTGATTTCGGTGTCGTGCATCTGAATGCAGCGCTCGATGATTTGACCGAGCTGCTTTTTGCCGACGAGGAAGTCGATTTCAAGCTTGCAGATGTTTTCAGGGATTGTGCGGTCGATATATCCGAGATCCTGCGGAATGGGCTGGTTGAATATTAAGCGGCCTACTGTCGTATCGACAAGCTGCGTGTATTCCTCGCCCTTATATTCGACTGTGCGGCGAACCTTGATTTTTGCGTGCAGAGTGATAACCTCGCTCTGATATGCCATAATCGCTTCGTTGTCGTCGCGGAAAATCTTGCCTTCGCCCTCTTCGCCGTCGTCTGCCATTGTGAGGTAGTAGCTGCCGAGAACCATGTCCTGTGTAGGCACGGTGACGGGCTTGCCGTCGGCGGGCTTTAACAGGTTGTGGCTCGCGAGCATGAGGGTTTTTGCCTCGCGCTGCGCCTCTGCTGAAAGAGGTACGTGGACGGCCATCTGATCGCCGTCAAAGTCGGCGTTATAGGCTGTGCAGCAAAGCGGATGAAGCTTAATCGCGCGGCCTTCGACGAGAACAGGCTCGAACGCCTGAATGCCGAGACGGTGAAGCGTAGGCGCGCGGTTGAGCATTACAGGGTGACCCTTGATGACTGTTTCGAGCGAGTCCCAAACCTCGGGGCGTGTGCGCTCGACCATTTTACGCGCTGATTTGATGTTGTTTGCAAGGCCGTTTTCCACTAGGTCTTTCATTACAAACGGCTTGAACAGCTCAAGTGCCATCTCTTTAGGCAGACCGCACTGGTACATTTTCAGCTCAGGGCCTACGACGATAACGGAACGACCTGAATAGTCGACACGTTTGCCGAGAAGGTTCTGACGGAAACGACCCTGCTTGCCCTTTAGCATGTCTGAAAGGCTCTTTAGCGGGCGGTTGTTTGGCCCAGTGACAGGGCGGCCACGGCGGCCGTTGTCGATGAGCGCGTCGACGGCTTCTTGAAGCATACGCTTCTCGTTGCGGACGATGATATCGGGCGCGCCGAGCTCAAGAAGGCGTTTTAGACGGTTGTTGCGGTTGATGACGCGGCGGTAGAGGTCGTTAAGGTCGCTTGTTGCGAAACGGCCACCGTCGAGCTGAACCATCGGGCGAATGTCGGGCGGAATGACAGGCACTGTCTGCAAAATCATCCACTCGGGACGGTTGCCCGATATGCGGAACGCGTCGACAACCTCAAGGCGCTTTAGAAGGCGGATACGTTTTTGTCCGCCCGCGTCCTCAAGCTCTGTGTGAAGCTGCTCGGAGAGCGCTTCGAGGTTTATTTTTGCAAGAAGCTCTTGAACTGCCTCTGCGCCCATGGAGGCCTTAAATTCGTCCTCATAGCGCTCGCGCATTTCGCGGTATTCTTTTTCGGAGAGAATTTGCTTTTCCTCAAGCGGGGTAAAGCCGGGGTCTGTCACTATATAAGATGCGAAATAGAGCACCTTTTCAAGCTGACGCGGAGATATATCAAGGATAAGACCGATGCGTGAGGGTATGCCCTTGAAATACCAAATGTGCGAGACAGGCGCTGCGAGCTCGATGTGACCCATACGCTCGCGGCGAACCTTTGAGCGTGTGACCTCGACGCCGCAGCGGTCGCAGACCTTGCCTTTATAACGGATGCGCTTGTATTTTCCGCAATAGCATTCCCAGTCCTTTGTCGGCCCAAAAATTCTTTCGCAGAATAAACCGTCACGCTCAGGTTTGAGCGTGCGGTAGTTTATTGTCTCGGGCTTCTTTACCTCGCCATAGCTCCATTCACGGATTTGGTCAGGTGAAGCAAGCCCTATTTTAATAGAATCGAAAGCATTAAATTCCATAAAACGAACCCTTCCTTGTTGAATTTCTTGATAAACGGCATACGAAGCTTATTCGTCGGACAAATCGCTGAACAACGAATCTGCGTCGTCCTCGTCCTCGTCGGGTTCGTCTTCGTCATCAAATGCCAGCTCATCGTTGTCGTCGTCGTCTTTGATAGTATATTCCTCTGATAGCTCGCTCTCGACAAGCACCTCGTCGCCGACGGGGCCGTCGCCCATGTTTTCAAAGCCGATATCGTCCTCGTCGTAGTTTTGCTTAATGTCGATTTCGTTGCCCTCAACGTCCTGTACGCGGACGTCAAGACCAAGCGACTGAAGCTCTTTCATGAGAACGCGGAACGCCTCCGGAATGCCCGGCCGCGGAACGGCCTGACCCTTTACGATTGCCTCATAGGTCTTTACGCGTCCGACAACGTCATCAGATTTAACTGTCAATATCTCTTGCAGAGTATATGCCGCGCCGTAGGCTTCAAGCGCCCAAACTTCCATTTCGCCGAAGCGCTGGCCGCCAAACTGCGCCTTGCCGCCGAGCGGCTGCTGTGTGACGAGCGAGTACGGGCCTGTGGAACGCGCGTGGATTTTATCATCTACAAGGTGATGCAATTTAAGGTAATACATATAGCCGACTGTGACAGGGTGGTCAAACTTCTCACCTGTTCTGCCGTCGTAGACTATGCTCTTGCCGTCCTCGCGCTTGCCTGCCTGCTTGAACATCTCGCGGATATCAGACTCATGTGCGCCGTCGAATACCGGCGTCGCGACCTTCCAGCCGAGCGCCTTTGCGACGAACGCAAGATGAACCTCAAGCACCTGACCGATGTTCATACGTGACGGAACGCCGAGCGGGTTTAGAACTATATCAAGCGGAGTGCCGTCCTCTAGGAATGGCATATCCTCCTGCGGAAGTATGCGCGAGACAACACCCTTGTTGCCGTGACGGCCTGCCATCTTGTCGCCGACGCTGATTTTGCGCTTTTGCGCTATATAGCAGCGGACAACCTGACGCACGCCGGGCTGCAGCTCGTCGCAGTTTTCAGGTGTGAACACCTTGACATCTACGATTATGCCGCACTCGCCGTGGGGAACGCGCAGTGATGTATCGCGAACCTCGCGTGCTTTTTCGCCGAATATCGCACGGAGCAAGCGTTCCTCTGCGGTGAGCTCTTTTTCGCCCTTCGGAGTTACCTTACCGACAAGGATATCGCCCGAATTGACCTCTGCGCCGACGCGGATAATGCCGCGCTCGTCGAGGTCTTTGAGTGCGTCGTCTCCGACGTTGGGGATATCGCGTGTGATTTCCTCAGGCCCGAGCTTTGTCTCGCGGCTCTCGATTTCATACTCCTCGATATGGATAGAGGTGTAAACGTCGTCGCGGACGATTTTCTCATTGATAAGAACGGCGTCCTCGTAGTTGTAGCCCTCCCATGTCATGAAGCCGATGAGAGCGTTTTTGCCGAGCGAAATTTCGCCGTTTTTAGTTGCGGGGCCGTCTGCGAGAACTTGATTTTTCGTTATGCGCTCGCCCTTGCTGACAATCGGGCGCTGGTTGATACATGTGCCCTGGTTAGAGCGCATGAATTTAATGACTTCATACTCGTCAATCGTGTTTTTGTCTGTGCGCACAGTGATTTTATCGGCTGTGACGCGCTCGACAACGCCGTCGTTTTTCGCAAGAATGCAAACGCCGGAGTCGCACGCTGCTTTGTATTCCATACCTGTTGCGACGATGGGCTGCTCAGTGACAAGCAGCGGAACTGCCTGACGCTGCATGTTAGAGCCCATCAAGGCGCGGTTTGCGTCGTCGTTTTCGAGGAACGGAATCATAGCTGTGGCGACGGAGACAACCATCTTAGGCGAGACGTCCATGAAGTCTGCGCGGACGTTTTCAACTTCCATGATCTCATCGCGGTAGCGGCACGAAACGCGCTCGCGGATGAAGTGCTTGCCCTCGTCGAGCGGTTCGTTAGCCTGTGCGACTATGAACTCGTCCTCGAGGTCGGCTGTCATGTAAACAACTTCGTCTGTGACGGAGTGAGTTTCTTTGTCGATTCGGCGGTACGGTGCTTCGATGAAGCCGTACTCGTTTATGCGCGCAAAGGTGGCAAGATACGAGATAAGGCCGATGTTCGGGCCTTCCGGCGTCTCAATCGGGCACATGCGTCCGTAATGAGAATAGTGAACGTCACGAACTTCAAAGCCCGCGCGGTCACGCGACAAGCCGCCCGGGCCAAGGGCAGAAAGACGGCGCTTGTGAGTTAGCTCGGCAAGCGGGTTGTTCTGATCCATGAACTGTGACAGCGGCGAAGAGCCGAAGAACTCGCGGATAGACGCGACGACAGGGCGAATGTTGATGAGTGACTGAGGTGCCACCTCGCCGCCGTCCTGCTGCAACGTCATGCGCTCGCGGATAACGCGCTCCATACGTGTGAAGCCGATGCGGAACTGGTTTTGCAAAAGCTCGCCAACGCTGCGGATACGGCGGTTGCCAAGATGGTCGATATCGTCCGTTGTGCCGATGCCGTGCGCAAGGTTGTTTATATAGTTTATAGACGCAAGAATGTCGTCTATTGTGATAGTTTTGCTGATGAGCTTGTCTCTGTTTTTCTCAAGCAGCTCTTTTTGCTCCTCGATATTGTCTGTTGCGTCGAGGATTTCACGCGCGGCGGAGAGCGTTACGCGCTCGTTTATGCCGCACTTTGTTGTGTCAAAGCTGAAAAAGTCGTTGGCGTTTACAGTGCCGTTTGAGACGATGGTCACGACCTTGTCGCCGTCCTCGACGTATGCGACGCTGACGCCCGCCTTGTCGATTTCAAGAGACTTTTCCTTTGTTATTTTTTCGCCCATCTGGCAAAGCAGCTCGCCTGTTAGCGGCGCAACGATGTCTCTCGCGGCTGTCTGGTCTTGCAGACGGCGTGCGATGGACAGCTTTTTATTAATTTTATAACGTCCGAAGCGGGACATGTCATAGCGGTGCGGGTCAAAGAATAAGCTGTTGATGTGGCTTGTGGCGCTCTCAACAGTGGGCAGCTCGCCCGGGCGCAGCTTGCGGTATGTCTCAAGCAAGCCCTCGTCCTGTGAATGTGTGGGGTCTTTTGCAAGTGTGGCTTCGATGCGCTCGTCGTCACCGAAGAAATCTCGGATTTTAGCGTCGTCGCCAAGGCCGAGTGCGCGCAGGAAAACAGTGACAGGCAGCTTGCGGTTTTTATCTATGCGCACATAGAAAACGTCGCTTGTGTCTGTCTCGTATTCAATCCATGCGCCGCGGTTCGGGTTAAGGGTGGCGCTGAACAGCTCTTTACCTGTCTTGTCGTACGCCTTGCCAAAATAAGCGCCGGGCGAGCGGACAAGCTGTGAAACTATAACGCGCTCTGCGCCGTTGATGACAAATGTGCCGCTGTCTGTCATGAGCGGGAAATCGCCCATAAAGACCTCTTGCTCCTTTACCTCGCCTGTCTCCTTATTTAAAAGACGCGCGGTAACGCGAAGCGGCGCGGCATAGGTTGTGTCGCGCTCTTTGCATTCCTTAATAGAATATTTAGGTTCGGCGTCGAGACGGTAATCAATAAAATCGAGCACGAGGTTTCCTGTGTAGTCCTCGATAGTCGAAATATCGCGGAATACCTCCTTCAGACCCTCGTCGAGAAACCATCGATAAGAGTTTTTCTGTACCTCGATGAGGTTTGGCATATCAATAACTTCTTCGATTTTTGAAAAACTCATACGCTCGGTTTTACCATATTGTACGGGCTTAACGTTCACCATAGTTAGCAACCACTCCTGTTCAAAAAATTTTGCCTGCAAAAGACTTGACCCAAAACAGCGTAACGCATCGTTTATAAATTAGTGCAAATTCACAAAAATAAAAAATATTTTTGTAATTTTTACACATTGAAAAGGCGCACAAAGCCATTGTGATACATTGTATTAGTCTATCTTATAAACCTTTTATTGTCAACACATTGTTTAAAAATAAAAAAAATAAACCTCACACAGGACGCACGGTGGCGTGTGAGGTTTTAATAATTCTATTATGTAGGGGCGGATTCCATATCCGCCCGTGTGGTATGCGCAAACTATTTCGGGCGGATATGGAATCCGCCCCTACGATTAACAATGAAATTTATTTTTCATTTATCAGATCGTCAAACGTTACCGCCGCCAGTTTCTTATTTATGTCTCGGCTGATGTCACTCAACACTGTTTGAAACGCACAGCAGCCCAGTGCTCCGCGGTTGCATTCGCCGTCGTCTCCTATACAGCGAGAAAGGCGGTATGGGCCTTCCACCGCCCAAATTACGTCTTTGAGCGTTATTTCGGCGGGCGTGCGCGAAAGCTCGTAGCCGCCGTGGCTGCCTTTATAGCTTTTGACGATATCGCTCGCGGCGAGCTTTCCGAGAATTTTCAGTGAAAAGCGCAGCGACACGCTCATCTCGTCGCTTATTGACCGCGCGTCGCGCCTTTGGCCGCATTTGGCAAGGCAGTACACTATGCGCAGCGCGTAATCTGTCTCTTGTGTAATGTGCATGGCTTCACCTTAATCCAGAAAATCGCGAAGCTTTTTGCTGCGGCTCGGGTGGCGCAGTTTGCGGAGTGCCTTTGCTTCAATTTGACGTATGCGCTCGCGTGTGACGTTGAACTCTTTACCGACTTCTTCAAGCGTGCGGGGTCTGCCGTCCTCAAGGCCAAAGCGTAGACGCAGCACCTTTTCCTCGCGCGGGGTAAGGCTTTTCAGCACGCCCGCAAGCTGCTCTTTAAGCAGTGTGTGGCTTGCGGCTTCTGCGGGTACCGGCGCATCGTCGTCGGGGATAAAGTCGCCAAGATGGCTGTCCTCCTCTTCACCGATAGGCGTTTCAAGGCTGACAGGCTCTTGTGCCACGCGCATTATCTCGCGCACTTTATCAGCCGGCATTTCAAGCTCTTCGGCTATCTCATCAGCCGTCGGCTCGTGTCCGTTGCGGTGCAAAAGCTGGCTTGACACCTTTTTGACCTTGTTTATTGTCTCCACCATATGCACAGGAATGCGGATTGTGCGCGCTTGGTCTGCGATTGCGCGCGTTATTGCCTGACGTATCCACCATGTGGCGTAGGTTGAAAACTTAAAGCCCTTTGTGTAGTCGAATTTTTCGACTGCCTTTATAAGGCCGAGGTTGCCCTCTTGAATGAGGTCAAGAAACTGCATTCCGCGCCCGACATAGCGCTTTGCGATTGATACAACAAGGCGAAGGTTTGCCTCCGAAAGGCGCTGTTTTGCCTTGTCGCCGTCTGGGCCGCCCGCTTGGATTTTGATGGCGAGTGCTGTCTCTTCATCGGCTGAAAGCAGCGGCACGCGGCCTATTTCTTTTAAGTAAACCTTGACAGGGTCGTCGATATTTACGCCCTCGGCTGACAGTGCGTTTTCAAAAACGTCAACGGTGTCCTCCGTCAGCGTGATTTCCTCGGCTGTGCCGTCCGGCTCGTCCACTATTTCGATGCCGTTTGCCTCGAGTGTTTCGTAAAGCTTGTCCACAAGCTCTACCTGCAAAT
The DNA here is from genome assembly GCA_009929695.1 of Clostridia bacterium. GTDB lineage: Bacteria > Bacillota > Clostridia > Oscillospirales > Ruminococcaceae > Ruthenibacterium. Next base: position 32,322 of record RZZW01000001.1, read on the forward strand.
TCATCTCTTCAAGAGCGTCGTTTATCTCCTTTGTTGTAACTCTGTTGTTGCGCTTGCCTATTTCAAGCAGCGACGATATAACGCTTTTCTTTTCACCCATGTGTGCAGCTCCTTATTTCTTTTCTTTTTTAAGATTATTTATATATTGCGCAAGCTCCTGCGGCGTTTTTGCCGCCGCCTCGGCGCTTTCGGGTTTACTTTTTAAAATTCTGTCGATGTAGGTGTTCACATCGCGCTCGCTTAATTTTATATCATTGTTGTGAGCGATAATGCTGCTAAGGCCATTCACGGTTTCATCCGGCAGCTCGCCCGCGAGAAGCGCGAGGTCGATGTATCTTCCCTCGTTGTCGTGCGCGAGCATAAGCGCGTACACGCTCGACATATCGGCGCTTATGAAATCGTCCGGCTTAAGCTTTTGCGCCGCTAGCTTTATATATTGCGGCGTCTGCAAAATCGCGCCCACGAGCTGTCTTTCGGCAAATGCCACACCGAACGCCTTTTGACCCTCGCTCGGCATACGCGCGTTTATACGCGTGCCGCCCATGCTCTCCTCGACAAGCCGCTGCTCCTTTGCCTTTGCGGCACGCCTTTGACGGGATTTCACCGCGGCGTCAAGCTGTGTGAGCACCGCCTGCTTTGAAACGTCCGTCTCCTCGGCAAGCCTGCCCGCGTACACGTCGCGCTCTATCGGCGTAAGCCTGCCCGCGAGGATATTCACCGCGTCGCGCATATAGCCCACCCTGCCGTCAGGCGTTTTAATGTCGTACTTCGCAAGCGTCTTTTTAAGCTCGTATTCAACGGCATTGCTCGAGCCGTTTAAAAGCTCTGAAAATTTATCCGCGCCGAAATTTTTTATAAATTCGTCGGGGTCTTTCGCGTTGGGTATGCTTAAAACAGTGACCTTAATCGGCGAATTTTCAAAAAGCGAAATCGCCTTTGCAGTCGCCTTTTGCCCCGCCTCGTCGCTGTCGTAGCACAGCACCACCTCGTCGGCATAGTCGCTCAAAAGCTTCACCTGTTCAACTGTAAGCGCAGTGCCGCAGCCCGCGACGGCGGTGTCAAAGCCCGCTTGGTGCATTGATATCGCGTCTAGGTTGCCCTCGCATAAAATATAACGACGCGAACCGCTTTTTTTCGCAATATTCATCGCAAAGAGGTTGCGGCTTTTTTTATAGACAAGCGTCTCGCGGCTGTTGACATATTTTCTCTGCGGCTTCTCGCTTGTGAAGTCTCGCCCCGAAAACGCTATCACATTTCCGCGCAAATCGAAAATAGGTATCATTGCCCTGTTGCGAAAGAAGTCGTAGGTGCTCCCCTTTTCGCTTTTGCCTATAACGCCCGCCTGCAATAAATCGTCCTCGGTGTAGCCCTTGCTATATAGGTAATCTCTCGCACGCCCAAAGCTGTCGGGCGAATAGCCAAGCCCGAAACGGCGGATTGTCGCGTCCGAAAGCCCGCGCTTTCGCCAGTACAAACGCGCGTCGCGCCCCTCGTCTGAGTTTAGGCAGTCGTAGTAAAACCTTGCGAGGCTTTTGTTTATAGAGAGAATTTTGCTGCGCAGCTTTCCGATTTTGTCGTCCTCATCGGGCAAGGACATTCCGACGCGTGCGGCGAGCATTTTTACGGCTTCTATGTAGTCGATATTATTTATGCGCTTTGCAAACGTTATAACGTCGCCGCCCGCGCCGCAGCCGAAGCAGTAAAACGACTGTGTTTCGGGATAAACCGTGAATGACGGCGTTCTTTCATTATGAAACGGACACAAGCCGCTGTGTATGCGCCCGCGCTGTTTAAGCTGAACGTAGCCCTTTATGACATCCACAATGTCATTGCGCTGCGTCAGCTCATAGATGTATTCCTGGGGTATCATAAACGGCTCCTTTCTTGAATTGTACGCCGTAAACTGTCCTATTGTCATTCTGAGCGAAGCGAAGAATCTAAGAACCTATGGCAGCGCGCAAAAGATTCTTCGCTTCGCTCAGAATGACAAAGAGGGCAAAAAATCTACTATTGCCGTTATTTGACCTTCCACTTTTGCGGAATGAATAAATCCTCGTACATATTTACGGCGTACTCGTCGCTCATGCCGGATATATAGTCGGTGACGGCTCTGTCAACGCCCTCGTTCCACACTATATACATATAGTCCTGCGGCATGAGGTCGATGTCGTTTGAAATGGCTTCATACAGCATTTCGATGATGCCGTCGACCTTTTGCTCCTCTTTTTTCGCGATTTTATCGACGTAAACGGTGCTATACATAAACGAGTGCAGCGCTTCATATGCCTCTTGAATGTCCGGCGACATGGCAATTTCGCTCTCGCTGTTTTCGACGATATCCGTTATGAGCGTGGTTATGCGCTGTGATTTTGTTTTGCCGAGCACCGCGATAACGTCCTTTGGCAGAGCGTTTTCATCGAGCACTCCCGCCGTTATCGCGTCCTCAATATCGTGGTTTACATACGCAAATCTGTCGGCATAGCGCACGATGCGGCCTTCAAGCGTTGACGCCCACTCGCCGTGCGTGTGGTTTAAAATTCCGTCGATGACCTCTTTTGTTAAATTCAGCCCCTCGCCGTTTTTTTCAAGCTTTGTGACGACGCGAACGCTCTGCTCAAAATGATGAAAACCGTCGGGGCAAAGCCTGTTGAGCACTCGCTCGCCCGCGTGACCAAACGGCGTGTGGCCTAAATCGTGTCCAAGCGCTATGGCTTCTGTTAAATCTTCATTGAGGCGCAGTGCACGCGCGATTGTGCGGGCGATTTGGCTCACTTCAAGCGTGTGCGTAAGCCGCGTGCGGTAATGGTCGCCCTCAGGAGACAGAAAAACCTGCGTCTTTTGCTTTAAGCGGCGAAACGACTTGCAGTGAATTATCCTGTCGCGGTCGCGCTGATAGCACGCGCGAAGCGGGCATGGCTCTTCCGGCACGGCGCGCCCCTTGCTCTCGTCGCTGAAAGCGGCGTAGGGCGACAGCATCATGTGCTCGTCCGCTTCTGTTTGCTGACGGATTGACAGCGATAACGGCATGGCTTTCCCTCCTTAAAATGTCTCTATGTATAATATACGACGCGGATTGCAAAAACCCTTTAATATTTCTGAATATTTTTAAAACGGCGCAAAAAACGGCTTGGAAACAGTAATATCCGCGTTTTTGCGGCAGAGTTCGGACATTTTTGTTATGAGCACGACCTCTTCTCCGTCAAGCATTGTAAATGGTATCTGCACGCTGCTTGTGAATATAGGCTCGCCGCATTTTCCGCCGCAGTCGGCAATTACGCGAAGCGCGCTTTCGTAAAGAGGATATTCAACATTGAGCGTGCAGGCGACGCAACGGCTGACGGTGACAATTTTTGCGGCATCCACGGCTCGTTTTGCGGCCTCGGTATATGCCCTCACAAGACCGCCTGTGCCGAGAAGCACGCCGCCGAAATATCTTGTGGTGACGATGATGCAGTCGGTGATATCCGAGCGTTTTATAATTTCTAGCGTCGGCAAGCCGCTTGTTTTTGCAGGCTCGCCGTCGTCACTGCACCTTGTCCGCGCATTTTCGCGCAATGCATAGGCGTAGACGTTATGCCGCGCGGTGCGGTTTTCGGAGCGGATTTTTTCTAAAAAGTCAAGCGCCGCCTGCTCAGTATCAGCAAAGGAAATATGGGCTATAAACTCGGACTTTTTCTCCTCATAGCGCCCCTCGGCGGTGCCGCTGACTGTTTTATACGACTGCATTTTTTCACCTCCGTCATGATTATATGACAAAAAAGGACGGTTTAAAAACCGCCCTTTTAAGGTCTTTGTGATTATTTGCCAATGTTGAAACGTTTGTTGAAACGGTCAACGCGTCCGCCTGTGTCAACAAGCTTCTGTTTGCCTGTATAGAACGGGTGGCACTTTGAGCAAACCTCGACGCGAATATCTTTCTTTGTGGAACGAGTTTCAATAACATTACCGCAAGCGCAGGTGATGGTAGATTCCTCGTATTTCGGATGGATACCTTCCTTCATTTTGGTTCACCTCTTTCTGGTTTTGACGTAGGGGCCATATGTTTTGATATGAAGCCCATCACAACCTCACGATTGCTGTATGATTATACCACGCCATAAAATAAAATGCAAGGGTTATTTTTGTATACTATTCAAAGTTGCTGAATAAATTATCCACACTGCGCCCCGCATATATAATTCTTACAACAGCAAGGCTTTCGCTTTTAGTGTCGGGCATGAAAACCACACAGTAGTTGTCCACCAAGATTTTGCAAAGTCCCATACTGTGCCACGGCTCACTCTCATAGGCGGCGCAGCGCAGGGGCAATGTGTCGAGTCCGTTTATCGCCTGTTTTATGCGCGCAGTCTGCTTTTTAGCAGTCTCGGGCTCGAGCAACGTATACGCAATATATTCATATATATTGCGTAAGTCTCGCTCTGCTTGTTCAGCAATAGTGATATACCACTGCGTCATATGTTATATTCCTTGTCAAAATCTTCAAATACGTCCTTTGCACTTCTGGCGCGACCTGCCCTTACATCTTCAACGCCTTTTGCGATTTCAGCGTCCAGCTGCTGCTTTGTAAGTGAGTGCATTGAAATTATTTTGCTTTCCGGCAGCTTCATTTCAAAAGGAATACCTCTTTGCAAAACTACCTGACGCAAAAACAGCCCTATTGCGTTTGACATAGGAATGCCAAGCTTATCAAGCACATCTTCCGCCTGCTCTTTTAGCTGCGGTTCTACACGTGCAAAAACATTTGATGTCCGTGCCATTAGAACACTCCCTTTCGCATATATTATATGCGATTGTATACACAATTGCAAGCACATTAAAAGAAAATAAAAGCTTACGCCAGCTCTTTTACCAGTTTCTTCATGCTTTCTCTAGTCGCAGGCTTAACTGACGACTTTATTGTCACTACTGTCTCGCAGATTTCAATGTTTTTCATTGTATCTAGCACCTCGCGCATTTTTTTGGCGGCCATTGGTGCCCATGTGCCGTTTTCGATTAGAGCTATTTTGCGGGACTGATATGCCTTTGCTTTCAAATGCAACAAAAATTCCTCCATGCAGGGGAAAACGCCGCCGTCGTAGGTACACGCGGCAAGCACCATTTTGCTGTAGGAAAACGCGTCCGCGAGTGCGTAGGAGACGTCGGTGCGCGTTAAATCACACAGCTTCACGTCGCTCACGCCGCCCGCTTTAAGCATTTCGGCAAGCTCCAGCGCCGCGGCTTTTGTGTGGCCGTGTATCGACGCATATGCCACTAAAACGCCGTCGTGCTCGGGCTGATAGCGGCTCCATGTGTCATATTTGCATATGTAGTAGCACAAATCCTCTGTCAAAACAGGTCCGTGAAGCGGGCAGATTTTCTCTATGCAGAGCGGCGAAACCTTTTTGAGAAGCGCCTGTGTTTGTGCGCCGTATTTGCCAACTATGTTGAAATAATAGCGGCGCGCGTCGGCCGCCCAGTCCTCTTTAGAATAAGGCATACCGAACGTGCCGAAGCCGTCGGCGGAGAACAGAACTTTTTCGCTCTGCTCGTATGTGACCATAACCTCCGGCCAGTGAACCATCGGCGCCATGAAAAATTGCAGCGTATGTGCGCCGAGCGAAAGCGTGTCGCCCTCTGCAACAGTTATGCTGCGCGCAGAAAAATCAGCGTCGAAAAACTGCGCCAAAAACGCAAACGTTTTCGCGTTGCCGACAAGCTGCATCTCGGGATATTTTTCGCATATGAGCGCGATATTTGCCGCGTGGTCGGGCTCCATGTGGGAAATAATAAGGTAATCGAGCTTGCGTGCGCCGAGCGCGGCGCCGATGCCATCAAGCCAGTCCTGCGTGGCACGCGCGTCGGCGGTGTCAAACAGAGCAATTTTTTCATCGAGTATAACATACGAGTTATACGATATTCCGTCAGGGACAGGATATTGGCTCTCGAAAAGGTCTATTGTGTCGTCGTACACACCTGTGTTAAGTATAGTTTCCGTTACATTGTTAAAGGACATATTAAAAAGCACCTCCGCATTGTTATCAGTAAATAATGATAACACCGAAAGTGCTTTTTGTAAAGCGGTTTTACTTCATTAATGGCTCCATTGCGGCGGCTAAGGTTTGCTGTAAAGCCTTTGCGTCGTCAAGGGTTTTGCCTTTTGTTGAATAATAAATTTTTATTTTTGGCTCTGTTCCGCTTGGGCGCACTATGACGCTTGCGCCGTTGTCAAGCCAGTAGGTCAGCACGTTTGCGGCGGGAAGATTTATCATTTCCTTTGTGCCGTTTATCACATCCGTCATTTCGTGCGTTTTATAATCGGCTGTTTTGACAACCTTATAGCCCGCTATGTCCTTTGGCGCGTTGTCGCGGAGGCTTTGCATGATGCCCTTCATCGTGTCCATGCCGGACAAGCCGTCGAATTCAAAGCTGTCTACCTTATTTAAATACGTACCATATTCGGCATATATTTCTTCAAGGCGCTTTAGGATTGACGAACCGACGGACTTATAATATGCCGCCATTTCGCAGATGAGCATGCTCGCGACGATAGCGTCCTTGTCGCGCACATATGTGCCTGAAAGATAGCCGTAGCTCTCCTCAAAGCCGAATATGAAGCGCTCGCTCTCGTCCTTTACTTCGAGCAGATGAATTTGCTCGCCGATGTACTTAAAGCCCGTCAAAACATTGATTGGCGTGACACCGTAATGCTTTGCCACCTCGTCGGCAAGTGAGGTCGAGACAATGCTTTTTACCATAATTGGGTCTTTTGGCATTGTGCCTTTTTCAATGCGTCCGGCGCAGATATAGTCGAGCAAAAGCACGCCCACCTCGTTGCCTGTCAGCAATTTAAAGCTGCCGTCGTCTGCTTTTAAGGCTATGCCAACGCGGTCTGCGTCGGGGTCTGTCGCGAGCATGAGGTCGGCGTTTGTTTTTTCTGTCAACGCGAGCCCGAGCGCTAGTGCTTCGCGGATTTCGGGGTTGGGATAAGGGCAGGTTGGGAAGTTGCCGTCGGGCATTTCCTGCTCGGGGACAACTGTTATATCGGTGATGCCAATATCCGCCAAAACGTGGCGCACAGGCACGTTGCCGCTGCCGTTTAGCGGTGAATAGACAAGCTTTAAGCCCGCTGTTTTGCAAAGGTTCGGGCGCACGCTGCGTGATTCTATATTTTTATAAAGCTTGTCTATGACCTCCTGCGCTATGTACTCGACAGTGCCGTCTGCAAGCGCCGCGTCGAAATCGACTAGCTTCACATCGGCGAAAATATCGGTTTTCTGCATTTCGGCATAGACGGTGTCGGCGGCTTCGCTCGTCATTTGGCAGCCGTCCGCGCCGTAGGCCTTGTAGCCGTTATATTTTGCGGGGTTGTGGCTCGCCGTAACCATTATGCCCGCGTCGCATTTTAAGTATCGCGTGGCAAAGCTTAACGCGGGAACAGGCATAAGCTGTGCGTAGATATAGACCTTTATTCCGTTTGCTGCTAAAACGCGCGCGGCTTCTTTGGCAAACACGTCGCTTTTTATGCGGCTGTCATAAGACACTGCAACGCTTTTTGTGCCGCTGCCTGCATTTATGTAATTTGCAAGACCCTGCGTCGCCTTGCGCACCATGTAAATATTCATGCGGTTTGTGCCTGCGCCGAGAACACCGCGCAAGCCCGCCGTGCCAAATTCAAGCTCCACTGCAAAACGATCTGCTATGGCTGCGTCGTCGCCCTGTATTTTTTCAAGCTCCGGCTTGAGGTCGGCGTCCTCCAAATCGGCGGCAAGCCAGCGTTCATACTCTTTTTTATACATATTTGCACCCGCTTTCATCTAGAGCACTTTCGGAAATTGCTCTAAGTTATTGTGTATTTATCATAATACATGCAAAAGTTATTGTCAATTGCTATTGTGTTATTTATCTGTGAAATGTATACTTATTTTATACTATAAATGGCAAAGGCGGATTGGGAATGTTTGCGAATATAAAAAGTCTCGGTGTATACGCGCTCTCGGGGTTTGAGGTCAGCGTGGAGGCGGATATAAGCGGCGGGCTGCCGGCGTTCACCGTCGTCGGGCTGCCTGACAGCGCTGTTAAGGAGTCGACAGAGCGCGTGCACAGCTCGCTTAAAAATATAGGCTTTAAATACCCTGTCAGCCGAATAACAGTAAACCTTGCGCCCGCCGACATACGAAAGACGGGGCCTGTGTACGATTTGCCGATTTTGCTTGCCATTCTTTGTGCAAGTGAACAAATTCGCCCCATACCTCCGCACTGCGCGTTCATAGGCGAGCTTTCGCTTGACGGCGCGGTGCGCAGCGTGAACGGCGTGCTGCCGATGGCGCTCGCGGCAAAAGCGGCGGGCATAACTCAGCTTTTTGTGCCGTATGACAACGTGAGCGAGGCGGCGGTGGCTGATGACATAACGGTTTACGGCGTTAAAAGCGCACACGAGGTGATACTTCATCTGCTTGGTGAAAAGCCGCTTGCCCCCGCCGAAAAGGTTGGCTTTGAAGCCGCTTTGAGCGCTGATGTGGCTGATTTTTCGGACGTTCGCGGGCAGATAGCCGCGCGCCGTGCGCTTGAAATAGCCGCGAGCGGCAACCATAATGTTTTGCTTATAGGCCCTCCGGGCACAGGCAAAAGTATGCTCGCAAAGCGCTTGCCGGGCATTTTGCCTCCGCTGACAAAGCAGCAGGCTATCGAGACAACAAAAATATATTCTGTCGCGGGGCTTATGCCGAAAAACTGCGCGATTATAAACAAGCGTCCCTTCCGCTCGCCGCATCATTCCGTCAGCTCGGCGGGGCTTGCGGGCGGCGGAAGTGTGCCGAGGCCGGGCGAAATAAGCCTCGCGCACAACGGCGTTTTATTTCTTGACGAGCTTCCGGAGTTTCACCGCGACACGCTCGAAATTCTGCGTCAACCGATTGAGGACGGCATTGTGACTGTCAGCCGAGCGGCGGGCACCGTCACCTTTCCGTGCAGCATAATGTTTATCGCGGCGATGAACCCGTGTCCGTGCGGATATTTTGGGCATCCGACGCGCCAGTGCAGCTGCACGCAGGTTGCTATCGACCGATATTTACAGCGTATTTCCGGCCCGCTTCTCGACAGAATTGACGTTCACGTTGAGGTTTCGCCTGTCGATTACGATGAGATTTCGGGTGAAATTGGCGGCGAGTGCAGCGCTGATATTCTGCGCCGTGTGCTAAAGGCGCGCGAGATACAAACTAAGCGCTACGAGGCAATGGGGCTTGACATAACAAGCAACGCCGAGCTGCCGAGCAACGTTTTGCGCACGGTGTGCAAGCATACGCCCGCCGCGGCAAAAATGCTAAAGGGCGCGTTTGAGAGCATGGGGCTTTCGGCGCGAGCGTATGACAAGGTGCTAAAGGTCAGCCGCACAATCGCCGACCTCGAGGGCGCAAAAATCATAGATATTCAGCACATAAGCGAGGCCATTCAATATAGAAGCCTCGACAGAAAATATTGGTATAACCGTTGAGGAGGACGTTATGGAAATGGGAACAATTTGGCTTATAATAGGTATAGCGATAGTCGTCTGCTTTGTGGTAGTCGGCTTTAAGATGTCGAATAAATGATTTTGCTGTCGCCAAGCGCATCGTAGGGGCGGATATTATCCGCCCGCAAGATTTGCGCAAGTTAACGACAATGCACACAGTGTCAGTTTCCGGGCGGATAATATCCGTCCCTACAATAATCGGAGGTTTTCAAATGAAAGCACTAATAATAGGCGGCACAGGGGTAATAAGCAGCGCGGTGGTTTCGCTTGCGCTTGAAAAAGGATGGGACATAACGCTGTTAAACCGCGGCAAAAGCACATTGCCTAGCGGCGTTAAATCTGTCGTCGCGGACATTCACGACGAAGCGGCCGTCAAGGCGGCGCTTGCGGGCATGAAATTTGACGTTGTGGCGCAGTTTATCGCGTACACAAAAGAGGACATCGAGCGCGACATTCGCATTTTTGACGGCATGACAAGGCAGTACATTTTCATAAGCAGTGCGTCAGCGTATCAAAAGCCTGTGCTTGACTACCGCATCACAGAGGGCACGCCGCTTGTAAACCCTTACTGGCAGTATTCGCGAGACAAGGCGGACTGCGAGGCGGCGCTTATGGCTGCGCATTTAAAAAACGGTTTTCCGTTCACCTCTGTGCGCCCGAGCCACACATATTGCGAGAGAAAAATACCTGTCGCTTTGCACGGCGGCAATGGCAGTTGGCAGGTGGTTCAGCGCATAATTGACGGCAAGCCCGTGATAATCCCGGGTGACGGTACAACGCTTTGGACGCTGACCTACGCGAGCGATTTTGCAAAGGGCTTCGTCGGCTTAATGGGCAATAAGCACGCAATCGCGAACGCCTACCACATCACAAGCGACGAGAGCATGACGTGGAACATGATTCACGAAGAAATTGCAAAGGCGCTCGGCAAGCCGCTCAACGCCTATCATGTCGCGTCCGATTTTCTTGCGGCGTGCGGCAAGCAGTATGATTTTAGCGGTCCGCTTTTTGGCGACAAGGCAAACACCGTCACGTTTGACAACACAAAAATCAAGCGCACCGTGCCTGAATTTAACTACACCGTCTCAATGTCTGACGGCATACGCAAAGCGGTTGAATATATGCTCGCACACAAGGAATTGCAAGTACCCGACCCTGATTTTGACGAATGGTGTGACAAGGTTATAGCCGCGCAGGAGAACGCGAAGAAAGGGTTTTGAGCATGAATGTAGCCTTTGAGGGCAATTTTAGGAGCAGTGACAAGGGCGAAGCGCCGCTGCGCAAAATTGAGGTTGAACAAAGCTTCACTTGGGGCGAAAAGGTTATAAGAATACCCGCGATTTATATTTTTGAAAAGGGCGTTGTGCTTGACTTATGCGTGCAGGCGGATGAAAATAAATTTAACGCCTTTATGAAGAAGCTGAAATCCGACGGAGAGAGCGAGGAGCTTGACGCTGAAAATCCGCTCGCGTTTTCGGCAAATATCACGCTTGCGCTTGACGGCAAAACGCTCATAAGTAAGCAGTCGTGCAGCATGGCGTGGCACCCTAATACAGAAGCAGAACCGATGGCGCTTAAATATGAGGAGCTTTGCGAAGAGTACGGCTGCACAGGCGTTGGCGTTTTTTGGCGCGGCAGCTTTGCGTGGAACGGCGAAAAGGTAAGCAGTCCGAAGCAGTCGGCACTTGACATTTCGGCTTGCAAAACGCCTGTCACCGTCGGAAAATTTACGACAAGCGACAGCTTTGAGCCGTTTGAAATTGAAGTAATGCACCCGCAGACGAAAAAAGCCCACCTTGTAGCCGTTGAGGGCTGCAAAGATGAGCTGTTTGATGAAAAAATTGCTTTTAATAACAGGTTTGAATTTCCGCGCTGCTATAAGGCGCTTTCATACCGCGTTTCACCGCCGTGCGAGGACATAATTATACAAGATATCGCCCAAAGCGACCACCCCAAAAGCGCCGACGGAGACTGTATAGGCGGCGCTATCGGGCTTATATACATGCACGATGAAGCGGATAACGAAGCGGTAACCGTATCGTCCTCGGCGCATTTTGAGCCTGCAAAAGCCGTTGACTGGCGCATAGCGTTCAATATAGCGCCATATCCTGACGGGCATATAGCGTTTAATCTTTAATCATCTATCAATTTATTATATTCTCTCTCCGCTGCCATTCTTAGCAAAGCGAAGAAGCTTTTGCGCAGTACCATAGGTATTAAGCTTCTTCGTCGCTGCGCTCTTCAGAATGACATACGCTTATATTTTTTCAAAAAAGAATATCCGAAAGGTCGGCGAAATTTTGAAGGGTGAGCTGCTCGGGGCGGGCGGTTTGCGGGGCGCCTATGGCTTCTAGAGCGGCGAGAATTTTTGCTTTTTCTATGCCTGTGCCGGCGCTTATTGAGTTGGCGGCTGTTTTGCGGCGCTGTAAAAACGCCGCTTTTATTGTTTTGAACATCGCCTCTTCGCTTTTTGGCGAGACGGGCGGTTGCTTATGAAGCGAGAGCTTTATGACGGTGCTTGTCACCTTTGGCGGCGGGTAAAAGCTACCGGGCTGAACTGTGAACAGCGTTTGCGGCTTTGCGTAATAATGCACCGCATACGTTATAGCGCCCGCGTCGCGCGTGCCGGGCTGTGCTGAAAGGCGGTCGGCGGCTTCTTTTTGCACCATGACGGTTATGCTGTCAATCGGCAGGCGCTCTTCAAGCAGCTTCATTATGATAGGGCTTGTGATGTAATACGGCAAATTTGCGCACACCGCGACCTTTAAGCCGTCAAAATTATCCTTAATTAGCTGCGCTAAATCTGTTTTGAGCACGTCGCCCTCAATGACGGTGACGTTGTCGCAATCTGATAAGGTTTGCTTTAAAAGCGCGGGCAGGCGGGTGTCGATTTCGATAGCGACGACCTTTTTTGCCGCGCGTGCAAGCTGCTGTGTAAGCACGCCGATGCCGGGGCCAATCTCGATTACGCCGTATTCCTCGTTGATTTGTGAGGCTTCGACGATTTTCGGACATATGCCCGCGTTGACGATGAAGTTTTGCCCAAAACCCTTTGAAAGCGAAAAGCCGTGCTGCGAACAGAGCGACTTGATGGTGCTGATATCCGTTAAATTCACGGCTTGTTCTCCTGATGTTTAATTTGTTGATAGCTTTCGCACAAACCTATACGGGACGGAAAACCCGTCCCCTACAACATTTTCAAAGTCAGCTTGTAGGGGAGGCGTTTCGCCTCCCGCTGGTGTTGCACAAAATTATTGCGCTGTGCTTTCCGCAACGCTGCTGCTTACGCTCTCGGCGGTGCTGCTGCTTGTGCTCTCGGGCACAGCGGCTACCACTGTTGAGCTTTGGCCTGCGAGCGACGCTGCGACCTCGAAGGCTTTTACGATTTGCGAGTCGTTTTGCACGGTGAGGTCATACGGATTTGTCAGCTCGTCGGCTTTTGCCTCGACTATTACGTCGGGGGAAACGCCTGTGCCGTCAAAGCTCGCCTCTGTTTTTGTGAGCAGAGCGCCTGTTGTGTAGCTGATTGCCGAGCCGTCCGAAAGGCGCACGGGCGTGCTTTGGATTGTCCCCTTGCCCGCTGTGACCACGCCGACTATTTTGCCCTTGCCGAAATCGCGCACGCTTGTTGCAAAAAGCTCTGCGCCCGCGGCTGACGTGCCGTTTACGAGCACGGCCATCGGCAATGTTATCTCTTTAACGTCGGATGTGCCGAGCACTGTTTTGTCGCCGTTTTTGTTCATTGTGACGGCTATTGTGCCTGCGGGGCAAACTGCATCAATGGCTGATATCGCCGCTGTGAGCGAGCCGCCTGTGTTGTCGCGCACGTCAAAAACAAGCGATGTGATGTCGCTGCGCTGCGCGAGCATATCCTGAACTGCCTGCGTTATTTCAGCGGCTGTTTTAGAGTTGAATGTGCGAATTTTTATATAGCCTGTCGTTTTGCCGTCGAGCACCGACCATTCGACGGACGGCGTGTCGTACTGGCGGCGTTGCAAGGTCACAGTGCCCTTTTCCTCGGCGAGCTGTGTGACCCATGTCACGTCAACGGTTGTGCCCGCTTCGCCGCGAAGGGCGGTGTTTATTTGGGATATTGTCAGCTCTTTTGTGTCCTGAGTGCCTATTTTTGTGATGTAGCCGTTTTTCTCAAGGCCCGCTTCTGAAGCGGTAGAGTCGGCATAGACCCTGATTATGCGCGCGTAGCCGTCGGAATTTTTGATGACGTCAACGCCCACGCCGAGAATTTTGCCCGACTGTTCGTTTAGGTAGTCAAGATAGCTGTTTGCGGTGTAGTATCTCGCGTATTTGTCTCCGATACCGTTCATATAGCCTGTGCTTGTCATGTCGAAGAGCGTGTTGTCGTCGATAGTGCCGTAATATTCGGCGCGGACTGTCTTGTCTATCTCGGCAATTTTGTCATACATCTGCTCTTTTTCACGCACGCTGCTGACTGTTTTATCGAAAATGTTCTGTGACAAAATCATGGTAATCGAAAACGTTACGGTCATTGCTATAATGGCAATGGCGATAGCGAGGTTTACCGAAATCTTTTTATTCATAGCTTCCCCTTAAAAATTGAGTTTCACCTGTGCATTATGTCCAGTACAGTGCTGAAATAATGTCGGAGCTTAAGTACGGACGCACGCTTGTCGGAGAGCCGTTTACGTCAAGCTCGAAATGCAGATGGTTGCCTGTTGAGTTGCCTGTTGAGCCGACATAGCCTATGACATCGCCCTGCGCGACCACTTGACCGTCGCTGACGGCGCGCGCCGACATATGGCCGTAAATTGTTACAAACCCGCCGCCGTGCGAAATTTTTACGCACGTGCCGTAGCTCCAGTGCGCGGCTGTTGACACAGTGCCGCCCGCCGTGGCTATGATGGGCGTGCCTGCTGCCGCAGGGATATCCATGCCGCGGTGAGTGTCGGTTACGCCGTAAATAGTGCGCGTAACGCCGTAGTCAGACGAAATGCCGTATTTGCCGGGAATAGGCCATATGAACTCGCCATTGTCGGCAACTACTGTGCTGCCTGAAATATCATATGCCCATTTTCTCCATTCCTCGCTCGCCTGCTTGTACAGCTCGGCTTTTTCGGCGGAAGCCTCTTCATTGGCTGCAATTGTAGCTTCTGTTGCGGAAATGGCGTTGTTGGCGGCGGCTATGCTCGCGGCAAGCTCCTGTGTTTTTGCGTCAAGCTCCACCTTTTGCGCCGACAATTCGTCGAGCATGGTCTGAATTTCAGCCGCCTGCTGCTCCATTGCCGCCTGTGCGGCGCGCAAGTTTTCGATAAGCTGTGTGTCGCTTGTCGAAATGCGCTGCAAATTTTCAGCAAAGCGAAGCATCTGCGCAAACGAGGTTACCCCTAAAAGCGTCGCAAGGCTGCTTTGATTATGCGTTGTGTACATCGCTTCAAGGCGCTGTTCAAACGCGTCTTTTGCGGCAGCGACCTCAAGCACCTTTTGCTCAAGCTCTGCCTGCTTTGCGGTGAGCTGCGCCTCGGTGTCTGATATCTGCGTATTCAGCAGCTCTATCTGCGATTTTATAGTGTTTTGCTGCTGCCGATATGACGCTTTTACGGCCTCCTGCTTTTCAAGGTTGTCCTTGTTTGCGGCTATCGTCTTTTTGATTTCTTCAAGCTCTGATTGATACTGCTTCATCAGTGCCTGTGCCTCGGCGCGCTTCGCGGCGGCGTCCTCTGCCCACACGCTTGTTGTGAGCGGAATGAGGAAGCCGAGCACTATTGCCGCCGTCATTATGACGCATAATATTCTTACAAAAATCTTTTGATGTTTCATTTTCCCTCAATACGATTATTTCGTAGAGCAGGGCGACTCGGCGCGCCGTAAGCTTTGCATAAACTTTCAGCGAACGGCGTGCCGGGGTCGTCACGCCCTACGATATCAATGTATATTATACCTTAAGGTGTTTGCGGATACTTGTCGAAGTGCCGACGCCGCCTATAAAGCTGCCAAAAGCGACAAACGCTATGAGCAGCGGCGCCCAAATATCTGTCATCGGGTACATGTTGCGCGTAAATTCCCAAAGCCATTTTGCGGACGGCTGCGCCAAATACTGCAATATGCCAAAATAGCAGCCGCACACAAGCCCTGTGGCAAGCACACCGGCTATTGTGCCGACAGTGATGCCCTCGACAAAGAACGGCATACGGATAAACGCGTTTGTCGCGCCGACGAACTTCATTATGTTTATCTCCTTGCGGCGGTTAAACACCGTGAGGCGGATTGTGTTGCTTATGACGACTATGGCGACGATACCGAGTATCGCCACAAGCCCCCAGCCAATGTAATTTACAGCCGTTTGCAGGCTGACGAGTATGCTTGAGAGGTCGCTTGGCGACTGCGTTTTGTAAATCATATCGCCGCCCGCCGCCTGAATCGCGGAGACTGTGGCGGAGAGCTGCTCAAGGTCTGTCACTGTCACGCGGATTGACGCGGGCAGAGGGTTCTCGGGGTTGTCGTCGCCCTCATATGCGGCGAGAACGTCGGAGTCTGCGCCCATCCACTCCTTCATTTCCTCGACTGCCTGCGCCTTTGATATATAGCTGCACTCGGCAACATTATCCATGCCCGACACCTGCTGCCCGAACGCTGTTGCGGCGTCGGCGGCTGTTGTGTCGGAAAGGTAAAATTCTATTTCATTTTGCTGTGAAAGATAGCTTACAAAGCTGCTCACGTTTACGGAGAGCAGAACTGCCGCGCCCGTTATGAAAAGGCAGGACGCCAAAACGCCTATTGACGCGAGCGACATAAGCTTGTTGGCAATCATGTTGTGCCAACCCTGCTTCACAAGATATTTAAAGCTTGAAAATCTCATTTGCCGCCCTCCATATAGCCGCCGTTGTCGCTTCTGCGCTGCTGCGGCGCTCTTGTTTGCGGCTGTGTCATGCCCTGCGGCTGACGTATCGCGCGCCCTCGCTGCTGCGGCTGCTGACGCGGCATTGCCTGTGTTTGCGTCTGCGGCATGACAGGTCTTTGCGGCGCTGCTTGACGCACAGGGTGCATCGGCTTTGGCGGCACGTCGCTTATAAGCTCGCCGTGGTCTATTGTTATTGTTCTTTTATTAAAACGCTGTGCAAGCTCGTGCTCGTGCGTGACGACGACGACTGTCGTGCCGACGCTGTTTATCGCCTGCAAAAGCTCCATGATTTCAACAGAAAGCTCGGGGTCAATGTTGCCCGTAGGCTCGTCCGCTATGATTATTGCGGGCGAATGGACAAGCGCGCGCGCAAGCGCAATGCGCTGCTGCTCGCCGCCCGAAAGCTCGTTTGGAAAACTGTGCGCCTTGCCTGACAGCCCGACGAGGTTCAAGACATACGGCACGCGGCGCTTTATATCGCGGTCGGAAATATTTGTCACACGCATGGCGAAGGCAACGTTTTCATACGCTGTCATTGTGGGAATAAGGCGGAAATCCTGAAAGACAACGCCGAGCGAGCGGCGAAGATACGGCACGTCGCGCTCGCGCATTGTCGTGAGCTCGCGGTCATTGACATAAACCTCGCCCTCTGTGGCGACCTCCTCGCGCAGCATAAGCTTTAAAAATGTGCTTTTGCCCGCGCCGGAATGTCCAATGACAAACACAAATTCGCCCTTTTGGATTTCGAGGTTGACATCGTGCAGCGCAAGAACATCCTTGCTGCCGCTCTGCCCCTCATAAACCTTAGTAACGCCTTCAAAACGTATCATTGCAATCTCCTTGTGCTAGTGGGTGACTTTACAAAAAACTCGCGCTGCGACTATGCCGAAGCGCACAGATTAGCCAAAATAGTGACGCATTGTCATTCTGAGCGCAGCGAAGAATCTTTTGGCACGGCTTGCGAACACAAAGATTCTTCGCTGCGCTCAGAATGACACCTCGTAAACATATGGGCTATCTGCACACTGCGTTACGCCGCAGCGCATTTTCTTAATATTTTGCGGGGTTTGAATTAAGGTATTTCTTAACCATAAGCGCAACCTTGAAAACTATTGCGTCGTCAAATTCGCGAAGATCAAGACCTGTCAGCTTTTTGATTTTTTCAAGGCGGTAGACAAGCGTGTTGCGGTGTACAAATAAGCCGCGGCTTGTCTCGGAAACGTTGAGGTTATTTTCAAAGAAGCGCTGAATTGTGAACAGCGTTTCGGCGTCAAGGCTGTCGATGCTGCCCTGCTTGAAAACTTCCTTTAAGAACATTTCGCAAAGCGTTGTCGGAAGCTGATAAATAAGGCGCGCGATGCCAAGATGGTCATAGCTGACAATCGGCTGCTCGGTGTCGAACACCTTGCCTACCTCCACTGCTATCTGCGCTTCTTTAAAGCTTGTGGCGAGGTCTTTTACGTTGGCGATAGGCGTGCCTATGCCGACCTTCGCCTTGATACAATGCTCGCCGCTAAGGGTGTCGACGATGCTCGACGCAAGCTTTTCGATGTCGTGCTGGTCGATGCCGCGCTTAATTTCCTTGACGAGCACGGTGTCGTTTTCGCTTATGTTGAAAACGAAGTCCTTCTGCTTGTCGGGGAAAAGGCCGGACACAACGTCATATGCGGAAATATCCGCACCGCTTGTGACACGGATGAGCAGCACGACGCGGGACACGTCTGTTGCAAAATGCAGCTCACGGGCTTTTGCATAAATATCGCCCGGCAGAATATTATCAAGGACAACGTTTTTGATGAAGTTTGTTTTGTCAAACTTTTCATCGTGATATTGCTTAATGCTTTGGAGGCTTATCGCCAAAAGTGCACCGTAATGCGCCGCAACCTCGTCTGTTCCCTCGACGAAAACAGCATAATCATTGCGCTTGTTGCCGCTGAACAAGTGATATGTGTAGCCGTCGCGCACAAAGGATTCGCCTGCTGTGAGACGGTCGGACGCAATGTTGTCATGCACCTCGCCTATTCTGTTTAGGTCTGAACATGATATAATCGTGCCTGTCTCATCTACAACGCCGACTGTTGAGCCTATGGCGTCCTTCATCTGATACACTACACCTTGAAATACTCTGTTGGCCATTATGTCCTTTTCCCTTCTGCTAGCACTGCGTCGCAGCGCTTTTGTGAAATGTAACAATTACTTGTTACCTTTAATCTCTATTTTACACAACATTTATGACTTTTGCAACATATTTCAACAAAAAATTAGATACTTTATTGTGTAATTTGGGAAACAGCCGTATTTCTACAATAAATATACCTCAAAAATGTGTCATTTTTGTAAATATGGAAGAAATTTCCGGCAAAGTTATCTCCCGAAATCCGCCCGCGCCGAGATTTTCGTCAAGGCGAAGCGAGCCTATTGCAATTCTGCGCAGCTCGTTTACGCCCGCGTCATAAACGCCGAACATTCTTTTTATCTGGTGATAAACGCCCTGACGCAAAACAACTGTCGCGGCACATGGGTCGTCCATGCGCAAAAGCTCCGCGGGGTGCATAAGCTCGCCGTCGGCAAGCGTCACGCCGTTTTCAAAGCCTTTAATCATCTCGTCGGTGACAGGCGTGTCGAGCAGCACCTCATATGTTTTTGGCACGTGGCGCTTGGGGGCTAAAATATCATGCGCAAAGCCGCCGTCGTCCGTCACAAGCACAAAGCCTGTGCTTTGCTTGTCCAGCCTGCCCGCGGGGAAAAGCTCGCGGCGCGGGTAGTCTTTTTTGACAAGGTCAATAACCGTCACATCGTTTGCGTCCTTCGACGCGCTGACAACGCCCTTTGGCTTGTCCAGCATGATGTAAACAAATTTTTGTGCCGACAGCTCTTTGCCGTTGAGCGTGACAACCTCGCCGTCCACCTGCGTGTCAGCCGAGCGGCACACATTGCCGCCAACACACACCATACCCTTTTGTATAACCCGCCGCGCATCCGCACGGCTGACCTGTGCGCTGTCCGCTATAAATTTATCAAGGCGCAAAAAATCAACATCCTTTTAAAATGGAAGAATTAAAATGTGATTGCCGCAGCAATTACACCTTAATTTTTCATTTTTCACTTTTAATTTTTCATTTACGCAAGTGTAACTGCCGTTCCGCTGACAGTAACCATCAGCATGCCGTTGTCTGCGCCGAGCACTTCATAATCCATTTTTACGCCCACAACGGCATCTGCGCCCGCGTCCATCGCGCGCTGTTCAAGCTCTAAAAGCGCCTGTGTGCGCGCCTGCATGAGCTCCTCCTCATATGTTGTGCTGCGCCCTCCGAAGAAATTCGACAAGCCAGCGGCGAAATCCTTGACAAAGTTTATGCCTGTTATAACCTCGCCAAAAAGTACGCCTCTATATGAGGTTATTGTTTTGCCCTCGACTGTGTTTGTAGTTGTTAAGACCATTGTGTACCTCTTATGCAAAAAAAATGTGGCTATCATATGTATATAATACCACATTTTTTTGCATAAGGCAAAGCTATTCTGTTGGAAACGCCGCGTCGTTTGTCAGTTCGGCGGCTGTCGATTGTGCGCCTTGGTCAAATTCAGCAGCGGTGGATTGCGCCGTTTCGTCAAGCCCTGCGGCTGTCTCTGTGCTAGGCAGCGTGCCGTCGAGCATAACCTCCGCCTGCGTCGTTTTCGTCGTGACAAGAGGTGTCACCTCGCCTGACGGCTTTTGCAGCATATACGCGCCCACAGGCTCGTTGCTGTACACAAGCACGATAGCAAACGCTTTTTCCGACTCCGTCGACATTGCGGGAACGCCGATTATCCAGCGGTCGACCTTTTTATTTTTAAATTTAGTCAAATCAAGCCCACCCTGCTGAATTACGGCGTTGAACGCGACAAAGCTGTCGTCCCATTTGCGCGGAATTTTTACAGTTGTGACAGACGCCGTAGCCGCGTCCGCCTCGATGCCGTAGCCTGTCAAAAATGTTGTGAGCGTCGCCGCGTCGGTGATTTGTGTTTTTGAGCGCACAGCCGCCGCTGTGGCCTCCACGTCTTCTTTACCCGTGCCCATAACAGCCCTTACGCCGAGGACAGCGCCCACGGCTATGACAGCGAAAGCGCACAGCGCTGCCACTTTTTTTATTGACTGCTTGTGCAGTGTGCATACAAACATAATATATCCCCCTTTTACCTGCTTGTGACTTGTGATAAATATTATGATGCTCGCCGCGCTTATATGCTTGCTGAAACTTAAATTATGCTTTATAATAAATAACATTATGGGGGTGCTTATATGATTTTAGCCATTGATATAGGAAATACAAATATCGCGCTCGGCGGATATGACGGCGGCAAGCTTGATTTTTGCACGCGCGTGTCGACCGACAGAGGGCTTGAAGCTGCGCAGTATGCAATAGAGCTAAAGGGCTTGTTTGGTCTTTACGGCGTTGAGACGCGCAAAATAGACGGCGCTGTGATATCGAGCGTTGTGCCGCAGGTGACGTCAAAGGTGGCGGAGGCTGTGAAGATGGTCGCGGGCGTAGCGCCTATTATTTTTTCACAGGCGCTGCCAATAGGCATGGAGATAAAGATAGATAACCCCGCCGAGCTTGGGGCGGACTTAGTAGCGGGTGCGCTTGGCACAAAGCACAGCTATCCCCTGCCCGCCGTCGTGATAGACATGGGCACAGCCACAAAGCTGACGGTGCTCGACAAGGACGGTGCGGTGCTCGGCGTGAGCATAATGCCTGGCGTATTTTTAAGCTTTAACGCGCTTTTAAACACAGCGAGCCTGCTCGGCGGCGTTGCTATGGAAGCGCCGACGCACGTCATAGGCACGAACACGCGCGACAGCCTGCAAAGTGGCATAGTGCTCGGCGCGGCAAGCATGCTCGACGGAATGCTCGACAGAATTGAAGCGGAGGCGGGCGAGATAAAATCAGTGGTGGCAACAGGCGGAGCGTCAAGCTTCATCACGCCGCACTGCCGCCATAAGGTCGAAAACGTGCCGACGCTTGTATTAGACGGACTTGTGACTTATTTTCAAAATTCGCAAATGTAGGGAGCGACGCCCTCGTCGATCCGCCGCCGAAAGTTCGTGAAAACCTATCGGAGCGACGAGGGCGTCGCTCCCTACGAAAACCTACGGAAAAATTCGTAGGTTTTTTATATTTCATATTGACAAGTACACTTGGCAGTGATATATTATATTTACCAAGTAAACTTGGCAGAAAGCGAGAATATAAAATGGATAAAAACGAAATACTTGAAAAGAGCCGCAAAGAAAACAAGGACGAGGGCATGGTTGAAGCAGAGAATAAAGGCATGCGCATAGGGTTTATGTTTTTTTGCGCTCTATTTGTTTTTATTGCAATATTTAATTTATTTTTTGGTGAAACCTCAACGTTTAACGCTGTTTCGTCGCTGTTTTGGGCGTTTTTTGCAGCGCTCACCTATGGAAGATACCGCTTTACAAAAAGCAAGCTGCTTCTTTTCACCACAATCGCGGGCGCGTTTTGCTCTGTTATGAACGTTGTAAATTACGTTGTTGCGACGTTGAGGTGAAAAATGGAGGACAGCCTTGTACTGAAAAATAATTTAAAAGCCGTGCGCACCGAAAAAAATCTTTCGCAAACACAGCTTGCCGAGATGGTGGGCGTGTCGCGCAACACGATAAGCTCCATCGAGACAGGCCAGTTCAACCCCACAGCAAAGCTTGCGCTTATTTTATGCACAGCCCTTGATATGCCGTTTGAAATGTTGTTTTATTTTTAATACCTTCCCTCAAATTTCACCGTAGGGCGTGACGACCTCGGCACGCTACTAGCTTTGTGCAAACTAAAAAAGGCTTCGCTTCTCTCGGTAAAGCATTATCACATGGACACATTGCCCTCTGCAAGAGCGGCACGCCGAGTCGTCGTGCCCTACGCACTTTGTAACATTGTAGGGACGCCATATATGGCGTCCGTTGCCGCGGCGATGTGCAAACCCCTTGTCATTCTGAGTGAAGCGAAGAATCTTTTGCGCATTGCCGTGGATTTTAAGATTCTTCGTCGCTTCGCTCCTCAGAATGACAGATTAAAGCGGTATTTCGTGCGAATAAACACGCATGGAGCAAGCCCCCGC
Organism: Clostridia bacterium; assembly: GCA_009929695.1. GTDB lineage: Bacteria > Bacillota > Clostridia > Oscillospirales > Ruminococcaceae > Ruthenibacterium. The sequence continues at coordinate 54,797 of RZZW01000001.1, forward strand.
CATACGGTGAAATTTGTAAACTAAAACATGCGCACTTCTCTCTAAAGAGAAGTGCGCATGTTTTAGTTATAAAATTTATTTGTCGCCGCAGCCCTTGCAGCCTTCGCAGTCGCAGTCGTCTGAAAAGTCGACTTCAAACTTTGTGCCGCAGTTGGGGCATGAAAGGTTCTCGTCGTCGAGCATATCCTCGTCAACGCAAACTACCTCGCCGCAGTTGGGGCAGGTGATTTCGTAAAGGCCGGAGTCATCGTATTCCTCGTCGTCCTCTTCGTCATAATCATCGTCGTCGTCATCTTCCCAAAGATATTCTTCAACATCGGAAAGATCCTCGCTGACTGCGTCGACCTCGTCGAACAAATCTCCGACTTCGTCGTCCATGACTGTAACTTTTTCTGTGATATCCGTCAAAACGTCAACAATAGCGGCGATAACCTTGCCCTCTTTTGTTGTTGCATCGAACTCCATGCCTTCCATAAGACCTTTGATGTAGGCCACTTTCTCTGTAATTTCCATGTTTTACCTCGGCTTTCTTTTTTGAAATAAAGGGCAAGACGACGCCTTGCCCTTCGTGTTATTTTACGTTACGCACGCTCCATATATTCGCCTGTGCGTGTGTCAATTCTGATGCTGTCGCCCTCGTTGATGAAAAGCGGCACGCGAATTTCCGCGCCTGTCTCAAGAATAGCGGGTTTTAGTGTGTTTGTTGCGGTGTTGCCCTTGAAACCGGGGTCTGTCTTTGTTATCTGCAATGTGACAAAGTTGGGTGGGACAATGCCGAAAATTTTGCCCTTGAACGACTGAACTGAGACAAGCTCGTTCTCCTTGACAAATTTGAAATAATCGCCAAATTCCTCTTCGCTCAGAGCAATCTGCTCGTATGTCTCGGTGTCCATGAGGGTGTACATGCCTGTATCTTCATAAAGATACTGCATCTCGTTGCGGTCAACAATGGCCTGCGGGAACTTGGCTGTGGGGTTGTAGGTTTTTTCAACAACAGAGCCGGTGATTACGTTGCGCACCTTTGTGCGGACAAACGCTGCACCCTTGCCCGGTTTAACGTGCTGAAATTCTATAATCTGCATTACGTTGCCGTCTTCTTCAAAAGTTACTCCGTTGCGAAATTCGCCTGCTGAAATCATAAATAATCCTCCAAAACTATCTTATAGCTATACTTAGCCATATTGCTGTATTATAACTATAATACTCTATTGTCGCGCATTTTTCAAGGCTTTAATGAATAATAATGAGGTTTTTGTCACTTTTCGCCAGTATTTGCACGTCATTTTCACGCACAAGCACCGTATCTTCTATGCGAACGCCAAATTCTCCGGCAAGATAAATGCCAGGCTCAATCGACATTATGGCTCCGCACGGGATAATTCCGGGATATGCGGGCGAAAAACGCGGGTTTTCGTGTATCTCAATTCCGAGCGAGTGGCCGAGCCCGTGGCCGAACTTGCCCTCGTAGCCCGCGGCGTTTATGACATCACGCGCAATAGCGTCGCAAGCGTCGCCCTTCATGCCCGCTTTAATGCCAGCACACGCCTTTAGCTGCGCGGCGAGAACTGTGTCGTACACGTTTTTCTGCTTGTCCGAAATGCTGCCCACAGCCACTGTGCGCGTCATGTCGGCACAGTAGCCGTTATAATTTGCGCCGAAGTCCATCGTGATGAAGTCGCCGTCTTTGATGACGTTTTCGTCAGGCTCGCCGTGCGGAAGGCTTGTCTTTGCGCCCGCGACGAAAATTGTCGGAAACGCGAGCTTTTGCGCGCCGTGGCTGCGCATGAAAACCTCCATTTGCAGTGCGAGGTCAATCTCTCTCATGCCCGGCTTTATTATGCCCAAAATATACTCAAAGCAGTCGTCTGTTATTTTTTGCGCCATAGTTATCGCGGCGATTTCGCTCTCGTCCTTTATGACGCGCATTTCGTCGAGGGTATCGGCGAGGGTCGAAGATGTGTCGAGCGTGATGTCGGGCATCGCCTTTGCAACTGTTGCGGCAAACGCGAGGCTTGCTGTGTTTTCAAGGCAAAGCGACTTTATGCCGTGCTTTTTAAGTATGTCATACACCTGTTCAAGCGGCTTTTTCTCAAGTACGACTGTGGCGGAAGTGACGTTTTTTTCGGCGACTTCGATATAGCGCGAGTCGATTATAAAATAGCTTTCGTCGCGCGTGACGAGCACCATGCCCGCGTCGGAGGTGTCGAGATTAAGCAGATAAAAGCGTGAGGGCTGCTGTGTTATGAGAGCCGCCTCGAAATTCTGCGGCATTTTTGAAATAAGAGTTTCAATACGTGTAGTCATTATAGAAGTTTTCCTCCTTTTTTGTAATAGCGCGAGATCACCGGTTTTTCGAGCCTGCGCTTTAGCGCTATGGTTGGCTTTGTGTCCTCATACATCGGCACAACAAGCAGTGTGCGTATGCCGTAAAGGTTTGCGCCGAGCGCGTCTGTATATATTTGGTCGCCCACAAGCGCAAGGTCGTTTTTGCTAACATTCATCATTTTCCGTGCGCGCATCAGGCCAAACGGCGCCGGCTTGCACGAAAAGGCGGTGAAGTCGAGGCCTATTCTTTCGGCAAAAGGGGCTACGCGTTTTTTGAAATTATTTGACGCGACCATCATTTTTATGCCCGCCGCCTGCATATCGCAAAGCCATTTTTCGACGTCGTCGGGCAATGCCTGACTGCCGTGACCTGTGAGCGTGTTGTCGATATCAAGTATGAGTGCCTTTATGCCGTGCTGCGCAAGATATTGCGGTGTGATGGCAGTGACGCGCTTAAAAATAACTGTTGGTACAAGCAAGGGCATGGTGATGTTCCCCTTTCGTTGTTAGTTTTGTGCGGAGTTATCGGGCGATTCGTGAATCGCCCCTACGCACGTTGTTGCAATGTAGGGGACGGCGTCCTCGACGTCCCGCACGGTTTCGCACAAAATTTATAATTTGCGTTGTAGGGGCGAGCTTTGCTCGTCCGCTAGGTTTGTGCAAACCTACGATTGCGAAGCGACGAGGGCGTCGCTCCCTACATTTGTGAATTCATGTTGCAACTTTCGGCAAATGTAGGGGACGGGCTTCCAGTCCCGCACGGTTTACGCAAGATTTACGGTATTTGTAAACAAAAAGCGGGTCTATAAAGACCCGCTTATCGCGTACGTTGCCGCGCGTCCGCGCAGCGGCAAATTATTTATATTTGCGCTTGCGGGCAGCCTCGGACTTCTTTTTGCGCTTAACTGAAGGCTTCTCGTAAGCCTCGCGCTTGCGCACTTCGGCGAGAACTCCAGAACGTGCACATGAGCGTTTGAAACGACGCAGTGCACTGTCAAGCGATTCATTGTCCTTAACTCTGATTTCCGACATCTTTGTCCCTCCCTTAAATTGAGGTAGGAGTTGACTATATAAATCAACCATTTAATATTATCATGAATTTTTCAATATGTCAAGAGTTACTTTGCAAAACTATTTATCGTAGGGCGTGACGACCTCGGCACGCCGTTAGAATGTGCAAATTTGCGAGAAACGGCGCGCCGAGGTCGTCGCGCCCTACGGTGAAGCTGTTATCAGGGTAATTACTTTGCAGCAATATTGACAAGTTTTCCTTTGACGTATATCTCTTTCATTATCGTCTTGCCGTCAAGCTCCTTTGCCACGGCGGGCTCGGCCTTTGCGGCGGCTATCGCGTCGTCGTTTGAAACGTCGGCGGCGACATTTATTTTTGCTCTCACTCTGCCGTTTACCTGCACGGCTATTTCGACAGTTGCGTCAACGCATTTTGCCTCGTCGTAAACAGGCCATTTTGTGTGTGCAAGCTGTCCGCCAAAGCCTAGCTGCTGCCACATTTCCTCTGTGATATGCGGTGCAAACGGGTTCAAAAGCACAAGCAGTGTGCGCATATCGGCGCGTGTGATGCTCGGCTGCTCGTACATTTCGTTGATGAGCGTCATCATGGCGGCTATCGCTGTGTTCATTTTAAGCTGCTCGATGTCCTGCGTGACCTTTTTGATTGTGCGGTGCATGGAGCTTTCGATTGCCTTTGTGTAATCGTCGCCGCCCTGCATACGCTCGGCAAGCCCCCACACGCGCTCTAAGAAGCGGCGGCTGCCTTTTATTGACGAGGTGTTCCACGGTGCGCTTTTTTCAAAGTCGCCTATGAACATTTCGTAGACGCGCATTGTGTCTGCGCCGTAGTCGCGCACTATGTCGTCGGGGTTGACGACATTGCCGCGGCTCTTGCTCATTTTTTCTCCGTTTTCACCAAGAATCATGCCGTGGCTTGTGCGTTTTGCATAAGGCTCTTTTGTCGGCACAACGCCGATATCATAGAGGAATTTATGCCAAAAACGGCTGTAAAGCAGATGAAGCGTTGTGTGCTCCATGCCGCCGTTGTACCAGTCGACAGGGCTCCAGTATTCGAGCGCCTCTTTTGACGCGATTGCGTTTTCATTATGTGGGTCCATATAGCGCAGGAAGTACCATGACGAGCCTGCCCACTGTGGCATTGTGTCCGTCTCGCGCTTTGCCGCGCCGCCGCAGCACGGGCAGGTGGTGTTGACCCACTCTGTATGGCGTGCAAGCGGGCTTTCGCCGTCGCCTGACGGCTCAAAGTCCTGTATTTCGGGCAGCTTTAATGGCAGCTCGCTCTCGGGCAGTGGAATCCAGCCGCATTTTTCGCAGTTGACCATAGGTATCGGCTCGCCCCAATAGCGCTGACGGCTGAACACCCAGTCGCGCAATTTAAAGTTTACCTTCGGCGTGCCGAAGTTTTTGTCGGCGAGCCATTTTGTGATGGCTTCTTTGGCGTCGTCGACGCTCATGCCGTCGAGGAAGCCGCTGTTTACCATGATGCCGCTTGCGCAGTCGGTAAAGGCTTCTTTTTCGATGTCGCCGCCCTTGACGACCTCGACTATTGGCAAATCGAACTTTTTGGCAAAGTCATAGTCGCGCTCGTCGTGCGCGGGCACTGCCATAATTGCGCCTGTGCCGTAGCTGATGAGTACGTAGTCGGAGATAAAAATAGGTATTTCCTTGCCGTTGACAGGGTTTACAGCGCGAACGCCTTTTAGCTGAACGCCTGTTTTGTCCTTGGCAAGCTCGGTGCGCTCGAAATCGCTTTTGCGCGAGGCGGCGTCCTGATATGATTTCACCTCGTCCATATTTTCAATTTTATCAGCCCATTTTGCGATTGACGGGTGCTCGGGCGAAATGACCATGTAGGTTGCGCCGAAAAGCGTGTCGGGGCGTGTTGTATAAATAAGCAGCTCGTCACCGAGTGTTGTTGTGAATTTGACCTCTGCGCCGTGGCTGCGGCCTATCCAGTTTTTTTGCTGTGCGACAACGCGGTCAATAAAATCGAGGTCGTCGAGATCGTCAACCAAGCGGTCGGCATATGCTGTGATTTTGAGCATCCACTGGCTTTTGACCTTGTGGACGACCTCACCTCCGCAGCGCTCGCAAACGCCACCGACAACCTCTTCATTTGCAAGCACAACCTTGCACGAGGTGCACCAGTTGACGCTCATTTCTTTTTTATAGGCAAGACCTTTTTTGTAAAGCTGCAAGAAAATCCACTGCGACCACTTGTAATAGCTTGGGTCGGTGGTGTTGATCTCGCGCGTCCAGTCAAAAGAAAGGCCGAGTGATTTAAGCTGACTTTTGAAGCGGGCGATGTTTTTTTCGGTGACTATTTCGGGGTGGATATGGTTTTTCATGGCAAAGTTTTCAGTTGGCAGGCCAAACGCGTCCCAACCCATGGGATAGAGCACGTTGTAGCCCTCAAGGCGCTTTTTGCGCGCGACGATATCAAGCGCTGTGTAGCTGCGCGGATGACCGACGTGCAGGCCTTGTCCGGAGGGGTAAGGGAACTCGACGAGCGCGTAATATTTCGGCAAGGTGAAGTCCTGCTTTGCCGCAAACGTGTTTTCGTTTTCCCAAACGTCCTGCCACTTTTTTTCAATTGCCTTGTAATCGTATTTCACTGTATATTCCTCTTTTTCCGTAAAAGATTTTTGATGAAATTGTGCCTTACGCAAATTTACAATACGCGTTGTAGGGAACGCATTTTATGCGTTCCGATAAATTTGTGCAAACTGCCGGCTGCGGAACGCATAAAATGCGTTCCCTACATTGTTGATTTTACAAAAGTGTTACTCAAAATCCAGCTCGACGTCCTCGCCGTCTGCCCATAGGTGGTCTAGGTCGTAGAAGTCTCGGGCGTCGGGGCTGAAAACGTGGACTATGACGTCGCCGTAATCGAGTATAAACCAGTTTTGTGTGTTGAAGCCCTCTGTGCGGATTGGCGCAGTATTATTTTTTTCTTTCATTATAAACTCAACGTCGCCCGCAAGGCTTTTGACGTGAGTTGACGATGTGCCGGACGCGATTACAAAATAATCGGCAATAACTGTCACATCGTGCACGCGTAGCATTTTCACGCGGGTGGCTTTTTTGTCGTCGAGTATTTTCGCTATAGCGAGTGCTTTTTCTTTAGGTTCCATTTATTATCTCCTTATAATGTGTGTCAGGCGGCGGGGGTAGATGCCGCCTGTGAAGCAGCCGCTGCTGATTCCGCGGCTGCTTGCTCTGCTGCCGCTTGTGAAGCCGCCGCAAGAGAGTCCTCTGTTGCGCCCTCTTGGTCTGCGCCATCGGCGTCCACGGCGTTCATCCACTGAACATTTGCGCCGCTTACACCCTCGCCGCGCGACGGCCAGTCAAATTCGCTGAAGCTCGCCACTGTGACAGGCGTTTCGGTGTCGTTGAAATATTGGTTAAACAGCTCGGCTGTCTCTTCCTTGGCCAAAACCTGAACGTCCTGACCGTTATACGGCTCGCCGCGTGAGACAGGCATCTGACATATCATTATGTTGCTGCTAGGTATTTTTAGCAGATTTACCGCTACACCCATGAGGTTTGTTATATCTAAATCGGTGTTGATATACTGCTGAACAAGCGGCATAAGCTTGACAATATCCTGCCATGTGGCTGTGCGCACACGCGAGAAAAGTGCGGAATAGAAATAGCGCTGATTTGCAAGGCGCTGAATGTCGCCTGTGGCGTACTGCTTGCGGTTTCGCAGGAAAAATTCACACTCTGCGCCTGTGAGCGTGCTCCAACCCTGCGGGATAGCGCTGCCCGCGTAGTCCATAGCCTCGGCGACGTAAACTCTCAATCCGCCGAAAATATCGACTATTTCGCGCAGAGAATCCATGTCTATTGTGAGGTAATTGTCTACCGGCAAGCCGTACTGCTGACCTATGACAGCCGCAAGCGCGCCGACGCGATTTTGAGTGTCGTTGGTATGTGCAAAAACGCCGTTTATTTTGCCCGCCGAGCCGCCGACGTCGCCGACGCATAAGTCGCGCGGTATCTGCATCATTTTCAGCGTTTTATTTTCAAAGTCAAAACGCGCGTAAAGTATCATATCTGTGTTGCCGATTGGGTCGCGCACGACGGCATCTTCGGTGCTGTAATCTATGCCGAGAACGAGCAGATTAAGCTGCTTACCCTTAAATTCAGGGGCAGTTTCCACAACTCCCTCTATATTGTAAAGCGTACCCATGCTGCCCTTGTTTACCATGCTTTTATAGTATGCCCAAACGCTGAGGAAAAGCGCCAAGATAATGGCAAAAACAATTCCTGTTATCATTAGCGTCTTGTTTTCTTGCTTTTTGCTTTTGCCGCGCACGGCTGCCGCGCCGCCGCTTCTTGCTTGTGTGGCACGCGTTACGTCCGGCGGCATTTGGCGACGCTGAGGATGCTGCGCATTCGAGTGCTGCGGCTGTGCGCCGCGATGCACGTTTGTCATGTGGCGTGCGGCGTCTGCGTTTACGTCAAACGCCGAGCGTCTTGACGCGCTTTGCTGTGGCTGTGCCACCTGCTGTGCGCGTGGAGATATATTGTGTAATGGCTTGTTTGAACGTGCGCGCGCGAGGTTTATTTGTCGCTGCATATGCTTATCACTCAAGCTTTCGTCCTCCGTATACTTTTTGTCGCAGATCGGCATACGCTTCAAGCGTTTCGCCGTCAACGTTTCTGCCCTCCGCCTTAAGCCACGCTATGCTCATGCCAAGACCCTCGACAGTTGCTTTGTCGAGGTTTTCAAGCGCATGATTTCTCAGTGCTTCGGCTTCGGGATAGCTGCGTTCGGCGCTTGCCATATCCGCCATGTATATAATTTTATCAAGAGTGCTCATGCCGGCTCTGCCCGCCGTGTGGCAGCGGATAGCCGACAGTATTTCTTCATCATCAACGCCGTATTTCGTCTTTGCGAGTATGGCGGCAGCGAGCCCGTGCCACACAGGGAAAGGACGGTTTTCGGCATTATTTGCTATTATACCATTATCTGCGAATATCTGCAACAATTCCCCGCGAGGAAGTTCTTTTGCTATATCATGCAAAATAGCGGCAAGCGAGGCTTTTTCTGTGCTCACGCCGTTTTTTTCAGCCAATTGCACGGCAAGCTTGCGCACATTCATTGTGTGTGCGTAGCGTTTTTCAGATAAATTTCTTTTTGCGAGCCGCTTTGCTTCCTGTTCGGATATCATCAAACATACCTTCTAAGCTTTGTATAAATTATTTTTTATGATAATTTTTTCTGTGCACGGCGGCACAAGCGCGCTTATATCCTCGCCCGCCGCCGCTTTTTCTCTTATTTCGGTTGAGGAGACGACCTCTATTTCGCCGTTTGCGAAAACGATATCGCCGCCCTCGTTTTCAAGCATTTTAACATACTCACGCACGGGCTGCATGTCCTCTTTTTGGCGGCAGTGCACGACGAGCGTCGCGAGCTTTAATATTTCCTGCCAGCTTCGCCACGTTGTAAACGACAGCAGCATATCGCTGCCTATGGGCAGAAATATTTGCGCGTCCGCATATTTTTCGCGCAGTCTTTTGAGCGTATCGACGGTGTAGCTTTTGCCGCCGCGCTCAATTTCATCATTGCTGATGATAATATTGTGAAAGAGTTGTAAAAAACATTTGCACATTGAGATGCGCAGTGCGGCGCTTGTGTGCCCTGCCTCTTTATGCGGCGGCGTGCCTGTTGGCATAACTATCACAAGCTGCGGCTGCACCTCGTCGATAGCGGCTTTTAAAAGGCACATGTGCCCGTTGTGCGGCGGGTCAAACGTGCCGCCGAAAAGTATTATTTTTTGTCTCATTTGCGAATTTTTATCATGTCAGCGTATTTGCTTTCCTTGTCTTTTTGCTTGTAGAGCACAAATTTGCCGCCGATGACCTGCACGCTGTCGCTGTTTGTTTTTTCAGCGAGAAGCGCGGCGGCTTCTTTTGTTGAATACTCGCTGTTTTCAAGCACCTTAAGCTTTATAAGCTCGCGTGCGGCGAGACAGTCGTTCGTCGCTTTTACAAGCGCGTCGTCAATTTCGCCCTTGCCTATTTGAAATACGGGTATAAGTGTGTTTGCCTCTTTGCGCAAAATAGCGCGCTGCTTGCTTGTGAGCATAATTTTCTCCTTAATATTGTGTATGTGCGGATTTTCTGACGCGCAATGCGCGACCCTACAATTAAAAACAAAGCGACGGTAGTCCATAGGGCGTGACGACCTCGGCACGCCGTTAGCTGTGTGCAGACCTAAGCGGGACGTCGAGGACGCCGTCCCCTACTATCCGGCGTTTTCTTTCTTCTTTTTTATATCTTCTTTTAAATGCTTCCCGCCTTAAACTGTGTGCTGCTCTCGGCTAAAATTTTCGGAAGCTGCTGTTCCATCAATGCCAGTGCGTGGGCGCGGTGGCTTATGGAGTCTTTTTGGTCGTCGGTGAGCTGTGCGTAGGTGTACTGCATTTCGTTTGGCTGCGTGTCTGTAAGGCTTGTGCCTATTTCGTCGGGAATGAAAAGAGGGTCGTAGCCAAAGCCGTTTGTTCCGGCCTCTTCAAACGCTATCGCGCCCTCGCAGCGGCCTTCAAAATTAAAATGCCTTCCGTCGGGCAGATATATGCATATATTGCTGACAAACGCCGCTGTGCGCGCGCCCTCTGGCACACCCCTCAGCATATAGAGCAGCTTTTCGTTGTTTGCCTTGTCGTCGCCGTGGCGGCCGCAATAGCGTGCGGAATGAACTCCGGGCGCGCCGTTTATCGCGTCTACGCAAAGGCCCGAATCGTCGGAAATAACGGCTTTTCCGCATATTTTAAATATGGCTTTTGCCTTTATGAGCGCGTTTTCGGCAAACGTTGTGCCATTTTCTTCGGGCTCAAACGTTATGCCCGCGTCGCGTTGACCGATTACGTCGCCGCCCACGCGCGTGAGTATGCGCTGCATTTCTTTGAGCTTGTTTTTGTTGTTTGTGGCTGCTATATAATCCATTTTGCACCTCGCTGTGTGTTGTTATAAATCGCGCATAAACAGCGCGTCTGAAAACGCATCGGGGTCGAATTCCATGATGTCGTCCATGCCCTCTCCTATGCCGACAAAGCGCACGGGCAGGCCGAGTTTTTCTTTTATGCTGATGACGGCGCCGCCCTTTGCTGTGCCGTCGAGCTTTGTCAAAATAATGCCGTTTGCGTCCGCCACGTCGATGAACTGGCTCGCCTGACTTATCGCGTTTTGCCCTGTTATCGCGTCGAGGACAAGCAGCGTTTCAACTGCCGCTGTGGGGCATGCTTTTGTGACGACGCGGCGTATTTTTGCAAGCTCCTCCATAAGATTTTTCTTTGTGTGAAGCCTGCCCGCAGTGTCGCATATAACGATGTCAAACTGCTTTGACGATGCCATCTGCACAGCGTCGAAAATGACAGACGCGGGGTCTGTGCCCTCGCCGCGCGCGACTATCGGCACGCCTGTGCGCTGCGCCCAAACGTCGAGCTGCTCGGACGCTGCCGCGCGGAACGTGTCGCCCGCCGCAAGCAGCACTTTTTTGCCCGCATTTGTGTATAAATGCGCAAGCTTTGCTATCGACGTTGTTTTGCCAACGCCGTTTACGCCAATGACGAGAATGACCGTGGGGTGTCCCTCTAAATTCATGTCAACGTCGGCTGTAAGGCGCTGTTTTATTATTTTTTTTAGTGCCGCAAGCGCCTCGCCGCCTGTTTTGAGGTGGTCTGACTGAACTGTTTTATACAGCTCGTCCACAAGCTCTGCGGCGATATCTGCGCCTGTGTCAGCCATTATAAGCTGCTCCTCGAGATCCTCATACATCTCGTCGGTGATTTCGCTCGCGGTGAAAGCGTCGGTTATCGAGCCGAAAATGCTGTCGCGCGTCTTTTTAAGGCTCTGTGCCAATTTGTCGAAAAATCCCATTTGTACCTCCTTTGGTATGTTATGTCGCAATACATAATTTTCACGTATGGCGTAGGGCGTGACGACCTCGGCACGCCGCTAGTTATGCGTAAACATTACGGCACGCCGAGTCGTCGTGCCCTACGCACTTTGTAACATTGTAGTGGACGGATTTTACGTCCCGCATAGTCTATACCTAGCTCACAAGCGACGCATCAACGTTGTTTACGTCTAGACGCAGGATTTTGGATATGCCGTCCTCCTGCATTGTCACGCCGTAAAGCACGTCGGCTTCTTCCATTGTGCCGCGTCTGTGGGTGATTACTATAAACTGCGTGTGACCTGATATTTTGCGCAAATACTGCGCGTAGCGTGTTACGTTTACGTCGTCGAGCGCGGCTTCGATTTCGTCGAGCACGCAAAACGGTGCGGGGTTGACGGCGAGTATCGCAAAATAAATGCTTATCGCGACAAGCGCCTGCTCGCCGCCTGAGAGCGCCGTCAAATCCTTGATGATTTTGCCGGGCGGCGCCACCTCGATGTTTATTCCGCTCTCAAGCACGTCAGCCTCATCTTCAAGCGACAGCTTGGCTGTGCCGCCGCCGAAAAGCTCGGCAAAAATTCGAGCAAAGTTGCGGTTTATCTGCGCAAAATTTTCTGTAAACATCTCGCGCATGTCGTCGGAAAGACCTGTTATAAGCTTCAAAAGCTCCGCCTTGCCCTTTTCGACGTCGCCTACCTGCGCGCGCATAAATTCGTACCGCTCGCTGACCTCGGCGTATTCCTCTATCGCGCCGACGTTTACGTTGCCGAGCGATTTTATCTTGTTTCGCACATCAGCTACGCCTCGGCGAAGCTCTGTCACGCTGTCAAATGGTGTGCACAGCTTTTCCGCGTCCGAAAGCGCAAGCTCGTATTCGTCCCAAAGTCGCGAGACTGTCTCTTCATACTCGGCGTCCTTTGTCTCCTTTTGCTCTTTTAACCGCGCAAGCTCGCCTGACGTTTTCTCGCGCTCGTCCTGCAATTCGCGAACGCGCTTTGTTTTGGCGTTTATGCTGCCCTCTGTCTCGGCTCTGGCGGCGGCAAGGGCGGCTATCTGCTGCTCGCGGTTTTGGATATCGGCGCGGCTTCCGGTTCGTTTTGCCTCTGTCTCCGCTATCTCCGCCTCGTGCTGCTCGTTTTGCGCTTTGAGCGTCGCAATATTTTCTTCAAGCTGTTTGCTGCGCTCGGCTTCAGTGCCTGTGCGCGCCTTAAGCGTTTCAAGCGCGGCGGCGTGGCTTTGAGCGTCCTTTTCGGCTGAAAGGCGCTGCATTTTAAGCTCGGCAAGCTCGTTTGAAAGGCGCGTGCGCGTCTCGATAAACGTGTCGTCGTCGCCTGAAATTGCCGATAGCTCCGCCTCGAGCTTTGCACATTCGGCGGCCAGCTGCTCGCTTTGCGAAAGCGCGTTTTCGGCGGCTTCGCGGCTTTGTTTTATCTGATTTTCAAGCGTTTCACATTCGGCGCTCAAAAGCTGTGCGGACTCATTTGCCTGCGAAAGCGCCGTGCTTGTGCGCGAAAGCTCTACCTCGGCGCGGATTTTATCGCCGCCCGCCGTTATCGCTTCGCTCTCGCACGCCGTCAGCTCGGCTTTCAGCGCGTCCACCTCGGCCTTCGCCTTGTCGGTGGCTTCCTCGGCTTTTTCGCGCTGTTTATTTAAGGTGTTTATTTTTTGCTTTAAATCGTCAATCTCCTGCTTGCGGCTGAAAAGCCCCGCGCTGCGCGAAACGCTGCCGCCCGTGAACGAGCCGCCCGCGTTTATGACCTGACCGTCGCTTGTGACGATGCGGTTTTTGTAGTCTAGCGCTTTCGCGACGCTTGACGCCTCGTTGATGTCGTCCACAACAACAATGCGTCCAAGCAGGCTGCTGACGATGCTTTCATATTTTGCGTCGTAGCTGACAAGCTCGCTCGCCTTTACCGCGCTGCCTGTGAGACGCGAGCCGTCAAAAAACGACGGCTTGACTGTATTCAGCGGTAAAAACGTCGCTCTGCCCGCTTTTTCGTCGCGCAAAAATGCCATTGCGGCTTTTGCGGCTGTGTCGTTTTCGACGACGATATTTTGCAGTGCAAAGCCGAGCGCCGTCTCGATGGCGACCTCATAGCCCGCTTTGACTGTTAAAATTGTCGAAACAGGGCCTATTATCCCGCGCAAACGGCGGTTTTCGTAGGCTTTCATGACGGTTTTTACGCTGTGCTGAAAGCCGTCCATACTGCGCTCTAAATCTTTTAAAAGCGTCACGCGCTGCTCGGCGGCTTCAAGCTGCCTTATTATGCTCTGCTCGGCGTTATCCGCGTCGGTGAGGGCGCGGGCACGGCTTTCGAGCTTCATCGAGATGCCGTTTTTGATATTTTCAAGCTTTGTGAGCGTTTCGAGCGTCTCGTTTAAAAAGCTTTGTGTCTCGTTTTTTTCGTCGGTGAGAATTTTAATATTCTCCTCGGCTTGATTTGCGCCTGATTTTGCGGCTTCAAGGCGCGTTTCGGCGGCTTCGGCGGAGCTGACGGCTGATGCTGACTGCACCTTTAAATCGGTTGCGCGCGTCGTCATATCATTTAAACTGCCCGCGATAAAGCCACGGCGTTCGCCGCTTTCGGCGCTTTTGCTTTGAAGCTCGTTTAATGTATTTTCTATTTGAGCGCATTTTTCCGTCAATTCTGCGGCTGTTTTTTCACATTCCGCAATCGCCGCAAGGTGATGTGCCGCTTCGTTTTCAAGCGACTGTCTGCCCTCGCCGGATTTCGCTATCTCCTCGCGCAGATTGTCCGCGCTTTGGGTGTTGTGAAGAATATTGTTGCGCAAAACGGCTATTTTTGCGTCAGCGCCCGACATTTCCTCGGTGATTGAGCGGATTTCGTCCTGCAATCGGCTTGTGTCGATTATCATTTTATTCGATTGCAGACGCGTCTGCTCTGTCTCTGCGTCTATCTCGTCGATTTCAGCGCCGAGACGCATGTAATCGCTCTGCGATATCTCTATTTTGCGCTGCTGTTCTCTTAAAGTTTCGCGTGCGCGGTGGATTGTGTCAACCCAAAGCGTGACTTCAAGCTCCTTGCGCTGTGCGGAGAGGTCTAAAAAGCGTTTTGCCTTTTCGCTTTCCTTTTTTAAAGGCTCAACACGCGCTTCAAGCTCGCCTAAAATGTCGCGCAGACGGACAAGATTGTCCTCCGCGGACGCTAATCGGCGCTCGGCCTCGTTCTTTTTATAGCGGTAGCCCGCTATACCGGACGCTTCCTCAAAGATTTCGCGGCGCTCCTTGCTTTTTGCGCCGACGATTTCGGCGATGCGCCCCTGACCTATTACTGAGTAGCCGTCGCGGCCAAGACCTGTGTCAAGAAACAGCTCATACACGTCCTTTAATCTGACGTTTTGACCGTTTATTGAATATTCGCTGTCGCCGCTGCGGTAATATTTGCGCCCGATTATAGCTTCGTCCGCGTCGACCTCAATTCGGCGGTCGGTATTATCTATATAGAGGCTGACGGCGGCGTAGCCCATTGCGCCGCGCTGCTGTGTGCCTGTAAAAATAACGTTTTCCATCTTGCCGCCGCCGCGAAGCTGCTTGGCGCTTGTCTCGCCCATAACCCAGCGAATGGCGTCTGATATATTGCTTTTGCCGCTGCCGTTTGGCCCGACGATTGAGGTTATGCCATCGCCTATCAAAACCTTTGTCTTGTCGGGAAACGACTTGAAGCCTTGTATTTCAAGAGCGGTTAAGCGCATATGTTCACTTCCTTATGATGATTTAAAGCCCCATAAGCGCAAGCGCTTCCTTTGCGGCGGCTTGCTCGGCGGCTTTTTTGGAATGTCCGTCGCCTTTGCCTATGCAGTTTGAGTTTAGGTATACCTCCACCGCAAAATGCTTGTCATGGTCGGGGCCTGTCTCAGCTGTCACCTTATAGCGAAGGCGCTCTGTATGGTTTTGCTGAATTATCTCTTGCAGCTTTGTCTTATAATCTTCCTCGGCGCTCTCGTCTGTCAGCGCGCCTTTTATAAACGGCAGAATGAAATTCCTTGCCGTCTCCATGCCGCCGTCTAAGTAAAGCGCCGCGATGAGCGCTTCAAATGCGTCGGAAACTATGCTCGGTCTTGTGCGCCCGCCGCCGCGCTCCTCGCCTTTGCCAAGACGCAGGTAATCGCCGAGCGAGATTTTTTGCGCAAATTCAAACAATGCGCCCTCGCAGACAAGGTTAGCCCTCATGCGCGTCAAGTAGCCCTCGGGCAGATTTTTGTGCTTGAAAAGATAGTCTGCAACCACTATTTGCAGCACCGAATCGCCGAGAAATTCAAGGCGCTCGTTGTGCTTTATGCCGCGCTTTGCCTCGTTTGCGTAGGAGGTATGCGTGAGCGCCGTCTCAAGCAGCGTCTTTTCTTTAAAGGTATAATTTATTGTTTTTTCAAGCTTTTCGTGGGTGAAAGACATTATTCCTGCTCCTCGCAAACAGCCGCAAGCGCCTGCTTCATTGTGTTTACAACGTCCTTATCGACACAAATTTTCGCCTGACGCAGCGCGTTTTTTATCGCCTTTGCGTTCGACGAGCCGTGCGCCTTAATCACAGGCGCTGTAACGCCCATCATCAGTGCGCCGCCGTGCTCGTCCGCGTCAAGAGAAGCCTTAAACTCCTTCATGCCGTCCTTAACAAGCAGCGCGGCGATTTTGGTGCCGAGGTTTTTCATGAATACCTTTTTAATCTCACCGACAAGGCTTTTCGCAAGCCCCTCCGTCAATTTAAGTATGACATTGCCCGTGAACCCGTCGCAGACGATTACATCCACCTCGCCTGTGGGGATTGTCTTTGGCTCGACGTTGCCGACAAAGTTTATTTTATCATTCTTTTTCATAAGTGCGTGCGCCTCAACATACGCGGGCGTGCCCTTAGATTCCTCTGTGCCGTTGTTCACAAGGCCGACTGTCGGCGCTTTTATGTCGAAGATTTTATTCATGTAAATGCTTCCCATCGTCGCGAAAGCGTCGAGCATTTCGGGGCGGCATTCAACATTCGCACCCGCGTCTAAAAGAAGATACGGGCTTTTTGTGCCTGGTATAACAGTGCCGATTGCGGGGCGCTTTACACCCTTAAGACGCTTTGCGATAAGCGTTGCGCCAACGAGCAGTGCGCCTGTTGACCCTGCCGACACAAACGCCGCTCCCTCGCCCTTTGCGAGCATATTTAATCCGATTACCATAGACGAATTTTTCTTGTGTCGGATAGCCGAGGTCGGCTCGTCGCACATTTCAATTGTCTCATCGGCGTTCACGATTTGAATTTTGTCGAGACTTATATCATTCTCCTGCGCGGCTTTTTTGATGTCCGCTTCGCGTCCTACGGCGATGACCTCGATGCCGTATTCTTTAACAGCGAGCGCCGCGCCCTTGATTATCTCAAGCGGTGCGTTGTCGCCGCCCATTGCGTCAAGAATTATCTTCATGTCTCTTCCTCCGTATCGCATTTTAAATGATTATTCATAGCATCCACCGCACGGTTTGCAAGCGCTTCGTAGCGCAGACGCTTGTCCCTTATCTGATTTTCAAGCGGCGGCAGTATGCCCATATTTGCGCCCATCGGCTGAAAATCCTTTGTCTCGGCGGCGATATATTTTAAAAGTGCGCCGCACATTGTACTTTCAGGATAACGCGGCGCGGCGCGTCCGTCAAGTGTATTTTTTATCGCGTGCGCCGCCAAAAGCCCGCTCGCGGCGCTCTCCATATAGCCCTCAAAGCCTGTTATCTGCCCTGCAAAATACACGTTTGGATATTTTTTGAGCGACAAGCCAGCCGTCAAAAGTCGCGGCGAATTTATAAAGGTGTTGCGGTGCATCACGCCGTACCGCGCAAACTCGGCGTTCGCAAGGCCGGGTATCATTGAAAACACACGCTTTTGCTCGCCGAATTTCAAATTTGTCTGAAAGCCCACTATATTATACAGCGTTCCCTCTTTGTTTTCGGCGCGAAGCTGCACATTTGCCCACGGGCGGTGGCCTGTCTCGGGGTTTACAAGCCCGACAGGGCGCAGCGGGCCGTAGCGCATGGTGTCCGCGCCGCGCTTTGCCATTATTTCTATCGGCATACAGCCCTCGTAGACTGTCAAATTGGCGTCAGCACCGTGTAGCGGAGCGCGCTCGGCGTTTTGAAGCTCGGTGCAAAACTCCTCATAGCCCGCCTTGTCAAACGGGCAATTCAGGTAATCCGCCGTGCCGCGTCCGTAGCGGCTTGCGGCGAAAATCTTTGTCATATCAAGGCTTTCGGCTGTCACAATCGGCGCTGCCGCGTCGTAAAATGACAGCGCCGCCTCGCCTGTCAGACGCATAATTTCATCCGCGAGCGCACCCTGCGTCAGCGGGCCTGTCGCGATTAAGGTCAGCTCGTTTGCATCTATTTGCGTGACCTCGCCCTCGGCTGTCTCTATCAATGGGTGAGCCTTTACAAGCGCCGTCACAGCGTCCGAAAAGTCGTCTCTATCCACTGCAAGCGCGCCGCCAGCCGCCACTCGGCAGCTTTCGGCAACAGGTAAAATCGACGAGCCGAGCAGCTTCATTTCAGCCTTTAAAAGCCCCGACGCAGAGTCGAGCCTATCCGCTTTTAACGAGTTTGAGCAGACTAATTCCGCATACGTTGCTTTTTTATGCGCGGGCGAATATTTTGTCGGTTTTTGCTCAAAAATCTTAACCGAAACACCGTTATTTGCGAGCCAAAGCGCGGCTTCACAGCCGGCAAGGCCCGCGCCTATAATTTTTATATCTGCCATTTATCTATTCCTTTTGTGTGGCGGGGCGCGAGTAGCCGCAGCCCTCTTTTTCGCACAGAAGTATTCCGTTTTTGCCGCCTTTTTTGAAAAGCGTTGAGCCGCACTGCGGACATTTTTCAGGCGACGGCTCGTTCCACGTCATGAAATCGCACGTCGGGTTTTTCTCGCAGCCGTAGTAAATGCGACCCTTTTTCGAGCGGCGCATCAAAATTCGCGTGCCGCATTTTGGGCAAAGTCCGCCTGTGTCGTTGACTATGCGCTTTGTATTTTTGCAATCGGGAAAGCCCGGGCACGCCAAAAACTTGCCGTAGCGGCCGTTTTTGATGACCATTTTGCGCCCGCAAAGCTCGCAAATTTCATCCGTTTCCTCGTCGGGCACCTTGATTTTAACGCCCTCCATGTTCTCCTCCGCCTTTTGCAGAGTTGCGTCAAAATCTGTGTAGAAGTCGCGCACGGCCTCAACCCAATGCTCCTTGCCGCTCTCGACCTTATCGAGATTTTTTTCCATTTGGGCGGAAAATTTAACGTCGACAATGTTCGGAAACTGCTCCATCATGAGCTCGTTTATCGTGCGTCCGAGCACTGTCGGGTACAGCTTTTTCTGCTCGCGCTCGACGTAGTCGCGGTCAATTATCGTTGTGATGATAGGCGCGTAGGTGGACGGGCGTCCGATACCGTTTTCCTCAAGCGCACGTATGAGCGTGGCTTCGGTGTAGCGCGCGGGCGGCTGTGTGAATTTTTGGTCGGCCTTTAATTCTTTAAGCTTCAGCGCTGCGCCCTCTTCTAAGCGCGGCAGAGCTGTCTCTTTTTTCTCTTTTTCGTCGGTGGCTTCCTCATAAAGCGCCGTGAAGCCCTCGAACGTGACGACGTAGCCGCTTGCGCGGAACGTGTAATCTGCGGCTGTGATATCGGCGGAAACGGTGTCCTGCAAGCAGTCGCTCATTTGGCTTGCTATAAAGCGGCTCCAAATAAGGCGGTAAAGCTTTGCGGGGTCGCCTGTGACGCTTTGCTCCACCTCTTCTGGCGTGAGCGTCGGCACAGTCGGGCGAACGGCTTCATGCGCGTCCTGCGCGGCTGTGGCGTTTTTGCTCTTATAAACGCGCTTTGTACCGCAGACAAATTTTTCGCCGTATGTGTCCGATATAAATTCCTTTGCGGCTGCGACGGCTTCGTCGGCAACGCGCAGAGAGTCTGTACGCATATATGTGATAAGACCCATCGTGCCGTGGCCGTGAATGTCAATACCTTCATAAAGCGTCTGCGCGGCGCGCATTGTGCGTGTTGCGGTAAAGCCGAGGCGGCGCGATGCCTCCTGCTGCATTGTCGAGGTGATAAACGGCGGCGCAGGCTGCTTTTTGCGCTTTGAATTTGTGATTTTTGCAACTTTATACGCGGCTCCATCAAGCGCGGAGAGAACCTTGTTTGACTCCTCCTCGCTGTGAAGCTCCGCTTTAGAGCCGTCGGGCATGAGAGCCAGACGAGCTGTAAATTTCTTTGTTGATGACGGCGGTGTGAGCGTCGCGTCCATGTTCCAGTATTCCTGCGGAACGAACGCTTCGATTTCCTTTTCGCGGTCAACTATAATGCGCAGCGCGACGCTTTGAACGCGCCCTGCGGAAAGCCCGCGGCGCACCTTTCGCCACAAAAACGGCGACAATTTATAGCCGACAAGACGGTCAAGTATACGTCTTGCCTGCTGTGCGTCGAAAAGGTTGGTGTCGATAGAGCGCGGCGCTGCCATACCCTCTGTCACGCCTTTTTTTGTTATTTCGCCGAACGTAACGCGGTTTTGCGCGTTTACGTCAAGCCCTAAAATGTTGGCAAGATGCCAGCTAATCGCCTCTCCCTCGCGGTCAGGGTCAGTTGCGAGAAAGACTTCATCGCTTTTTTTAGCCATGGATTTAAGCTCTTTTATAAGCTTTTCTTTACCTTTAATATTGATGTATTTCGGGGTAAAATCGTGCTCGGTGTCGATGCCGAGCTGGCTCGCGGGCAAATCGCGTATATGCCCCATCGAGGCTGTGACCTCGTAGCCATTGCCGAGATATTTGCGTATTGTTTTGGCTTTCGCCGGAGATTCCACTATTACAAGCTTAGACATTTTTATCCTTTCGGGAATTTTTATTTTAATACAAACTGTCTCCCCGCAAGCTGGCTTATCACACCGGCAAGCTCCAGTTCTGTAAGCGCTGCCATCGCCTTTGGCACAGGCAGCATTGTTTTTGTGCACACAGTGTCAAACGTCGTGGGCGTGCAGCCGATAACGTCGAGCACTATCTGTGCATCGCTCGACACTATTATATGCGGCTTTTGCGTTTGTTTTTCGGTTTTGACTTCTTTTTCAAGCCCATATCGCCGCAAAATATCGTTTGCGGAAACAGCCGGAAACGCGCCGTCGCACAAAAGCGCGTTTGTACCCTCGCACAGCGGCGAAAATATGCTGCCCGGCACGGCGAAAACGTCTCTGCCAAATTCAAGCGCGTTGCGCACGGTGTTCATCGTGCCGGACGCTCTTCGCGCTTCGGCGACGCAAAGCCCGCGCGACACGCCCGCAATAAGGCGGTTTCGCTGTAAAAAGAACGCTTTCTGCGGCGATGTTTTTGGCGGATACTCGCTTATGACAAGCCCCTGCACCTCGATGATGTGCTTTAGCTGCCTGTTTGCGGACGGATAGCAGTTGTCGTGACCGAACGCTATGCACGCTATCGTCGGCATTTCGGCCGCAATCGCCGCCTTGTGGCTCTCGCTGTCAAGGCCTGTCGCAAGCCCCGACACAAGCACAGCGCCCGCCTCGGCAAGCCCCTTTGAAATAAGCTGCGTCGCCTCCATGCCGTAGGCTGACGGGCGGCGCGTGCCGACAATCGCGAACGTCAATGGCGCATTCGCCGCCGTCGCATCACCTTTATAATAAAGCACCGGCGGGCAAGACGAGATATCTCGTAAAAGTGACGGATATTCGTCGTTTTCTATGGTGATTATGTCAACGCCGCTATTTTTGCAATCTGTAAGTATTGGCGCGAACTGCGACGGCTCTGTGCTTTGAATTATCTCCATCTGCCGCTTTGACAAAAACGCTAAAAGCTCGATGTTGAAGCGGTTTTCATAAATCTCATGTGCACCGCCGAAAACGCTTAGAATATCGCGTATATTTTTGTTTCCATCGCCTATCGCGTTGGCGAGCCAAAGCCATTCGAACAGCGTTTTTTCGTCGTTCACAGCCCCGCCCTCCTGAAATGCCACAAAAGCACGCTCGCGGCGGCGGCAGCGTTCAGGCTCTCGACGTTTGGCGACATTGGTATGCGCACCGTTTTGTCGGCGGCGGCTATGCACTCGTCTGTCAAGCCGTTGCCCTCGTTGCCTATCACGACGGCGACGCCTTGTCCCTCTTGCGGCACGGCTTCGTCGAGCGCAACAGCGTTTTGCAGAGCCGCGGCATAGACGGCTATGTTTTTTGCTGTCAGCGCGTTTACAGCGTCCGGCATATCGACCTCTTGAATGATGTCGATTTTGCCGACAGCGCCCATCGACGCGCGGACCGCCTTTGGCGAAAACGCGTCCGCACAGCCCTTTGACAGCACCGCGCCGTCAAAGCCGAACGCCGCCGCACTGCGCAGCATAGTGCCGACATTTGCGGGGTCCTGCACATTTTCAAGGCAGACGTAGCGTCCATTTTGCTTTATGCTGTCAAGTGTGGCACACGGCATTTCAAAAATCACAAAAAGCCCCTGCGGAGTTTTCGTGTCGGCAAGCTTTTGCGCAACGGAGTCGTTAATCTCGTAGTGCACGCCGCCGAGGCTTGCGATTTGCGGCTTTGCATCGAGCGCCGCGGCTGTATAAAACACCTTTAAAGGCGCGAGCGTTGCGGCTAAGTCAAGAGACAGCTTTAAGCCCTCAGCCATAAAGCATTTTTCGCTTTGGCGGAGAGCTTTGCTTTGCCCGATTTTGCAGGCGTTTTTCACCGTTTCGTTCTCACGGCTTGTGAGGAGGTTTTGCATCTGATGCCCCCTTTTTTTGCTATGGTTTTGGCAAACCGACGGCAAACGGCGTGCCGAGGTCGTCACGCCCTACGTTGCGCCGCAAGTTTGCCAAAGATTGTAGTGGCGTGCATTGCGCGTCCGCAGTGGTTTGTGCGAATTTACGGTAAATTGTAGGGGACGGCGTCCTCGACGTCCCGCTAGGTTTGCACATCGCTACGGCTTCGGGTCGATGTGGGCATCGACCCCTACAAATGCGGCTCGCAGCAATTTGCGGGCGGATATGGAATCCGCCCCTACGTTCGCTGTAAATTTGCGATAAACCGTAGGGGCGATTCACGAATCGCCCGCGCAGTTTTGCACAAATTTACAGCAATGCGCACGCGACCGGTTTTCGGGCGATTCGTGAATCGCCCCTACACACTTTGTAGGATTGTAAGGGCGCGCATTGCGCCTCCGCAGTGGTTTGCGTAAATTTACGGTAGATTGTAGGGGACGGCGTCCTCGACGTCCCGCTCTTGCAGAGGGTAATGTGTCCCACATGATGTGGTTTTTATGGGGAGACGGCAACCTTTGTAGGGGCGAGCTGTGCTCGTCCGTATGGTTTGCACATCGCCGCAAATTTGCGCGCACCGCGCGTCCGTCTCGTTTTGCACCCGCTTAAATACAAATCTACGCCCGTGCAACGGGTGCTCGGGCGTAGATTATAAATTATTTAACGGCTTTCTTTGCTGTCTCGATGAGAGCAGAGAAGCTCTTGGGGTCATGTATAGCCATCTCGGAGAGCATCTTGCGGTTGAGGTCGATGCCGCTCTTTTTAAGGCCGTTCATAAATGAGGAATAGTTGATGCCCTCAGCGCGGCATGCCGCGTTGATGCGGGTAATCCACAGGTTGCGGAAGTCGCGCTTTTTCTGCTTACGTCCTACGAAAGCATAGTTGCCGCTCTTCATTACCTGCTGTTTTGCCATCTTAAAATGGCGAGATTTATTGCCCCAGTAGCCCTTTGCGAGCTTAAGAGTCTTTTTTCTTCTTTTGCGCGTCATCATAGCGCCTTTAACACGTGCCATATTATTAAATCTCCTTTGTAGTTAAAATATTAAAAGCGCTGCTTAACCGTAAGGCAGCATATGACGGATTTCCGCCGCGTTTGTCTTGTCGGCATAGCCCGGCTTGCGATATCCGCGCTTGATTTTTGTTGTTTTGCCATGACCATTGAGCAAATGGCTGCGGAAAGCCTTACCACGTTTGATTTTTCCGTTCTTGGTGAAGCTAAAGCGCTTTTTGGCACCGGAATGTGTTTTGATTTTAGGCATTTGATATGTCCTCCTTAAATAATTACATCTTTAAGCGCTGACGCACTTATTTTTGGGGCGCAAGGAACATCTGCATACTGCGACCCTCAAGCTTTGGCTGCTTTTCAACAACGGCATCCGGTAAAGCTGCGGCGAAACGCTTTTGAACGTCAAGCCCAAGCTCTGTGTGAGCCATCTCACGACCGCGAAAACGTATGGAAACCTTTACCTTGTCGCCCTTTGACAAAAACTTTTGCGCCTGAGCGATTTTTGTGTTAAAGTCATTCATATCAATGTTCAGCGAAAGCCTGACCTCTTTGATGTCAACAACCTTCTGATTTTTGCGAGCTTCTTTTTCTTTTTTCTGCAGCTCGAAACGATATTTGCTGTAATCCATGATTTTGCACACGGGCGGTGTGGCCTGCGGGGCAATCTTAACAAGGTCAAGACCCTTGTCCTCTGCAAGCTTTAACGCGTCACGTGAAGTCATAACGCCCAGCTGTGAACCATCGACGTCAACTATACGCAGTTCCTTGTCACGAATGAGCTCGTTGACTTCCATTTCCTTTTTGCCGCTAATATTAAAGCACCTCCAATAAATTGTTGTTAAAAAAGTGCGGCTGCCCAAAAGCAGCCGCACGACGACACAAATAAAGTATTCACATACATTTACCGTATTGACCCGCCGTCCAAAACGACAAGGTGAGCATGGCTGCAAAGCATAGCTACTTTGTTTACTTAGCTAGTATACCGCATTATTGCAGCGTTGTCAAGATTTTTTTGAATTTCTTATAACTATATTATCGCTACCTCCTTTTGCATTGCTAGCGAATAAATTGTGCACGCTGTCACCTTTAAGCCGAGGCGTTTTTCTACGGCGGCTTTGTATAAACGCAGCTGCTCGGCGTAGGAGTCTATGAAATACTGCGGGTTTTTCTGTGCGTCGGTTTTATAGTCTACTATCTCGGCATTTTCTCCGTTTATTAGCACTGCGTCGGCTATGCCTTGAACGTAGACAGGCGTTGTCTCAAGCTCTTTTGGCATATCTTGAATGAATTTTGCCGAGACTGCGGTTATGAAATCGTACTCGCGCAAGAGCTTGTCCGCGCTTTGCATACGGCTGACAAGCGGCGAGGATAAAAACTGTGAAAGAGCGTCTCTCGGCAGCTTTTCGGCTATTTCGGCGCTTATGAAGCCTCCTGTTGAAAGGCGGTTTATCTCGGCCTCGATGTCCTTTTTGCCCGCCGCAAAATCGGCAAACTGCATAAATGCGTGCTGTGCCGTGCCCATTTCTGCGCCTGTTAAGCCTTCCTTATACATAAAATCGGGGCGTGCCAAAATGCGGACGGCGGCGCGGTGAGTTATTTCAGACACGCTCAATTTCGCGGGCAATGTGCTTAATGCCGCGAGTGGCAGAGCTTCGTCAAAGCTGTCTAAAAGCGTATTCACAAGCGCTTCGTCGGGCGGGGTTTTGCGGGTGAATTCCTCCGCTTCGTCCTGTGTTTGCGCGGCTTCGGGAGCGATTATTTCAGCCGCAAAATGCCCCTCGGCTTCATATAAAGGCAGCATTGCCGCGCCCGCCGCCTTGCGCAGATTTTCGCAGTCGGGATGGAGCAGTGCGGCGGTTAAAAGCCAGTCGGCATAATTGTTGCTTTGGGCTAAAACATATGCGTCGGCGCCGTTTGTGCCGGCGAGCATTGTGGCTAAGGCTTGCAGCTTTGCCTCGGGGCGCTTCATGGCGGCGGTGATTATAAGGCGGTCACGCGCGCGGGTGAGGGCCACATATAATATGCGCATTTCCTCGCTGACGGCCTCGGCTTTTTGGGCGAAATATATGGCGCTGTGCGGCGCTGTGCGGTAAAGCGAGCCGTCGCCCATGCGCAGATTGAAGCCAAGCCCTAGCGCGGGATGAAACAAAACAGGCTCGATTGTGTCGGAGAAATTGAACTTATGCGTTGTGTCCGCGAGAATGACTATCGGAAATTCAAGCCCTTTTGAGCGGTGAATTGTCATTATTGCGACGCTGCCAACGGGCTTTGCGTCTGCATCTGCGCCCTGCGGGGCATTGCTGTCGAGCATGCTGTCTATGACGCGCAAAAACGAGGACAAGCCGCCTGTGAGCGACTGTTCAATGCCACGCGCGAAGCCTGTTAATGAGCGCAGATTATCGCGCCTTGCCGCGCCGTTTTCCATCGCGCTAACGGCGGCGAAATAATGCGTTTCGGCAAAAAGCTCGTCGCACAGCGTCTCGACTGTCTCTGTTGCCGCAAGTGCGCGCAGGCGGCGTAAAACTGTGCAAAAGTGCACACATTTTGGCTCGCTGCTATTTATTAAAGCCGCGTAAAGGCTGCCTTTTTTGCGCATAAGGCGCAGGCGCGTGAGGTCGTCGGGCGTGAACGCGAAAAGCGGCGAGAGCAGCGCGGATGCCATTGCCACGTCCTGCGCGGCGTTGTCTATAACTCTTAGCATAGACAAAACAGGCGCGGTTTCGGCGGCGGTGAGCCAGCTTTCAGTTGTGTCGGCATAGCACGGTGCGCCGAGGCGCGACAGCTCGGCTTCAAAAAGCGGCATCATTTTGCGGCTGCGCAAAAGTATGCAGAAATCGCCCCATTCGCACGGGCGCTCGCCGTCTGCGGAGCGGACGGTCACACCGTTTTTCACCATGTCATTTATCATTTTAGCTGTTTGTGCCGCCTGCGTTAACGCGTCGCTGTCCTCATCGAGCGCGAGGATTTTCAGCTGCATTTCGGTTTTTAAATCAGCTTGGCTAAGTGTGTAAAGGCGCTCGGACGCATCATACTCAACGTCGCCGAGGCTGCGGCTCATAAGGCATGAAAAAACGTCGTTTATCTGTCCTATAACGGACGGCGTACTGCGGAAATTGTGCCCTAAAATTACGGTTGCGGGGTGCGTTTTAGCGTCATATGGAGCAAAGCTTTCGCGCTTATTTATAAAGCTTTCGGGGTTTGCAAGGCGAAAGCGGTAGATGCTCTGCTTTACGTCGCCGACGAAGAAAAGGTTGCTTTCGTCGTCGTTTGCAAGGCACTTATACAGCAGCGCCTGTATCGCGTTTGTGTCTTGATATTCGTCGACCATAACGGCGTCAAAGCCCTTTGAAACGGCGGCGGCAAGCGCTGTTTTGTCGCCGTTTTCGTCGCACAAAAGCTTTAGCGAAAGGTGCTCGAAATCGCTGTATTCAAGCTTTTTTTCAGCTAGCTTTGATGTGTAAAATTTATCTTCAAGTAAAAGCGCGGCGCTTGCAAGGGCTTTTACCATTGGGGCGCACTCGGCGCGGTCAGCTTCAAACTCAGCTTCACTGCACACAAAAACGCGCTGCGTCAGCATTTTAAGCATGTCCTTAAATTCGGCTCTGAGGCGTTTCACCTGCTCCTTGCCGTCGCTTTCATAGCCGCGCACCTGCTTGAAATTTGCGGGGGCGTACTCCTGCACGCGTATGCGAGCGTCGTCCCAACGTCCGCTTTTTATGCACTGCAACACAACCTCGAGAAAGCGCAAGTCCTCCCCTATCGCTATGCTATACGGCTCTAGCGGCGTTTCATTTATAATGATTTTTTGCGCCGATTGCAAAAGCTTATACGCGCTGTCGGCGGCTTTTTCGGCTTGCTTTAAAAGCGCTATGCCCCATTTCGTGGCGCTTAACGGAAGTGCGGTTTCATATGCGGCGCAGATTTCTTCAAGCGCTTTATGCGGATACGGCAAGCTGCGCAGGAAGTCATATAATGAAAGCACGGCTGAAGCGGCGCGAGAATCGCTTCGGGCGCGTCCGTATAAAGACGCGAAATCGCAAAACGCCTTGTCGGCGCACATCTGCTCCATGACCTCGGCGAGCGCGTTTTGGCGCATGGTGAATGCGTCTGCGTCGCTTAAAAGCTTGAAGTCGGGCGGGATGCCAAGCTCTGAAAAATAGCGCCTTAAAAGCTGCTGACAAAACGCGTCGATTGTGCAAATTGACGCGCGGCCTAATAAAATATATTGGCGGCGCAAAAATATGCTGTCCGGATTATCGGCGGCGGCGCGCGCGAGGCGGGCTGAAATGCGCGAGCGCAGCTCTTCGGCGGCGGCGCGCGTGAACGTGACTATGAGCAGCCTGTCGGCGCTGACGTTTGTTTCCGCGTCCGTTATAAGCCGCACGGCGCGCTCGACTAAGACGGCTGTTTTGCCGCTGCCTGCCGCGGCGGAGACAAGCAGCGTGCCGCCGTTGTCCTCTATCGCGTTTTTTTGCGGGGATGTCCAGTTGACGCTCATTCGTTTGCCTCCGGTTCAAATACATTTTTGGGCGCTGTGACCTTAAACTCGTTTTTGCCGTCCTCGTGGCAGCAGACACAGCGGTAATCGCAAACCTCGCATGGGTTGTGCACGCCTGAACACAGCGACGCCGCGCCGATGTCGCCGCTGTAAATTCCCTTTGCCATCTCGATGGCTAGCGACTCTAAATGCTGCTCGATGTTGCCTAGCTTTTCAAGGCTTGCGAGCTTTGCGGACGCGCGAACGCCGCTTTTTGTGAACGAAAGCGGCACAAAAAGCCCTGTGTGCGCCTTGTCCATGCTGTCGATTACAAGCTTGTCGTCGAGCAAAATGCCGTCGACTGAATAAGCGAGCGTCGGCTTTGCCTCGTCGCGTGCGACTGCCTTTGGCGATGGGTCGCCCTCTATATATAAAACGCCCGCCGCTACGGGGTTTGGGTATATTTCAGTGGCGTTTTGGGTGAGCGTGAAAAGGTAGAAAAGCATTTGCGTGTTAAGCCCGCAAAAAACGTCGTCAAGGCTGAATGTTTTGCCCGCCGATTTGTAATCTATGACGCGGATATACGTTTTGCCCTCGCGCGTCATGGTGTCCACGCGGTCGATTTTGCCGACGATTTTCACCTTGTGACCGTCCGGCGTTTCGACGCAGAGCGGCTTTATACCATCTTTGCCAATCTCCTGCTCAAACGCGGCGGGGTGAAAGCTGCTTTGGCGCTGCTCTGCTTGCAAATACTGCAAAAGCGCGGTTGTGCCCTCTTTTAAGCGGCTTATTAAATACGCAAAGCGCGCGCCGGCTGTGGGCATATTTTCGGCGACATATGCGTCGGCGATATCGCTTGCAAGCTCGCGGATTTCATCTTCGGTTAAATTTACAAAATCTTCGCCTGCTGTTTTTAGCGCATTTTCGAGGATATAGTGCACTAGCGTGCCTGATTCAAGCGGCGAAAGCTCGGCGCGTTTTCTTGGGCGAATGCCTAGAACATACTGCAAAAAGTAGCCGAAGCGGCAGCGGTAATACTGCTCGATTCGCGTTGGCGATATGTTCATTTCGCTGCCGATTAACGCTTCGACGGCTTTTGTATCTACGGCTTTAAACCGCCTTTCTTCGGCGGCGGCGCGCATGATATTTAAGCTGTCGGCAGCTGTTCCGTGAGCTTTGAGCGCCGCTTCGAGCGAGGAGGTTTCAGCGTTATCCTCGCGGTAGCTTTCGCCCAGTAAATCAAGCGCAGCGGCGGGTGTGACGGCTTTTTCGGCGGGTGTAAATCGGAGCGGCTGCGGATTTAACGCGTCCTTTATGACGGCAAATGCGCTTGAAAGGGTGTCTTTTTTGCAGCTTACATAGAGCGCTTTTGAGGGCGAGGTGACAGCGCGGTAGAAAAACATCTGCTCTAATAAGGTTCTGTTTTCAAAGCTGCCGGGCATTTGGATATCGTTTTGGACGAGCAAATCGCGGTCCGCGTGCGTCAAAAGCCCGCTGCTGCCCGCGGCTTTTGGAAATTCGCCCTCGTTTACGCCGATGACAAAGCAGTATTTTGGCTCGTTGAGGCGCATGCGGTCGGCGGTTGTGAACATGACGGAATTTTGCGTTTGCGGGACGTGACCGATGTCTGACGAGCGGAGCAAAAGCACTAATAAATCGTCGTAATCCGTCGCTGTAATCTGCTGGCCCTCTAATAGACGCGGCATTTGTGATAACAGTGCTGAGCACTTGTTCCATGTGTCGTAAACGGCGTCGGCGCGCTCGGGTTCGCAGTCAGCTTCAAGCTGCTCGGCGGTGGCTTTTACCGCGTTTTCGCCGCCGAGGTGTGTTAAAAGAAGGTATAGCTGACGTGAAATTTCGTCGGCAAGCGCATTTTTTGTATTATAAATAAAGCTTTCGCAAAGCGGGATAACGCGGGCGCGGAGGGCTTCGGCGCTTTGTAAGACGCGCTTATCCTCGGCTGTCATTTCACTGCCAAACCCCGACGGATTTTTAGTGAACGGCGCACGCCAATCCTTCGCGGTAGGCTGCCATGTGTAGGCGTAGTTTTCTAAATCGGCTAGCGACTGCTGATCGGCGCAGCAGAGGTCTGTTTTTAAAAGGCGCAGCACACCCTCTGTTGATATGCCGTGCGAAGCAAGTGACAGCGCGGCGCGGTAAAATGCGGCGGGGGCGGTGTGCTCGAGCGTTGTTGTTTGGTCGGAGAAATACGGTATGTCAAAAAGGCCGAACTCGTAGCGCACGGCGGCTTCGTATGCGTCGGCTTCGCGGCAGATAACGGCGATATCGCTGTATCTTACGCCGCTGCGCCCCAGCCGCGCAATTTGGCACGCGACGGCTTTTATCTGCGAATAAACGTCGTCGGCCTCTGTCAAAAACACCGCGCTGCCATCGTCAATATCGGTTTCGTCAAACGCCGCAAGCTCATTTACGGCGCAGAGCGACGGTGTTTCGGCTTGACGGAGATTTTTTTCCAGATGAATTTCCGGCGCAATTTTTTCGCCTGCGCGCGCGGCGAGGCGCTTTAGGTTGCGGGCTGTTTTGCGGATCGGGCTGAAAAGGTCGTATTCAGCGCCTGTTTGCGTGTCGTCACAGCAGAGCGCGACGGCACAGCTTTTAGCGCAGATTAATTTTTGCAAAAGCTCGTATTGCGGGGCGATAAATCCGTCGAAATTGTCGATGTAGACGGCGATATCATCGAGCGTGCCGTCCGGCAGCTTTTCGGCGGCGAGGGAAAGGCGGTCGGTTGGGTCCATTGCCGCACCCTTTAAAAGCGCTTCGTAGGCGGCGTAGATTAGGCTTAATTCATACAGCTTTTCGCCGTCGCCGCCGAGTGTTTTTGACACCTCGAGCAGCTTTTCGCACGTTGCTCCGGCTGATTTAAGCTCGGTTATCGCGTCGGCGCACATCATGCAAAAGCCTGTTGAGCGGCGGTGGCGGCGGTAGGTTTTTATCTCGTCGCCAAGGGCTTCAAGTGCGCGGCGCACAAGCACAACGCGGCCTGCGTCTGTTAAGGTTGGTATGGCTGTGCCGCCGTAGATTTTCAAAAGGCGCTCGGCGTAGCTTGTGAAGCTGAACACGCCGGCAAATGACGAAAGCCTGTCACCTAGCACGGCAAACACGCCCGTCTCGGCGCTCGACGAAAACTGCTCCGGCACAAGCAAAATGCTGCTTTTGCCCGCGAGCGCACGCTCTTTTATCTCGTTTAAAATCAGCGTGGTTTTGCCCGTGCCCGACACCCCGCATATTAGCCTTAGCATATAATACCTCCGAGATTGTGATATGTATATTATAACTCATATTTCATCGAATGGGAAATATGTTTAGAAAGAAGATAGAAAAAAGAAGAAAGAAAAATTAAGGGGTTATTGCTGCGCAATAACATTTAAATAAGTAGTGCGCCTGCAATAGATTTATATAAAACCTAACGTAGA
Organism: Clostridia bacterium; assembly: GCA_009929695.1. Lineage (GTDB taxonomy): Bacteria > Bacillota > Clostridia > Oscillospirales > Ruminococcaceae > Ruthenibacterium. The sequence continues at coordinate 85,749 of RZZW01000001.1, forward strand.
CGCACTACTTATTACTTTTTCTTTCTTCTATCTTCTTTTTTCTTTTTTATATTTCATACCACTTAATTTCGTTTGCCTGCATAGACAGCTCGAAGCTTGAGCCGTCGCCGCGGTAGACGGTGGTGGTTTGGGGCTCGTAGGTGTTGTTTACTACGCAGTATTTGCCGTTTTTGACGTAGGCGTGCACCTCGACGTTGAAGTTTGAGGAGTACCAGCAATGAAGCTTATCCTCGCCGTGGGCGCTCCACAAGATGCTGCGGTAGAGCACGCGGCTGTTTTCAAAGCTGTACGGCAGGCCGCTTATGTACACCGCGCGCCCGTCGCCGCAGGTGTTGACTGCCATCTGCACCTCTTTGTCCTTTTGCGTTAGTATCTGTGTGCCCTCAAGCGCGTAGATACTCTTTTTGCCCTCGCCGAAATCGACGGGCTTTGTGCAGTCGGCTAAGATAAAGTGGTTTTCGGCTTCTTCCCAGTTGTATTTATCGTAATTGAGCGTGAAGCCTGTTTCCTTTTCTACGCCGAGCACGTCGGCAAGCTGAATGAAGCGGCCTTGATGCTGATGACCTGTCGGCTCGCCTATGCCGATGAAGCCACCGCCGTTGTAGACAAAGCCGCGAATTGCTGATGCTATTGCGGGGTCTGCCCATTCGCTGCCGCCTGTGTGGGCGGTGTCTGCGTCGCCGACGTTTATTATAACATCAACGCCGTCGAGCACTTTTTTATCGGCGCGGATATCGTCAAAGCTGATAAATTTTACGTCAAACGGTGCTCCGGATAGCGCTTCGATAACGCCCGCGTAGCTGTAATTTTGCTTTTGATACAGCGCATGGTGAACCATGTGGCAGCCCCACGCGCGCATTTTGCCCCAACAGTTGAGCACGGCGACTGTTTTGACGCAGTACGGCGTTGTACCTTTAATGTTTGTATACAATTGGCGAAACTCGGCGCAGACGCTGTCTACATAGCTTATGAAATCGGGGAACTGGCACGCGAGCTTTAGGTAGCCGCCGTAACCTATGCGGTCAATCGGCTTGCGCAAAATTGCGCGGCGCGCCGTGACCCAGTTTTCCTTTGCTTCGCGCACAGGGTCGCCGCCCTCGTGGAAGGTGTCGGGGAAAAAGTAGGGTAAAAAGCGTCCCTCTGTATATTTTACGCCCTCGATGTCGGAGATAAGGCGCAGTGTGCAGCCGTTGCCGACGCTGCCGACAACCGCGTCAAGACCTATTGATTTGAACTCCGGCATGAACGGCTCTGTGCCTATCCAGTGGTCGCCGAGGAACATCATTGCTTCGCAGCCGCACTCGTGTGTTATGTCGACAAATTCTTTTGCAAGCGCGGCGACCTCGCGGCGCTGAAACGCTTGGAAATCTTTAAATTGCTGTGACGGAACGCGGTACTGATTGTTGTAATAGCCGCCGTCGACAATGTATTCGGGGCGGAATTTATAGCCGACCTCGCGCTCGAACTGCTCTAAAATATACGGCGAAACTGACGCTGAATAGCCGTACCAATCGACGTATTTTTCGCGCTTTAGCTCGTCAAAAACGAGCGTGAACTGGTGAAAAAACGTTGTGTAGCGGATCACGTTTACATATGGGTGCTCGGCGATAAACTTGCGCAGACGCGTTTTTGAATACTCACGCGTTTTGGGCTGACGAACGTCGAACGTGATTTGATGCTCGAAGTTTTTCCAGTCGTTTACGACGGCGTTGTACATATGCACGGGGTCCCAAATGAGGTATGCGAGAAAGCTCACTGTATACTCATGGTATTTTTCTACATTTTGTATAATTACGTTTCCGTCTGCGTAGCTCCAGTTATCGGTGGACACCACCTCGCCGCTTGTGCGGTCGATGACTTCCCACCAGCGCTTTATGTCGTCGTTTGTGTTGACAGCCATAAGCTCGCTGCTTATGCCTTTCATGAGCTGAATTGAGAGCGTATCGGCTGTGGCGGTGTGAAACCCTGTCATGATGTAGCACTGCTGCACCTCATCGGGGTTTGTCTTTGCCCACTCGTTATCCTTGCGCGTTGTGTAATATGTGGCGTACACCTTTGCGCCTGTGTCCTTCAGCGCCTGCGGGAAATCGGTGCCGTCGCAGTCGCGTATAGCGTCAGCGCCCCATTTTTCCAAAAGCTCTAGGGTTTCGGGCACAACGTCAATATCTGTTGGGATAGTAACTCTGCCTTTGTTTAAATTATCGTTCATATGTTGCTCCTTTGTACAATTTCCGAAAGTGCTCTAGGGACAGTTTTTATCAAGTGCGTTAGAAAGGCAGGTCACAGGCGTGCGCCCGACAATGAGCTTTTCGCCGTCTGTATAACCCTCCTCGCGCCCCGCAAGCTGCTGTATAAGCACGCTGCGAAGCTGACAAATGCGCTGTGCATATTGTGCATCACTTATTGCATTATGTGTTTCCTTTGGATCTTTTGCCAAATCGAAATACAGTTCCTTGCCTGTTTGAGAGTACCAAATGTATTTATCGGTTTTTGTCACGATAAACTGCGTTGATTCTTCGCCTAGCGTGTGCTCTCCGTGCAAAAATTCTCTGTCATTATTTTGCAAAAGGCTAGCGCCGTCTAGATGCGCGGGAATTGGCGCGTGTATTGCGTCAAGCAGCGTCGGCATAACGTCGCGCAGCTCGACAAGCCTGTCGCTTTTGCTGCGCCATTTGCCGACGAGTCGCTCGGGGCCTGAAATGAACATCGGGATATGAATACTGCCCTGATACGGGCGTGCTTTCATGCAATGTGCGTGGTCGCCCATCATGTCTCCGTGGTCTGAGGTAAACATGATAATGGTGTTATCCATGAGCTGATTTTCGATTAGAGCGCCGATTAATCTGCCTATTTGGTGGTCGATATGCGTAATGCACGCGTAGTAGCCGACGCGCTGCTGACGCAGAAGCTCTTCGTCGCGCGGGCCTGTCTGCGAGCTGTAATAATAGCCCTCGCGGTTTAAGCGCTCGCGGTCGTCCCAGTCGCCAACTGCTGCGGGCGAGAGGTCTTTGTCTTTATACAAATCAAAGTAAACCTGCGGCGCGTCGAAGGGCGCGTGCGGGCGGACGAAGCTTGTCATGAGGAAAAACGGCTGACGAGGGTCGCGGCGGCGCAAAAAGTCGATGCTTTCGGTCACTGCCCAATTTGTGGGGTGATATTTTTCTTCGTATTGCCACGGGCGAGCCGTCCAGCCGTTGCAGTCAAGGCCTGTTTCGGTGGGGTCTGCGTCTATGCCTTTTTCCTGTTTGAGCCACCAGTAATAGTCGTCGGCTATGACTTGACTTTCGCTGTACGGCACGTTTGTCCAGCGATATTCGTGCAGGTAGCCGTCGTGCAGGCGCACGTTGTGAAAGCCCATGTAGTTGCGAAGCGGGTGCACATGCATTTTGCCGACGCAGTGGGTGTAATAGCCCGCTTTGGCGATTTCGCCCGCCATTGTGCAGCCGTAGTTCCAGTCGACTCTATCCTGATAGCCCACCTTGCCTGTGTGCTCTTGGCTTAAGCCTGTGTGCAAGACAGCGCGCGCGGGCACACACGTGGGGCACGCGCTGTATGCGTTTGTGAACAATGTTCCATGCGAGGCGAGTGAATCAAGATACGGCGTTTTCACGTCGGGATGACCCGCTATGCCGAGGCAGTCGCCACGCATTTCGTCTGTCATTATGAGTATAATATTTGGTTTTTCGCTTTTCATAATATCCTCTTTTAGCCCTTTATACCGCCGCCTGTGACGCCGGCGATTATCTTTTCGCTCATGAAGATATACAAAATAAATGTGGGCAGGAACACTATTACGACTGCGGCGAACAGACCGCCCAAGTCGCCTGTGCTGCGCATTGCGGCAACTAAGCTGAACAATCCGTAGCCGACGCTCTTTAGCTTGTCGCTGCTTGCAAATACCATTGCGACAAAATATTCGTTCCACACGGCGAGGAAGTTGAAGATGCCAACGGTGATAAGCCCCGGCTGTGCAAGCGGAAGCATTATAACCCAAAAGGTTTTCATCGGGCTGCATCCGTCGATGGCGGCGGCTTCTTCATATGTTCGGCTTAAGGTGCCGAAAAAGTTTAGCAAAAACGTTGTTGTGAAAGGGACATTTAAGCAGATGTAAAGTATGATTAGCAGCCAGCGTGTGCCTGTGATGTGCCAAGCTGTCGCCTGACTGAACACCGGCAGAATTACCATGATTGACGGTATGCTCATTGCGACAATGAGGCTGCTTTTTATTGTTTTATTTCCCAAAAACGTGAAACGGCTCAAAACATACGCAGCGGGCGCAGATATTAAAATAATACCTATGCACGACACCGTGGCGTACAAAAGCGAGTTTGCAAAGAACACTGATACGTTTTGCGCGTTCCACGCATTTGAGTAGTTTTCAAAATGAAATCCCGATTTAAACTCAAGCACTGCGCCCGAGTAAATTTCTTTTGATGTTGACAGGCTTGCCGCCAATATCCAAATTAACACCACTGCGGTAAACACCACCCAAAGAGTGATGATGATGTAGCCCGGAAGCAGCTTTAATTCTTTTTTCCAGTTGATAGGCTCTCTCATTTTTTTGATTTTATTTTTAGCCATGTCTGCCTCCCCTTTCTAATACTCGACGTCTTCTTCTTTAATAAGCTTATTAAAGACAAAGAATATCACTAATACGAACAGCGCCAGCGTGACGCCGACGGCTGCGCCTGCGCCCGCGTCGCGTGTTGTAACGCCCTTTGAGCCGAACACTATATTCATCATGTATACAACAGGCGCGATGGTGCTTGATTCGCTGTCGACAGGTGAGAACATTTTGCTCCACACAAAGAAGGTGATTATGTGAATGCTCCAAAAGGTGAGGTTCGTTTTCATAACACCCTTTAGCAGCGGCAGCGTGATATGTGTGAATTGACGAAGCTTAGACGCGCCGTCAATAGTTGCGGCTTCGTAATAATCCTGCGGGATATTTTCAATTCCCGATAGGAAGATAAGCATATAATAGCCCACAGCGCCAAAAATGAACGCGGCAAGCATAGCCCAAAACTTTAAATCGCTCGAAAGCCAGTCTGTTTTAGCTAAGCTGTCAAAGCCGAGCGTTGCGAAAAAGCTGTTGAGCAGACCATGACGCTTATTGAATACGTATTGAATCCACATCGTGGCAAGCGCGACTGCGCTGACGACGTTCGGAAGATAAATTGCAGCACGGAAAAAGCTTTTGCCTCTGATTCCGCTTGTTAAGATTACCGCAAAAAGCAAGCTTAGCGAGAGCACAATGATGCCGCCGACAAGCCAAATGCGTAAAATGTTGTACATGGAAGCACGGAAGGAGGGTGCGTTCCATATTTTAACATAGTTTTCTAAGCCCGCAAAGCTCCATGAGCTTGTGCTTTCAGTTAAGCTTTCTACATTGAAAAAACTCATAATGATTGTGCGTATGACCGGATATACAAACATGATAAACAGTGATATTATAGCCGGTGTCATAAAGGCAACAATCATCTTTTTGTCTTTTTTCATGTGCCCGCCTCCTTAAAATACAAGAAATGTGGTGGCAGCGCCGAAACGATGTCACCACATTTTCATTTGCTATATGTGTAATCAATGCTCTCGCCTGCGTCAAGTGCTGCCTGGATAAGAGTGCTGATGTCGCGGCCCTTCCACTCAACATTAACTGTGTTGCCTGTCTCTTTTTCATAAGCGTCAATGGCTTCCTGAATTACGAGCGCCTGAGGCTCTGTGTTGTTCCACATCGACCAATATGTCAGTGTGACAGGCTCTGCTGCTGTGGAAGCTGCTGTTGAGGCTGTGCTTGCTGCTGTGCTGCTGCTAGATGCTGAACCGCAAGCGGCCATTGTAAGCGCCATTCAGCCGGCCATAGCAATTGCTAAAAACTTTTTAATTTTTGTTTTCCTCCCGATGAATAATTTTGTGAAGCTGTTTTGTTGCTTCTTTACACTCTCACTATAATCATTTTCGGGGAGGTTTACAACGCCGATTTTGCTCACTTTTTTATATATCTTGCTTTTAAATAAAATCTCTACTTATCCTTGCTACACTTTTGTAACTTTTATTGTGCAGACTGCACAAATAGCAACATATATTATGTAGATAGTATCAAAATTCAAGCTTTGTTGCTAAATGCTTTATAAATATTGCTCTTGTATGTAGTAAGAAACAGCATTATAATAAAGTCATAAGCTTGTACAACCCTGTATATATAGAGAACACATAACAAGATTTATAAAAGATATGCTACATTCTTTATAAATTGAGCGAGGAGAGAGAATATGAGCAGTCAGCGATTTGAAATGAAGTTTGGGGCAGCTCCGCGCGACACGGCGAAGCTGCTTTATATAAGCAAGTCGCGCTTTGGCGGAGACTGGCACTCAACGCCACACACCCACGGCTGCACAGAGCTGTTTTACTGCGTGCACGGCACGGGCAAGTTTGACATCGGCAACGTGATGTACAACGTCTCGCCGGACGACCTTGTTATAGTGAACGCGCACGTGCAGCACACGGAGATAAGCCTTAACACAAACCCGCTTGAGTACATCGTGCTGGGCGTCGAGGGCATGGAGTTCACCTTCACAGACAGCGGTGAAAACTACGCTATAATAAACTGCCGTGAGATACGAAACGACGTGCTTTACCTTCTCAACCTTTTATTAAAGGAAATAGGCGACCAAAACGACGGCTTTGAAACCGTGTGCCAAGATTTGCTTGAGGTTTTGTTCATTCACCTTTTGCGCGACAGCGTGCTCGGGCTGAAAAGCGTCGACACAAAGCGGGCGGGCACTGAAATGGCGAGCGTAAAAAGGTATATCGACGAGCATTTCTCGGAGAATATAACGCTTGATGTGCTCGCGGATAACTCTCATATAAATAAATATTACCTCTCTCACGCGTTTGCGCAGGAGTACGGCATTGCGCCGATAAACTATTTGATAGCGCGCAGAATAACCGAGAGCAAATATTTCCTTTTAAACACAGACCATTCGCTTTCAAAAATAAGCGCGTTTCTCGGGTTTTCGTCCCCAAGCTATTTTGCGCAGGTGTTTCACAAGGCTGAGGGCGTAAGCCCAAGCGTTTACCGTAAAAAGCTTTGGGCGGAAAAAGAAGCAGGTAATCCTTAGCTAAAGCTATAAAATATATTTTAATCGGAGGATGTTTTATTATGGAAAAGCCAATTTTAGTTGTTATGGCAGCAGGCATGGGCAGCCGCTACGGTGGGCTGAAACAGCTGGACCCCGTGGGCGAGCATGGTCAGGTGATACTTGACTACTCTGTTTTCGACGCGCACAGGGCGGGGTTTGAGACAGTTGTTTTCATCATCAAGCACGAGATTGAGGACGCGTTTAAGGAGACTGTCGGCGCACGCATCGCAAAGGTCATGAACGTGAAATATGCTTATCAGCAGCTTGATGATTTGCCCGCGGGCTACTGTGTACCCGAGGGTCGCACAAAGCCGTGGGGCACAAGCCACGCAATTTTATCGGCAAAGGACGAGATACACGGCCCGTTTGCCGTCATAAATGCCGACGATTACTATGGTCCTGAGGCGTTCAAGAGCATTTACGACTATCTTTCAAGCCACCCCGACACAGACAATATGTATGAGTACACGATGGTGGGCTATCTTTTAAAGAACACCGTCACCGATAACGGCCATGTGGCGCGCGGCGTTTGCGAGGCCAACGCGGAGGGCTTTTTGACAGATATCAACGAGCGCACGCAGATTGAAAAGCACAGTGACGGCATCGCCTACACCGAAAACAGCGGCGAGACATGGGTTTCACTGCCTGATGAGACAATAGTTTCGATGAACCTTTGGGGCTTCACGGAGAGCTTTGTGGCAGAGGCAGAACAGCGTTTTGGCGCGTTTCTCGACAAGGCGCTTGTGGAAAATCCGCTCAAGGGCGAATATTTTCTGCCTAGCGTCGTAGACGAGCTTTTGCGCGAGAAAAAAGCGCGCGTGCAGGTGCTCACGAGCCGTGACAAATGGTACGGCGTTACATATAAAGAGGATAAGCCCGTCGTCGTTGCCGCAATAAAGGCAAAAACCGAAAACGGCGAATATCCTGACAATTTGTGGGAGGTTTAATACATTATGGCGGCAAAGGCAGAGCTTACATTACAAGCGGCGCTTAACGCGTTTGATTTCGGCGGCAAATTGACAAGCTGCGAGCGCTTCGGCGCAGGGCACATAAACGACACCTTTTGCGCTGTCTGCGAGACAGGCAAGCGCTTTATAGTCCAGCGCATAAGCTCGGCGGCTTTCAAAAACGCCGATGAGCTTATGGAGAACATCACGGGCGTGACCGATTATCTGCGCGAGATTATCGCCAAAAACGGCGGCGACGTTGAGCGCGAGACGATGACAGTTATCCGCCCGAAAAACGGCGGCTTTTACTATAAGGACGCCGACGGCGAAGCGTGGCGCGTGTACACATTTGTCGAGAACACCGTGTGCTTGCAGAGCGTGACCTCACCGGAGGAATTTTACGCGTCTGCACAGGCGTTCGGCAATTTTCAGCATTTATTATGCGATTATCCCGCCGACACTTTGCATGAAACTATCGCTAAATTCCACGACACCGAAAACCGTTTTGCGCTTCTTAAAGCCGCCGTCGAAGCCGACAAGCTTGGACGCGCAGAGAGTGCAAAAGCTGAAATTGACTTTGCCATCGCGCGTGAAAAAGATTGCAGCGTGTGCGTGCAAGCGCTTCGCGACGGTGTTTTGCCGCTGCGCGTAACGCACAACGACACAAAGCTCAATAACATTCTTTTTGATAAAGGCACAAACAAAGGCGTTTGCGTTATCGACCTCGACACGGTTATGCCGGGGCTTTCGATAAACGATTTTGGCGACTCTATCCGCTTCGGCGCAAACCATTCAGCCGAGGACGAGCCTGATTTATCAAAGGTCAATTTCGATATTTCGCTGTACGATATCTATACAAAAGGCTTCTTAGAGGGCGCGGCAGGCACGCTGACGGACGCTGAAATAGAGTATTTGCCATGGGGCGCAAAGCTTATGACACTAGAATGCGGCATGCGCTTTTTGACGGACTATTTATCAGGAGACACCTACTTCCACACCACCCGCAACGGCCAAAACCTAGACCGCTGCCGCACACAATTTAAGCTCGTGAGCGATATGGAAAAACAGTGGAGCGCAATGGGTGAAACGGCGAAGAAATATAAATAAAAGAAGAAATAAGATAGAAGAAAGAAAAGTTAATTAGTGATTGCACAGCAATCACTAATTGCTTCTTCTCTCTTCTTTCTTCTTTTTTCTTTATACATATGAGGTTGATGTATTTATGAAAGCAAACCTTTTAATAACGGGCACCTCGGGTTTTCTCGGTCATCGAGCGGCGATTTATTTTGGGGAGAAATTTAATGTTTTTACTCCGTCGCACGCGGAAATGGATATTGCGGACGCAGACAGTGTGACGGCCTATTTTCAAAATGCGCAGCCCAAATTTGTGCTGCACTGTGCGGCGGTGTCCGATGTTGGGCAATGCGAAAAAGAGCCGGAGCGCTCGTATGAAATAAATGTGGGCGGGACAAGAAATATTGCTAGAGCGTGCCGCGATTTTGGCGCGAAGCTTATTTTTTGCAGCAGCGACCAAGTGTATTTCGGCAGCAGCGAGACAGCCGCGCACGTTGAAACCGAGGTGCTGTCCCCTGCCAACGTTTATGGCCGGCAAAAGCTTGAATGTGAGGCGGTGTGCCACGAATACTGCCCCGACAGCGTTTCGCTGCGTTTGACATGGATGTACGACAAAGCGCATTTCGGCGCAAGCGAGCACGGCGATTTTATGACGACCGTTCGCGCCGCAATTGACAGCGGGCGTGCAATTTCAATGCCCGTGCACGACACGCGCGGCATAACGGACGTAAACGAAGTTTTGCGCGGCATTGAAGCCATGCTAATAGCAGACGGCGGCGTGTATAATTTCGGCGCTGAAAATAATTTATGCACCTACGAAGCAATACGCGCGGCGTTTAAAATGGCGGGTATAGACGAAAATTTACTCATACCCGACAATGAGAAATTTGCACAAAAGCCGCGCAATATAGCTATGAATACGACTAAGGCGACAGCGTCGGGAGCAGTATTTTCATCGACGATTGACGGAATTGTGAGAGCACTGCAATTGTAGGGAGCGACGCCCTCGTCGCTCCGAATAGCTGTGTGCAATCCGTCGGTTACGGAGCGACGAGGGCGTCGCTCCCTACATTAAAATAAAAAACAGCGATACCGGTTATTAAGCGGCATCGCTGCTGTTTTTTACTTATTTGTAGCTATCGCACTGAATCATGAAATATGCCTGCGGATGGTCGCATACGGGGCATTTTTCAGGTGCGTGTTTGCCGATGTGGATATGACCGCAGTTGCTGCATACCCAAACCTGCTCTTCTTCGCGGGCAAAAACCTTGCCGTCCTGCAAATTTGCAAGAACGTCGCGGTAGCGCTCTTCATGATGCTTCTCAATTTTGGCAACACCCTCAAACAAAGTGGCTATTTTTGTGAAGCCCTCTTCCTTTGCAATCTTTGCAAAGCCGGCATACATATCTGTCCACTCATAATTTTCGCCTGCGGCTGCGTCGGCAAGGTTTGCATCTGTGTCGGGCATACCGTCGTGAAGAAGCTTAAACCAAATTTTGGCGTGCTCTTTCTCGTTGTTTGCTGTCTCTTCAAATATATCGCCTATCTGATTATAGCCCTCTTTGCGCGCTTTTGACGCATAGTAGGTGTACTTATTACGCGCCTGGCTCTCGCCTGCGAACGCTGTCATAAGATTTTGCTCTGTTTTTGAACCTTTTAATTCCATTGTAAATCTCTCCTTTTTCTTTTTTATATATTATGCATTGGATTGGCAGTTTGGACACACACCGTAGAAAACAACGTCGTGAGTTACCTCTGTGAAGCCTGTCTCCTTGGCCGCCTGCTCGTCAAGCAGCTCTGGTGTGATTTGAGGTGCATCCGCCACGCCGCCGCATATTGTGCACTCGATGTGATTATGCGGGGTAAGGCAGTGGTCAAAGCGGTCTGCACCGTTTGGCATGTGGATATGGCGAAGCTTGCCCTCCTCGGACATGCCTGTGAGGTTGCGGTAAACAGTCGCCTTGCTTATATTAGGGTGCGCAGCAGACACCATATCATATACAGCGTCCGCGGTGGGATGATTTGCCAGCTTGTGGACAGCGTCAAGCACAAGCTGCTTTTGTATTGTATTGCGTTTTTCCATAAAACAGCCTCCTGTACGGCGCGCCCTGATAGTGGCGCTTATATATTGAAAAATTCTCTTTAATAAAATTATATATCAATAAATAGATTTGTCAACTGTTTTATGAAGATTTTCATAATTACCGCGAGATTTTATGTCGTCGTCACGCCCTACTGTGCTTTTGCTTTACATATTCGGCTTGTGCGGCACCGCTCTCACAGTTTTTGTCCCCTGTTGACGCAGCGTTGAGCGGACGGTTTTCACCTCGCTGGCGCTTCTTATAAGCTGCTCCTCTGTCTTTTTGAGCAAATCCTCGCAGTATTCTGTTGTCTTTGACCGCATTTTGCGGCTTTGGTTCTGTGCGGCGGTGGCTACGTCATTTGCGCGCTGCTGCGCCGCTTTGACGACTTCCTCCTGCGAGACAAGCACTCTTGCCCTGTCCTCTGCGCGCTTTATAATGCTCTCGGCCTCTTTTTTAGCCGTGCTGATGATGTCTGTGCGGTCGTTGACTATCGCCTTTGCCTGACGTATCTCCGCGGGGAGATTAAGCCGAACCTCGTCGAGCAGCTCGTGTATGCGCTCTACGTCAACAAGGCGCTTGCCGCCCGAGAAAGGCACGTTTGTAGACTCGTCAACTGTCTCGTCTATCATGTCAAGTACTTCATCAATATTCATTGTAATCTCTCCTTACTTTTTGCCAAGACGCGCAACGACGTCCTCGTATATGGGCGGCGGCAGCAAATCGCGCACGTCGCCGCCAAACTCCGCTATTTGCTTGACTATGCTCGACGACAGATACATATAGTTTGCGTCGGTTGTCATGAACATAGTCTCAAGCTCGCGGTTGAGCTTTTTATTTGAAAGCGCCTGCTGAAACTCGTACTCAAAGTCAGTCACGGCGCGCAAGCCCTTTATAAGCGTGCACGCGCCGACTTTTGCGGCGTAATTCGCAAGCAGACCGTAATATGAATCGACCTCGACGTTATCAATATGCGCGGTGGCTCGCTTTAGAAACTCGACGCGCTCATCTGTTGAAAACATTGGGTTTTTATTTGGGTTGACAACAACAAGCACAATGAGCTTATCAAACAGCTTTGACGCGCGCTCGATTATATCAAGATGACCGCGCGTAACAGGGTCAAAGCTGCCGGGGCAAATGGCTATGCGCATAGTTAATCACTTTCCTTTACGTAGCGTGCGACAGCTATTGTGCCGTATTTATACTGCTTTTTAAGCTTTAGTGCGCCGACGCTGTGGGGCATGTCCACGCCGTATTCAGTCTCGGCGATGAGAGTTCCGTTTTTGGCTGTGACGCGCTCTATAAGCGGCAAAACGGCCTGCACGGTGTCGTGATGATACGGAGGGTCAAGCAGCACAAGGTCAAACTGCTCTTTACAAGCGGCGAGATAGCTTTGCGCGGCTGTCTGTGCGACGACGGCGTTTTTGAAAAAGCCTGCCGCCTTTAAATTGCGGCGCACGACCTCGCACGCGTCGCGGCTCTCGTCTATGAAAACACATTTTTCAGCGCCGCGGCTGAGTGCCTCGATGCCAAGCTGACCGCTGCCCGCGAAAAGGTCAAGCACGCGAGCCTGCTCGAGCATGAACTGCACGGAGGAAAATATGCCCTCCTTGACGCGTTCAGCCGTCGGGCGCGTTATCTCATCACCCTCGAGCGTCTCAAGCTTTGTGCCGTGTGACGTACCTGCAATTATTCTCATCGTTACCTCGTTTAAAAAAAGATTGTATATGGATATTATCTATGCTTTGGTATGATTTGTCAAGGGGAACGTTGCGCACACATTCCCTACGTTATGAATTTTATAAATGAGCAAAAAAGTCCCGCTGTCGCACGCAGCGGACGTAAGCGCTTCGCGCGTTAAATTTACACAAATTTACACCGTACGTTGTAGGGGACGGGTTTCCCGTCCCGTAAGTTTTGTGCAAACTCCCCTCATCCGTCGCTCCTTCGTCGCGCCACCTTCCCCCGAGGGGGAAGGCTATCGTAGGCTTCCCCTTGAGGGGAAGCTGTCGCCGAAGGCGACTGATGAGGTGAAAATCTGCCGTGCACCATAATCACCTAAAAAACTCCCAAATTCTTTTCGCCGCGGCGGCTCCCACGCCTTTTACTTCGGCAAGCTGTTCCTCGCTCGCCTCTTTTACTGCTGTCAGCGTTTTAAAGTGCGCCATCAGCGCTTTTGCGGTCGATGGGCCTATGCCGTCTATCTGCGTGAGGGTCAGGGCGTAGGTTCTGCCTTTTTGCAGACGCTTGCGGTAGTCGTTCGCAAAGCGGTGCGTCTCATCTTGAATTGCGGTTATAAACGTGAAAACGCCCCTGTGCATTGACAGCGTAATCTCTCCCTGCTCATTCACAAGCCCGCGCGTGCGGTGCTTGTCGTCCTTGACCATGCCGAACATCGGCACGTCCGCAAGCTGTGTGCCCGCGAGTGCACCGCGCACAACCGACACCTGACCCTGACCGCCGTCTATCAGCAGCAGCGACGGCTTTATTTTAAACTGCGCGTTAGTTCCCTTTTCATACTCGGCGGCGCGGCGTGACAGCGCTTCAGCCATCGACGCATAGTCGTCTGTGCCCATAACCGTCTGCATTTTGAAGCGGCGATAGCCTGCTTTTTTCGGCTTTCCGTTTTCAAAAACGACCATACCACACACGCTTGTGCCGTCGCCCCAGTTTGATATGTCGTAGCTCTCAATTGTTGTGGGCGCTTCTGGTAAACCGAGCAGCGCGGCTGTTTCGTCGAGTGCCTTTTGCTCTCGCGTGGCGCGGCCTGTGTCGCGCGCAAGGCGCTCAAATGCGTTTGTGCGCGCCATTTGAACAAGCTTTTCGGTGTCGCCGCGCTGCGGTGTATAAAGGCGCACCTTTTGACCTTTTGTTTCTGATAAAAGCTGTGTCAGCGCGTCTGCATCGGGCGGCAAAGCATCTATCGCGATTATTTTCGGGATATCGCTGTCAGCGTCGAGATAAAATTGCGGCAAAAGCTCCTCGCGCACAGCGTCTATGTCCTGCGTGTCCTTAAAAACAAACTCCTGCTTATCGACAAGCCTGCCGCCGCGAAAGCGCAAAATCGACGCGCAGACGCTTTTTCCGCTTGCCGCAAGCGCTACAACATCCTGTTCGTCAACGTCTGTTCGCACGACCTTTTGACCGCGGTTCACCTTTTCAATCGCCACTATTTGGTCGCGAATGAGCGCCGCACGTTCGAAATTAAGCGCTTCGGCGGCGTCCTCCATGTTTTGCTTTAGTATTTTAAGAATTTCATTTTGCCCGCGCTTTATAAGCTGCAACGCGCCGTTGACCGCCTGCATGTAGTCCGCGTGCGTTATTTTGCCGCCGCAGACAGCCATGCAAAGCCCGATGTGCGCGTTGAGGCACGGGCGACCCTTGCCGATGTCCTGCGGAAAGCGCTTGTTGCAGCGCGGCAGACGGAAAACGTCCTCGGCAGTCTCGACCATATTGCGCACGGCAAAGCTTGAGGTGTATGGGCCGATGTATTCCGCGTCGTCATCGTCCTTTTGCAAAACGGCTGAAATGCGCGGCCACGCGTCCTTTGTGACCTTTATATAGCTATAACCCTTGTCGTCTTTTAATAGGATATTATATTTCGGCTTGTGCTGCTTTATTTGGCTGCATTCGAGCACGAGCGCTTCAAATTCACTTTGGGTGACTATAACGTCAAACTCAAACGCGTGCTCAATCATTTTAGTGACCTTTGCGTCGTGTGGCACGCCTGCGCGGAAGTATTGCGCCACGCGCGTGCGCAAGCGCTTTGCCTTGCCGATATAAATTATTTCGTTTGTTTTATCGCGTATTATATAAACGCCCGGCAAAAGCGGCAGCGCCTTAGCCTTGAGCCAAAGTTCGTTTTTAGTTATGGCGAATGCCTCCTTTAATAATCGTATCGTTTCTACAATTTCACAGCGTTCACCGTATGGCGGGAGCAAGCCCCCGCCATACGGTGTGAAATTTATAAATAATCAAAAACGCACACCGTAAAAAATGCAAAAATGCGCCGTCCTAGATAGGGCGGCGCATAAAGCTGCTAAAAATTATTCTGAGAAACCGGAGTTTACAAGCTTAATAAGCCCTTCAACGGCTGCTTCTTCGTCGGCGCCGTCAGCGATAACACGGATTGTCGTGCCGCCAACAATGCCGAGTGACAAAACGCCAAGAAGGCTTTTTGCATTTACGCGGCGTTCTTCTTTTTCCACCCAGATAGATGAACGATACTCATTTGCTTTCTGAATAAAAAAGGTTGCGGGACGTGCGTGCAGACCTACCTGATTTTCAACAGTAACTTCTTTCACATACATTTTACTCGCTCCTAATATTTCTTATAATGTGCAATATGCACTTATGCCATACGTCTATTTTATACCAAAGATTTCATTCGGTCAATTGTTTTTCACATTTTTAGTCATTTTTTTTTATCTGCGTCATAAAGATGGGTTACAAAGTCCAAACGTTTAGCTATATTCACCAACAAATTTTCAACATTGACGGCAAAATTAACAAAAAGTTCACGCCGCATTTATCTATTTTGTCTTTTGCTTTTTATCAATGTAAAGCTTATACATATCAGGACGGCGACTTTTTGTGCGATTTTCGGCTTGTTCGAGCCGCCATTTTTTGATATTTGCGTGATGCCCGGACAAAAGCACGTCGGGCACCTTTGCGTCGTTCCATATTTCGGGGCGGCTGTATTGCGGATATTCAAGCAGACCTGTGTAGTAGCTTTCGTCCTCGTAGCCCTCGGGTGACGACAGCACGCCGTCGCAAAGGCGGCACACGCTGTCCGCGACGACGAGCGCGGCAAGCTCGCCGCCTGTGAGCACGTAGTCGCCTATCGAGATTTCCTCATCGGCAAGTGCTTCTATAACGCGCTCGTCAACGCCCTCATAGTGGCCGCAGACAAGAAGAATGCTGTCAAGCTGTGCAAGCTCCTTGCATTTTTCTTCCGTTAGCGTCGCGCCGCCCGCCGTCATGAATATCACGCGCGGGCGCGCATGGCCTGCATTTTGCGCCTTATCGATTATATCAAGGCAGCAGTCGTAAATAGGCTGCGCCTGCATTATCATGCCGTGGCCGCCGCCGTAGGGGTAGTCGTCCACCTGCTTTTGCTTGTTTGTTGTATAGTCGCGGATTTGGTGGCAGTTGACCTCGATATATCCATTTTTCTGCGCGCGCCCGATAATGCTCTCGTGCATCATTGCGTCGCACACCTCGGGAAAAAGCGTGACTATGTCAATTCTCATCGCCGTTCACCTCGCCGCCGTCAAACATACCCTTTATGGGATTTATTTTCACAACGCCGTCCTCGGGTGCTATATGCGCCACAAATTCTTTAACAGCGGGGAAAAGCACCTTTTCGCCGTTTGGCGTTTCGATTTCGTAAATATCCGACGCGGCGGGGTGTGTCACATCGGTGATTTTGCCGTACACCTTGCCTGTTTCTGCGTCGACGACCTCACAGCCTATCATGTCGGCGATAAAATAGCGACCCTTTGGCAACTGCGCGTCGCTGCGCTTGAAATACGCCACCTTGCGGATATACGCGCGCGTGTCGTCGATTGACGAAACGCCCTCGAGCTTAACGAGCGCCATGCCCTTTTGCTCGCGGACGGACAAGATTTTAAGCTCCTTATATGCGCCCTCCTTGCCAAAAAAAAGGCGCGGCAGCTTTGCGATAAACTGCGCTCCGTCGCACCACGGATAGAGCTTCATTTCGCCCATCACGCCATGCGTTGTAACTATTTCGCCCGCTTCAAGATATTCCTTCATATTCACCTCGATAAAAAGAAAAAGCAATAAGCTTACCCCTCATCCGTCACGCTGCGGCGTGACAACTTCCCCCAAGGGGGAAGGCTTTCGTAGGCTTCCCCTTTAGGGGAAGCTGTCAGCGTTAGCTGACTGATGAGGTGCAAGCTTCGCTCATTTTTTTGCAACTATTGCAATTTTACTTATGTATTTTGGGCTGAACAAACCTTTTGCCCATTAACAAGCCTACAGCGCTGAAAACAATAGCGCAAATTGAAACCATTGAGCCCACGATGCCTAAAATAAGCCCCGTGAGACGAAACGCTCCGCCTTTTCTCATTGCAAACGCTCCTTTGCCTTATTAGTTATGTATATTATACACTAAATTGCCGATTAAATCAATCAGCGGCAAAATTTTTCTATGTAGGCATCAAGGCAGCTTGCGATGATTTTTTTGGCTTCGTCCACGCCCTGCTCCTCGTCTACGACGGTGTCCTTGCCCTCAAGGTTTTTGTAGACGGAGAAAAAGTGGCGCATTTCCGTGAAAATGTGCGTCGGCAGCTCGGAAATATCCTTGTAGCCGTTATAGGTCGGGTCGTTGAACGGTATCGCAATGATTTTTTCGTCCATTTTGCCCTGATCCTGCATTGTGATAACGCCGATGGGATAGCAGCGGACAAGCGACAGCGGCGCGATAACCTCGCTCGACAGCACTAAAACGTCTAGCGGGTCGCCGTCGTCGGCATATGTGCGCGGGATAAGGCCGTAGTTTGCGGGATAATGCGTCGACGTGTAGAGAATGCGGTCAAGAATGATGTGACCTGTCTCTTTGTCGAGCTCATATTTTTTCTTTGAGCCCTTTTCAATCTCGATGACAGCTATAAAATCATCGGGATTGATACGCGACGGGTTGATGTCATGCCAAATGTTTGTCATAAATAAACTCTCCTCATTTTTACTCTTACCGACATCTATTTTACGCCAAACTTCGGGCGGGCGCAAGAGTTTAGACAGCTATTTCGTTAAATTTGCCGTTTTTGAGCAAAAATACGCTTTTAAAGCCAATTTTCTGCACCTGTTCAAGCGCCTGTGACAACCCAAAATCAATCGCGTCAACGCAGTGTGCGTCTGCGGTGAGCGTAATTTTTGCGTCCATTTCATAAAGCGCTTCAAGCAAAAACGGCGCGGGGTAAAACTCACTTTTAGCGCCGCGGTATACGCCGCCGGTGTTCACTTCAAATATTGCGCCCGTTTGCACACAGGCCGCTAAAGCGTCGAGTGCTGTATTTTTGTATTCGGCGCTGTTTTCATCAAAAAATTTATCGCCGTCGTTAAATTTTGTCACAAGGTCAAAATGGCCTATGACGTCCGGCTGATATTTGCGCGCGTTTGTGGCAGTGGCGGCGTAAAAAGCGCGCACCATAGCCGGTGCGTCGCCTCCGAACATGTCATCTATGCACGCTTTAAGCTCGTTTGGCGACGCGTCGACGGAGTAATAAGTGCCGTTGCGTTCGTTAAAAAAGCTGTGCACAGAGCCTATTAAATAGTCATACGCGCTGCGCTTTTTTACAGGCGCAAGCATATCCTGCTCTATGCCGACGGAGAAATTTATGACGCCCGCATACTCCTTTTGCAAAAGGCGCATTGCGTCGATATATTCATCGTCACTTTTAATTGTGCTGTTTTGCTCGGGCGCAAAACGGCTGTGGCACGACATGCCGAAATCTGTAAAGCCCGCGGCTATGGCGGCGTTTATCATTTCGGCGGCGGTGTTTTTGCCGTCGCACATTGTGCAGTGGTTGTGGCAGGTGGAAAATATTTTCACTTCATTGTCTCCTGCTTGACCTTGTGGTCAATTACGTGGCGCGAGGCAAGCTCGTTTTTCACGTCCTCGACGGAAATGCCCATCTCGACCATCAGCACCATGATGTGATAGCACACGTCGGAGATTTCGTAAATTGTCTCCTCTTTGCTGTCCTTCATTGCTCCGATGATTACTTCGGTGCACTCCTCGCCGACCTTTTTGAGTATCTTTTCGCGTCCTTTTTCAAAAAGATATGTGGTATAGCTGCCCTCGGGGCGGTCTGAGTTGCGCGTCTGCAAAAGCTCGTAAAGCGCTTCAAGTGTAAATCTCTGCGCTGTTTCATCATTATAGATTAGGTTTGTAAAGCAAGTATCTGTGCCGAGATGACACGCGGGTCCGTCTTTTAGCACCTTGACTACAAGCGCGTCCGCATCGCAGTCGGCTGTTATGGACACCACATGCTGCACGTTTCCGCTCGTCTCTCCCTTGCGCCAAAGCTCCTTGCGCGAGCGGCTCCAAAAGCAGGTGCGCTTTTCATTTAAAGTGATATCCAGGCTCTCCTTGTTCATATACGCGACGGTGAGCACCTTTTTTGTTATAAAATCCTGCACGACGGCGGGAATAAGCCCGTTTGCGTCGAATTTGATGTCGTTTACTGTCATTTTGCTTCCCCTTATATACATTATTTAAAGGCGCATCAGCACGCCATTTTGTTTCAGATATTGTTTCAGCGCCGTGATATTCACCTCGCCGAAGTGGAAAATACTTGCGGCCAAACCTGCGTCAACCTTTTCAAGCTTGAAAAGCTCGGTGAAATCCTCCATTTTGCCCGCGCCGCCGCTTGCGATTATCGGAAGTGAGACGGCGTTTGAAAAGGAGGTGAGCATTTCGATGTCAAAGCCGTCTTTTACGCCGTCGGTATCGATGCTGTTTAGCACTATTTCGCCCGCGCCGTTTTTTTCGCCAAGCGTCGCCCATGAGAGGGCTTCGATGCCTGTGTCCTCGCGCCCGCCTTTTGTGAAGATGTGATATTCGCCGTTCACACGCGCGACGTCCATTGACAAAACAACGCACTGGTTGCCGTATTTTTGCGCAGCCTGCGCGACGAGCGACGGATTTTTTATCGCGCCGGAATTTACGCTCACCTTGTCCGCGCCCGCTTTGAGCACGCGGTCAAAATCGTCGAGCGTATTTATTGCACCGCCAACTGTGAGCGGAATGAAAATTTGGCTCGCGACCTTTTTAAGCACGTCTGTGAATAGCCCGCGCCCCTCTACGCTCGCGGCGATATCGTAAAAAACAAGCTCGTCCGCGCCCTCGTCGTTATAGCGCTTTGCAAGCTCGACAGGGTCTTCAACGTCCTGCACGCCCTTAAAATTAACGCCCTTCACAACGCGCCCGTTTTTGATGTCAAGGCACGGAATTATGCGTTTTGTTATCATGCTTTGCCCCCATTCTGTCTATGTCGTGCGCACTGTAGGGACGCCATATATGGCGTCCGTTATCGTTGGATAGCGCGAACCTAGCGGACGCCATGTATGGCGTCCCTACAATTTTGCGGTTTTTATCACCTCGGATAAATCAAGCGCACCCAAATAAATCGCTTTGCCGACTATCGCGGCTTTTGTGCCCATGTTTTTGAGCGCTGTAATTTCGCTCATGGACGATATTCCTCCGGACGCTGTGATGTCAAGGCCTTTTATTTCGCTAAGTGTTTTGTAAATTTCAAGGTTTGTGCCCTGCATTGCGCCGTCCTTTGAGATGTCGGTGTATATCACGCTTTTCACGCCTATATCGCGCACGCGGCGGCAAAATTCTACGCTGTCGACCTTGCTTACGTTCAGCCAGCCGTCTGTGGCGACAAAGCCGTCCTTAGCGTCTACGCCGACGGCTATTTTGTCGCCGTATTTTTTTACCATCTGCAACAAAAATGCAAAATTATTTAGCGCCGCCGTGCCGAGAATTACACGCCCCACGCCTATTGAAAGGTAGCTTTCAATTCGCTTTTCGTCGCGTATTCCGCCGCCGACCTCGATAAACATATCGGTGTCCGAAAGTATTTCCTTTATCGCGTCATAGTTTGAAAGCTCGCCATCCTTTGCGCCGTCTAGGTCTACGACGTGCAAAAATTTCGCGCCCTTTTCGGCAAACTCCTTAGCAAACGCGGCGGGGCTGTCGCCAAAAATCTCGACCTTATTATAATCGCCCTGTGTCAAGCGCACCGCCTGTTTATTTTTTAAATCTATCGCGGGATAAATGTCCATATGTGCTCCTTTATAAATCGGCGAACGCCTTTAGTATCTCAAGCCCTCTCGCGCCGCTTTTTTCGGGGTGAAACTGACAACCGTAGACACTGCCATTTGAGACTGTCGCGGGCACTGTCACGCCGTATTCGGCTGTTGCGACAAGCGCGTTTTCGCAGTTTTTGGCGTAAAACGAGTGCACAAAATACATATAATCGCCATCCTTGCTGTTTTTCATCAGCGGGCTTTCAGGGTTTACGATGTGCAAGGCGTTCCAGCCCATATGCGGCACTTTGTAGCCAAAGCCCGCCGCGCGTAAATCATTTTCAAGCGGGCAGACGCTGCCTTTTATAAGCCCTAAGCCCTTGTGCGAGCCGTATTCGAGGCTTTCTTCAAACAATAATTGCATGCCGAGACATATGCCTAGCAGTGGCTTGCCGTTTGCGGCTTTGGCTTTTAAACACGGCACTAGGCCTGTTGCTTCAAGCTTCGCCATTGCGTCGCCAAACGCGCCAACGCCGGGCAAAATTATGTGCGTGGCAGCTTCAAAATCGGCGGCTTCGCCTGTGATTTTGTTTTCAATGCCAAGCTTTGCGAGCGACGACGACAGGCTGAAAAGGTTGCCGACACCGTAATCGACTATTGATATCATAAAATTGTCCCCTTTGTTGACGGAATTTCGTCGGCGTAAGCGGGGTCGATAGCCACTGCCTGCTTCATTGCGCGGGCTAGGGCTTTGAACATGCCCTCTATTATGTGGTGGCTGTTTTTTCCTGCGAGTTGACGGACGTGGATTGACGCGCCGAGCGAGCGCGCAAAGCCGCTTAAAAATTCCTCCACAAGCTCTGTGTCGAAATCTCCCACTTTTTCTGTGGGAATTTCTAGCGCATAGCCGAGGTGAGCACGTCCGCTTATGTCTACAGCGGCTAAAATGAGCGCCTCGTCCATCGGCAGGGTGATGTCGCCGTAGCGGTTTATGCCCGCGCGGTCTCCAAGCGCTTCGCTGAACGCGCGGCCAAGCACTATTGCTATGTCCTCGACGGTGTGGTGATAATCAACTTGAACGTCGCCTGTGCAGCGCAGGTTAAGGTTGAAACGTCCATGCCGCGTGAAAAGCTCCAGCATATGGTTTAAAAAGCCGCAGCCTGTGTCGATGTCATACAGCCCCGAGCCGTCGAGGTCGAGCGTTAGGGAAATGCTTGTTTCGTCGGTGGCTCTCGCTGTTTGCACTGTGCGCATACTCATAGTTTTTTCTCCTTTAAAAGCGCCTTGGTGACGTTTATAAGCGTTTGCATTTGGGCTTTTGTGCCGATTGTTACGCGGTTATATTCCTTAATTCTGTCAATTGAAAAGTGGCGGACTAATATTCCGTTTTTGCGCAAATCGGCAAAATATTCGTCGCCGCTGTAGCCCTTTGGCGGCTTTGCAAAAATGAAATTCGCCTTGCTTGGCAGCACCGTAAAGCCGAGCGTTTCAAGGCTTTGCTTTGTAAATTCGCGCGTTTCGATTATCTCAAAGCGGCATTTGTCGAAATATTCTACATCCTTAAGCGCCGCTGTGCCTGCAAGCTGTGTTAATGCGTTGACGTTGTATGGATTAAAGCTGAATTTAACTTTATTTAAGTCTGCAATCAATGCCTCGCTGCCCATTGCAAAGCCGAGCCTTGCGCCCGCGAGCGAGCGGCTTTTTGAGAAAGTGCCGACGACGAGCAGATTGTCGTATTTCGGCAAAAGCGTAACTGCGCTTTCGCCGCCAAAATCCACATACGCTTCGTCAACGACGACAAGGCGGTCTTTATTTTGGTTAAGCAAATTTTCGATTTCGCACAGCGGCAAGCATATGCCTGTGGGGGCGTTTGGGTTTGCGACAAATACGGTGCCCGCCTCGTTTTTATAGTCGTCAAGGCAGATTTCAAAGCTGTCCGTGAGCGGAATTTCATTGTAATTTACGCCGAAAAGCTGCGCAAAAACAGGATAAAAGCCGTAGGTGATATCGGGGAAAGCCGCACCGTTTTGGCAAAAGGCATTGAACGCGAACGCGAGAATTTCGTCCGAGCCGTTCGACGCTATGACCTGCGTGCGCTTTACATTATAGGTGCGCGCGAGCGCGTCGAGCAAGGCGGTACACTCGGTGTCGTTATAAAGACGCAGCTTTTCGACGGCGGCAGCGTTGATGGCGTTTATGACCATAGGGCTTGGCGGATATGGGCTTTCGTTTGTGTTTATTTTTATAAGCTTATCCATGCCCTGCGGCTGTTCACCTGGGGTGTAGGGCTTTAGGGCGGCGAGTTTTTGTGCCATAAAACGGCTCATTTATTATCAGTCCTTTTCAAAACGGATTGCGACGCTTTTTCCGTGCGCCTGCAAGCCCTCGCGATTTGCAAAATCGACTATACGCGACTGCACCGCGCCGAGCGCCTCTTTTGTGTAGTAGATGTAGCTTGATTTTTTGACAAAATCATCAACTGAAAGCGGCGATGAAAAACGCGCTGTGCCGCTTGTGGGCAGTGTATGGTTTGGCCCTGCAAAGTAGTCGCCAAGCGCTTCGGGGACGTTTTTACCGAGGAATATGCTGCCTGCGTTTTTAATGCTGTTGAGCATACCAAACGGCTCGTCAACGCACACCTCCATGTGCTCAGGCGCGATGGCGTTGGCTATTTCAATGCCTTCATCGAGGTTGTCGGCAATGATAATTTTGCCGTTGTTATCTATCGACGCGCGGGCAATTTCGGCTCGCGGCAAGAGCGGAATTTGGCGTTCTAATTCATCTGAAACTGCGTTTGCGAGCGCCTCACTGTCGCAAACAAGAACTGCTGAAGCCATTTTGTCGTGCTCGGCTTGGCTTAACATATCCGCCGCGACGTAGACGGGGTTTGAGGTGTCGTCCGCAAGCACAAGAATTTCGCTTGGCCCTGCAATCATATCGATATCGACAAGCCCAAACACGCGGCGCTTTGCGGTTGCGACAAAAATGTTGCCGGGGCCGACTATTTTATCGACCTTTGGGACGCTCTCGGTGCCGTAAGCTAGCGCACCGACTGCCTGTGCGCCGCCCATTTTGAATATTGAGGTCACGCCCGCGACGCGCGCAGCTGTCAAAATTGCGGGGTTTACACTGCCGTCCTTTGAGGGCGGTGTGACCATGATTATTTCGCTAACGCCCGCGATTTTGGCGGGGATTGCGTTCATCAAAACGCTTGACGGATACGCCGCTGTGCCGCCCGGAACGTAAAGCCCCGCTCGCTCTATCGGCGTGTATTTTTGGCCTAGTATTACGCCCGCTTTGTCCGTCATTGTAAAGCCGTTGTGAAGCTGTTTTTCGTGGAAAGCGGCTATATTTTCGGCTGACATTTCGAGAGTTTTTATAAATTCGGGGTCAGCCGCCGCATATGCCGCGTCGATTTCTTCGGCGGTTACTTTTAAAGAAGCAAGCTTCACGCCGTCGAATTTTTCGGCGTATTCAAGCACTGCTTTATCGCCGTTTTGCTTGACGTTTTCAAGGATATCCGCGACGATGGCCTCGATTTTGTCGCTGCTCTGCGCTTCGCCGCGATAGAGGATTTCGCTTAATTCTACCTCGCTGCGCTTCATTATTTTTATCATGTGTGTTTCCCTCTTTACTTTTTGCTAAGCTTACCTCATCCGTCGCTCCTTCGTCGCGCCACCTTCTCCTAACGGAGAAGGCTTTTGGCTTCCCCTTGAGGGGAAGCTGTCGCCCGCAGGCGACTGATGAGGTGATAATTTACAATTTTTCTTTAATGCGGCTGCAAATTGTGTTGATTTCGTTTGCGTTAAATTGGTAGCTTGCTTTATTTGCTATTAATCTTGCGCTTGATGGCACTACGTCGGCAAACACGCTTAAATCGTTTTCTTTTAGCGTTGTGCCTGTCTCGACTATATCGACGATAACGTCTGAAAGCCCCAATATGGGCGCAAGCTCTATGCTGCCGTTAAGCTTTATAATTTCGATTTGGCGGCTTTGCGCGTCGTAATATGCTTTGGCAACGTGCGGATATTTTGTCGCGACGCGAAGCGGAAGTGATAAATCCTCCTGCCAACCGTTTTTGGCGGCAACTGCCAATCGGCATTTGCCAAGACCTAAATCGAGCAATTCGTACACATCGGGCGTTGTTTCAAGCAGCGTGTCCTTGCCGACAACGCCTATATCCGCCGCGCCGTGCTCTACGTAAATTGCGACGTCGCTCGGCTTTACTAAGAGATAGCGCACGCCGTTTTTCTCGTTTTCAAAAACGAGCTTGCGGTTGTCCTCTTTAATTGCGGCGCAGTCGTAGCCGATTGACGAAAAGAGGTCGTAAACCTTGTCGCCGAGACGCCCCTTTGGCAGTGCAATGTTCAGCATTTTACAACCTCCTTTTCCGTCACTGTGCCGTCCTCATTTAAAACAAGCAGGCGGCGAAAGCGGAGATTTTGCGGAAGCTGCGTCTCCGCGCGGACGCTTGGCACTGTTTTCATGAGATACTGCACGGCCGTCATCACCGTTTGCGACAGCGCGTTTTCATTATATAAAAGCAGCGTGTCAACGTCGTATTGGCGCTTGTCGGCATACGCTCTGCCAAGCTCGTCGAGATAGAGCGCAAAGCCGACGGCGCACTGCGGCTTTGAAAAGCGGCGCATGAGCTTGTCGTACCTGCCGCCCGATAACACGCAGTGCGGCACGCCCTTTACGTAGCCGCGGAAGATAAGGCCGTTATAGTAGTCAAGGTCGTTTATTATCGAGAAATCGAGGCGGACATTATCGTCTGCTTTCGCCTCGCAAAGAGCTAAATAAAGCGATTTAAGCGCCGCGAGTGACGTTTTCATCTCGTCGTTTTCGACAAGGTTTTCAGCTTTTTTTAGTGTACTTTTAAAGCGTCCCGAAAGCTGAACAAGCCCCGAAAGCGTCTGCACCTGCTGCTCGGTGCAGCCTGCCGCCGATGCCGCCGCGATAACGCCGTGCTCGTTTTTGCCGGAGATTGATTTTACAATATCGCCGCGCAAATCGTCAGGGATGTTCATGCTGTTTAAAAGACCGGTGATAAAACCCATGTGGCTGATGTTTAAAATGCAGTCCTTGCTTATCGCCTCAAGGCTGCGCACGGCAAGCTCTGCCACCTCGGCCTCGGCGTATGCGCTTTTTGCGCCTATATATTCAACGCCCATCTGCGGTATTTCGCGGTAATTGCTGCCGTGCTCAACGGAGCGGAAAACGCTCTCTATGTAATAAAGCTTGTTTGATGTGTCGTTTTGCTTTGTGTTTTTAACGATGCTCATAGTCACATCGGGCTTTAGCGCCATGAGTCGGCCTGACGCGTCGGTGAACGTAATAACGCCTTCGCTTTCGAGAAAGCTTTTGTTTGCGAGGTACATGTCATACGTCTCGAAATTGCTCATCTGATATCTTCGGTAGCCCCGCTGCTCAAACACAGAGCCAAGCGTGAGCGTTACCTGCTCTTCCTTAGGCAGGCGCGAAAGTGAGATTTCCATTTAAATTCTCCCTTTATTTGTTGTTAAAGGTATTATAACTCGCTTTACCGCTTTAGTCAAGTAAATTAGTGAAGTAAGTGAGAGAAAAAAGAAGAAATAAGAAAGAAAAATTAATGAGTGATGCCTGCGGGCATCACATATTAATGGAAAGCGCAAAATTATTAAAATGTGATTGCGACGCAATCACACATTAACTTTTCTTTCTTCTTTTTTATTTCTTCATTCATATACTGTTTTCCCCGCAAAAATGCACAGCACGCGCTTCATTTCGGGGTGCTCGGTCATTAGCTGTCTTGCGGCTACAAGCACTGCGCCGCAGCTTGGGGAGGCGGGCACTGCGTCTGTGTGCAGCACCTCTCTTGCAGCGGTGTTGGCGTGTCCGCTTGGCACTGCCATGACGGCGTCGACTATATAAGGGTTATAATTTTCGGGCACAAAGCCTGCGCCAAGCCCCGGTATGTTGTGCTTGCCTATTACACCGCCGCTTATCGCCTGGCTTTCGTATGGCTCGACGGCGATTATTTTAACGTCGGGTAGCCACGCCTTTGCGTATTCGCCAACACCTGTTATTGTGCCCCCGCTGCCAACGCCCGCGATTATTGCGTCGAGCTGTCCGTCTGTCGCCTTGACTATCGACGGGCCTGTGACACGGCGGTGAAACTCGGCGTTTAAGTCGTTATCAAAATAATTAAGGAAATAGCCGCCTGTCTGCTCGGCTGCCTCCTGCGCACGGCGCTCAACACCTCGTCTGCCGTAGACGTAGTTTGACAGCACTATTTTTGCTCCGAATTTCGCCAAAAGCTCCTGCCTTTCGACAGGAACGGTGGCGGGCATGCACAAAACAAGCGGGTGATGGCTGTGTGCGCAGGCTATCGCGAGCGCCACGGCAAAGCTGCCGCTGCTCGCCTCGACGACGGTTTGTCCGGGGCTTAAAAAGCCCTTTTCCACCGCGAGTGCAAGCATTCCCTCTGCAAGCGCGTCCTTTGCGGAGCACGTTGCGCCGCCAAAGCCGAGATATGCGTACACCGTGCCGGGCAGCGAATATTTTGCGCTGTAGCCCTGCAATGCAAGCACAGGGCGCTTGTACAGCGTTTCATAGTAACTGTTATGAATTTCCACCCTTGGAAAACACCCCTTTTACATATAGTGATAATATTACTATAATTATACTATATTATTATGCGCCTTGCAATGAAAGTTTTTTAATGAATTTGCTGTAAAGGTATTGACATTTACACCTTGTGCATTTATACTTGTTTAGGTAACGTAAAAGGAGGCTTGTTTATGGAGAAAAATTACGAAATAAGCGAGCTGCTTGACTTTTACGGCGCGGTGCTCACAGAGAAGCAGCGCGAGGTTATTGAGCAATATTACAACGACGATTTGTCGCTTAGTGAAATTGCCGACAACTTTGGCATAACGCGGCAGGGCGTGCGCGACGCTATAAAGCGTGGCGAGGCGTCGATGCTTGAACTTGAAGCGCAGATGGGCGTTGCAAAGCGATACCGCACAGTGCAAAACGCGCTGACACAGCTTGCGGGGCTTGCGCAAAACATACGCGTTACAAACGAGACTAATTACAGCTATTCCAAAGAAATTGCCGGCTATGCAGCGCAGATGCAAACAATTTTGACGGAGCTTGACAAGGGCTGATAAATTTAAACCGAAAGCGAGGTGCACCAAATGGCATTTGAGAGTTTATCCGAAAAGCTTAACGCCGCGTTTAAAAAGCTGCGCGGCAAGGGCAAGCTGTCCGAGCAGGACATAAAGGACGCAATGCGCGAGGTGCGCATCGCATTGCTTGAGGCTGACGTTAACTATAAGGTTGCGAAAGATTTTATAGCGGACGTGACAGTGCGTTGCAGCGGCAGCGAGGTTATGGAAAGCCTCACGCCCGCGCAGCAGGTTATAAAAATAGTAAACGAGCGCTTAACTGACCTCATGGGCGGCGAGGAAGCCGCGAGAATACGCATCAAATCAAAGCCGCCGACTGTCATTATGATGTGCGGCTTGCAGGGCGCGGGCAAAACGACGCACGCCGCAAAGCTTGCGAAATATTTCATAAAAGAGGGGCATCGTCCCCTGCTTGCCGCTTGCGACATATATCGTCCGGCGGCTATCGAGCAGCTTAAAATCGTCGGCGAGCAAGCGGGCGCGCCCGTTTTCACAATTCCGGGTGAAGTGCCGGAGCTGCTTGCAAAGCACGCTGTTGCGCACGCCAAAGATTACGGCAACGACATTGTTATTCTTGACACAGCGGGACGTTTGCACGTTGACGACGAGCTTATGCAGGAGCTTTCGCGCATAAAAGCTAACGTTGAGGTTGACGAAACGCTGCTTGTCATCGACGCGATGGCGGGTCAGGACGCTGTAAACGTGGCGAAAAGCTTTGCTGACGCGGCTGGGCTTGACGGCGTTATAGTCACAAAGCTTGACGGCGACACGCGCGGCGGCTCGGCGCTTTCAGTTAGAGCCGTTACTGGCAGGCCGATAAAATTCGCGGGTACAGGCGAAAAGCTTGACGATTTAGAGGTTTTTCACCCGTCGCGAATGGCTAGCCGAATACTCGGCATGGGCGACGTGCTGACGCTTATTGAAAAGGCGCAGGACACAGCCGACCAAAAGCAGACGGAAGAAACCGCAAGGCGTTTGCTTGAAAATAAATTTGATATGAACGACATGCTTGCGCAGCTTGAGCAGATAAACAAAATGGGCGGCGCTGGCGCGATGCTCTCGATGATACCGGGCGCGTCGGCCGCAAAGATGAGCGACGATGATTTAGCTAACAGCGAAAAGGAATTTGCGCGCATCAAGGCGATTATACAGAGCATGACCGCGAAAGAGCGCGAAAAGCCCACGATTATCGACCCCAAGCGCAAACGCCGTATCGCGGCGGGCAGCGGAACGAGAGTTGAGGACGTAAACCGCCTTTTAAAGCAGTTTGAGCAGATGAACAAGATGATGAAGCAGCTTAAGAAGAACCCGAAAATGTTCGGGCGGCGCGGCGGCTTTGGTGGAAAACGACGTTAGGTATGTCATTCTGAGGAGCGCAGCGACGAAGAATCTTTGGCACCGTAAGTGACGAAATAAGATTCTTCGCTACGCTCAGAATGACAAAGTGTCAGGCAGATATTTTAAGCTTTCAACAGGTAAAACTGATGATAGATATACATTATTTTTCTAGGAGGTGACAGTATGGCTGTTAAAATTAGATTGCGTCGCATTGGCGCGAAGAAGGCTCCGTTCTACCGTGTGGTTGTTGCAGATTCCCGCTTCCCGCGTGACGGTCGCTTTATCGAGGAGATCGGTTACTATGACCCCACTAAAGAGCCCGCAGTTGTCAAAATTGACGCTGACAAGGCAAAGCAGTGGATCGCAACAGGTGCACAACCCACCGATACCGTTCGTGTTCTGCTTAAAAAGAACAACATTCTCTAATTCGGAGGTAAGTTGTCATGCAAGAGCTTTTAGAGGCTGTCGCCAAGGGTCTTGTTGAGGATAAGGACGCTGTACAGGTTACGGCGGACGAGCCCAACGAGGAGGGCGTGGTGGTATTCCACCTGCATGTTGCCGAGGGTGACATGGGCCGCGTGATCGGTAAACAGGGACGCATAGCCAAAGCGATACGCGTAGTGATGCGCGCCGCCGCCGTGCGTGAGAACACCAAAGTAATGGTGGAAATCGACTGATACCATTGGTGGCAAATGAAAATGAAAAAGCAGTAAATTTTGTGCTTACGCAAGCATAAAATTTACTGCTTTTTTGCAGCACCTGCGGTGCGGCAATGTGTTTACGATGGTTTGCTTTATGTTTATACCGTGTGCGTCTTTGGTGGTCGGCGTGCGTGAGGGCAGTGAGAACACCTGCGGTGCGGCAATATGTCTACGGTGGATTGCTTTATGTTTATACCGTGTGCGTCTTTGGTGGTCGGCGTGCTTAAGATGGATAATCGCATACCACGTAGGGCGCGACGACTCGGCGCGCCGTTTATCGATAATTTGCTCAACGCTTGCGGCGTGCCGAGGTCGTCACGCCCTACGCGCCTTGTAAAACCATGTGGATATAATATAAATTTATATCTCCTCCGCTATCGCATTGCCCATCTCTGTGCACGTCAGGCACTTGCAGCCTGCGGACATGCTGTCGCCGGTGCGGAGGCCTTTTTCTAGGACTTTATTTACGGCCTTTTCGATTGCGGCGCTTTCTTCGTCAAGACCGAATGAATATTTTAAAAGCATTGCGGCGGACAAAATTGTGCCAATTGGATTTGCTTTATTTTGACCCGCTATATCTGGTGCTGACCCGTGGATTGGCTCGTATAGGCCGTTTGTGCCCTCGCCGAGCGACGAGGACGGAATCATGCCTATGCTGCCTGTTATCATGCTGGCCTCGTCTGTCAGGATATCGCCAAACATATTTTCGGTCACTATAACGTCAAACTGCGCGGGGTTTTTGACTATCTGCATGGCGCAGTTGTCGACTAGCATATTTGCAAATTCGACCTCGGGGTACTCCTTTGCGACGCGCTCGGCTGTTGCACGCCAAAGGCGGCTTGTGTCTAGGACGTTTGCTTTATCTACGCTCGTCAGCTTTTTGCGGCGCTTCATTGCTGTTTCAAAGCCAATTCTCACTATGCGTTCGATTTCCTTTTCGGAGTACGGCATAATGTCTGTTGCGACTTTTTCGCCGTTTATCTCTTCCGTTTTATGCTCGCCGAAATATACGCCGCCTGTCAACTCGCGCACGACGATAAAATCTATGCCTGCGTCCACAATTTCCTTGCGGAGCGGGCTTGCGTCTGCAAGCTGATTGAAAAGCTTTGCGGGGCGCAGGTTTGAATACAAATTCATCGCCTTACGAATGCCGAGCAAGCCTTTTTCGGGGCGCTTATCTCCGGCTAAATTGTCCCATTTAGGCCCTCCGACAGCACCTAGCAGCGTTGCGTCTGCGGCAAGGCAACCGTCGATTGTCTCCTGCGGCAGCGGTGTGCCGTGCGCGTCGATGGCGCAGCCGCCTATGTCGAGGAAGTTATAGGCAAAGTGATGATTATATTTTTCAGCGACGACCTCGAGGATTTTGAGCGCTTCGCCCACTATTTCGGGGCCTATTCCGTCGCCCTTTAAAACTGCAATTTTTTTGCGCATTACTTCTCCCCCTTGATGCTCGCCATAAGCCCGCCTTTTTCGATTATGTCTTTAATAAACGGCGGGAACGGCTGTGCCTGATAGCTTTCGCCCTTTGTGACGTTTGTGATAACGCCTGTGTCGAAATCTATCGAAACCTCGTCGCCCTCGCTTATGCCGTCGCTTGCGGCCTCACATTCGAGTATCGGCATACCGATATTGATTGAATTGCGGTAAAAAATGCGTGCGAAGCTTTTTGCGATAACGCACGACACGCCGCAGGTTTTTATGGCGAGCGGAGCGTGCTCACGGCTTGAGCCGCAGCCGAAGTTCCAGCCGCCGACCATTATATCGCCCGATTTGACCTTTTTGACAAAATTTGCGTCGATGTCCTCCATGCAGTGCGCCGCAAGCTCTTTGGCGTTTGGCGTGTTGAGATAACGCGCGGGAATAATTACATCTGTATCGACGTTATCGGGAAATTTATAAACCTTACCCTGTACCATTATGCCATTACCTCCTCAGGATTTGAAATTTTACCTGTGATTGCGCTCGCCGCCGCAACTGCGGGGCTTGCGAGGTATACTTCGCTTGTGACGTGACCCATGCGGCCTACGAAATTGCGGTTTGTCGTTGAGACACAGCGCTCGTTTTCTGCCAAAATGCCCATATAGCCGCCGAGACATGGCCCGCAGGTCGGCGTTGAAACCACACAGCCCGCGTCGATGAAATCGTCAACGTAGCCGAGGCGTATGCAGTCCTTATAAATCTGCTGCGTCGCGGGAATGATGATGGCGCGGACGTTTTTCGCCACCTGCTTGCCGCGCAGGATATCGGCGGCTACCTTCATGTCGGAGAGTCTACCGTTTGTGCAGCTTCCTATGACGACTTGGTCGATGACAACGTCGCCGACCTCGTCGATTGTGCGTGTGTTGTCGGGCAGATGCGGGAACGAAACTGTCGGGCGGAGCGCCGACAAATCAATCTCAATTGTCTTTTCATATTCCGCGTCGTCGTCGGCTTTATAAACCTTCCACTCGCGCTGTGAGCGGCCTTTCAAGTATTCCTCGGTGATTTCGTCAAACTCGAAAATACCGTTTTTCGCGCCCGCTTCGATAGCCATGTTTGCAACTGTGAGGCGGTCGTCCATTGTGAGGTTTTTCATGCCGTCGCCTGTAAATTCCATGCTTTTGTACAGCGCGCCGTCAACGCCAATCATACCTATGATGTGCAAAATTAAGTCCTTGCCGCTGACGTGCTTGCCCATTTTGCCTGTGAGCACAAATTTTATTGCGCTCGGCACCTTGAACCAGCACTTGCCTGTCGCCATGCTTGCCGCCATATCAGTGCTGCCGCCGCCTGTTGAAAACGCGCCGAGCGCGCCGTAGGTGCAGGTGTGGCTGTCTGCGCCGATAATGCAGTCGCCCGCTGTGACGATGCCTTTTTCGGGCAAAAGCGCGTGCTCGATGCCCATTTTGCCAACGTCGTAAAAATTGAGAATGTCGTATTTATTTGAAAATTCGCGGCACTGCTTTGTCTGCTGTGCGGCTTTTATGTCTTTGTTCGGTGAAAAATGATCCATTACAATGCTGATTTTTGTCTTGTCGAACACCGAATTAAAGCCGGTTTTTTCAAACTCGTTTATAGCGACAGGCGTTGTGATGTCGTTGCCGAGCACCATGTCGAGGTCTGCCATTATGAGCTGCCCAGGCTGAACGCTGTCAAGCCCCGCGTGTGCGGCGAGGATTTTTTGTGTCATTGTCATTCCCATTATTTTGCACTCTCCTTATGATTGTTTATGGCGCTTGCAAGCGCGTGGACGCTCGCGGTCATTATGTCGGTATCTGTGCCCGCGCCCCACGACATTGCGCCGTCAGCCCATTGCAGGCCGACATACGCCACGGCGTGGCTTGTGCTGCCTGTTTCGAGCGCGTGCTCTTTGTATGTCACGAGCGCAAAGTCGCGGTCGCTGCCTGCTTTTATCGCGTTAACAACAGCGTCTAAGCGTCCGTTGCCCTTGCCTGTGTACTCGACCTGAATGTCGTTTTCAATCGCCGTCACCATTGCGTAGATGCCGTCTTTTTGTATGTAGTGCGCTTCGGGGATTGCAAACGGCGCACGTTTATTGACGTATTCGCCGTTGAATATTCCGTAAATATCCTTTGGCGAAAGCTCCTTGTGCAGATGGTCTGACACGCTCTTGACGGCGTAGCCGAGCGCTTCGCGCATTTTTGGCGGCAAATCATAGCCATAATTTTGCTCAAGCACATAGCCTATGCCGCCCTTGCCGCTTTGGCTGTTTATGCGGATGACGTCCGTCTCATATTCGCGCCCGACATCGTGCGGGTCGATGGGCAGATACGGCACTGTCCAGTCGTAAAGCGCCTTTTCCTCGCGCCACTTCATGCCCTTCGCGATAGCGTCCTGATGGCTGCCGCTGAATGCCGCGAAAACGAGTGCGCCCGAATACGGTGTGCGCTCGTAGACGTGCATATTTGTCGCTTTTTCGTATTCCTCGACGATGGCGGGCATGTTTGAGAAGTCAAGCTCAGGGTCAACGCCGTGCGAGAACATGTTCATTGCAACTGTGATGATATCGACGTTGCCGGTGCGCTCGCCGTTGCCGAAAAGCGTCCCCTCTACCCTGTCCGCTCCCGCGAGCAAGCCCATTTCGGTGTCTGCCACGCCGCAGCCGCGGTCGTTGTGCGGGTGCAGGCTGACGATGACGTTTTCGCGGTATTTTATGTTGTCGCACATATATTCAATTTGGTTTGCGTAAATGTGGCTCATGCTCATTGCAACGGTGACGGGCAGGTTGATTATCATGGGCTTGTCGGCTGTCGGCTGCATAACGTCGAGCACGGCGTTGCAGACCTCGAGCGCGTATTCCGGCTCTGTGCCCGTGAAGCTTTCGGGGCTGTATTCAAAGCGGAAATTGCCCTCGTATTCGCCCGCGAGCTGCTTTACAAGCTTTGCGCCATCGACGGCAATCTGTTTAATTTCGTCCTTGCTTTTTTTGAAAACCTGCTCGCGCTGTGCGACGCTTGTCGAGTTGTAAAAATGTACAATCGCGCTCGGTGCACCCTTTAAAGCGTCGAAGGTTTTGCGGATAATATGGTCGCGGCACTGCGTGAGCACCTGAACTGTCACGTCCTCGGGAATGAGGTTTTGCTCGATTAACGCGCGCAGAAACTCGTATTCTGTCTCGCTTGCGGCGGGAAATCCGACCTCGATTTCTTTGAAGCCAATTTTGACGAGAAATTTGAAGAAATCGAGCTTTTGCTCAAGGCTCATCGGAACAATAAGGCTTTGGTTGCCGTCGCGAAGGTCGACACTGCACCAAATCGGCGCTTTTTCGATGTGGTCTTTTTTCGCCCATTTCATTTCACAGTGCGGCGGATTGTAGTATCCTACGTGATACTTTTGGTAATTTTCCATTTTCTTTCTCCCTTTCAAAATTTGCTTTGAGACAACAAAAAACCGCCTCAAAGCCGTAATTATCGGCTAAGAGACGGAGATAAAACATCTTCGCGGTACCACTCTTATTGCTGCAAACGCAGCCTCTTTGCACTGTCGGTAAAATAAAATTTTGCGAACAGTCTGACCTTTTAACGGAGCCAAGCCCGTGCGTGCCTACTTTTTAGCTTTGCCGACTTTATAATAAGCCGCCCGCCAATTTCAGCCGCCTGCTCAAGGGTGAGAATACATTTTACGCCCCACTGCCTCGCACCACACGGCAGCTCTCTAAAGAAACGCCCAAACATAAATTCCCTGTCATCGCATTTGTGTTATGGCTAACATTTTACAGCAAGTTTTTTACTTTGTCAAGTATTTTCAGACAAATATTTTGGTGAACTTGTTATTAACAATACTACTGTTTATTATCAGTTCTGCCTAATATATAATCGACACTAACACTGTAAAAATCAGCAAGAGCGCACAAAACCATTGGGGGTATCATCCTTTGTCCGCTTTCATAATACGCATAGGTGCGTTGAGGAACATTTATAGCTTTGCCAAGTTTTTCCTGCGTCATATCTGCATCCTCACGTAAATTGCGTATCCTCTCATATTTTTTCATAGCATCACCAAATACAGTATATTTTAGAACAGTTTATTTTGTTCTAGAATATGTATTAGGAAATCATAAATTAATTGTGTTGACAAATAGCACAAAATGTTTTATTGTTATCATATAGAATTATGAGTCTTGCACTAATATCTAAAAACGAAATTTACGAAAGAGGTTGTTTATTATGAAGAAATTTTTGTGCCTAGCAATCTATATTTTACTATTATGTTTTACCATGACAGCATGCGGCAGTGTTGAAAGTTCTTCTAAATATCAAGAACTTCAAGCTGAATTTGAAGCAGCACAATCAGAGGCTGAAACAGCAAATTCTCAGATAGATAATTATAAAGAACAAATAAGCTCGCTTGAGAAAGAAAAGAATGAACTCACCGCACAAGTCAGCATGTTGAATGAGCAGGTGGAAGAAGCAGCGCCTTGGTTTGAATTAAGTGAAATGGAAAAGCAAGCCAAAGAAAAAGAAATACAAGCTGAAAAAGAAGCGAAAGTTGCCGAAGAAAAAGCTGCTTCAGATAAAGCTGTGGCAGAAGCTGAAGCAAAAGAAAAGCAGGGATATAACACTGGTATTACATATGATCAGTTAGCACGTACACCTGATGATTACATTGGAGAAAAAATAAAATTTTATGGTAAAGTAATTCAAGTGCTAGAAGGAAGCGGAACTGTTACAATACGTATGGCGACCTCAGGAAATTACGATAATGTCATAATAGGCTCTTATTCTTCCGATATTGTGTCCTCTCGGGTATTAGAAGATGACCGCATAACTATATATGGTTTATCAAATGGTCTTTACAGCTATGAAGCAACCGGAGGAGCAACCATTACAATACCATCTGTGTTAATTGAAAAAATCGATCAATAGATTTTTATTTTTCTTAGTAACCATTTTTGCAAAATACAAACAATCAATTTTCTAATATATTTCAAATATTGTAAAGTGAGCAGAAAAATAATATGAACGATGAAAAAAGCAATTTGGAAAATGCTATAAATCAGAACTCCGCTTCTTCTTTGTCAGAAACGCCAAGTTTACCTAATGCAGCCACATTAAGTCGCAAGCCCATAAATAAGAAATGGATTGTTTTGGCAATTTTGCCTATTGTACTTATTGTGTTTCTAATAAACTTTTCTCTAAATACTAATTCGGATAAACACGATTTATTCAATTGCGGATTAGTTCCCGCAAAAACCAATGACAAATGGGGCTATATTGACAAAACCGGAAAATATGTTATTTCCCCTCAGTTTGATGATGCAAACTCTTTCGCAAGCAATGGGATCGCATTAGTAGAAAATAATGAAAAATATGGATACATAGACAATACTGGCACATATATTGCCGAACCGCAATTTGACTTTGCACGCTCTTTTACTGATAATGGACTAGCCGTCGTAAAAAGTGGAAAACGATATGGTTATATCAATAAGCAAGGCACCTACGCCATTAACCCACAATTTGATTATGCCAATTCTTTCGATGATAATGGACTTGCAATAATCGAAGTTAACGAAAAATATGGATACATTGATAAAACCGGAAAATATGTTATCAGCCCCCAATTTGAACAAGCATATAACTTTTCTGATAACGGACTTGCCGCAGTTGTAAGTCAATTTTTATGGGGTTATATTGATAAAACCGGCAAATATATAATTAACCCACAATTTAAATTTGCACTTGAGTTCAAGAATAACCTTGCGTTAGTGTATAATGGTGAGCTATGGGGTTGCATCAATAAAACCGGCAAATATGTTATTAACCCTCAGTTTGATCGGGCATATGATTTTTCAGATAATGGACTTTCATTAGTGCAAATCGGAGATTTATGGGGTTATATAGATAAAACTGGCAATTATGCTATAAACCCGCAGTTTGAAGGTTCCGGACGTTTTGCTGATAATGGTCTTGCTCTAGCCAATAGTGGAAATTTATATGGCTACATTGACAAAACAGGAAAATATGTTATTGATCCTCAGTTTGATGGTGCAAGCTCTTTTACCAAAAGCGGTTTAGCTGCTGTTAAATCAAAAAATTATTGGGGATACATTGATAAAACCGGTGCTTATGTTATCGCCCCACAACTTGACGCAGCACATTCTAAAGATATGGCTAATAATGATTACGTTAATCCCATTCCTTTTTATGATGACGGCTATGTAGTTGCTCATATCGGAGATAAGTTTGGCATCATTGACCACACTGGAAAATGTGTTGTAAATTTAGAATTTGACGGTATAGAAAAATGGGAATAGCCTTATAATTAACTATATTATTTATTAAATAAAACGATGTAAACAGCCGCTACCCTAATGCCCACATCACCATTAAATAACATAAGCCCACCACGCCAAAAAATTTGCGAGGTGGGTTTATTATTTATACAGCGTACAAGTTTTGTTTTTTCTGTAAACCATATATAAGCAGCGCGCCCTGCATGGTAATTTGTGAAGTTTTAATGATGCAATATCTACTTAACAATCGCTGGCAGCAATAGCATTTTACTTTCTAATTTTAAAATGCTATTATAAAATAAAAACGGAGGAATTTATGAAAAAGCTGCTTGTGGTTGACGCTTGTATTTCGGCGGGAGAGTCGCGGACAAGGGTGTTATTGGACGCGTTTTTGGAGGCTTGCAACGGGTTTGAAGTGCAGACTATTAACCTAAAGAATAACGCGGTTTGCGCTTTTGACAAGGATATGCTTTTAAAACGCAACGCGGATATTGCCGCTGATAATTTTGACGGCGAGGAATATAACCTTGCAAAAGCCGTGAAAAGCGCCGATGTGATTGTGCTCGCCGCGCCGTACTGGGATTTGTCGTTTCCGACTGTGGTGAAAGCGTTTATTGAGCACATAATGGTGACTAATTTGACGTTTGGCTACACCGAAACTGGCGTGCGCGGGCTTTGCGGCGCAACGGAATTTGTGTATATCACAACGGCGGGCGGGTTTATCGGCAGACCAAATTTCGGTTTTGATTACCTTGCCGCCATATTTAAAATGCTGGGAATAAAAAAAGCCCACTGCATAAGCGCAGAGGGGCTTGACATTGCGGGGTTTGATGTTGGCGGCGCAATGGCAAAGACGTGCGAGGAAGTTAAAAAAGCGGCGAACGAGCTGTGATAAAAAGCCCTTGCCATACGGTGCGCTTTTAGCGTGACACCTGAATACGGACGCGCGATGCGCGCCCCTACGAACTCAGTTCAATGTAGGGGCGCACATCGCACGTCCGTTTATTTTATGCTTTTATTTTAATGTCTGCGCGAATATCCGCCGCCGCGGCGGGCTTCGGTGACGCGTTTCAAATCGGAGATTTTCTCTTCGCTGCGCGTTTTGAACTGGCTCATCATATCCTCAAACGACACAGGGCCTTGCGGCGCGGGCGCTTGGCGCGGCTGCCACACCTTGCCTTGGTCGGCACGCTGCGGGCGCACGGGCTTAGGCTCGCACTTTTTGATTGAAAGCGCAATTTTGCCCTCGGGTGAAACGCTGATGATTTTCACCTTGACCTCCTGCCCCTCTGACAGAACGTCCGCAAGCTCTTGGATATACTCGTTTGAAACCTCGGAAATATGCACCATACCTGTTTCACCGTCCGGAAGTGAAACGAAAGCCCCGAACTTTTTCACGCCGGTGACTTTGCCTGTGACGATTGACCCTACCTCAACTGCCATGTAATGAATAAACCCCTCTTAACTATTATTTCAAAGCCAAACGGCTTTAATTACCCGACATATCGACAAACACGCGCTCATCGGGGCGCGCATAATTAAGCTTTTCGCGTGCGAGACGCTCGTAGTACGAGTTTTCGTCGTCTGTCTCTATAGTACGCTGAAGCTCTGAAATTTGTGCATTTTGGGTGCTAATCTGCTTTGTCAAGCTTTCAAGCTCGCGGCGCTTTGCCACTATTTCAACCTGCGCCGAAACAAGCGTGATTACAAGATAAACACACACGACAGCAAGCCCTGCAAAAACTGCGAGCCGTGAAAAACCTATTTGCTTTTTTCTGCCTGTCGCCATTTACAAATCCTCTGAATACGCTTTTTTAATGCACTCAAAAAAGGGTACACTTCCCCTTAGTATATTGAGTATTAAAATTATACAACACAAAGCACTGCTTTTGCAATAGTATTGCCTATTTTTAATTGTGTTTTTTTCGTTTAGGGCGGCGAATTACACGATAAATGCGATTTTCGAGCCGAAATATCGGCATAAGTAAGGTTTTTTGCGCCGCGATGTATCCGCAAAGCATTGGAACAAGCGTAAATATGCGCACTGTCGGGTAGGCGAAAATGCTGTGCACGGCGCTTTTATAAAAAAAGCCGCGAACGCGAACACGAGAATGTCGCAGACAGTGCACGCCACTTTTCCGCCGCCTGTAAAAAGGCGCAGCAGCCTATACAAAACCGCCGTGAGCGCGCCTGCACCCGCCGCGAGCAATGCGTCGCGCAAGGCGGGCGCAAGCGTTACATTGGCCGCCATCAGCGTGTGGCGCGCTTAAACAAAGAGCCGCGCTCTCTTTGCTGTGCGGTGTATTGCAAAAATTCTATGCTGCCGCCAATGCGCACCTCGCCAGTCTGCACCGAAAGCTCGCTGACGGTGATGTCCTGACCGCCTATCGTCAGCGTGCCAAACGGCGTTTCAAGCGACGCCGCGGCGCTATCGTAGGAGATTATGCGGTTTATGCCTGTGGCAACAAGCGTTTTGCGGTTTTCAAGCGTTACAGTGTGCGGCTTTTTCTGCGTATCGGCTGTCTCACGTATATCCATGAAAACACCTCCCCACAAAAGGATATGCCTGCGGCAAAGAAAAAAGAAGAGAGAAGAAAGAAAATTGCGTTAGCTCCCCACTTTTCTTTCTTCTTTCTTCTATCTTCTTTTATATCTATTTTTCAATTAACAGCGCTTTCACCACTTCCCCCGCCATAATAAACCCCGCCACCGGTGGAACCCACGGGACGCTGCCGGGGGTGGTGCGGCGGCCGCCCTCTTGGGGGATATTGACGAGCGGCTGCATTGCAGGCTCGCTGCTGTAGAGCACCTTTAAATGCATTATGCCGCGCTTTTTAAGCTCCTTGCGAAGTATGCGCGCGAGCGGGTCGGTGTGTGTTTTTGAGATATCCGTAACCTCAAAGCGCGTTGGGTCGAGCTTATTTCCGCAGCCCAGCGCCGTGATGATGGGCACGCCTAGAG
Organism: Clostridia bacterium; assembly: GCA_009929695.1. Taxonomy (GTDB): domain Bacteria; phylum Bacillota; class Clostridia; order Oscillospirales; family Ruminococcaceae; genus Ruthenibacterium. Next base: position 126,683 of record RZZW01000001.1, read on the forward strand.
CCGTGGCGCGCTCTATAAGCTCAAGCTTGGCGCTTACGGTGTCTATCGCGTCGATGATATAGTCAAAGCTTGAAAGGTCGATTTCGGCGGCATTCTCTGGCAGATAGAACATCTCGAGCGCCGTCACATTTGCGTCCGGATTTATGCTCAATATCCTGTTTTTTGCCGCTTCGGCTTTATTTTGACCGACATTTAAGGTCAGTGCAAGGAGCTGTCTGTTGAGGTTTGACTGCGACACAAAATCGTTGTCAATCACTGTGACAGAGCCAATTCCCGCGCGTGCAAGAACCTCTATCGCACCCCCTCCGACACCCCCTGCACCGAACACCGCAACATGTGCCTGCGAGAGCGTTTTTGTCGAATTTTGACCGAGAAGCAGTTCTGTGCGTTCAAAAGCACTCATTATTTATGTTTCTCCTTTTATTTAAATATAAGATTATTAACAATAATATCGCACTTTTTTCCTATATGCAACACATCTACTGTGTACAATTTATGAATAAGATACTAATAAATTATAGCCGTTTATGCTAAAAAACACGTCTAATTTTACATTTTAACGCTGTGAACTACCCTACACAAAAGTTTTTTTCATTTATGATGAGAAAGATTGAAAAAGTGTTGCTTTCCTACGGTCAAAAGTGTCATAATAGTTAAATATGGTATGACTGAATATTAACGTGGTGTACGCCCGCGTTTTATTGCTTCATTTATTTCTTAAGTAAAACAGAGGTAAAATTATATGTTTCAGGTAGTTGTTAAAGAATTGCGCGAGAGCGCAGGCTATTCCCAGACCAATTTTGCAAAGGCACTTGGTGTTTCGCAGTCCACAGTAGGTATGTGGGAGTCCGGCAGGAACAAGCCCACCTACTCTATGCTTGTTAAAATCGCAAATACTCTTGGCGTTTCTCTCGGATATTTGCTCGACGAGAGCAACGACGTGCTTGCAGGCGCCGCACAGGGCTCAAGCAAGGCCGAGATCAAGCGCATAGCTATGCCTGACTCAAGCTTGTCTCCGGAGATACATTCAGGCGACGTTTTGCTGTGCTCTCCATGCAATAAGTTCATAAATGGCAAAATTATGGCGTTCAAACGCGATGGTTCTATCATCGTGCGCAAGATTAGCTTTGAAAACGACATGTATTTGGCTCTTGGCTTCTCTCCGAGCGCTTTGCCCATCATCATTACAAATGATATGCTTGAAAAAGGTGAAATTCAAGTTGTCGGCCACGTCATCGAGATGCGCCGCAAGTGCCGCTAATATCAATATTTTACTATAAACTTAGCTGCCGCAATTTTTGCGGCAGCTTTTTTGTGGTGTCGGTGCGGGGCTGTTGGTTATCGGGCGATTCGTGAATCGCCCCTACGCGCTTTGCCGGATTGTACGGCATCACTATAATTGTGAAACGTGTATTGTAGGGGCGGATATTATCCGCCCGTGTTGGTTTGCGCAAATTTGCGGCAATGCGCAGGTGGTAGGTTTTCGGGCGGATAATATCCGCCCCTACGTAAACCCCTCCAAAAAGCTGTGCTTCTCGCCATCCTTTGTATAACCTAGCACAGTGTTTAAATTTACGTTTTCCATTGAGCGGAAGATGCGCACGTCCACCTGCGGGTTTTCTAAGCGGAGCTGTTTCAAAAGGCGTTTGGTGGCGGCGCGTGCTCCGGCGTTTTCTTTGGCGGGGTTGCGCTCCGTCATGCGGCAGGCGCAGGCTAGGAACGTCAAATCGTTATATTTGCGCCACGATATAACGTCCTCCTCGCGCACTAAATACAGCGGGCGTATAAGCTGCATGCCGCTGTAATTTTGGCTTTTGAGCTTCGGCGGCATCGTCTTAATTTCCGCGCCCCAAAGCATGCTCATGAGCGTTGTCTCGATGACGTCGTCGAAATGGTGGCCGAGCGCAATTTTGTTGCAGCCGAGCATCTGTGCGTTTTTATAGAGGTATCCACGCCGCATTCTGGCGCAGAGATAGCACGGATTTTTGTCAATATTATCCACTGACGCAAATATTTCGCTATCAAAAACGTGCAGAGGTATCCCCATTTGCTGTGCATTTTGTATAATCAAATCGCGATTTTCGGGCTTATAGCCGGGGTCCATGCAAATAAATTCAAGCTCAAATGGCACGTCGGAGTGTTTTTTAAGCTGCTGCATGCATTTTGCTAGCAAAAAGCTGTCCTTGCCGCCTGAAATGCAGACAGCTATTTTATCGCCCGCTTCAATCAGCTTATAATCCTTGCACGCGCCGATGAAGCGCTGCCAAATTGTCTTTTCGTACTTTTTTATTATGCTGCGCTCGATTGCTGTTTGGCGTTCAAATTCGCGTTTTTCCATTATTTCACGCACACCTGTTCAAGCGTTTCGCCAGCGAGGGTTTTTGTTGTGAAAACGCCGTCCTCGTATATCATATAGCTGTGCACGCCGTCGCCCTTTGGCAGTGAAATGCTGCCCGGATTGAAGAAAAAGTAGTCTCCCCTGTTCGCTGCGACGCGCAGATGTGTGTGGCCGTGAATAAGAATATCGCCTTTGCCGAGCGCGGGCATTGCGTCCTCGTTGAAAACGTGACCGTGCGTGACGAAAACCATGTGCCCGTCGAGCCAAAGTATGGCGTAATCAGCCATTATCGGAAATTCGAGCACCATTTGGTCGACCTCTGCGTCGCAGTTTCCGCGCACGGCTAAAATTTCGCTTTTCATGCTGTTTAAAATTGCGATGACCTCTTTCGGGGCGTAATTTTCGGGCAGGTCGTTGCGGGGGCCGTGATACAGCAAATCGCCTAGCAAAATAAGCTTTTCGGCCTTTTCCGACGCGTAAATGTCCCTCATTATTTCGGCATATTTTGCCGAGCCGTGGATATCGCTTGCAAACATTAATTTCATTTAAATCAACCTCTATATTAAAAATTTTATGCTACTTTGTAAATTATGCAGCTCTCGTTTTCAAAGGCGGGGGCAGCGTCTTTGTAGCCTTCTTGTCGTTTTGGGCGCGAGATTAAAAGGTAGTCGATGCCGTTTTGTTTAGCTATCGCAAAGGCTTCTTCGGCGGTGTCACAGGTGAAAATTTTGTCGCTGACTTCCTCTAAATTATGACGCAGCGTACTATATTCGACGCTGTAATCCATCGCGTAGCGCCAGCCCTCGACAAATGCCTGTCTGCCACTTATGGCGGTGTAGTAGTGCCACGTACCGTCGGCGGCGTCGAGCGCTTTGCCGTTGCGGTTTGTGGCGAAAATTTCATCTGTGCGCATATTATCGCGCAGCCACATTGCGGCGGCTTCGTCTGCGGTGGTGACTGTCTGCTCGGTATACGGATACTCGGGGCGCAGGCCGCCGCAGCGCAGGTATATCTGCACGCCTGTGCGCATATCGCCCGCGAGCGAATACGCCGTCAAGCACACCGACAAGGCGGCGAGGGCGCACGCTGTGATTTTGACCGGTTTATTTTTCAAAAGCTGCCTTGCGTCGAGCGCGCAAAACCACATAAACATGATTGCCGCGAGGAGAAAATACGTCTGTGACGCAGAGTAATGATTGAACAAAAAATACGCGCAAACGCCGCCGACAACCGCCGCGTTGACCATAAGGCGTGAGACGGAGAGCGTGCCGAACGACTTAAAGCTTAAGAAAAGGCTTGCGATATACGCCGCAAAGCCGAGCGGCAGCCACAAAATCAGCGTTTTTGGTATGTTTAAAAAGCTTTGCCAAATTTGAAAAACAAGGTTATTTATCGCGCCGCTGTACAAGAGCACCCAGCACGCTGCCAATATTGCCGCAGAAATTCCGCACAGCAAAAATGCGCCGCCGCAGAGCTTTTTGTGCACGATGGAATGCACACATGCCGCGGCAAAAAGCGCAAGAAGCAGCAAAATGCCGTAAAGATTTTTGCTCATTAAAAGCACGCCCATACAGACTGCAAACGCGGCGGCGGCTTTGAAATTAAGCTTAAAGCCTATTTTTTCAAGCGAGAAAATAATATAAAGCGCGGTGCAGCACACGGCTTCTGCCATTATCACGCCGTTGTTGTTGCGCAAAAGATTTATTGTCACCTGCGAATTAAGCCCGTTGCAGACGAGCATTAAAAGCGGCAGCCACGGCGCTAGACGCGAGCCATGCGAATACTCCTTTGCCGCCGCGTATACGGCGCAGACGAACACTAAGAGCAAGACAGGATAGTTATAATAAATCGCCGCGTCATATGTAAGAATGTTGCCTGTATAGGCGACAAGGCCTGGCAGAGCGTCGGCAAGCCAGTGGTAATGAAGCGTGCCTCCGGCAGCTCTTATATCGGCAAACGGTGCGCCGAGTGATGCAGCAGCGCCATTTCCTACACTCCACATCATATCCTGATGATACGTCATATTGCCTGCGGAGCTTGCGTGCGCAAAGCCTAGCACGCCGAGGAACACATAGACAAAAAACCCACACGCTAGCGCTAAATTGATGGCAGTGTGAACGCTTTCGGCTTTAAATTTCCGCTTTGCCTTTGCGCATTTTACAATATAAATTACAGCTAAAATAGCGGGAATTATGAAAACCGTTTTAGGATATGCGCCGAATGCCATGTAGCAGACGGCGTAAATGCCTGTGCCGAGCGAAAACGCGCACGCTAGCTTTGCCGCGCCGTGTGCATTTGGCAAAAGCGTCTCGCAGATAAGCACACCCGGCATAAAAACGAGCAGAGCCATGAGCGCAAAATAAAGCGTCATCGCCGCCATACTGCCGCCCGCAAGCTGAACGCACGCGGCGTAAAAAATCGCCGTGAGCACGAGCGCTAATTTTGAAAATAAGTTTAGTTTTGCTTTCATATGCTCTCCTTGCGTATGAGTTTAATTGGATCGGGCGATGCCCGCATCACTATCGGGAGGCGAAACGCCTCCCCTACATGCTTACCCCGAAGCCGATTGTAGGGGACGGGTTTCCCGTCCCGCATACGAATTGCGCAAGCCTCACGGCGCTTCGTTTAAATCGCTTATAAGCGCCGCTGTGCGCACCTTTGCGCCTTCGCTGTTTAGGTGGTTGTTTGTGTTGTAGAAATATTTTTCGTCCATAACGCCGTCGGATAGGTTACCAAGCCATTTTATATCGCATTCGGCTTCAAGGCGGGCTTCGAGTGCATTTACGCCGTCTATGCCGTCTATAAGCGCAAGGCGGTCAAACGTGGCATAGGTCAGATACACCTCAGCGCCGCACTTTCCGGCGTAAGCGGCGACGGCGTTTAGCTGATTTATCACTTCATCGGTGACGATATCGGCTGTAACTGTCCGCGTGTCCTGCGTGTTGTAGCCGCTTTCTAAAATGCAATCGCGGTCAAACGTTATGTCGCCCCAATATCCGTAGCCTGCGGCGGTGTATTGCTCGTCATAGGTGAGCGGTGACGCGCCGTCTGTTTTCAGCGCGCCGAGCTTGCTTTTGGCGTAGCGCGAAAAGCTTGTGAGCATATTCGGAACATAAGACAGCGGCAGTTTTTTGATTACCGACGCGCGGTTTTCGGCTGCCATCCACACTGTTTCGTAGTCAATTCCGTTCTCGTACATCGAATATTCGGGCGCGATTATGACGATATCGCCATCGCCCAAATTGCCTTTTAGCTGTGCAAAATAAAATTCAAGCCCGAGATAAGCCGTCGTGCCGAGGTTTATGCACGGCATACCTAGCGCGTTTTGAACGTCCTCGCTTATGACCGCATACGGTGCGCCCGAGCCGCCTATGATGACGATTTTGGGCGATTTTGTGCTTGCGAGCACCTCTAGCTTATGCTGTGCGCCGCCCATCAAGCTTTTGCCGAACGAGGCGGGCTGTGCCTGCACATATGCAAAATATGCGGCAAAAGGCAGCAAAAGCGCGAGCGCGAACACGGAAAATTTTACAAAAAAGCGTTTCAAAGCGTCGCCGCCCTTTCTTTAAAATTGAAAGTAGATAAATTCCGCCACTGTGCCCGCGGGCTGCGTGAAAATGGCGAGCATGACGCAAAACGCCAAAGCATAGCTGACGGCAAACCGCACAGGCGATTTTTGGCGGGCTAAAATCTCAAACGGCTGGCCCTTATACCGCCGCACAGCGTCGCAGGCAGCAAGCGCAGCGAACGATAAAATAATGCGAATGAGCACCGCCGACGTTATTCCGAGCGTTTCAAGCGCGACTGTAAAGCCCTGAACCGGAGCTGAAAGAGCATACGGCAAGCGCGCGAAAATTGTCAGCGCGTCTGATAAGCTGTTTGCGCGGAACGGTATCCAAAGCAAAACTACGAGCACAAGCGTGACAGCGGTTTCGATAAAAGCCTTTAAACGCGGCGCGTTTTTGAGCCATTTTTCGCGTTTTGGCAAGAGAAATACGTCGAGGCACAAAAGCAAGCCGTGGCAAAGCCCCCAGAGAACAAACGTGAGCTTTGCGCCGTGCCAAAGGCCGGACAGCAAGAATGTTATGACGAGGTTTGCGAGATGCCTTGACACGCTGACGCGGCTGCCGCCGAGAGGGATATAGACGTAATCTGAAAACCATGTCGACAGCGAAATGTGCCAGCGCCGCCAAAATTCCTTTATGCTGCGCGCGAAATACGGCGCGTTGAAATTTTCCATAAGCTTAAAGCCGAGCAGCTTTGCACTGCCTATCGCGACATCGGAATAGCCCGAAAAATCGCAGTAAATCTGCACTGCAAAAAGCGCTGTGGCGACGACGTAAGCCATTGGGCCGCAGGCGTTTATGTCGTTGTAGGCGGCGTCGACATACACGCCTATGAAATCGGCTATCGCAACCTTTTTGAAAAGCCCCCACGCGATTAAGCGAAGGCCATGCGCCCACTCGTCGGCATTCGGCTTATGCTCGACGTGAAATTGCGGCAAAAGATTGACCGCGCGCTCGATGGGACCTGCGACTAACTGAGGGAAAAAGCTGACATATAATGCGTAAATGCCAAAATGCTTTTCTGCCGGAAGTGCGCCGCGATAAACGTCTATCACATATGACAGCGTTTGAAACGTGTAAAAGCTTATTCCCACAGGCAAAAGCAGGTTGAGGCTTGGGACAAACGCGGGAATATGCAAAAACGAAAGCACGGACGCGCAAAGCCCCACGGCGAAATTGAGGTATTTAAAGACAAACAGCATGGCAAGGCTTATGCCAACGCCGAGCGTGAGCCACAGCTTTTTTCGGCTTTGTGTTTTTGCGCGAGAAATAAGCAGCGCCGCCGCGTAGGACGTTGCTGTTGTTGTGAGTATGAGCGCCATGAGCTTTGCGCTCCAGCTCATATAAAATATGTAGCTTGCGACAAGCAAAAGCACCCAGCGCCTTTTTTGCGGCAGCGCCCAGTAAAGCGCGAGCACCACAGGCAAAAACACCGCATATTGCCATGAATTGAAGAGCATAATTGACCTCATAATTTCAAAATAGCCTTGACGAAAAACGTCAAGGCTATTGTAACATATATTGATAAAAAATTAAACTATGCGAACGCGGATAACGTTTTCGTGCTGTGAAATCGTTTCGGCGAAATCGTCGGGGACGCTGCCTGTGGCGTCTAGCATGGTGTAGGCGGTATTCCCTTTTGATTTATTGACCATGTTGTCAATGTTAAGCCCCGCTTTGCCTGCGGACTCTGTGATAACAGCCAAAATGCCCGGGACATTTTTGTGGATAATGCACACACGGCAGCCTGCGGCGCGCGGCATTGACACAGCGGGGAAATTGACGCTGTGGGTGATGTTGCCGTTTAAGAGGTAATCGCTTATCTCATCTGCCGCCATGACTGCGCAGTTGTCCTCGCTTTCGGGCGTTGACGCGCCGAGGTGCGGGACGCAGATGCAGCCGTCGACATCGAGCAGCTCGTCTGTGGGGAAATCTGTGATATATGACGCAACTCTGCCTGTTTTGAGCGCGCTGATTATCGACGAAGTGTCGACAAGCTCGCCGCGGGCGAAGTTGAGTATGCGCACGCCGTGCTTCATTTGTGCGATGCTCTGCTCATTTATAAAGCCCTTTGTGTCGGCCGTCATGGGCATATGCACGGTGATATAGTCGCACTGCGCTATAATATCCGAAAGGTTTATGCAATGCTTTACGCTGCGCGACAAATTCCACGCCGCGTCGATGCTGATATACGGGTCGTAGCCGAGCACCTCCATGCCGAGGTGAACGCCCATGTTTGCGACCTTTACGCCGATTGCGCCAAGCCCGATTACGCCTAGCTTTTTGCCCGCGAGCTCAGGCCCGACGAACTGTCCCTTGCCTTTTTCGACAAGCTTTGCGACGGCTTCGCCCTGACCTTTGAGCGTTTTTGCCCACTCGATGCCCTTCACAACGCCGCGGCTTGACAGCACAAGGCCGCCTAAAACAAGCTCTTTAACAGCGTTTGCGTTTGCGCCCGGTGTGTTGAAAACGACGATGCCTTCCTCGGCACATTTGTCGACTGGAATATTATTCGTACCCGCACCCGCGCGTGCTATCGCGAGCAGGGATTTAGGCATTTCCATATCGTGCATGGCGGCGCTGCGGACTAAAATGCCCTCGGGCTGTGCGTCCTCTGCGTCAACGGCAAAAAGGTTTGAGGAAAGACGCTCAAGACCCTTTGGCGAAATGCTGTTTAGTGTTTTGATATTGTACATTATGCGTTTTCCTCCTCAAATTTTTTCATGAACTCGACAAGCTTGTCGACGCCCTCGGCGGGCATGGCGTTATAGATAGATGCGCGCATACCGCCTACACTGCGGTGGCCTTTGAGGTTGACAAAGCCCGCTTTTGTGCTCTCTTCGCAGAACTTTTTGTCAAGCTCTTCGCTCGGCGAGGTGAACGTGACATTCATCATGCTGCGGTCGGGCTTATTGACGGGGTTGTTGAAGAATTTGCTGTTGTCGATGAAGTCATACAGCTTTGCGGCTTTAGTCTCGTTGAGCTTTTGCATATTTGCAAGGCCGCCGATGTCATTTTCGAGCCATTTGAGAACAAGACCCATCATGTAGATGCAGTAGCACGGCGGTGTGTTGTACATGCTTTCGGCGTCGATTAATGTTTTATAATCGAGCATGGCAGGGCGAGCGATATCTGTGCGTGTATTTTCTAGTAGGTCATCGCGCACAATAGCAACAGCCATACCTGCGGGGGCGACGTTTTTCTGAACGCCAAAGTAAATTACGCCGTATTTTGAAACGTCGACAGGCTCGCTCATTATGCAGCTTGACATATCAGCGATGAGCGGAATGCCGTCCACCTGCGGCAGCTTTGTGAAGCGCGTGCCGTATATTGTATTATTTTGGCAGATGTGGATATAGCTGGCATTTTTAGAGTATTCAATTTTGTCAACGTCGGGGATATATGTAAAGTTTTTATCCTTGCTTGACGCGACGACCTTTGCCTCGCCGAATTTTGCAGCTTCCTTTTGGGCTTTGCCGGAGAACTGGCCTGTGACGAGGTAGTCCGCCTCGCCTGTCGTCATGAAATTCATCGGAACCATTGCGAACTGCGTTGACGCGCCGCCCTGAATGAAGCCGACCTTATAATTATCGGGTATGGAAAGCACACGGCGCAGGGACGCCTCTGTCTCCTTGATGATTGCGTCGTACACCTTACTGCGGTGGCTCATCTCCATAACGGACTGACCGGACGTGCCGTACTCCACCAATTCGGATTGTGCTGTTTTTAGGACAGACTCCGGCAGCATAGACGGACCTGCACTGAAATTATAAACGCGTGCCATAATATTTTCCTCCCTATATATCCTTTTCTCACTTTACAACAGCAAAGTATATAACTTTTATTATAGATTATTTAGCCGTGATGTCAACTGAAAATTGCATAAATCCACCATTTTTCGTCAATGTGACACAGTTACGGAACGGATATTGACACATATGGTATATTTTAGGTAAAGCAAACGCTTTGTACATATTGAATATGAAGGAGATATATTTTATGAGTATTACAACAATTACGTCCGCAAACTATGAAGCCGAGGTCATGCAGTCTGACAAGCCTGTTATGATTGATTTTTGGGCGAGCTGGTGTGGCCCTTGCAAAATGCTTTCTCCGATTGTTGACGAGATAGCGGAAGAAACTCCGTCTGTCAAGGTGTGCAAAATAAACATCGACGAACAGCCGCATTTGGCGGAAAAGTTCGGCGTAATGAGCATCCCGACGCTCGTTTTAATCAAAAACGGCGAGGTCGTAAACACATCGGTGGGATTGAAGCCGAAAAGTGCTGTTAAGAGCTTTATTGAGGGATAAATAAAAGAAGATAGAAGAAAGAAAAAAGAAAAAATTAATGTGTGACGGCTGCGCCGTCACATCTAAATAAATAGAGCGTCTACACTTGATTTACACAAAATCTTACGTAGACGCTCTACTTATTATAATGTTACCGCAACGCGGTAACTCCTTACTTTTTCTTTCTTCTATCTTCTTTTTTATTTCGTTAATTCTCTTAATTTCGCTTTATCAAGAATTTTTACTTCTCCGCGTGACAGCTTCACTATTCCCTCTCCGGCGAAATATTTCATCATGCGGCTGACTACTTCTCTTGCGCTGCCCATGTATTTGGCTATTTGCTCATGCGTCATGCAGAGGGTGTCGCTGCCTGTTTTGGCTGTTTCGTCTAGCAGAAAAATTGCAAGGCGCTTATCTGCGCTCATGAAAAGTATCTGCTGCATCGCCCACATAACGTCCGAAAAGCGCCTTGTTGTCAGCTCGTATGCAAAGCTTTTTAAATAGATATTTTTGTCGGCAATGCGGCTGAAAACAGGTGCGCTTACGAGCACGGCCTCCGTCTCCTCCTCTGCGTCTATCTGCACGTCAAAGGTTATCGCGTCGAGCACGCAGGACGCTGACAGTATGCACACGTCCTTTGCGAAAAGGCGGTAAAGCGTGACGTCGCGCCCGTCCTCCGAAAGCATATATGTGCGAAGCTGGCCGCGCTTTATGAAAAGTATTCCGATGCAGTTTTCGCCGCCCGAAAAAACATTTTCGCCTTTTTTATATGTAACAGTACACGACGTTTCGCAGATATTTGCCTTTTCGTCGCCTGTCAATTTGTCCCAAAACGGAAATTCTTCAAAAAATTTAATACATCCAGTGCCAAGTGGCATAATTTAACACCTTCTTTTTTATCATTGTAGCATTTTTTGCGCGCATAGTACAGCCTTTAAATTGACACGTTTGCCATCGCGTGATATATTTAACAAAAAGGTTGGAGGTGGCGTTACGATTACTTTTGTAATTATTGCCGCGGTGATTGATATTTCGGGGCGCATTGCCACCCTGCTTGTTTTGATGCAGCACAGCGCCGTGAAAACGCTGACGTTTCGCACATGGACACTGCTTTGCGCGTTTTTAAATTTTGCGTGGGTGTTTTATTTTCCGTTTGGATACAAAAAAGGAGATTGATTATGTTTACAGCTAACGAAAGCAGATATGCCAATATGCCATATGCCGCGAGCGGGAAATCGGGGCTTATGCTGCCCAAAATTTCGCTTGGGCTTTGGCAAAATTTCGGCTCTAACGACAGCTTTGACAACATGCGCGCCATGCTGCGAACAGCCGTTGACGCGGGGATAACCATGCTTGACCTCGCGAACAACTACGGCCCTGTCGGCGGCAGCGCGGAGGAAAATTTCGGCAGCATATTTAAAAAAGACCTCGCGCCGTACCGCGACGAGCTGCTCATAAGCTCAAAGGCGGGATATTTTATGTGGAACGGCCCTTACGGCGACGGCGGAAGCAGAAAATATCTTATGGCGTCTGTCGACCAAAGCTTAAAGCGCACGGGACTTGAGTATTTTGATATTTTTTATCATCACCGCATGACTCCTGAAACGCCACTTGAGGAGACTATGGGCGCGCTTGCGTCTATTGTCGCGAGCGGCAAGGCGTTGTATGTCGGGCTTTCAAACTACGACGGCGAGACGGCAAAGCGTGCCGCCGCGATACTTGACGAGCTTCACTGCCCGTTTGTAATCTGCCAAAACCGCTATTCGATGCTCGACCGCGCGATTGAGGAAAACGGACTGCTTGATTTCTGCGAGGAAAACGGCAAGGGCATAATCGCTTTCAGCCCGCTTGCGCAGGGGCTTTTGACGAGCCGATATTTAAAGGGCATACCCGAGGGCAGCCGCATTGCAAAGGCGGAGAAAACAAATTCAGGCTTTTTGCGTCAAAACATGCTGACACCCGAGAGGATAACGCAGATTAACGAATTAAATGACATCGCCGCCGCGCGCGGGCAGACCTTAGCGCAGCTTGCTTTGTCTTGGGTGCTTGACTGCAAGGCTGTTACAAGCGTGCTTATTGGCGCGTCAAGCCCCGCGCAGATAACCGAAAACGCCGCCGTGGCAGCCGCCGCGCCGCTGACCTTTGACGAGCGCGAAGCGATAGAAGCCGCCGTGAGCAAGGGTGGGCGGCTACAGAGGTAAGTTGTATGAAGGCTAAGGGCGCTGACTGGTACAAGCATGGGTGGACGCTCGACATCAAAAATCAGTCTTGGGTCGAGGACACTGAAAACGAGGTTGATTTCATAATCAAAACGCTTGGGCTTACCGGCGGCGAGCGCATACTTGATTTAGCCTGCGGCTATGGGCGGCACGCGCTTTGCCTTGCCGAAAGGGACTTTGAGGTTATGGGCGTTGATATCACTAAGGCGTATATTGACGATGCGGCAAAGACAGCCGCCGAGCGCGGCCTTACGGCTGAATTTATACAGGCTGATATACGCGAAATCAACTTTGAAAACGAGTTTGACGTGGTGCTGAATTTAGCTGACGGTGCGATTGGATATCTTGAAAACGACGAGGAAAACTTAAAGATATTTGATGTGATTTCGCGCGCGCTTAAAAGCGGCGGCAAGCATTTTATGGATATTTGCAACGCGGAGCACGCAGAGTATTATTTTCCGCGTTCAAACTGGGAGGCTGGCGAAACGGCGCTTGCGTTGTCGCAGTTTGATTGGGACAGCAAGACCCGCAGAATGCTGTTTGGCGGCTGTGACATACCGTATGGCGAGGCGGCGCAAAAGCCGCAAATTCCCGCAGGCGACCCAACGCGGTTATATTCAATTGACGAGATTGCAGAGATTTTTGAGCAGCGAGGAATGAAAATTGTTGACAGCTTTTCAGATTATCACGGCACAGCGGCATCATTTAAAAAGCTGCAATTGATAGTTTATTCTGCAAAGCTGTGAGTTTGCGCAGGCCTTGCGGGGTGTCGAGGACGCCGCCCCCTAAAGGGTAAGGCTTTTTTGAGGGGGGGGGATCTTCCCTTGCCCTACGGTGAATTTTGTAAATATTTTAGCGTAACAGCATTTGAACCTTACGAAACAAATGGAAGGTGCTTATTTATGAAAAGAAAATATAGTCAAGACGAAGTTTGGCAACATATGTCGGGCAGAATATATTTTAACCGAGATGATTTGAACATTTTTGTAAGAAGAAAAACTGTTGCTTCTTGGACTATGAATTTAGGCAACTGCTTTTCTTGGATTATTATGTGCGGTGCGTTACTTGGCATTGCTATTATATTGGCAAGTATATTTCGTTTGCAGTGATTTATAACGTTATGCCTCTCATGTGGACTTGTAACTTCGTAGGGAACGCATTGTATGCGTTCCGTTAGCTTTGAGCAAACCAGCGGCTTCGGAACGCATGAAATGCGTTCTTTACGTTATGAATTTTATAAATAAGCACATAATTCTTGTTTCCCTAAATTATTTACAAACAAAAACAGCCCCACCGCAAATTTTGCGGTGGGGCTTGATGTTTTGATTAGTTGAGGATTGTTTTTTCTGTTTCTGGGTCGAACAGGTGAAGTTTGGCTGTGTTGAGAGCTACCTTTACCTGGCTGCCACTGCGGGCTGTGCTTGTGGGGGCTACGCGGGCTGTCATTTTGTTGCCCTTGTAGAGGAGGTACAGGTAAATCTCGCTGCCCATCAGCTCGCTGACTTCAACGTCTGCCATGATGGTTGCGTTGCCGTGCTTCTCGATGAACTCTTCGTCGTCCTTGATGTCCTCAGGACGGATGCCTGCTTTGATGGCTTTGCCAACATAAGCTTCAAGCTCCGGTGTGATTTTGGACGGGTTGATAAGAAGCTTATCGCCGCCGAGATCAGCATAGTAGTTTGTGCCTTCTTTGACAAGTGTTGCGTCGAGAAGGTTCATTTGCGGGCTGCCGATAAAGCCTGCGACGAACATGTTGCAGGGGTAATCGTACAGGTTTTGCGGTGTATCGACCTGCTGTACAAGACCGTCTTTCATAACAACGATGCGGTCGCCCATTGTCATAGCTTCTGTCTGGTCATGTGTAACATAGATAAATGTTGTGCCGAGCTTCTGATGAAGCTTGATAATCTCTGTACGCATGGCTGTACGCAGCTTAGCGTCAAGGTTTGAAAGAGGCTCGTCAAGAAGGAAGACAGCCGGATTGCGAACCATTGCGCGTCCCAGCGCAACACGCTGACGCTGACCGCCTGAAAGAGCCTTCGGCTTACGGTCAAGCAAATGCTCGATGTCAAGCACGCGAGCTGCTTCATGGACAAGCTTGTCGATTTCGTCCTTCGGTGTTTTGCGAAGCTCAAGACCGAAAGCCATGTTTTTGTAAACTGTCATATGAGGATAAAGAGCATAGTTCTGGAAAACCATCGCTATGTCGCGATCCTTCGGGGGAACATCGTTCACAAGGCGGTCGCCGATATAAAGCTCGCCCTTTGTGATTTCTTCAAGACCTGCGATCATGCGCAGTGTTGTCGATTTACCGCAGCCTGACGGGCCGACGAAGATGATAAACTCTTTGTCCTCGATTTCAAGGTTGAAATCAGAAACGGCTGTGACGTTGCCTGAGTAAACTTTGTAGATGTGACGCAAACTAATACTTGCCATTGGAAACTACCTCCGTTATAATGTAATTGTAAATTATTGCTTATGTGTTGTGGGTTTTTGCCTCTGTATATATAATAACAGCACTAAAAGCACTTTTAAATAGTAAAATATTGATATGAGGTGGCGAATTTTGATATTTGACGAAAAAAGTCTGTGCACGGCGGTTGACTGCCTTGACATTCAGGGTGAAACGGCTGCTTTTAATATAAAGGAATGCGCACTTGCGGCTGTGCTTGTGTCGTCGGGGCGGGCTTCGGCGGCGCAGGGGGATAATTCGGCTTTGCTCTCGGCGGGCGGCATAGCGCTTTTGAGTAGCGGCGGGCAGATATCGCCCGAAAGCGGCAGCCATGTGCTATGCGTGTGCCTCGACGGCGCGGCGGCAAAATGCGCGGCGGCGAAGCTTTGTGAAAATAACAATCAGCTTCCGTTTGTGACGGACGGCGGCGCGTGCCCGATGTCGGCGCAGCTTATGGACGAGGTGCGCGCGTGCTTTGAAAGCGGCGTGCGGCTTTCGCAGGCGGCGTTTGCGCTTTTGTGCGAGCTTGCGAATGCGGGCTCGTCGGCGCACGCAGTGTCGGGGCTTGTGGCGGACGCCGTCGCCGCGATACGCCACAGCTACGCGGGGCTGTACGGCGTTGAGGAACTTAGCGCGCAGCTTGGCGTTAGCAAAAGCCACTTGGTGCGCACATTTTCGGCTGAAATGGGCATATCGCCGGGGCGGTATCTCACAAGCGTGCGGCTTGCCGAGGCGCAGCGGCTTTTGTCACACCGCGAATATACGCTTGAAGTAATCGCGACGCTCTGCGGCTTTTCGGGCGCAAATTATCTTTGCAAGGTGTTTAAAAAAGAGACGGGCTTATCCCCTGCCACCTACCGCGAAAAGTACCGTGCAAGCGTCGACATGCCGCAAAGGAGTGAAGCTGAAGACATATTATTTGTATAATTAGCTAATATTGTACAGAAAGATTGGGTTTTTTGGGCGTTTCGCCACTTTCACTTTTGTCGATTTTAGTCTATTATAGATAGAAGGTTATGTTCTTGCATAAAGGACAGTTAGGAGAGTTTGGATATGAAGGTAATTGTAACAAAGAGCTACGAGGAAAGCTGCGCAGCGGCAGCGGAAATTTTTAAAGAGCTTTTGCAGTCAAAGCCGAACGCAAAGCTTGGGCTTGCGACAGGCGGCACGCCGATACCTCTTTACAAAAAGCTTGTTGAGATGAACAAGGCGGGCGAGATTGATTTCTCAAAGGTGCACACAGTAAACCTCGACGAATACTGCGGAATACCCGGCACGCACGACCAGAGCTACCGCTATTTCATGAACACAAACCTGTTTGACCACATCAACATCGACAAGGCAAACACGTTTGTCGCAAACGGCATGGGCGACTTTGAGGCGAATGCCGAGGAGCTTGAGCGCATGGTTTACGAGGGCGGCACAGCGGATATTCAGCTTCTTGGAATTGGCAATAACGGACATATCGCATTTAACGAAGCGAGCGACAAGCTTTTTGCGACAGCGCACACAGAAAAGCTGACAGAGAGCACCATCGCCGCAAACGCACGCTTCTTTGCAAGCGCCGACGAAGTGCCAAAAACGGCTATCACAATGGGCATGGCTGACATTTTGGCAGCAAAAAAGGTTGTGCTTATCGCCACAGGCAAGGCGAAAAAGGACGCTATTCACGGGCTTATTGTGGACAACATCATCACAACGCAAAACCCGTCCACAATGCTTAAAATGCACAGCGACGTCGTTGTAATCATCGACGAGGAGCTTGCTAAAGAATCGGGATACACAATATAAAATAAGAAATAAGAGCGAAGAAAGAAACAGTAAGGTTACGGCAAGCCGTCACTTCTACATTTTTCTTTCTTCTTTCTTATTTCTTCTTTGTTTTGTATTGCAAAAACTCATTTTTGTACTATAATTAGTGTTAGCTAACTTTTATAAGGGGACTTTTGAATGACACTTGATAAAATGCCTATCGGGCAAAAGGCTAAAATTATTTCTGTCGGCGGCGAGGGCGCTTTGCGGCGGCGTTTACTCGATATGGGGCTAACGCCGCGCACGGAGATTTCTGTGCGCAAAATAGCGCCGATGGGCGACCCTATTGAGATACATCTGCGCGGGTATGAGCTGACTTTGCGGATTGACGACGCGCAGAAAATCGAGCTTGAGGACGGTGAAAACGAATGATTTTTGCGCTTGCGGGCAACCAAAACTGCGGCAAAACAACGCTTTTCAATCAGCTTACAGGCTCTAATCAGCACGTGGGCAATTTCCCGGGCGTCACCGTTGACAAAAAAGAGGGCATTATACGCAATCACCACGCGGGCGAGCACCGCCACGGCCCGCGAAGCTGGGGGCACAGACGCGAGCACAAGCACGACGCACACGAGGCAAGGCACGAGCCGGCGACAGTCGTCGATTTACCCGGCATATATTCCCTCTCGCCATACACAAGCGAGGAGATTGTCACGCGCCAATTTCTTATTGACGAAAAGCCCGACGGCATTATAAATATAGTTGACGCAATGAACATCGAGCGCAATTTATACCTCACGATGCAGCTTATCGAGCTGAATATCCCGATGGTTATCGCGCTCAATATGATGGACGAAATGCGCTCAAACGGCAATACGGTTGACGTAAACAAGCTTGAAACCGAGCTTGGCGTGCCTGTTGTGCCTATTTCCGCCGCGAAGGACGAGGGCATCGACGAGCTTATTGAGCACGCGCTTAGAGCCGTTGAGAATAAGGAATATCCAAAGCGGCAGGACTTTTGCTCGGGCGCTGTGCATCGCTGCATACACTCGATAGCGCATCTTATTGAGGATCACGCCGAGGCCGTAGGCGTGCCGCCGCGCTTTGCCGCGACGAAGCTTGTCGAGGGTGACGAGCCGATGCAAAAGCGACTTAAGCTGACAGAAAATGAAATTGAACTGCTCGGACACAGCGTCACCGAGATGGAAAACGAGCTTAAAACTGACCGCGAAGCCGCGCTTGCCGACATGCGCTACGCGTTTATTGAAAAGCTGTGCGCGCAGACAGTCGTGAAAAAGGGCGAGAGCCGCGAGCACGCGCGAAGCGTCGCGATTGACAAGCTTTTGACAGGCAAATACACGGCGATACCTGTGTTTTTGCTCATAATGTTGATGATTTTTTGGCTGACATTTAGCGTTATAGGCACTTTTTTGAGCAATTTGCTTTCAATTGGCATTGAGGCATTCACGTCGCTTGTGTCGGCGGGGTTGACGGCATATGGCATAAACTCTGTTGTGCACTCGCTTATAATCGACGGCGTTTTTGCGGGCGTGGGCAGTGTTTTAAGCTTTTTGCCGATAATCGTCACGCTGTTTTTCTTCCTCTCGATACTTGAGGACACAGGCTACATGGCGCGCGTAGCGTTTGTTATGGACAAGCTGCTGCGCAAAATAGGGCTTTCGGGGCGCAGCTTTGTGCCTATGCTGATAGGCTTTGGGTGCAGCGTGCCCGCAATAATGGCGACGCGCACGCTGTCGAGTGACCGCGACCGCAAGATGACTATTTTGCTCACGCCATTCATGTCGTGCAGCGCAAAGCTGCCGATTTACGCGGTGTTTTCGGCGGCGTTTTTTCCGCAAAACAGCGCGCTTTGCATGATAATTCTCTATATTTCCGGCATGGTTTTAGGAATAATCGTGGCGCTTTTGATGAAAAATACACTGTATCGCGGCAAGCCTGTGCCGTTTGTTATGGAGCTGCCAAACTACCGCCTGCCGAGCCCAAAAAGCGTTGCAATGCTGCTTTGGGACAAGGCGAAGGACTTTTTGACGCGCGCGTTCACGGTAATTTTTGCCGCGACGATAGTCATTTGGTTTTTGCAGACATTCGATATACGGCTAAACGTCGTCACAAGCTCCGAAACGAGCATACTTGCGCTCATCGGCAAGGCAATTTCGCCTGTGCTCGCGCCGCTCGGCTTTGCTGACTGGCGCATTTCAACGGCGCTAATAACAGGCTTCACAGCAAAGGAAGCCGTCGTGAGCACGCTCGGCGTGCTGCTTGGCACAAACGTAGCAAGCCTCGGCAGTGCGCTTACAACGCTGTTCACACCACTTTCAGCGGCATCATTTTTGGCGTTCACTCTGCTTTATACGCCGTGCGTCGCGGCTATCGCGGCAGTAAAGCGCGAAATGAACAGCGGCTTCGCAGCGTTTTGGGTAGCGCTCTTCCAAACCGCCTTCGCATGGGTCATAGCGTGCCTTGTCTATCAAATAGGGTCGCTTATATTTTGAGGTTTTATGAAAATTTTAGATTTTATACTGATCGCTATAATTGCGTCTTGTTTTATACTTGCTGTATATAAATCAGTGTCTAATGCACGAAAAGGAAAGTGCTGCGGGAACTGCTCGCAATGTGGGAAAAGCTGCAACAAAATGAAAAATGAAAAGTAAAGAATGAAAAATTAAGGAGTGACGTTGCGGCGTCACATTTAAATGGTAACGCACAATCCATAAAGCGTGCACATAACTATTTAAATGTGATTGCGAAGCAATCACTCTTTAATTTTTCACTTTTCATTCTTCATTTCTTCATTTTTAAGCCACATGCAGTGGGCATGCCGCCGGAAGTGCGTTTTGTTTGTAGTAGCCCTCTTTTGTATTGGGGCATGCGTCGGTTGCGTAGCCGCCGGACTGGGTACAGTAGCGGGCTTTTACGACTGTTGTATCTGTGGGGAAGTACTTAGTTTCAAGCCCTTGCTGTGCGCGCTGCATGACGTATTTCCATGCGCTTGTGGGGGCGTGTGTGCCGCCGTAGGTATTTAGCGCGAAGCTTGAATCGTAGCCGTACCATGTGGCGGTGCAGTAATACGGCGTTAAGCCGATAAACCAGAAGTCCTTATTATCGGACGTTGTGCCTGTTTTGCCTATGCTGTCCATCTCGCCCGAGACGGAGTAGCCCGCGGCTGTGCCGTTGCCCTCCATTACACCGCGCAAAAGGCGGTTCATGATATACGCGGTGTCGGCGTCGAGCACCTGCTTTGTCTCAACATCGGTGGCGATAAGCTCCGTGCCGTTACCGAGCTGTATGCTTGTGAAGCTGTGCAGCGTTGAATGTGCGCCGCCGTTGCCGAACATCATGTATGCGCCCGCCATTTCATACGGAGTTATGCCGTAGGTTGACGAGCCGAGTATCATCGGCCCCGCCGCCTTATCCTTCGGGATAAAGCTTGTGATGTCGAGCATTTTTGTTGTGAATTTATAGATATTCGACACGCCCGCACGCTCGCCAACGCGCACCGCGATTGTGTTTATGCTCTCGGCAAGCGCGTCCGCGACGAGGATATCCTCATTTGAATATGTTTTGCTGAAGTTTGCGGGCCAGTCCTTCATTTCGCCTGTTGTCTCGTCCTCCATTTGACGCACTGGCGCGTCGAGGAACGGTGATGACCAGTTTGCCTTGTTGTTTTGAATTGCGAGCGCATACGCGCCGACGGGCTTCATTGTGCTGCCGACCTGACGCACCGCGTCTGTGCCACGGTTAAAGCCGCGGCTGACCTCTTTTTCGCCTATGCCGCCGACGACCGCCTTTAGCGCGCCTGTGTAGTCTATCGTGACCATAGCCGCCTGCGGAGTTTCGGTGACATTTTCGGTGACGACGTTTCCGTTTTCATCGGTTTTCTTTGTGCCGTCCTCGTTATAGACGACTGCTGTGGTTTTAACGCCGGGCTGTGGGAAGAATTGGCTGCCGTTTTCCATTGCTTTTTCCATGACAGACTGCAAGTTTTCGTCGACTGTCGAGTATACGCGCAGGCCGCCGTTGTATAAAAGATTAGTTGTCTCGGCGCGGTTTAAGCCGTATTTGTCGGTGAGCGCGTCGGACACATCCTCGATGACCTTATCTGTGAAATAGCTTGTCAGCTCTGTTTCGGGCACATCGACCAAGCCCTCGCTTGTCACGACAGGCTCGGCGCTCGCGGCGTTGTAATCGTCCTCGGTGATATAGCCCTGCTGCCACATTTCGTAAAGAATGTAATTGCGGCGTGTGAGGTTGTTATCGGGATGAACCACAGGGTCATAGCGATATGGATTTTTGGTGATTGCCGCGATGGACGCGCACTCGGCAAGCGTAAGCTCGCTGACGCTTTTATTAAAGCATTTTATGCTTGCCGCCTGCACGCCTGCGGTGTTGCCCGTGAAGCTTATTACGTTTAAATATGCCTCTAAGATTTTGTCCTTTTCATATGTGCTGTCGAGCTTTAAAGCACGGTAAATTTCGCGAATTTTGCGAAGGTACCCGTCTAGCCCGCCCGCGTCGTCGTCGCGCGTGAGGTTTTTTATAAGCTGCTGGTCAATTGTTGATGCGCCTTGTTTTTGACCGTCTGCTCCGCCTATATAGCTGCCTGAAATTTTGTAGACAACCTCGTTTAAAATAGCAAAAATAGTCCTGCGCCACGACACGCCGCTGTGCTTATAAAAATCCTTGTCCTCAACGGCGATGAACGCCTGTTTTAAATAGTCGGGAATATCGCCAAAGCTGACCCACACCTTTTGCTGTGTGGCTTCAAGGCGGGTGTATTCCTGCCACTCTCCGGTATCCGTCTGTGCATAGATTATTGTTGCGTCCTTATGCGGAAGCTGCTCTAAATCGAGCCAGAGAAAATCGTTTTGCGTCGCACCGTTTACATAAAATGCAGTCGCTGTGCCCGCCATTAAGGTGAGGCAAATAAGCACCGTCAACGCCGTCGTTAAAATTCTGCGCAGAAGAGGGTGCTTTTTGTGCGGCTTATTTTTACGCGTAAGCTTTGGCAGCTTAAACTCTTTTTTAGGATTATTTTGCGGCGCGGCTTCATTTGCCTGTGGTTGCGCCTTTTTTATTTTTGGCTTTACGCCGTTTTGTGCGTCGAGATAGCTTTGCGGCAGCCTTATTTGGCGTCCGCCGTCCTGCGGTGGCAGCACTTGCAGCCCTCCCCTCTTTTAAAATTTATGATGTGCATTTTGTAGGGAGCGACGCCCTCGTCGCTCCGTAATCTTTGTGTAAACCTGCGCGGGACGTCGAGGACGCCGTCCCCTACATGGACTTTAAATTTGTCAGTCCTTGCGCTTTAGCGGCTGCTCTTTGCCGTCGTCGTCGAGCACGCGTGCATTATCTAGCTGTGAGCGCAAATTGGCGCGCACGCCGTCTATATACTCTTTACGCAACGATGCTTGCTCGGCTTTTTCTTCATCTGTTAGCGTAGTTTCCTTACTTTTATGCGCAAGCTCGTTTATACGAGCAATTTTTTCGTCTGTCATTTTAAGGCCTCCGTTTAATGTTAAAACAGTTAAATATATTATACCACTTTTATGTGATTTAGTAAACCACAAACAGCGGCCTGCCGTTGTGACAAGCCGCTGTTCGCTGTGTGCAAATGTGAAAGAAGAATTATATGAAAACCGCGTTAGCGGATAGTTGGTTGTCGCCGGAAGCGGGGGCCCGCTTGTGCCCGGCATTTGTCAAAATAAAGAACGCACGTTTGCGAAAGATTCCTCTCGCGGTGCTTTATACTTCTTTTGGGAACAATTAGAGTATAACCTAAAGATGTGAACAAACTTTGAGCGCTATTTAAACACTTTGCAAAGGATATGTGTTATAATCGAAAACAATGGAGGTATTTGTATATGAATGTAAATTATCAGCTTGAGCTTGACAAAATTCTCGCGTCGCTTGACACTGCGCCGCGTTTGCTGCTTCACGCGTGCTGTGCGCCGTGCTCTACATATGTGCTTGAATATTTGTCGAGCCGATTTGACATCACGATAGATTTTTATAACCCTAATATTTACCCCGAAGATGAATTTCAAAAGCGCAGCGAGGAGCTTGAACGCCTTATTGCAAAAGCGCCGTTTGGCAATGGCGTTAAGCTTGAATGTGCAAAATATGACGCGCGGGAATTTTACGACGCGGTGAAGGGGCTTGAAGATATAAAAGAGGGTGGCGAGAGGTGCTTTGCGTGCTACCGTTTGCGCCTTGAGCACGCGGCAAAGCGGGCAAAGGAAAACAATTTTGACTGGTTTTGCACAACGCTTTCGATAAGCCCGCACAAAAACGCGGCGAAGCTTAACGAGATTGGCTTAGAGCTTGCCGAAAAATACGGCGTTAAATATCTGCCCTCCGATTTCAAAAAGCGCGGTGGCTTTTTAAGAAGCGGTCAGCTTTCGGGCGAATATGGGCTTTACAGGCAGGAATATTGCGGGTGCATATTTAGTAAAAACGAAAAGTGAAAAGTGAAGAATGAAAAATTATGGAGTGATGCCTGTGGGCATCACTCCATAATTTTTTACTTTTTATTCTTCATTTTTCATTAAAGAAACGTTAGCGTTTCTTTTTCTTCCTCACCGAAAATCCAAAGCTGCCTATTTTGTCTCCAAGCGCAAAATATTCGCCGTGGACGTAGGTGCAGAGGTTGGCTTTTGATAAATCCAGCTTGCCGTCTTTGTCTATAATATCATTCGCGGCGTTTACGGCCACGATGTCGGCTATGAACATATCGTGCGTGCCTAGTGGGATAATCTGCTTGACCTTGCACTCTAGCGACAGCGGGCTTTCGCTTATCATTGGCGCTGCGAGCTGTGACGCTTTTTGCGCGGTCAGCTTGGCGGCTTTGAATTTATCTTCCTTTGCGCCGCTGCGCACACCGACGTAGTCTATTGAGCGGACGAGCGCGGCAGTGGGCAGATTTATGACAAATTCTCCGCTTTCCTTTATTAAATTATAGCTGTAGCGCTCTGGGCGCACCGAGATATATGTCATTGGCGGCTGAGTGTTGAGCACGCCCGTCCATGCTATCGTGAGCACGTTTGGCTTGTCCATTGTGCCGCAGCTCACCATAACAGGCGGCACAGGCGCAAGCTGCACCGAGCCTTTCCATGTTGTTTTTTCCATTTTGCCTCCGGATTAATTTATTTTCCGTGTTCGTCCTTCACCGGCTTACTGCCGTCGGTGGTTTCGCTTATTATGAAGCGCGGGCGCTCTTTTGTTTCGCTGTAGATTTTGCCCACATACTCGCCTATAACGCCGAGCGACAAAAGCTGAACGCCGCCCATGAAGAATATCGCGACGGCGGTGCTGCTCCAGCCTGAGACTGTGACGCCGCAAATTTTTGTGATGAGCACCCAAATTATGCCTATGATGCTTGCGAAGCTGATGAAAAAGCCGAGGTTTGTGATTATGCGAAGCGGCTTTACCGAAAGGCTTGTGATACCGTCAAACGCGAGCGCGAGCATTTTTTTGAGCGGATAATGGCTTTCGCCTGCTATGCGCTCGGCGCGCTCGTAATAAACGCTTGATGTGCGGTAGCCGACGAGCGGAACCATGCCGCGCAAAAAGAGATTGACCTCTTTATACTGTGAAAGCCCCTCGAGCGCGCGCTTGTCCATAAGGCGGTAATCGGCGTGGTTGTAGACTGTATCTGCGCCGAGCATTGCCATGACCTTATAAAAGCCCTCGGCTGTCGTGCGCTTAAACCATGTGTCTGTCGTGCGCTTTTTGCGAACGCCGTAGACAATGTCGCTGCCCGCGAGGTACTCGTCTATCATTTCGTCCATCGCGTTGATGTCGTCCTGACCGTCACAGTCGATGGAAATTGTGACGTCCGCCTTTTCCTTTGCTGTCATAAGCCCCGCCCAAAGCGCGTTTTGGTGGCCGCGATTGCGCGAGAGGCACACGCCCTCAAAGTGCTCGTCTGTCTCTGCTAGCTTTGTGATGATATTCCACGTCTCGTCGCGGCTGCCGTCGTTGACAAAAAGCACACGGCTTGCGTTTGAAATTTTACCCGCCTGCGCGAGCGAATTTATTTTATCAAGAAACATTTTACTTGTTACGGGCAGAACCTCCTGCTCGTTGTAGCACGGAATTACGATGTATAAAACTGGTTTATTCATATATTCTCCTATCTTCTTGCTGCGCCTTCAAATATAATAGCAACAGCGTCGGGGCCTGTGTTTGTGGCGACTGCCGCGCCTAGCAAAAACACGCACTCGGGCTCTTTACCAAACTCTTTTTTGCACAGCTTTGCGAGCATTTTGCCGTTTTCGACGTTTGTGCTTGCGACGAGATATCCGCTGCCGTCGGCTATTCTTTTTTTGACGTGAGTAATCAGCGAGGGCATTACGTTTACGTCGCCACGCACTTTTGATGCCGTCGCTGTAACGCCGTCGATAATCGTGATTATGGGGCGCAAACCGAGCAGCTCGCCCGCAAATGCTGCGGCGGCTGAAACGCGCCCGCTTTTTTTGACAAATTTGAGCGTGTACATACTGAGTGCCACCTCGACGCGGGCAAAGTGGTCGTTTAGATATTCGACAATGCTTTTTGCGTCAGCGCCCGCGGCGATTTTGCGCGCGGCTTCACACACAGCCCAGCCGTATGTCATTGAATAGCTGTGGCTGTCGACGATGTATATGTTCATTTTGCTGTCTGGATTTTCGTCCTTAAAGCTTTGTTTCGCCATGCACGCGGCGTTATAAGTATTGCTGCCCTCGCTGTTTATGGCGACGTAAATAAGCTCGTCGAAGCCCTTTTGGGCGTATTCGGCAAACTTTTCTTCAAAGCGCATCATTGTTATCTGCGAGGTTTTGGGGATAGTCTCGCAGTGCGCGAGCATATCGTAATATTCCTCGTTTGTGAAGTCCTCCCGCTCGGTGTAGCTTTTGCCGTCGACGGTGATTAAAAACGGCATGATGTCGATGCCGTACTGCTTTTCAAGCTCTGCTGGTATGTCGCTTGCCGAGTCGGTTACAAGTGCAATTTTACTCACTTTTTTCTACTCCCAATTATAATTTCTAAGGTGTCCCTGCTCACAAAGGCCGTCAAAATTATGCTGACGAAGCATTTCATATGCGGCTATGGCAACTGTATTTGACAAATTAAGGCTGCGCAGAGTGTCGCGCATGGGCAGTCTGACGCAGTACTTTTGATTTTCGTGCAAAAGCTGTTCCGAAAGCCCTGCGTCCTCGCGGCCAAACACAAGATGTGCGCCATTTGGATATTCAACGTCTGTGTACGTTTGCGGAGCTTTTGTTGTGAAATAGTAATATGTACCGCTTGTTTTGGCAAAAAAGTCGGGCGTTGAGTCGTAATAGGTGATGTCGAGCTTGTCCCAATAGTCAAGGCCGGCGCGTTTGAGCTTTTTGTCGTCGACGGTGAAGCCCATCGGACGGACTAGATGAAGTCTTGCGCCTGTGGCGGCGCAGGTGCGGGCGATGTTGCCTGTATTTTGCGGTATTTGCGGCTCTATGAGCACTATGTTTATGTCTGTCAAAACGTTATCTCCACTTATTTTTTTGCGTATCTATACGGGACGGAAAACCCGTCCCCTACCGACGGCTTTAAGGCAAGCGTGTAGGGGAGGCGTTTCACCTCCCGCCATACGGTAACCGATGGTTATTGCGGCGTTAAAAGCTGTAAAAGCGGCTCGAATTTAACGCCAAAGCGCGGGTCGCCCTTTGTATCTATGGTGCTTCTTGCGGCGGCTGAAATGAATTTTGACGCTAGGCGTATGCTTGTTATCGCGCTGCCATTGCGCAAAAGGCCGCCTGTGAGAATGCTTGTGAAAATGTCGCCTGTGCCGGGATACGTCTGTGGGACGCTTTCATACTGCAAAAACTGTGCTTCGCCGTTTGGCCAAATGCACGCGTTGCCGCGCTTGCCGCTTGTGTGCTCAACGCCTGTGATTACGATAAGATGAGCATTTTTGAATTTGGCGCGCATTGACAAAAGAAATTCATTTATCGCGTCGGAGTTCATCGGCGTTGTGACGGGCTCTTTGCCAAGCAGAATGTAGCTTTCCGTCACGTTTGGCGTTATGACGTCGGCCTCAAGGCAGAGCTGTTCCATTGCCTGACAGTGGGTGTCGGGGATATTTGAATACACCTTGCCGTTGTCGCCCATGACGGGGTCAACGACCTTGAGCGCGTCGGGGTTTTGGGCAAAACACTCCTGCACGAGCTTCACCTGTGAGCCGCTTGCGAGGTAGCCACTGTAAACGCCGTCAAACGTTAATGAGAGTGATTTATAGTGTTCAAGCGCCTGCATGCAAAAATCGGTTTGCTCGCTTGCGACAGGTGTGCCAAGCCCGCCTGTGTGTGTAGATAAAAGCGCGGTGGGAAGCGGGCACGCCTGTATGCCCATAGCGGACAGCACCGGCATGGCGACAGTCAGGCTGCACCTGCCAAAGCAGGACATATCCTGAACACAAAGCACACGTTTCAATAGCTACACCTCTTTTTAGTCGATAAATAAATATATACATCTATTATAACGCATTATAGGAAAAATTTACACCCCTGAATTTGTTTATTTTTTTGCGGCATAATATTAGCACAAGGAGGCGTATATTTATGCGTAAAAGTCAAGACATGATGAAGGGCGCAGCGCTTGGAATGGCAGCCGGCGCGGCACTTGGCGCTGCAGGCAGCTACATGGCTGTGCAGCACCCGAAGGAAATTAAAAAAGCCATGAAAAAAGCCGAAAAGACAGCCGAAAAAGCAATTGTCGAAATGGATAAATTGCTGCGCTCGCACTAATTGAATGAAAAGTGAAGAGTGAAAAATGAAAAATATTGGAGTGATTGCTGCGCAATCACATTCTAATGGCATTGTGCAAACCATTAGAATGTGATGCCACAGGCATCACACCTAAATTTTTCATTTTTCACTTTTCCTTTTTAATTTTTTAATCAGCCATACAATTCCGCACACCAAAGCAACTCCCGCAAGTGTTCCGGCGGTGTCTATTGCAACGTCTGTTAGCTGACCTGAACGCTCGGAGACAATAAGCTGATGGGCTTCATCCGTACAGGCATATAATGCGCTCAATAAAACAGCGAGCGCGGGCGCAAATATAGGGCGTTTAAATTTGCCCCAAAGCGGGATCAAAAACGCCATGCCGAGCAGCGCGTATTCTGTGAAGTGGGCTGTTTTGCGCACCATGTGCTGCAACGCTTCTATAATTATTTGCTGCTGCGTTTTTGGCATTTCGGCAAAGTCATCGACCGTCACCTTTGCAACAGCGTAGCACATCTTGCCGCTTGTGTTGTTTGACGCGTTGCCGTTTTGCACGGAAAACGCGAATATCACGCACATCATTAAGACGGCGGGCAGCCATTTTATAAGCTGTTTTATGTTATTTATCAAGCTTTAATCTCCTAAATTACATAAATTTATTTTATTGTAGCACATTTAAATTAAAATTACTATTTGACAAATGACAAAATGTACCGTATAATAACATTCATGCGGGCGTGGCGGAATGGCAGACGCGCTGGTCTTAGGAGCCAGTGTCTAGTACGTAAGGGTTCAAGTCCCTTCGCCCGCACCACCACCTGCGGTGGGGAAATGTGTCCCCATCGCTTTTGTTTTATATTTTAATGACGTTGCCTTTATTTTTTTGTGTTAACGATTTTTTCGTTTAGGGAGGATTATTATGGCGGATTACAAGGCTATGTATTATTATCTTGCCGGAAGAATGGCGACGGCGGTTGAGGCGCTTGACGCTACTACCGGTGCTCTTATTGAAATCACCGAAAAAATGAAGGACGCGCAACGCGCCACAGAAGAGATGTTTATGAACAGTGAGGAAGCTGCAATTAGCATGATTGAGGGCAAATTATACAAGGATAACGGCGACGAAAAATAGCAACCACATATAAATATAACGAAAAACTTCCGCGATAAATTCAAATCGCGGAAGTTTTTTTATTAGCCTAAAATTTCCTTTAAGTCTGCTTCGGGGGTTGTGATTGGAGCTATGTTGAAGTTTTCGACAAGATAATTCAGCACGTCCTTTGAGACAAATGCGGGGAGTGTGGGGCCAAGCTTGATGTTTTTGATGCCTAAATGCAGCAGCGTGAGCAGAATGCAGACGGCTTTTTGCTCGTACCATGACAGCACCATCGACAGCGGCAGCTCGTTGACTGTGCAGCCAAACGCCTCTGAAAGCGCCACGGCGACCTTTATCGCGCTGTATGCGTCGTTGCACTGACCCATATCCATCAGGCGCGGCAGACCGCCTATTTCGCCTAAATCCAAGTCGTTAAAGCGGTATTTGCCGCAGGCGAGCGTCAATATTACTGTGTCCTTTGGCGTTTGCTTGACAAAATCTGTGTAATAATTTCGGCCTGTTTTTGCGCCGTCGCAGCCGCCGACTAGGAAGAAATGCTTTATTGCGCCCGACTTTACGGCCTCGACGACCTTATCCGCCACATCTAGAACTGTGCCGTGACCAAAGCCTGTCAAAAGCTCCTTGCCGCCGTTGATGCCTGTAAATTCGGTGTCGCTTGAATAGCCGCCGAGCTGCAAGGCTTTTTCGATTACCGGTGTAAAGTCCTTATTATCGTTGATATGCACCATTTCGGGGTACGACACGACCTCTGTTGTGAAAACGCGGTCGGCGTAGCTTGGCTTTACGGGCATTAGGCAGTTTGTTGTGAACAAAATCGGCGCGGGAATATTGTCAAATTCCTTTTGCTGATTTTGCCACGCTGTGCCGAAATTGCCCTTTAGCTGCTGGTGCTTTTTAAGCAGCGGATAGGCGTGTGCGGGCAACATTTCTCCATGAGTATAGATGTTTATGCCCTTGCCGTCCGTCTGCTCTAAAAGAAGCTTTAAATCGTACAAATCGTGACCTGTTATCACTATAAAAGGCCCTTTTTCGACTGTCATAGGCACTTTAGTCGGTGTAGGTGTGCCGTAGGTTTCGGTGTTTGCTTTGTCGAGAAGCTCCATGCACGCGAGGTTTACCTCGCCTGTCTCGAGCACAAGCGGGAGCAATTCGTCCATTCCCCAATCCTCGGCGAGGCAATATAGCGCTTTATAGAAAAAGCTGTTCACTTCGTCGCTTATGTAGCCGAGCACTGCCGCGTGGTAGGCGTATGCCGCCATGCCGCGTATGCCGAAAAGTATGAGCGATTTGAGTGAGCGGACGTTTTCGTCGGCGTTCCAGATGCGCGACATATCGTAGTTGTCGGTGTTGCCGCAGTGCGACGCGAAGCAGGCGAAGTTTGGGACGATTTTCGCCTTTTCGGCGTTCACCTTATCAATCAGCACGCGAAGCGTCTCGTCGTTAAAGCTGACGTTTGTGACTGTGGTAAAAAGGCCTTCTAATATAAGGCGGTCGGTGTTTTTTGTCTTTGGATTGTTGCTGCATGCGCGTGCAAGGCCAATAAGTGCGCCTGTCAGCTCGTCTTGAAGCTGTGCTGTCGAGGCGGATTTGCCGCACACGCCCGCTTTGCCGACGCAGCCCGTGCACCCCGCCGTTTGCTCACATTGGAAGCAAAACATTTTGTTATCCATATTTATGTTCTCTTTTTTTGCTGTATGTCATGCCGGAAATACGACTGTCAAAAGCATTTTGAAAGCCTCCTGCGCATATACTGAATGCGGCTTTTGGGCGGGCATAACAAGCGTTTCGCCCGCTTTGCAGACATGCTCTTTTCCATCGACAATAAACAGCCCCACGCCCTCCAAAACAGTGACCATTGCGTCGCCACTTGAGTCGTGCGTGCTTATCTCTTCGTCCTTATCAAACGCGAAAAGTGTTATGCTGACAGCGCCGTTTTGCGCAAGAGTTTTGCTGACAATCTGCCCCTCTTGCACAGCGACCTGCTGTGCAAGAGAGAGGACAGTCTCATGCTCAATATTTTTGATATATCCCATTTTTGACTCCTTTTATATCTCCTCGATAGCCGCTACGGGGCAGCCTTCCATAGCCTCTTGAGCCTCTGTCTCGACAGCCGCGTCAACGTCGCCGTCTATCGCCTTTGCCACGCCCTCGTCTGTCATTTCAAATACCTGCGGGCAGGTGTTAGCGCAAAGTCCGCAGCCTACACAAGTGTCATTTACAAAAAATTTCATGGTAATCTTCCTTTCATTGTAAAAAAGTTTATTTGCTGTGTCTATAGTATACCCACATTTTGGCTGCAATAATGTTGTTGTGACAACAAAAACGCACCTTTCGCAAAAAAAATTGCGAAAGGTGCGTTTTGTAGCCTTTTATTCTATTGATTTGCCACGGTGATTTGGGCAAGCTGCTCTTTTGTCATAGAGGTTACGCCGAGGGCGTGGTAGGTTAGGGGCGAGCCTTCGGTGACGCTAACGTATAGCTGTAAGGGGGCGGAGTAAACAGCCTCTATTTCGGAATTTCCGGCTAGGGTTTTCACGCTGTGCCAGTCGGCATTTTCGAGGTTTGCTATTTCTAAATATTCAAGATAGGCTTGCTGGGTTGCCTTTAAATTTATCTGCTCGCCCTCCCATGCAAAGCTTGTCACCTTGCCTGTGGTGGCTTCGACGCCAAGCTGAATTTCGTCTGTGCTGTAATAAATTATCATGCCGCTTTCGGCTTTATAGCGCGTGCCCTGCGGCTGTTTTGCGCCGCTTGGAATTACACCCGCGTTTATGAGCGCTGATATGCTGTCGTCGAAGGTTGTTTCGGCTGTTTCCTCGCGTTCGGCGGGGGCATAGAAATCGGCACTGCTTGTTATGACGTGCGTCTGTGCGTAGAGCATACTCGCGAGCAGGCAGTCGCGGCCTGTTTGCGATAGCTGACCCTCGAGCGGGTTTTTATCATAAATTTTGTTATACATTGTTTCATCTGACATCTTAACGCTTATCGCTGGCAAAAAAAGGCACGCCGCGACTGACAGCGCCGCAAGTAAGACGGCTAAAATCGGTTTAAGCTTGTTCATTTTCGCCCTCCCTTGCGGCTGAAAGCGCAACGCTGACGGATGTCCCCTCGCCTTTTTCGCTTTCTATTTTAAGCTGTGAGCCGTGCAAAGCTGCTATGCGGCTGCAAAGCGCAAGCCCCATTCCGCTTCCGTTTTCGGCGCGTGCGCGCGATTTATCGACCATATAAAACGGCTGTGCAAGCTTTTCAATCTCCGCTTTATCAATGCCACAGCCTGTGTCTTTTACAAAAATTGTGCATTTATCGCCCGATTTTTCGCAAAAGACAACCACCTCGCCCTTTTCGCGGCAGGCGTGCTGTGCGTTTACAATTAAATTGCGCAGCATGTCCTCAAGCAGAACCTTGTCGCACAGCACTTTATACCCGCACGGCTTAAAGGTCAGGCTTACGGCGCTGTCTTTTTGGGGCGGGTTTTTGTCTATTGCGGCAAAAACGCTGTCGCTTAGTGTTGGCTCTAGCGTAATTTTTTCGTTTTTCAATCCCATTAAAAGCATCAGCTTTTGCGATAGCTGTTCAAGGCGTTTTGTCTCGTGATAGATGTATTCCGCCGCCATGTGGGTGGTGTCGTCCGTTTGCTTGGCGCGCAAAATTGCGGCGTAGCCGAGCATTGAGGTCATGGGGGTTTTAAGCTCGTGAGTGAACGCGCTGACGAAATCCTCGCGCTCGCGCACTGCGGCGTCAAGCGAGGTGATTTTGTCCTCGATTGAGCTTGCCATTGCGTCAAAGCTTTCGCTTAAACTGCCTATTTCGTCGGCGGTGCGGATATTTGTGCGATTGTTTATGTCACCCGCGGCGATTTGTCGGCTTGCGGCTTCAAGGCGGGCAAGCGGACGCGTTAATAGTGTGCTTAACACATGCGCAAGCAAGGCGGCGGCCAGAACGGACACGGGCGTGATGTAAAAAAGCGCCTTTAGCTGTGCGTCGCGCGAGGCGAAAACGGAGGTTATATCGTAGGCACTTAAAAGCTTATAATCACTGCTTGGAACATCGAGTGCCGAGACGAGCAGCAGCGTGCGCGTGCCATCGTTTTCGCATATGCTGTACCCCGCTTCGCCGCTCGCTATGGCGGCAATCTGAATATTTTTGCCGATGCCGACGGGCATATTTGAAAAAAGGCTGACGTTGTCGTCAACATAAAGCGCGAGCGTGCCTCCGCTTCCGCTTAAATTTGAAAGCCCCTGCGCCGCCAGCATTGCGGCGTAGTTTGAGAATTTGATGTCCGCGTTTTGCTCTGTGAAAAGCTGACGCTCGAGCGCAAATTTTTCTTTTAATTGCTGCTGTTGACACTGCTTTACGACTGTTTGCAGGCTGTCGTCAAAGCTTTTTTGCAGCATAAAATATCCGCTTGACGACAAAAGCACGGCGGCGAGCACCACTATGCAGAGCGTCATTTTTAAAGCAAGCTTCATGCGTCCGCCTCCAGTCGGTAACCGATTTTGTACACGGTGGTGATTTTATTTTGCCAGTTTAGCTTTTTGCGCAGGCGCTGAATGTGCGTGTCGAGCGTGCGCGTGTCGCAAAGGTCCAGTTCGTCGCCCCAAACTGTCTCATAAAGATAGTCGCGGTACATCGCCTCGCCCTTGCCGCGAATTAAAAGCGCGAGCAAATCGAACTCGCGCGGGGCGAGTAAAAGCGGCTTGCCGTTTTGCATGACACTGCGCGAAACAGGGTCAAGCGTCACGTCCCACGCGCTAACCTTGCGGCTTCCGCGCCCTGTGCGGCGCAGCACTGCCTCGGCTCTCGCGAGCAATTCTGACGGCTCAAACGGCTTGATAATATAGTCGTCAGCGCCCATGCGAAGCCCCTTTACCCTGTCGACAACGTCTGTTTTTGCGGTGATGAAAATGACCGGCATATCGTACTGTCGAGCGTATTCAATAAGCTCATATCCGTCGATTTCGGGCAGCATAATGTCGAGTAAAACGAGGTCGTAGGTGTTATTTTCAATTAAATCCGAGGCTGTTCTGCCGTCGTTTGCCGTAACGCAAGCATAGCCCGCCTGCGTGAGCGTCAGGCAGATTAAGTCAGCAATAGCCTTTTCATCGTCGACTATAAGTATGGGTTTCATGGCGGGTGTCTCCTTAATTCCATAATGTTTATTGTAGGGCGCTGTAAAAAAGAAATGATAATGAAGAAGAAAGAAAAAATTGGGTAGCCCCACCTTGTCATTCTGAGCGCAGCGAAGAATCCTTAAAACCTACGATAACGCGCAAAAGATTCTTCGCTGCGCTCAGAATGACAAAAAGCTGCAAACCGTAAGTTTCGGCAAGAGCAGAGCCCTTGCCCTACAAATTGCAACGATAATTTTGCTCACATCATATCCTGCGGCAGCAGTGTTATTTCGCGGTAGTCGGCTTCGCCGTTAAAATATTTTTGCTTATTTATCAGCGCGTAATTGACGTGCGAGCCTATGATTTCATAGGGTGCGCCGCCTGTGCCTATCAGCGTGCGTTTGACCGGTAAATCGTCGAGCGGCACAAGAAAATCGTCGGCTGTCTCGCATATCGGCAATATGACGTCTTGCTCGCCTTTAAACGCGCGATATAGCTTGCTTTCGGTGACAGTGCCGTTTTCATCAACTATAAAAAGCCGTCGCGTGGCCTCGGGGTCGTAGTAGGAGCTTGCTATAACGTGGTCGTCCCAAACGGCAGCTATTTGCAAATCGGGCGCGTCGGGCAGCTCGGATAGCTTTGTTTTTTCGCCTACTTTGACATCTGTTTTATAAAGCTGTTTGCCCTCTAATTCGTACACAAAGCCGTTTGAAAAGCGCCCCGCAAGCTTTACATTGCCCATGTCAAAAAGCGTTTTGCTATCGCCGTTTGGGGATATGGCTGTGAATTTTTTGCAGAGGTACGGCTCAAATTCACTAAAATTTTGCACGCCGTGATATTTTTTAAATTCAGGCTGCACAGGCGCGGTTTTGGGCACATAGCTGCTCTCAATGATTATTTTGTTGTCCCATACATCTATAAATGAATCGTAGTAATTATCAAGCGAATAACGCCAAAGCGTCTCTTTTGTTTCGAGGTTGATTTTTACAATTTCTCGTGGATTTCTGTCTTTCGCCGCTTCTGATTCGGTGACGATGTGCAGATAAATATTTTCGCCGTCTGTCGCCATAATACGTCCTGTGGGAAATTCATTTTCTTCAAAAGTGTACACCGTATGCCTGTTTGCGCCGTCCAAATCGCTCACTTCAATGTGCTTTTTGGCTTTTTCGCCGTACCCGAAAATCCAGTAAAGACGGTCTGTATCGGCTAAGATTAAATTGTCCGCTCTTGCATCATATTTTGAAGGCAAAGCGCCGCAGGTGTCGCCTGTGTGGGCGCAGTTTGGGACGGTGCAAAGGCGCGTTTGCTGCATTGTTTCAAAATCCATGCGCCAGCCCGCGATTGTGTTGTCCTCAAAATAGCTTATGCCGTAATAGCCATTTGCGTTGCCGCTGCCGTTTGAATAATCGCCTGTTTTAAGCAGGCGCAAAGTTGGCTGTTCGGGTTCTTCGGTTTTAATTTCCGATTGAGACGGCTCGGCGCTCTCGGCTTGCGTGCTTTCAGCGCAGGCGGCAAAAAGCAAAATTGCCGCGAGAAAAAGCGATATTATGCTTAGTTTTTTCATGGCGTTACCCCCTTGTCTGATATAAGTGTACACCACAAATGCGTCCAAGTTGCGTCGGTGGGCGGTGAAATCGTAGGGCAAGGGCTCTGCTCTTGCCGCTGCAACCGCAAGAGGTAAGTTACGGCAAGAGCAGAGCCCTTGCCCTACGGACGACACTTTATTGCATTATTAAGTAGAGGGCTGCATCTATCTACAGCACCACGCTGTCAATTTTTCTTTGCGGGCTTGCATTTCGGCGGGCATGGCGGTTTCAAGCAGTTCTTTTGCTTTTTCGTTTGAGCCAAGGCGCACGGCGTTTTCGTAGAACCAGCATTTATATGTGACGATATCTAGCGTGTCCTGCATTTCCTTCATTTGCTGCTCGACGGCGGCTTTGCGCTCGCAGAACATTTCGCGGCGTTTTTCAAGCGTCGCGTCGCCCTCCATGCACCAGCCGATGAACGTCTTAATGTCCTTTATCGGCATGCCTGTCGCCTTTAGGCACTCAATCAGGCGCAGCCATTCAAAATCCGTCTCCTTAAACAAGCGTATGCCGCCCTCGCTGCGCTCAACAAACGGCAACAGCCCCTCTTTGTCGTAAAAGCGAAGCGTCGGGGCGTTTAAATTTATCATTTGTGCGGCTTTTCCTATTGTGTATGTCATGTTTTTATCCTCTTTTTTCAAAAAAGTCTTGACTTAAAGTTAGCTTTAAGTATTAGCATAAGTATATACCGTGGCGGCGATGGCTGTCAAGGCAATGTAGTGCGCATCAACGTGATGAATAATGTGTCGATTTACTGCAACTGCGATTCTCACCCCGCCACGCCGTGCACATTTTAGAGCGCGCCGAGGAGATAAATTTAGGCACGCGGAATTATGATTTAGTTAGTGTAGATGAGTAATTTCACGGTTGATTGTAGGGGCGATTCACGAATCGCCCGCGCAGGTTTTACCCAAATTTACAACAACGTTCACGCGATTGGTTTTCGGGCGATTCGTGAATCGCCCCTACATATTTTGCCGAAATTATGTGCCAAACACAAAAAAGCAGGAGACCTTTTCAGTCTCCTGCTTTTATTATTATTAAATTAGAAATCAATTTCCTTGTCGTAGTATACGGCGAGGAGGAGTTTTTCCATTTCTTCCTGTGTGGGGATGCGCGGGTTTGAGCCTGTGCAGGCGTCGCCTATGGCAAGCTCGGCTACCTTTGAAAGCTTCTCGGCAAATTCTTTTTCATCGATGATGCTTGCATCGGCAATTACGCCGCTTTCGCCGTAGTTTTTGATTGAGAGCGGAATGTTGAGCTCTGTGTTCATTGCGCGAAGCTCGGTGATAAGCGCGTCTGTAAGCTGCTCGTTTGTCTCGCCTTTAAGGCCGATAAAGCGTGCGATTTCCGCATAGCGCTCTGCGGCTTCGGCGTTTTTAGCGTTGAATTTGATGACCTTCGGCAGGTACATTGCGTTTGCCGCACCATGAATGATGTGGCCGCCTGTGTAGGCTGCGCCTGTTTTATGCGCCATGCTGTGGACGATGCCAAGCAGTGCGTTTGAGAACGCCATGCCCGCGAGGCACTGTGCGTTATGCATTCTGTCGCGCGCGTCCATATCGCCGTCGTAAGATTTCTTCAAATCGTTATGAATCATCTTGATTGCGTGCAGTGCAAGAGCGTCTGTGTAGTCGCAATGAAGTGTTGAAACATATGCTTCGATGGCGTGTGTCATTGCGTCCATGCCTGTGTGAGCTGTCAGCTTCTGGGGCATTTTCTCGGCGAGATCGGGGTCGACAATGGCGACATCGGGCGTGATGTTGAAGTCTGCCATCGGGTATTTGATGCCCTTTGCGTAGTCGGTGATAACTGCGAATGCCGTGACCTCTGTGGCTGTGCCTGAGGTTGACGGAATGGCGCAGAAATGAGCCTTTGTGCGCAGTGTGGGGAAGTTGAACGGGATGATGAGGTCGTCAAAGGTTGTTTCGGGATATTCGTAAATTGCCCACATTGCCTTTGCGGCATCGATGGGGCTGCCGCCGCCCATTGCGACGATCCAGTCCGGTTGGAACTCCTGCATGGCTTTTGCGCCTCTCATAACTGTCTCAACAGAGGGGTCGGGCTCGACGTTCTCGAAAAGCTGAACCGCCATGCCTGCCTTTTTAAGATGCTCCTCAACCTTTGCCAAAAAGCCGAAGCGCTTCATGCTGCCGCCGCCAACGACGACGAACGCACGCTTGCCCTTTAGATTTTCAAGCTCGGAAATAGAGCCTTTTCCATGATAAAGATCGCGCGGTAATGTAAAACGTGACATAAATAGACCTCCATATTTTTTTGGGTGTCACCCATAATTTATTTTCTTGTTAAAATTTTATCATGGATTTTTGCTTTTGGGTAATGTATAATAGATATGACATCTATGTTTTGTTTATATGGAGGACAAAAAATGAATTTACAGCAGCTAAAATATGTTGTGGAAATATCGCGGACAGGCTCTATAACGCAGGCGGCGAAAAATCTTTATATGGGTCAGCCGAATTTGAGCAAGAGCATAAAGGAGCTTGAGGGAGAAATTGGCATAACGCTTTTTGCCCGCACGCCAAAGGGAGTTGTGGCAACGCCGGGCGGCGAGGCGTTTATAGGCTATGCCCGCAGCATCGTCGCACAGATGGACTCGCTTTCGCAGATGTACCAAAAGGACGTTCAGCAGGGGCTTAGTCTCCGCGTGTCTGTGCCGAGGGCAAGCTATGTGGCGCACAGCTTCGGCGCGTATGTCGGCAGCTATTCGGGGCAGCCGATGGACGTTTTGTACCGCGAGACAAGTGCGATGAACGTCATCAGCGACATATACCAAAACCGCGCGGACATAGGCATTGTGCGCTATCAGTGCGAGCACTCGGCGTATTTTAACAATCTTTTTCAAAAGCACGCGCTTGCGTCGCAGCCGCTTTGGGAGTATGACATGGTTGTGCTGATGCACGAGCGACACCCGCTTGCGGCGATGTCGGAGATACCGTATCACCTTTTGGCGCAGTACCCCGAGATAGTGCACGGAGATTTTACGCCTGTGATGCCGCCCGAGCCTGAAACGCCCGCCGAAAACCTTATGTGCTCGACAAAACGCATAGCTGTGTTTGACCGCGGCAGCCAGTTTGACATGCTGCAAAGCGTGAAGGGCAGCTATCTTTGGGTGAGCCCGATGCCGTTTGCAGTGCTTGCGGAGCACTCGCTTTTACAAAAACAATGCCAAAGCGCCACGCGGTACTGCGACGTTTTCATCCACCGCGCCGCGCAGTCGCTTTCAAGCGTAGAGCAGGGATTTTTAGATGTGCTGCGCAAAGACGTCGGGGAATTGGTGCACATATGAGAAAGAAAAGAGAAGAAAGAAGAAAGAAAAAGTGGCGGCGCAGCCGTCGCTCCTTGATTTCTTCTCTCTTCTCTCTTCTTTTTTCTTTTATTTTATCTCCACCCCAAATCGCGGAGTATTGCCTGCTTTGTCTCCAGTGCCATGCGCGAAAGCTCGGTTAGGCGGGTGTCGTCCATGTGGGGGGCTAGGCCGCTTATGCTGAAGGCGGCTTCGGCGCGGCCGCTGATGGCGGGCAGGCTTAATGCGACGCAGCGTATGCCGAGCTCGTTTTCCTCGTCGTCTGTGGCGTAGCCGGCAAGGCGCACCTGCTTTAGCTGTTCGATGAAATTTTCAAAGTCAACGACTGTATTTTGTGTAAGGCGCTGAATTTTGCTCTTTTGCCAAACGCGCTCGGCCTCGCCGTAGCTTTGCGTCGCGAGTATCGCCTTGCCAACGCCTGTGCAGTACATCGGTATGCGCCGCCCGACGCGGCTCGACATTCTCATGCTCTGCCCCGCCTCGGCTTTATAAAGGTAAACAACGTCGATGCCGTCTTGAATGACAAGGTGCACCGTCTCGCCGCTTTGACGCGCAAGGCGGTCAAGGTGCGGGCGCGCTACCATCAAAATATCCATATCGTTGACAATGCCGCTTGACAGCTCGAACATTTTGAGTGTCAGGCGGTAGTGCGTTGTAAAGCTGTCCTGCACGGCGTAGCCGAGCGTGATTAAGCTCGACAAAAGCCTGTGCGCGGTGCTTTTTGGCAGGCCGCTTTCGTTTGCCACATCTTGCAGGCTTATGCCCTTCGGGTGCTCGGAAAGTATCTCTATTATGCTGAAAATTCTGGCGACGCTCTGGACACCACCGCTTGCATTTTCCACAAATATCACCTCATGTTTTTGTGACGTTCCACATTATGAAACGCTTATTAAATGTATTGTAACGCAATGTTTTGCAAAAATCAATAGCAAATAAGCTCATTCCGGCAAGGAAAAGCAAATTTTAATGAAAAGACGCAAGATACGCATTGACAACAAGCGCAAGATGATTATAATAAAGACATGGAAAAGTGGAATGTCATTCCACATTATGGAACAAGAATATTCAAGGGTAAAAAGGAGAGCTTAATTATGAACGATGTACTGCAAAAGATTTATGAAATAGGCATTATTCCTGTTATCGCAATCAACGACGCTGACAAAGCCGTTCCTCTTGCGAAAGCACTTGTCGCGGGCGGTCTGCCTGCCGCAGAGGTGACATTCCGCACAGAGGCCGCCGAAGAAGCGATTAAACGCATTGTCGCGGAGGTTCCCGAGATGCTCGTTGGCGCAGGCACAGTGCTGACAAAAGATCAGGTTGACCGCGCACAGGCTGCGGGCAGCAAATTTATGGTCAGCCCCGGCTTCAACCCCGAAATCACAAAATATGCGTTGTCAAAGGGCATCAACTTCATGCCCGGCACAGCCACACCCGGCGAGATGGAACAGGCAATGAGCATGGGTCTTGACGCCGTTAAATTCTTTCCCGCAGAGCAAAACGGCGGCGTTGCGAAGCTTAAAGCAGTCGCAGGCCCGTACAAAAATCTGCGTTGGATGCCCACAGGCGGCGTGAACGCCAAAAACCTGATGGACTACCTCTCATTTGACAAAATTATCGCCTGCGGCGGCACATGGATGGTCAAGGCTGACCTCATCGAAGCCGGCAACTGGGACGAAATCACACGCCTCACAAAAGAAGCCGTCACAAATATGCTCGGCTTTGAAATCAAGCACATCGGCATCAACAGCGCCGACGAAGCCGAAGCCACAGCAACAGCCGCGACATTTGCGTCGCTGTTCAGCTTTGACAGCGTTGCGGGCAACTCGTCTATCTTTGCCGCAAACAAGGCTATCGAAATCATGAAAAAGCCGGGTCGCGGCGCAAAGGGACACATCGCTGTCGGCACAAACACAATCGACCGCGCTGTTGCACACCTTAAATCACAGGGCGTTGAGTTTGACGACACAAGCCGCGTAGAGAAAAACGGCAAGCTTGTCGCAATCTACCTCAAAAACGAAGTAGGCGGCTTCGCGGTGCACCTTGTACAGAAATAAAAATATTTGCGGTTAATCTTTCCGTAGGGAGCGACGCCCTCGTCGCTCCGTTAACCTAAAATTTGCACATGCCTATTCGGAGCGACGAGGGCGTCGCTCCCTACCTTAACAATGATATTTTTTGGAGGATTACTAACATGAAAGTAGTTACATTTGGCGAAGTTATGCTGCGTTTGCAGCCTTACGATTACCTGCGTTTTGTTCAGGCAGACAGCTTTGAAGCCACATTTGGCGGCGGCGAAGCAAACGTTGCAGTTTCACTTGCAAACTACGGAGCTGACGTGGCATTTGTCACAAAGCTGCCGAAGCACGCAATCGGTCAAATGGCAGTCAACAGCCTGCGCAAATATGGCGTTGACACAACCAAAATCGTCCGTGGCGGCGACCGCGTAGGCATCTACTTCCTCGAAAAAGGCGCTTCACAGCGCGGCAGCGTCTGCATTTATGACCGCGCACACAGCGCAATTCAGGAAGCAGCCGCATCTGACTTCAACTGGGAGCAGATTTTCGACGGCGTTGACTGGTTCCACTTCACAGGCATCACTCCGGCCTTGGGCGAAAACTGCGTAAACCTCTGCCTTGAAGCCTGCAAAGCCGCTAAAAAAGCCGGCGTAAAAATCAGCTGCGACCTCAACTATCGCGGCAAGCTGTGGACACGCGACGAAGCGCGCGCCGCAATGACAAAAATTTGCGAATATGTCGACGTTTGCATTTCAAACGAAGAGGACGCAAAGGACGTATTCGGCATCGAAGCCGAGAACACAGACATCACAAGCGGTCAGCTCAACAAAGACGGCTACAAGAGCGTTGCGAAGCAGCTTGCCGATAAATTCCATTTCGAGAAAGTTGCCATCACACTTCGTGAGAGCATTTCCGCATTTGACAACGACTGGAGCGCAATGCTTTATGACGTAGCGTCTGATGAATATTGCTTCTCGAAGCTGTATCACCTGCACATCATCGACCGCGTAGGCGGCGGCGACAGCTTCGGCGGCGGCCTTATCTACTCACTGCTTTCAGGCTACAGCACACAAGAAGCTGTTGAATTTGCCGTTGCGGCATCTGCCCTAAAGCACTCCATCGAGAGCGACTACAACTTTGCCACACTCGACGAGGTTAAAAAGCTCGCCGGCGGCAACGGTTCAGGCCGCGTACAGCGCTGATTGCGCTTAAAAATGATGTAACGATAATTTAGCGCTTATCGTTTACAATAATATCAACACTCTCTGTTTTTTACCTTACCAAAACCAAACCCCCGCCCATAAAAAGGCGGGGATTTGGTTTATTAATACCCTATTGTCATTCTGAGCGAAGCGAAGAATCTTTTGTGCGTTGCCATAGGTTTTAAGATTCTTCGCTTCGCTCAGAATGACAAATGTTTTGTGCACTGGCACTGTAAGGCTCGGGCGGGTCCGCGCAACTTTGCCTTTCACTTCTTTCTCGTCACATACGCTGTTATGTAAGCCGCGAGCCATGAAAGCAGCATCAAAATCAAAACTGCTTGATAACTGTATCTATATTCAATCGGAAGCACACCGAGCAGGCACAGGGCATAATAAACCGACAGCGCGATTAACATTACAGACCCGAAAATCCATTGCACCTTTAAAATATATTCAAATTCGCACTTTTTATTTTTGAAAGCGAGCTTTAAGCCTGTCACCAACACAAAATGCGCGACAGTTACAGCCCAAAATATCCACGCTTGTCCGCTCATAAGCTTAACTCCTTAGTCGTGTCTCTTCCCTCGTCAGAGGGAGGCTCCGGCATAATTATGAGTTTTTACTGATTTCGATTTAATGCCCTTTATATGCCGCCATTAAACCTCGCTTAAATATATAATTGACATAACTATAACCACCGTTGCTCTCATGGCGCAGAAAAACTTGCCTCCAATAATATTTGTCGCTTTTTTCAATATACACTTGCCGCATTTCTCCGACCTCGGTAGGCGGTCTTGCATCTTTTACACCTTTAGCAAATGCAGGCACCGACAAGCAAAGTGTCAACAAGCACACAAGAAAAACACTCGTTACTTTTTTCATCATCAAAATCCCCCAAATTCTTTTGTCATTTTAAATAAAATAATCATGCTTTCTAATTAAATTTTACAGCAAAACGCTACTATTTGCTACAGTTTGAGTTGTAAAAGTTTTTGCTCAGGTAAACTAGCATAACAGTTTACCCTAACCAATCAACGCCACGCCGTCATCGACGTGTCGTTATTTAGCTATTTTTTATTATTTAAATATTTAATCATGCACATTACTGCAAGCACAGTTGGCGCAGCAGCAATAATTATAAAAATTATAGAAACCAATGAAGCTACAAATGATTGAAAATACATATATCTCCTTTGTAAAAGTGTAAGTTGAATTTTCAATTAAAAAATATCTGTTGTCTCTTTGTGCTGCTTTCAAATTTTTATATTGTTCTTAGCGAATAAGTAGTAACAATTTTTCCCCAATAATCATGCGATGAACACGCAGAACCGTCCAAAACCACTGAAAAACCCTACATTTAGTGGTATAGTGGCAGCGATAAATGCGAGGGCGAGAAAAAAGCTTCTAAAAGAGCTGTGGGGAGGGAATTCTTTCCACAATTTCCTCCTATTTGTTGAA
This sequence comes from Clostridia bacterium, assembly GCA_009929695.1. GTDB lineage: Bacteria > Bacillota > Clostridia > Oscillospirales > Ruminococcaceae > Ruthenibacterium. Next base: position 169,880 of record RZZW01000001.1, read on the forward strand.
AGATTGCCGCGATTCGCTTCAAATTGACAGCAAGTGCCGTCAACTTTGCTTGCATGGCAACACCAACAAGCCCGAAGCCCCTTGCTTGCTTCAAGCCGTGAAAGCGTTTCATCTCGCCGTTCTTCCATTCTTCGGCGGCACGCTTTTTGTATTTTGTTAAAAACTCCGGGCTTTTCTGACGCTGGCTCCATTCGTACATCTGTGAGGTATTCACCGAAACTTGCAGCTTGCGTGCTTTGCTTGATTGCTTACCCATGCAGCTCTCTCGGTTTTGGCACGTGGCACATTGCTTGGCATCAAAGGTGTATTCGAGCATTGAGTACTCTTTATCACCATTTTTGCGAGTTTTCTTTTTGCAGGCTACGGTTTCGTTACCGAGACGGCAAATCCATTGGTCGCTGTCTTTGTTGTATGAGAAGCTCTCTTCGTCAATACGGTAGGCGGATTGGCTCACGGGGATATACGGCTCTGCGCCGTCCTGCTCAATTCGCTGCAAAATCGGAGCACGAAAATACGCTTTATCGCCGTATACTTCTTTTACGGGCACATTTGCAGCCTTGGTTGCGTTCATAAGCGCGTCAAAATTAGTGCCGTCCACATACTCTCCGCTTTCAGCGCCGACGGCTGTAATGATTCGCTCGTCCGCTGTCATGGTGTATTCCATTTTGTAGCCGTAAAAACTGCTGTCTCTGCTTTTTCGACCAACGCGGGCATCTTTATCCGCCAAAGAACGAATCCCTTTTTGTATCATGAACTTTTCGTCCGCCAAAACCTCTCGCGCTTCCGAAATGGCTCTTTTTGCATTCTTACCCGCAGTCGCTTCGCATGCGGCAATGTTCTTTCCCAAGTATTCTTTCAAGATGCGGCGCACTTCGTTTGGGTCTTCAATTTTGCTGCAATCGGGCAAAGTGGTGTCAAGGCTGTTAGTCAGGCTGCCTTTATCAAGCTTCACGGCTTTGAACAGCCGCTTTGCCAAATGGCGCAAAATCCGCTCCGGAGTTTTGCGGATAACTGCGGCTTCTATATGGGTGGAATCCACCGTTAATGCGTTGCCCTTGATAATGCCCTTGTCAACGCATTGACGAACAATCTCTGTCAATATATCGTCTAACGTCATGTCAACTAAACGGTATCTGCGAAACTTTGCAAGCAAGCTTGCATCAGGCAGAGAATCCTCCGGATTAAGTCCCAAAAACCACAAATAGGCAAGATTGCAGTTTGCTTCCTCTATTACTTTTACATCTGATAGATTGTAAAGATACTCAAGCAAAAGCAACTTTAGCATCATTTCAGGCTCCTTCGCCGGACGACCGTTGTCTTTGCAGTAGCTTTTTGAAGGCTTTTCGTTGACAAAACTAAAATCGACTGCCGCCGAAATTCTCTTTAAAAGATGATCTTCGGGAATTCGGTCATACAAAACGCTGCAAAGTGATAACTGTTTTGTTTCATTCCAAAGCATTCCGCTACCCGCCTTTATGGTTTTCTTCTATTATACCATATTTAGTGTCAGATTGGGGTTTTTCAGTGGTTTTGAACCGTCCCCTGTGCTCCAAAACCTTGCGTAAGTGGACAAATTTCTTGATTTATTTTTGTGAAATTTTTTGCAATGCGAATAAAGGCCTCTTGGAGCGCGTCCTCCGCCAGTTTGTCGTCCTTTAAAATGTTAAAGGCAACGGATTTCATTGTGTGTCTATAGGCGTAATACACCCGCTCGAATTTACTTTTTTCGTTCGGGGTATCTATGAGAGATAAGTATATCAGCATTTATGGCTCTCCGTATTATTTTGCATATATAAATATATTACAGCAAAACGCGGTTGACGGCAAGTGTGGGCGTGAGTGATTGATAGTATTTTGAATTTATGTTACAATGATAAAAATCAAAGGAGGTGCTGTATGCAGATTTCGAGCAGATTTACTATTGCTGTGCATGTGCTTGTTTGCATTGAGACGTTTAAAAATGATAGAAAAGTGACGAGCGAGCTGCTTGCGTCGAGCGTTAATGTAAACGCGGTTGTGATAAGGCGGCTATTACAGCAGCTTAAGGCGGCGGGGATTGTGAACGTGGCGCGCGGCAGCGGCGGGGCTGAAATGGCAAAGCCGCTTGAAGATATCACTTTACTTGATATATATAACGCGGTGGAGTGTGTTGAGTGCGGGAGCCTTTTTCATTTTCACGAAAACCCAAACGCGCTTTGCCCTGTGGGGCGAAATATACACGCCGTTATGGACACGCGGCTTGACAAAATTCAAAATGCGATGGAAAACGAGATGAAATCGGTGACTATTGCCGACATTATGAGTGACGCTGAAAAAATAATAGGTTCTGAATAAATTTAGTTGTAACTATTGACATTACAACTAATTGGTGGTATATTGTTGTTGTAATAAAGAATATTACAACAACAATTTGGGGGTACTATTATGAGCAATTTTAAAAAGACGAGTGTGGCAGCAGACGCAAGAACGGAGCTGCACGACACGCTTAATTTGACAGGCGCAGAAGTGAGCATAAACAACCTACCCGCAGGGGCGGGCGTGCCGTTTGTGCACTCGCACAAGCAAAACGAGGAGATATATGTAATTCTTGCCGGAAAAGGCAGAGCTGTTATTGACGGTGAAGAGATAGCGCTCGCCGCAGGCGACTGGGTGCGCGTTTCACCGGCTGCAAAACGCCAATTTTTTGCCGCAAATGACACCGCGATAAGCTTTGCATGTATTCAGGTGAAGGAAAATTCGCTTGAAGGATATACGATGACTGACGCGGTGGTTGAGGGGTAAGTAGCGCGCAATGCTGCAAGGTGTGTAGGGGCGATCCACGAATCGCCCGAAAAACAATCGCGTCTGCAACGTCGCAAATTTACGCAAGCTTGCGCGGGCGATTCGTGAATCTCCCCTACGGTTAAACTGTAATTTACATAAAAAGCAAGCCCCACGCTTTTCGCGTGGGGCTTGCTTTAACTATATTTTTGCTATATCAACAAGCTCTACGTCCTCTAATGTATGCTTTGAATTTAGGCATTTTATTAGGGCGTTGGCGGTGTCGATGGCGGTTATGCAGGGGATTGACAGCTCTACTGCCTTGCGGCGCATGATTACGCTGTCCTCTGTGGGGATTCTGCCCTTGCTTGATGTCGAAATAATATAATCGACTGTGCCGCTCTCGAACAAATCCATGATATTCGGGCGCTCGGCGCTGATTTTGCGAATTTCGTTGCAGGCTATCATGTTTTTGCTAAGATGATAGGCCGTGTTTGACGTGCCGTACAGCTTGTAGCCCATTTTTTTGAACTGCCACGCGATGTCGATAATCTCGGGCTTGTCTGCGTCCTTGACCGTCATGAGCACGCATTTGCCCTCGGGCTTCAAATTAAGGTTATAGCCCGCGCCGACAAGACCTTTCAGCAGCGCGTCCTCGTAGGTTTTTGCGATGCCGAGCACCTCGCCTGTCGACTTCATCTCAGGGCCGAGCTGCGTGTCTACGTCGTGTAGCTTTTCAAAGCTGAACACAGGCACCTTAACGGCGACGTAATCGGCTGTTTTGTAAAGACCTGTGCCGAAGCCCATGTCCTTGATTTTTTCGCCGAGCATTGCGCGAACGGCAAGCTCTACCATCGGCACGCCTGTCACCTTGCTGATATACGGCACGGTGCGCGACGAGCGCGGGTTGACCTCGATGATGTACACTTCGTTATTATACACAACAAACTGAATGTTCATGAGGCCTACAACCTTTAATTCACGCGCAAGGCGGGCGGTGTAATCGACGATTGTGTCTTGTATGCGCTGCGACAGCGTTTGCGGCGGGTAGACGCTTATTGAGTCGCCCGAATGTATGCCCGCGCGCTCTACGTGCTGCATCATGCCGGGGATAAGGAAGTCCTCGCCGTCGCATATCGCGTCGACCTCGCACTCTGTGCCCATGAGATATTTGTCTATAAGCACAGGGTTTTCGATTTCGTGCGAGGTGATGATTTTCATATACTCGACGACGTCGGCGTCGTTATACGCGATAATCATGTTTTGACCGCCGAGCACGTAGGACGGGCGCAAAAGCACAGGATAGCCAAGCTCACGCGCGGCGGCAAGCGCTTCTTCGCCTGTGAAAATCGTCTGACCCTTCGGGCGCGGAATCGCGCATTTTTCAAGCAGCTCGTCAAAACGTTCTCTGTCCTCGGCCTCGTCGATTGAGTCTGCCGATGTGCCAAGTATCTTCATGCCGAGCTTTGTCAAATGCTTTGTGAGCTTGATTGCGGTTTGACCGCCAAACTGCACGACGCACGCCCACGGCTTTTCGGTGTTTATGATGTGCTCTACGCTCTCATTTGTGAGAGGGTCGAAATAAAGGCGGTCGCCTGTGTCGAAGTCGGTTGAGACGGTTTCGGGGTTATTGTTGATGATTACAGCCTCGCAGCCGTGCTTTTTGAGCACCCATGTCGCGTGCACGCTGCAATAATCAAACTCTATCCCCTGCCCTATGCGGATTGGGCCTGAGCCGAAAACAAGCACCTTGCGCTTGTCGTTTTTATGCTCTGCGATAAACTCTGCGGCCTCGTTTTCCTCGTCGAACGTCGAGTAGAAGTACGGCGTTTTGGCGCTGAACTCCGCCGCGCAGGTATCGACCATTTTATACGACGCATACAGCTTGTTTTTGATTTCACAGCCTGTTAAGCGCTCGATTGTTTTGTCCATAAAGCCGTTGACCTTAGCTTTTTTGTAAAGCTCGTCTGTGAGGCTGCCTTTGGCTAATTCAAGCTCGATGTCGGCAAGCTTTTTGAGCTTTGACAAGAACCAATAATCTATTTTTGTGGCTGCATAAATAGTGTCAAAATCAACTCCGCGCTTGATTGCTTCGTACACGACAAAGCTGCGGTCAGAGTCGCAGACGTTGAGTTTTTCGACGATTTGCTCGTCCGAAAGCTCGGCTAGGGTTGGCATTGTCATTGTCTCAAGCCCAAGCTCGATGCTCGACACGGCCTTCATCAAGGCGTGCTCAAAGCTCGGCGCGATTGCCATTATCTCGCCTGTCGCCATCATCTGCGTGCCCAAATCTTTTTTTGCGTAGACAAATTTGTCAAACGGCCATTTTGGAAATTTTACGACGCAGTAATCGAGCGCAGGCTCAAAGCAGGCGCAAGTTTGACCTGTTACGTCGTTCGGAATTTCGTCGAGCGAATAGCCGATTGCGATTTTGGCGGCAACCTTTGCTATTGGGTAGCCTGTCGCCTTTGAAGCAAGAGCCGACGAGCGCGAAACACGCGGGTTTACCTCGATTACGGCGTACTCAAAGCTGTCGGGCTTTAGCGCAAACTGAACGTTGCAGCCGCCCTCGATGCCAAGCTCGGTGATTATATTAAGCGCGCTCGTGCGCAGCATTTGGTACTCTTTATCGGACAAGGTTTGGCTCGGCGCAACGACAATAGAGTCGCCTGTGTGCACGCCGACAGGGTCAAAGTTTTCCATGTTACACACGGTGATGACGTTGCCCTTTGCGTCGCGCATGACCTCGTATTCGATTTCTTTCCAGCCGCTGATGCATTTTTCGATGAGCACCTGCGTGATGGGCGAAAGGCGCAGGCCGTTTGTGGCTATATAATGAAGCTCCTCGGGCGTTTTGCAGATGCCGCCGCCTGTGCCGCCCATTGTGAACGCGGGGCGCACGATGACGGGGTAGCCTATTTCCTCGGCAAACTCCACGCAGCCGTCGATTGTCTCTTCAACGCGCGAGGGAATGACAGGCTCGCCAAGCTTTTCCATTGTGTCTTTAAACAGCTGTCTGTCCTCGGCGCGGTCGATTGTGTCGGGCTTTGCGCCTAGCAGACGCACTCCGCTTTTTTCAAGGTAGCCGCTGCGGGCGATTTCCATGGCGAGGTTTAAACCTGTTTGACCGCCGAGGTTTGGCAAAATAGAGTCGGGCTTTTCGATTTCGATAATGCGTTTTAGCACTGTCTGCGTCATTGGCTCGACGTATACGCGGTCGGCGATGTCGCGGTCTGTCATAATTGTGGCGGGGTTTGAGTTTAGCAAAACCGTCTCGATGCCCTCGCTTTTTAGCGCACGGCACGCCTGTGTGCCGGAGTAGTCAAATTCAGCCGCCTGACCTATGATGATAGGCCCTGAACCGATGACAAGCACTTTTTTGATGTCAGGATTTTTCGGCATTACTGCTTGCCCCCTTTCAGCATTGCGACAAAGTTGTCAAAAAGATATTCGGTATCGCGCGGCCCACCGCACGCTTCGGGATGAAACTGCACCGTGAAGCAGTCGATATTTTTATAGCGCACGCCTTCGACTGTGCCGTCGTTTGCGTTTGTGTGGCTGACCTCGGCTATGTTTGTGTCAACCGTGTCGCCTATGACTGCGTAGCCGTGGTTTTGGATTGTGATGTAGGTGCGGTTTTGCGCAAAGTCGGTCACAGGCTGATTTACGCCTCGGTGGCCGTATTTGAGCTTGCAGGTTTTTGCGCCTGTTGCGAGTGCCATTATCTGGTGGCCTAAGCATATGCCGAAAACAGGCAGACCCATTTCGGACACTTCGCGGATATTTGCTATAAGCGCCGCGTCCTCTGCGGGGTCGCCGGGGCCGTTTGAGAGCATGATGCCGTCGATTTTCATGCTTTTAAGCTCGTCAACGCTCGTCATTGCGGGCACAACCGACACCTTGCAGCCGCGCTTTATAAGATTGCGCAAAATATTTTTCTTGTAGCCTAAATCGAACAGCGCAACGTGATATTCGCCGCCGTCGTTAAAGGTTTCGATTTTATCGGTGGTGACTGTTTTAACAGCATCCGTCACGACATATGCTTTTATTTTTTGCATGAGTGCAGCGTCGGCAAGAGCGTCCTTTGCTGTTGCGTAAGCTGTTGTAATTGCGCCGTTCATAACGCCGCTTTCGCGGATTATTTTAGTGAGGCGGCGCGTGTCGAGGCCGCTTATGCCGATTATATTTTGCTGCTTTAAGAACTCGTCAAGCGAAATTTTGCAGCGGAAATTGCTCGGGTAATCGCAAACCTCGCGTACTATATAGCCAAACGCCCAAATGCGCGCGCTCTCTGCGTCCTCGCCATTCACGCCGTAATTGCCGACGAGCGGGTAGGTTTGTGTGATTATTTGTCCGTAATAGCTTGGGTCTGTGAGGGTTTCCTCATAGCCGACCATGCCTGTGTTGAACACGACCTCGCCGACTGTTGTGCCCGTTGCGCCAAAGCTTTCGCCCTCAAACGTCATGCCGTTTGCAAGTATTAAAAATGCTTTCATTCGTTGTCCTCTCTGTGCAAATTTGTTGCTATTACACCTTCATTTTGCGACTGCCCGGCTTTACGAGCGGCAGCTTGCCCTCTTTGCAGATGGGGCATTCTTCGGGGAGATAATTGTCGAGGTTAAACTGAAACGCGCTTGCGACAACCGGGATTGGGCTTGTGCCCTTTGAGCGGTCAACTACGCAGGCAATGCCGATGCACACGCCGCCGTGCTCCTCGATGACTCGCTTTGTCTCAAGGCTTGAAATGCCTGTTGTGACAACGTCCTCCATGATGAGGCATCTTTCGCCCTCGGCGATTTCAAAGCCGCGGCGGAGCGTCATTACATTGTCAACACGCTCTGTGAAAATGGAGCGTTTGCCGAGCTGACGGCCTAATTCGTAGGCGTACACAATGCCGCCCATTGCGGGGCCGACGATTACGTCGATATCCATTGCTTTAAGCTTTTCGGCGACAGGCGCAAGCACGATTGCCGATTTATCGGCGTACTGCTGAAGCTTTGCCATTTGGCAGTATGCGTTTGAGTGACGGCCTGACGAAAGCAGGAAATGTCCCTCCAAAAAAGCTCCGCATTCCTTCAAAATTTCAATGTTCTCGTTCATTTATAATCTCCCTTTCAACATATTTGTTTATCGTAGGGGCGATTCACGAATCGCCCGATAGGTTTGTGCTCAAATACGGCTACGGGCGATTCTTGAATCGCCCCTACATATAGATGATGTGGGCAGCTTAAAGTGCCGCGCCGCGGATTTCCGCTAAATTTTTCACGCCGTGCGCGTCCATCCATTTTGAAATGCCGTCGGCTATGTCGGTGCAGGCGTGCGGGTTTGAAAAATTGGCTGTGCCTATTTGCACTACTGTCGCGCCCGCCATGATGAACTCTATTGCATCGTGCGCTGTGGCTATGCCGCCAAGCCCGCAGACAGGCACCTTTACGGCTTTGCACACCTGATAAACCATTCTGAGCGCAATAGGGCGAATGGCTTGACCCGAAAGCCCCGCAAAAACGTTGTCGAAAACCGGCTTTCGCTTTTCAATATCTATCGCCATCGCCTGAAATGTGTTGACAAGGCTGAGTGCGTCCGCGCCTGCGGCTTCGCAGGCAAGCGCCATTTCGGTGATATTTTCGGCGTTGGGGCTCAATTTTACCATCATTGGCTTTGCCGTGCATTTGCGCACGCGGCTGACTATGTCATGCGCGCAGTCCGCCTTTACGCCAAACGCCATGCCGCCCGCTTTGACGTTGGGGCAGCTTATATTAAGCTCTAAAATGTCGATGTCGGTTTTATCGAGCAGGCGCGCGCCCTGTTCGTAGTCCTCAATGCTGCCGCCGCCGAGGTTTGCTATTGCGGCGCAGCCGAGCTTTTTCATCTCGGGCAAATCGTTGTCGATAAAGTACTGCACGCCCGGGTTTTGAAGCCCGATTGAATTTATTATTCCTGACGGCGTTTCAAAAAGCCTTGTGCCCATGTTGCCCGCTTTGCCGCCGAGGGTTAAGCCCTTGCCGGACACGCCGCCGAGCTTTTTCATGTCGACAATGCCCGAATATTCAACGCCGAAGCCGAATGTGCCTGACGCGCCGATGATTGGGCTCGCCATTTTTACGCCGCAAAGCTCAACTGAAATATCAGCCATAAAGCACACTCCCCTCAAAAATCGGCCCTGTTTTGCACACACCCGCAAGGCCGTCCTTTGTTTTGCAGGTGCAGCCGAGGCACGCGCCAACGCCGCACGCCATGACGGCCTCCTTGCTGACGTACACGGGCACGCCCGCCGCCATTGCCATTTTTGCGGTTTTTTCCATCATTATTTCAGGCCCGCAAACGCAAACCGCATCGTATTTTGACGCGTCGAGCAAGTCCGTCACAAAGCCCTTATGCCCGTGGCTGCCTGTGTCTGTTGCAACGTGAACGCCCTGACACGTTTTTTCAAAGGCGTCCAGGCGGTATGTCTCGTCGCGAAAGCCCGCGTAGAAATCGGCGTTTACGCCCTTTGCACACAGCTCGCGCACGAGCTGATAAAGCGGCGCTGTGCCTATGCCGCCGCCGACTACCGCGACGTTTCCGCTCAATTTTTCCATAGGAAAGCCGTTGCCTGAGGGGCCTGTGAGCGACAATGTGTCGTCTGGTTTAAGCGCCGCAAACTTTTCTGTGCCCTTGCCCTTTACCTCGTATAAAAATCCGAGCGTCTGCGTTTTTTCGTCGAAAAGATGAAGGCTTATCGGTCTTGAAAGCACCGGCGCTTCATCTGCCGCCCAAGCGCGCAACATATAGAACTGCCCCGCTTTTGGCGCGGGTGTCGAGGGGTTCCACGCGGTGCGCATATAGTAGATGTTTGAGCAAAGCTGCTCGTTTGACAGAACCTTTGAATTAAAGCTTGCCGCAGGCATCCGCTATCGCTCCTCTCATGTTTACACACTCGTTATACGCGGCCTCGGCAAAGCCTACGCCCGCTTGCTTTTTGTATGCCATCAATATCGCGCGGCTTGAATTTACAACGCCGCCGTTGCCGTTTATAAGATACTGCGCAATATCCTCGGCCTTGCCGCCCTGTGCGCCGTAGCCCGGGATGAGGAAAAAGCTGTCCTTATATTTTGCGCGGATTTCAACCGCCTCTTCAATATGCGTGCCGCCGATGACAAGCCCTAGCGACGAATAGCCTTTTTCGCCCATATAATCCTTGCCCATCGCGTTTATTTTGTCTCCCACAAGGTCATAAACATGGCGGCCGTCGGCTAATTTTTCATATTCAAAGTCCTTAGCGCCGCCGTTTGAGGTGCGGCAGAGCACAAACGCGCCCTTGCCTTTTTCAAAATACGGAGCGTATGGGCTGATTGAGTCAAGCCCCATATACGGAGCGAGCGTGACGAAATCGGCTTCAAAATCGCCCTCAAAATGCGCTTTCGCGTACAGCTCGCCTGTTTTTGCAATGTCGCCGCGCTTGATGTCGGCAATAGCGATAAGCTTGTTATCATGCAAATATTTGAGCGTGTTTTTGTAGGCGATAAGCCCGTCTATGCCAAGCGATTCGTAATATGCAATCTGTACCTTATAGCAGCCCGCGTCGTTTTTTGTGGCTTCGATTATCTCTTTGTTGAACTCAAAGATGTTTTCGCCCTTTGTCATTTCGCAGTGGATATCCATTTCGGGGATATACGAAAAATCGGTGTCGAGCCCGACGCATACGCACCCTTTGGCCTCTACGGATTCATAAAGTTTGTCAATGTTCAGCATTGTTTTTCCTCCATATATGTCAGTTTTCCGGCTTTTATTGTCATTTTAACTTTGCCTGTCAGCGTTTCGCCCGCGTAGGGGGTGTTGTGGCTTTTGCCCGCGAAATCGTCGGGGTTTACGGTATAGCTTTCGTTTAAATCGACAAGCGTTATGTCGCCGTCAAAGCCCTCTTTTATAAGACCTTTATTTAAGCCCAAAACCTCCGCGCCGCCGCGGCTCATCATTTTTGACAGCGTTTCAAGCGGCATTTTATTCTGCACGCAAAGCTTTGTGTAGCAGATGGAAAACGCTGTTTCAAGCCCAACCATGCCGGGCGCGCCGTTCGCCTTATCCTCGGGTGAATGCGGGGCGTGGTCTGTCGCTATGGCTTCAACCTCGCCGTTTTTCATGGCGTTTATGAGATATTCAACGTCCGCCGCCGTGCGTATGGGCGGGTTGACGCGGTAGGGCGTGTCCGCAAACCAAATGTGATGTGGTGTGACCTCGCTTGTCACCTTGACGCCGCGTTTTTTTGCGTCGAGCACGCTTTGCAGCGCTTCTTTTGTCGAGACATGGCACATATGCAGCCTTGCGCCTGTATATTCGGCGAGGAAGATGTTGCGCGCCGTCTCGATATTTTCGGCAAGGCGGTAGTCGTATGGGCTTATGTCCATATCCTCGGCGTGGCTCATGACGATGAGGTTTTTTTCAGCGGCGATTTTCATTGCCTGCCACATGACGTAATTGCTCTGCACGCCCTTGCCGTCCTCGCTTATGACGCGGATATTTTTTGGCAGTGCGGTCAAATGGCTGACTGTTTTGCCGTCGAAATCTTTTGTAATTGACACCACTTGATTTACGCCGCAAAGATTTACGCGCTTTGCCTCGTCCATGACGCTTTGCGCTATGGCGGCGCTTGAGCAGACGGGCTTTGTGTTAGCCATGCAGTTAACAAACGTGTAGCCGCCGCGCGCCGCCGCCTTTGAGCCGCTCTCAATGTCCTCTTTATACTCAAAGCCCGGCGTGCGAAAATGTGTGTGCAGGTCGATAAATGCGGGCAGAGCCGCAAGATTTGTTGCGTCGATGATTTCCTCGCCGTCAGCCGTGATATTCGGCTCAACTTTGGCGATAAGGCCTTTTTTTATTAAAATATCGGCGGTTTTTGTGCCCTGCGCGTCCGTCACAGCGGCATTTTTTATAAGCATATCGTGCACCTCCGGTTTTATTTTATTGGCTTTCGGTATGTCATTCTGAGGAGCGCAGCGACGAAGAATCTTTGTTTTTTTGCAAGCGAGCACATAAGATTTTTCGCTGCGCTCAGAATGACAAGGGGGTTACTATTTGGGCAAAAAAAAACTTTTCCCAAAAAGGAAAAGTTTAAAAAGCCCTGTTTTTAAAAATGGAACAAGGCACGTAGAGTTTGTTTTCAGTGACGAAATTTCTCATGGCGTGCCCCTCCTTCAGATAATCTATATTACTATATATAATATCATTTGCGCGGCAAATTGTCAATTGCGCACTTATGTAAAAGATAGCGTCCTGTGACGGCGTTTTTCTGTGTGTAATCGACAAATACGGCACATTTTGCGCCGTAAAGAAGCGCAGTGCCGCGTTTTATTCCTTTTTTTGGCGCGGTTTCGGGGTTTTGCGACAGCGCTATGACTGCTTTGCGCAGCATGTCGTCTTTAACTTGCAGACATTTTGGAAGCTTGCCTGTGCTGTTTATCGAAAGCATATCACACACCATTGCGTCGCGCAGAAAATCTTTTTCGACATTCGGCATATTGACGCATTTTTCGTAAAGAATTTGTGCATATTCGTCAAGCGGAGTTTTCGCGGGGACACCGCCTATTTGGGTATAAAAATCAAACGGCGTTAGCCTTGTTTTGGCGAGCATATACGCGGCTGTCTCGCGAAAGCGTCCGCTGTTGTATATGCGCTCTAGCGCGTCCTCGGTGCTTCGCAAAATGGCGATATCCTTAGGCGCGAGCCACGGTGTTGAAGTAACCTCATATGGCGGCGTTAGCGAAAATTCGCACGGAAATTCCTGCGGTTCGTCGCGCATGGCGCTGCCGTACAAAAGCTTTAAAAAGCCGAGCTGAAGCATATTTGCGCCGAGAGCGTAGGCGGTGTTGAAGCTTTGAGCAAAGGTGGCAATGTTTTCATAAGGCAAGCCCGCGATTAAATCTATGTGCACGTGCATATTTTGCATGGCGACAAGACGCTGTATGTTCTTTTTGAGCACTGTTGTATCTGTTTTTCGGCGCACCGCCGCGAGGGTTTTTTCGCAAAACGACTGCATGCCGATTTCAAGCTGAAACGCGCCGACAGGGGCTTTTTGAAGCAGCTTAAACGTCTCTTCGCGCAAGATATCGCCCGCAAGCTCAAAGTGAAAGCACACTCCGGCGGGGATTTTTGTGCCGTAATTACCCAGGATAAACTGCAAAATAGCATTCGCGTGCGCGGGATTTGCGTTGAAGGTTCTGTCGATGAATTTGACTGTCTGCGTGCCGGAATTTGACAGGAGTAAAATGTTTTCAAACGACTTTTCAAGGCTGAAATATCGCGGCTTTCCACAGCGCCCCGAAAGGCAGAACGCGCAGGAGTACGGGCAACCGCGACTTGTTTCAAGATACGCTATGCGCCCGCCGAGCGCGGCGAGATATTCGGGCGTGTAGGGGCTTGGCACCTCGCCGTCTAATACGCACGGCTCGCTGATTTTTTCGCGCGTGCACAGGCCGCTTACGATTTGCGGTGTGGGCGCTTCGGATTTTTCAAGGCACGACAAAAATGCGGGAACGCTCTCCTCGCCCTCTCCGGATAAAATGTAATCTATTTCGTTATTTGTCGCGAGCATCTCGGCGGCGTTGTAGCTTACTTCGGGGCCTCCGAGCGCGATTATTATGCTTGGAAGCTCATTTTTTATGCGTTTTGTGAGCCGCAGCGTTTCGGTGATGTTCCATATATAGCATGTAAAGGTGACGACGGTTGGCGCTTTTGACAAAATCCGCACGAGCACGTCGTCCTCTTTTTCGTTTATAGTCGCTTCAAGCACCTGCGCGTTTATATGCGGTGCATACTGCTTCACGCCCGCCAAAAGGCACCACGGCGCAGGCGACGAGTGAATATATTTGGCGTTTAAAACGCAGAATAAGGCTGAAAATTCCATGTTGCTCCTTTTTGACCGCATTTGCTCGTGCAAACTTGCGCGGGCGATTCGTGAATCGCCCCTACACGCCTTGCGACAATGTAGGGACGCCATACATGGCGTCCGTTAGTAATGTTCAACGAATAAAGGTGCTGCTACACATTGGCAACAGCACCTTTATTTTACACTATAAATTAAATTATCGCAAGCTTGTTGTGGGGATGTTGTCCATGTCGTCGAAGGCTTGGTTTTCGCCGCCCATTGCCCAGATGAAGGTGTAGTTGCTTGTGCCGCAGCCTGAATGGATGCTCCATGACGGGCTGATAACGGCTTCTTCATTCTGCATGACGATGTGGCGTGTTTGGTCGCCTTCGCCCATCATGTGGAACACGACGTTGTCCTGCGGGACTTCAAAATACATATAAATTTCCATGCGGCGCTCGTGTGTGTGTGAGGGCATGGTGTTCCATACGCTGCCTGGGTCGAGCACTGTCATGCCCATTGAGAGCTGGCAGGTTTTGAGCACGTCGGGGTGGATAAACTGGTTGATGACGCGCTTATTTGATGTTTCCATTGCACCGAGCGGTCGCTTTGCGGCGTCGGCAATTTTGATAAGGCGTGTCTCATACGCGCAGTGTGCGGGCGCTGAAACCATGTAGAATTTTGCGGGCTTGTCAGCGTTTTTGCTTGCGAAAAGCACTTCTTTTGCGCCCTGCGTGATGTAAAGGCAGTCTTTATAGCCAAGCTCGTAGACAGTGCCGTCGACTGTAATTGTGCCGTCGCAGCCCTCGCCACCGATGTTGAAAATACCGATTTCGCGGCGCTCTAGGAAGAACTTTGTGCCAAAGTTTGCCCATACATCAATGCCCTTGTCAATGGAGACAGTCTCTGTTGTGGGCATGCAGCCGAGCGTGACCATGCGGTCTACATGGCTGTAAACGGCTGTGACCTCGTTTGCTTTGTACAAGCCCTGAATAAGAAACTCGTCGCGAGTCTCCTCAGTAGTATAGCGCTTAAAATCGCGCTGATTTGCAGAATAACGAATATCCATAATGTTTACCTCCAAAAATAATATTTTACTTATGTATATAGAATACCACAATGTGTACAATTAAGCCATTTGTATACAAGCAAAAAGAAAAGCGTAATTTATTGTGCAAAAAGGCAATAATGCCAAACACGGCGTTGTATTACCATGCACAGCGCCGTGTTTTAATTTTAAATTTAATGACCTCTGCCTGCGCCGCCACCTCTTGATGAACCGCCGCCGAAGCCTCCGAAGCTGCCGCCTCCGCCAAAACCGCCGGAGTGGCGGCCAGCACCGCCGAAGCCACTTCCACCGCCGCCGAATATACCGCCGCCGCTTGAAAAGCCGCCGCCGTTATTGCGCGACGCTCCGCCGTAGCCGCCTCTGCCTCCAAAACCCATGTTGGGTGGGGGCGGATTTGGTGTGCGCGGCGGGCGCGGGGCATGACGATATGAAAAGCCGAACGGGTTGCCGAATATGCCGTAGCCATACCTATACGGACGATAGCCGTAGCCGTAGGACGTGGGATTATACCTTCCATATCGGCGCGGGCGCGTGATTGAGCTGATGATTGTTATGACAACGATAAGCGCGATAACCGTCGCGATAATGCCAAACATTCCACCACCACTGTCTTCCTCATAGCCGTAGCCTGCATAGCCATCGTAGTATGGGTTTTGCGTTGGAGGGACGGGGGTATTTTGTGTGGTTGTTTGCTGCGTGCTGATGCCGTATATATTGCAAAGCTGCATATATACCTGCTCGATTGTCTTTTTTACGCCTGCGTCATAGTCGCCTTTGGCGAAATCGGGTTCAAGGTAATTGCTCAAAATGCGGCTCAGGGTCGAGGTTGGCAGTGTGCTTTCGATGCCTTTACCCTGCACCATTTGATAGTCGCCGTCTTCGGTGTCGGGCGTGACGTAAAGGACTAATAAAACGCCGTTATTTTCAGACGACGAGCCGACCTTCCACTCGTTAAAAAGCTCGTAGGCGTAGTTTTCCATAGTGTAATCGCCGAGGCTTGTGGTGGTGGCGATGGCTATCTGTGCGCCCTTTGCGTTTTGCTCGAGGTAATTATTTTTGGTCGCTAGGTCGCTTTCGGTGTCAGACGAAATTACGTCTGCGCCGTCGGAGACATAGCTTGTCGGCTTGCCTGTGCCAAGTGCAAATGCGGGGGCGCATATAGCGGCGGCAAGACAAAGCGACATTAAAAACGATAAAATGCGTTTTTTCATTTACTTTTCCTTTGCTTTTACGCGAACTGTGTAACCTTAGAGCCTGTTACCGACGCGATAAGGCTTGCGGGGAAGCCGCTCATTTTTTCTTCTGCGTCGCGCGCTAAGTCATTATACTCCTGCGTTGAGTGCGAGATTATCGCGTCGCGGCTGCGTAATTCGGATAGCTGCTCCTGCTCTACGCTGCCGGTTTTCGGCTCGCCATTTTTGGCGCAGTATTCGCCGTAAAGCAGCTCTACGGCGCTTGTGAGCTGAACATTCGCCTTATAAATTTCGCTTGCGCCATCTGCTTTTTCAAGCTGTGCGACGGCTTTTTCGACGGCGGAATACGCGTCTGTGCCGCCTACGCTCTGCTTTGTCGCGTCGAGAAAAGTCCCCGCGGCGGCCTCGCGCACAGTTATGTCGCCCATGATATTTTCGGCAAAGTACGCCTCGGCTTTTTTGCCTATTGACGAAAGCTTGCCGCCGCCTATGCCGAATATTGATATGACAACCGCAAGCACAAGCACGACGCTTGCAAGCGGGCGGTTTTCAAGCAAAGATTTATTCATTGGCGTGCTCCTTTAATAATGTGCGGTTGTTGAAATTTGTGCAAAGCTTGCGGGCGATTCGTGAATCGCCCCTACAATTTGTGTTGAACCGTATGGCGGGACATCGAGGACGCCGTCCCCTACAATTTGCGGTAAAATTATATGTTTGTCTGCGCCATGCTGACTAGCTTATCTTTCAACTGGCTTTCAATTCTGCCAAGCTCCACCTCGGCGGCGGCGCGTTTGGCTCTGCCTTCTGTTTGGATTTTGACGACGGCGTCGAGCGTGTCGATAAGGCTTTGGTTTGTCTGGGTGAGCGTTTCGATATCGACTATGCCGCGCTCTGACTCCTGCGCTGCCTGAATTGTGCCCTGCTTGAGAGCGGCGGCGTTTTTCTGCAACAGCTCGTTTGTCATATCTGTGACGGCGCGCTGTGCGTCGATTGCCTGCTGCGAATGGGCAAGGCCGAGCGCGAGCACCATTTGACTTTTCCAAAGCGGAATTGTATTGACGATAGATGTCTGAATTTTCTCCGCCATCATTGTGTCGTTTGACTGAATAAGGCGGATTTGCGGCGACATCTGCACAGACACGTTGCGTGTTAGCTCAAGGTCGTACAGTTTTTTCTCGAAGCGGTCGCAAAGGTCAGCTAAGTCCTTAGCAGCCTGCGCATCCTCGGGAAGGCTTGACGCTTTGGCTTTTTCGACAAGCGCTTTAAGCTGTGTCTCGCGCGTCTCGGCAAGTTTTTTCTTGCCCGCGAGGACGTACATTGTGAGCTCTTTAAAATATACCTGATTCATCTCATACATTTTGTCGAGCATTGCGATATCCTTTAAGAGCACCACTTGATGATCCTGTAGCATACCCTCGATTTTGTCGACGTTTGTCTCGACCTTGTTATATTTTGTTTTGAGCGAATCAAGCTGAACGGAGCTTTTTTTGAAAAATCCGAAAAAGCCCTTTGTCTCCTCGTTGGGGTCAAACCCCTTGAGCTCGCCGACAAGGTCTGTTATCATGTTGCCAACCTCGCCCAAATCTTTGGTGCGGATGGTTTCAAGCGCGGCTGATGAGAAATCGGCGACCTTTTTTTGGCTTGACGCGCCGTACTGGAGCACTTGAGTTGAATTTGTGAGGTCTATTTTTTCAGAAAAATCCGCGACCTGCTTTTTTTCGTCCTCGGAGAGCGAGCTGTCGTCGAGGATTTTCGCCTGAGGCTGCGGCGCGGGCTGTGGTTCAGCCTGTTTTGGCTCTTCGATGTCCAAGGTCAGCGACGGCGCGACGGGCGCATCGTCGGAGAGTGTCAGCACCGGTGTTGCACCTGTTAATGTGGCGGAGTTTTGTGTGTCAGGCATTATGATTTAGTCCTTTCTGTTTATGGGTAATATTCTATCATACAATTGTTAAAATGATGTGAATTAAAGCGTAAGATTTGGCTTTGTATCGGGTTTTTCCGCCGTCATTTCGGCGTTTGTCAAGCCGTCGCCGCGAATCATGCTGTCGAGCACTGTTATATCGGACGACACATCGAGCACCTTGTCGGCAAAAAGAGCGTCGAGTTGCTTTTCAAAGGCTGTCGCGATGGTGTCGGAATTAGCTTTTACGTCGCTCATGAGGCTTTTTGCGTTATCGCCTGCCGCGCCGCTTTTTGAAAGCTCGACGTAGGAGGTGAGAATTTTAATTGAGGTCGGCAGATAATACGCGGCGAATTTACTTATACTTCTTGCCTTTTTAGGGTTTTTGGAGACTTCGTTCAAAATGTTTCTGCCTGCTTTTTCCATGCGAGAAATGTTATTTGAAAGCTGCTCGTCGGCAATTTGGACGTTGAGCGCGGCTATTGTTTTTAAGTCCGCCTCCGCCTTTGAGAGCGTTTTATCAAGGTCTGCCTCGCCTGTTGCGTAAATCGTCGCGGGTGCTTCGACCATGACTATGCGCGGCTTTATTTTTTTATCAGCCACAACATACGCGCCAAACGCCAAAGCCGCGGCAACGACTATCGCCCACAGCTTATATATAGGCAAAATGACCGCTGCGACAACAAACGCGCCCGCCGCGATATAGATTGGCAGCGCGGATTTTATTTTCTTTTCGACAAGATTTTGCATTAGGCAGTCTCCGCCTTTCGTGATATATATAGAACTATTATATAATAAATGTGCAAAAATGCAAGGTAAACAACAGTAAAAATAAGAAATAAGAGAGAAGAAATAAGGTCTGCCTTTCTTTCTTCTCTCTTATTTTTTATTTAACTTGTCACCACCAAATGTCAAAGGTGTCCTTGCAGCACAGCGTGCCTATGATGATTGATATGCCGGTGAAAACTAAGTACACGCCGATGAGCACTGCTAGCGCAGCCATGCTGGCGAACGGGTTAAACAGCATCAAAAGGCCGATTATTACGCGCAGGGCGCTGTTGATGACGGCGTACATGAACGTTCCGTCGGACGGACGGTTTTTCCATGTATAAACAGCGCGGATAACGCCGCTGACGACTGCGAACAAGCCTATCAGCACGCCGATAAAGGCGACGGAAAGCGCGCGGTTGATGATGAACACTAACCCGACGACTATCGCCGCCACACCGCCGACAACACGCGGCGACGCGGGGGTGAGCTCTTTCCACGCAAGGGCAAGCGCTATGTGCACTGCGCCGTACAAAAGTGCCAAAAGCCCGAGGGAAATCGGCAGAATTTTTATGAGCACCTCAGGCCAAATGACCGCCGATGCGCCCGCGAGCGCTATCACCGTGCCGATAAGTATAGGAACCCACACTAGCTTACGATATGTTTTCAATGGTTTGACCTCCGTTTATTTAGGGGAGAAAAGCGCGGTTTATGCCTCTGCCGCCGCCGTCTCGTCCTCGCTGCCTTCACCGGAGATACCGGTGAAGTTAAAGTTTCCGCTTACGCGATATCTTGAGCTTGTTGTATATGTGAACGCAAAACGGTATTCAGCACCCGCTTCAAGGCCCTCAAAGGTGTAGGTTTGCGTTGTGCCGTCGGCTGCAAAGTGCACCGTTTTGATATATTCGGCAACGTTGTCGCCCTTTTTCCACAGCGCTACGTTTGCGTCTGTATATTTAGTTGTCACGTCCTCGCCCGCTGTGTCCGTGAGCTTTGGGGTGATGGTAAACGTCATTGTTGTGCCGGTTGTGAAATAATATTTTGAAGTTTTGTATCTTAAAATATAAAGGTTGCCCGCGAGGGTTTGGGTGGTGTCATCTAGCTGCAACGCCATTGTGCCCGCGGTGTCAGGGTATTCAAAGCCGTCGGGCATTGTGACTGTGCCGCCGGCTGTGCAGTAGATTGTGTCGTCAGGCTCGACGGGGTCTGCGACAGACGAGCTGCTTGCCGATGAGCACGCCGCCATTGAAAGGCACAGCGCGGCTGTGAGGCAGACGGCAAAAACGCGTTTTAGAATTGAAATTTTCATTATTTTTTCCTCCGATTTTTGACTTTTTGCACTAATGTGGTACAATGTGCATATATGATTAACTTCTCGGCGCTTTGCATATATTATTTGCAGAGAAAACGAGAAGATAACGCAAAGGAGATATTATAGTATGGGCGCTCTTGACCCCGTTCGAAGTATTGTGCACGGCTGCGTGCAATTTGAAAGTGACGACCGCGTTATTGTGGTTGATCCGTTTATGGTGTCGCACGCGACACACGACGCAGACCTCATCATCATCACACACCCGCATTCCGACCATTTTTCGCCAGAGGATATTGAAAAGCTTCGCCGCGACGACACGTGCTTTGTCACGACGCACGACCTTGCCAAAAAGCTTATATCCGAGATGGGCGTGGACAGCGATTACATCAGCATAGTGAGCTGCGACTCGCCGTCCGTGGGCTTTGAGTGCGGCGCTGCGGTTACACCGCTTGTGGCTGAAAACAAAAACCACCCCGCGGGCTTTGGGTTTGGTGTGCTGCTTGAATTTGACGGATACAAATATTACCTATCGGGAGATACCGACACAATCGACGAGGATATTGCGTGCGATGTGCTGTTTATATGCTGCGACGGCATTTATAATATGCCGCAGTTTGAAACGCGTATACCTGCGCTGATAAAGTCTATGACGACAATGCCAAAAATGACTGTGCCGTACCATTACGGCTTAGACGGCATGGAGGAGAACGGCGCAAGGCTTATAAAAGCGCTTAAAAGCGCGGATATTCCTTGCAAATTGATTTAACATTTTACAAAATCGGCAGAGATGCCGATTTTTTGTTTTGCGCAAATTTGGGGCGTATGGCGGGACGGGCAACCCGTCCCCTACAACGATTTCAAGATAAGCTTGTAGGGGAGGCGTTTCGCCTCCCGATATACGGTGCACCGCAAATTTGAAATCTATTACGCCGCATATTTCTCCGCAAGTGCTGACGCTTCCTTTGTGGCAAGCTCGTGATTTGTTGGGCTTGCGAACACAAATTCGTATCTGAAAAGCGCGAAGCCGCCTATGCCGTCAACCTCGTCGAGCGCGTCTGTCATGTCCTTGAGATTGTGGCCTGTCGACCATTCAGACTGGTCGTTGCTGCCTCCGTCGCTGTCGCCCACTCTGTATGCGCCAAGACCGATTGCGAGTGAAACGCTGTCGTCGCGCGGCATTGTGAGCCACTCGTTGACAATATTTTTAAACGCGAAGCGGTCTGACCCGCCGGAGGTTTTGTAATTAAAGCCCCAATAAAGTTGCGGCATTATGTAATCGACGTAGCCTTTTGTACTGAGCCACATAGACACGTCGCTGTACTGCGAATTGTAGTTATTATCGTTATTCCCCTGCGGGCTTATGCCGAAAATTACGCTTGATTTTTCGGCTTTTATCGCCTTGTAAACGCCGCTGACAAGCGTGTTTACATTTTCGCGCCGCCATTCGTCGAGTGGCTTGTTATTTGCGTAGAGGAGATATTCCTCCTCGTCGAACGACGCGTCTGTGGTGGGGTAAAAATAATCGTCAAACTGTATGCCGTCGAAGTTATAATTTTTGACAAGCTCCACAACGCCGTTTGTTATGAGCGTTTGCACCTCGGGAATTGCTGGGTTGAAATACATTCCGCCGTCGACTGTCTCGACCCATTCGGGGTGCAAAACAGCGGGGTTCGTGGCGGCAAGCTCGCCGGGGTTTTTGTCGTTGAGCTTAACTCTGTAAGGGTTTATCCACGCTTCAAATGCAAGGCCCTTGGCGTGGGCGACGTCAATCATTATCTTGAGCGGGTCATAATCGGGCGCTGTGCCCTGCGCGCCTGAAATAAGGCTGCTCCACGGAAAAATTTCGCTTGGGTACACAGCGTCGGTGAACGGGCGAACCTGAACTATGACGCAGTTTATGCCTATAGCTACGCATTTGTCGAACGCCGCGGTTGCCGACGCTTCAAAAGCGGCTGCGCTTGAGGTGTCGAAGGCGTTGTCCCAGTCGAGATAGCTTATCCACATTGCGCGGTATTTGAGCGGGTCTTTTGCTGCGGTTTGGCTTGTGGACGGAACCTCTGTAAAATCCTGCGAGGGCAAGGACGACGCTTGACTTTCAGACGGCGCGCCGCTGCACGCGTATAGCGACAGGCAGAGCGCTAGGGCGCATAATATACACGCAAAGCGTAAGTATTTCAATTGTAACCTCCAAAAAGACGAGTGTAAACATCGAAATATATGCGAAAGAGGTATGTTTTTATTCGGGATTTTCGCTTTGGCGCTGCTTTTCTCTTTGGAAAAGCACCCACGCGAAAACGCCCTGCACGGCGGCAAAGGCTATGGCAAGGCAGCCCATAACGCGCTGTTCAAGCGGGAAAAAGGATAGCGCAAGCTGAATTACGCCGCACAGCATTGTGACGAAAGCCATCGTGTGCACGTTGCTTTCCTCGCCTTTTGTGTCGAGGAAATACCAAAGCGCGAACAGCGGCCACGCGAGCGCGCCGCCGACAGTGCCTATTATGCCGCCAAGCATTGAGCACAAAAGCATTATCGACGAGAAAAACAGCATGAGCTGCTTTTTTCTGTCGCCCTTTGCGCCCGATGTGAGAAAAAGCATCATTGCGCCGCCAAGTATCGACGCTATGCTAAAAATGAGCGATAGATACGAGCCGAGTATAAACGCCGCGCCGCCGATGATATTGGCCGTCGAAGCGACAATACCGAGCGCGTAATAAGTTTTGTCGGTAAATTTAAGCAAGGTGGTTCTCCCTTTTTTGACAGTGTTATTAGTATAGCATATATGGGGTTTGGCGGCAACTGCGGGCAAATGCCGTTTATACACCTCATCAGTCGGCTGCGCCGACAGCTTCCCCTCAAGGGGAAGCCTACGAAAGCCTTCTCCTTTAGGAGATTAGCCCGCAGGCTATGCGTAGCGCAACCGACGAAGTCGGCACTTAGCGCGTAGAAAGGTGGCGCGACGAAGGAGCGACG